>NZ_CP053096.1:0-600000 GCF_013008635.1 Mycoplasma miroungigenitalium
ACCAAATTCATAATTGTATTTAATGGGGTTGGAAAACCTATAAAGTTAATATTAGCATTAGGTGCGAATTTTTGAATTCTATCAATAAATTCGTCTTGTCTTTTTTGAATATTGGTGAATAAATTATTAAATAAATCATTCACTAAACTAGAAATATATGAGTAGTTTACTTGTTTGGTATTAATTAATTTCACAATTTCACTTAGCTGTAAATTAGAAGCGCTTTCGCCGATAGAATGTAAGAAGTCATTTGCGCCTAACGATACTGTAATTAAATTGCTTTTTGACAAATCATTGAGCAAACTTTGATATTTACTTTTTCAACTATCACCAAATCTGAATTTAACCAATTTCAACTCAATTTCATTCAATTTTGATTCATCGCCTTCAGATTTCAATAATAAGTTTCAGTCGGCGAAAGTAGAACCAGTAACGGCCTGGTTTGAAAAAGTATTTAAACGCTTAATTTTATTGAAAAAATTAGCTAAATATGCTGGATAGCTGATACCACTTACTTCGCCATTTTCGAATTTTCCTGAATAATCTTTATCTAAAGTAGCCACAAAACCAGCCGTGATTGAGTCTCCCATGGCCAAATAATTAATTGATTGATCCGCTTCAATTGCGTTTTTAGAAAAAATACGGTTAGAAAGTTTAATCGAACTAATATCTACATTAGGGTTAATTATTTCTGTTTTTTGTTTTTTAGGTAAATCCGGAATATTAGTAATTGTAGTAGCGGTATTTTTTTTGTTTATTTCGCTTGATTTTTTTACTTGCTTGTCTTTAGTAGGGATTAAACTTAGTCCCGTTGCTAAAGCAACAGTTCCTATTAAAGTGCTAGACAAAATAATGATTGTTTTCTTGATTCTTACTTTCATAATGACTCCATTTTAATATTGGTATTATATTATAAATTTAAAATTTAATATTAAATACGCATACATACGCGGGAATATATGATAAAACGAAAAGAAAACGCACTTTCGTGCGTTTAGATTATATAAAATTGAGTTTCACACTAATGGGGTTTAGTGTGTTTAATTGGATAAAAAAATGATATTTTAAACTTATTTATATTTTATGATTTGCAACATTACCTTTTAAGTATTGTTACAATATCATTATACTTATTAATGTAGTAATTGGCCAGTGATTATTATAATATTTAAAAATTTTATGGAAAGAATACCATATATTTTTAATTATTGGAATATTTGAATTGATTAAGAGGTCAAAAAAACCAAATAATGGTTTTAATATAGTGTTTTAAGCAGAAAATGTTTTATCACCAACAGTGACTTCAACATTTGTTTCGATATCTAGTTGGATACATTCGATATTGCATTTTGTTAAAATTGAACGAGCAATTTCACCATCTTCAGTATCATGATATTTATCGCTTTCATAAATAATAGTTGTTATACCAGCTTGTACAATTGTTTTGGCACAGTTAGAACATGGGTATAACGAAGTAAAAAGAGTTGCATTCTTTGTTTTACCAAAAGCATTTAAAATTGCATTCACTTCGGCGTGGACAACGTAAGGATACTTGGTTTCTTTTGTATGATCAGCTTTTCTATCTCATGGAAAAGCATCATCAATACCTAAAGGCATTCCGTTATAGCCTAACCCTACAATTTTACGATCTTTATCGATTATGCAAGCTCCAACTTGCGTGCTTGGGTCTTTTGACCTTAGAGCGGACACTTTGGCTAAAGCCATAAAGTAACCGTTTCAATATAGTGATTCTTTTTTCATGTTAGTATTATACAACTCTTTTCATAATGTTATATGCCATTGGTTCGTTCAGTATTTTTACTAAAACAACTTAATAATAGTCGCAAAAGATAATCGATTTTTTAAAACGGTTATAAAAACGTATTTAAAATCAACCAATTAATATTATATTTTTATTACTAGTATATAATATAAACATCAATTAGGAGGTATTATGGCAACAATTGAAAGAGATCCGTTAATTTGTGAACAACGGATTCAAAAAAGAAGAGAATTTTTAATAGAACAATACGAAGAAAACAAACTAATTTTGGCTAACCCAGCCTTAGTTTCTGATGATTCAATGAAGGAAAGTATTTGCTCGAACGAACAATGCTTGCTAAATAATAAAGTTATTGATATCGATACATACAAAAAACTTAAATGAGCAAAAATTTTATCTATTGTAGCGTCTATAGCATTAATCATATTATGTCTAGCCATAGCGATTTTAATCGGGAATGGGGGACAATAAATATGGACACAACTAAAATAACACCAAACGATATCATTTTATATATTATTTTATGTTTAGTGGTTATTTCAATATTATTATCAATTTTACCTGGTACAGTTAGCGCAATTAAAAGTAAATTGGGCAAAAGAAGATATGACAAGATGGGAAGTAGCTCTCAAATTAGATTGATTAACCAATTAAGAGAAGCGGTCGAACATTTTTCAAAAAATAAAATTGGTGCATTGATTACTATCGAAAATAGTGACAATTTAGATAGATTACGTACAGACGGAATCATTTTAAACGCTAATATATCGTCCTCACTACTGATTTCGATTTTTAACAAAGAATCACCACTTCATGACGGAGCAGTAATTATACGAGACAACAAAATTCATTACGCCGCAACTTTTTATAAAATATCAAAAAAATCAATTGATAACCATTACGGAGCGCGTCACCGTGCGGCTATGGGCATTAGTGAAGTATGTGACGCTTTAACTATCATCGTTAGTGAGGAAACCGGCGATGTTAAATTTGTTAAAAATGGTACATTTTTCAAAATAAGAATCGAACAATTCCAAGAACAATTAATCAAATATTTAAAGGACTAAAATGACAGATATACAGGAAGAACAGCTGTTTTCAAAAATTAAAGAAATTATTGAAAACAAAAACAATAAACAAGCATATTTGCTGATTGATGAAATACCAAACGCTGATATTGCTGATACATTGGGAGAATTTTCAAAAGAAGACCAAATTGCATTTTTAAGATTACTTAAAACTGAAGATGCTGCAGATATTTTTTCATTTTTAGAAACTGAGCAACAAAAGGAACTTGCGCTTGATTTTAATGAGGAATGAAGCATGAAGATGCTTCAAGAATTACAAAGCGATGAACTAGCCGATGTACTCGAAGAATTGCCAGCCAATGTAACAAGCAAAATTATTGCCTACACACCTCAAGATAAAAGAAACGAAATAAATAAAATTTTAAGTTATGCTGATGATGAAGTTGGAAGCATAATGAGTATAGATATTTCGTTTATTCAAAATACTTATACATGTGAGCAAGCGCTACACAAAATTAAAAAAGACTACTCTAAAAATCGTGCAGAATTAGTTCATTATTACTACGTGGTAGACGCGACTCAGAAATTGCTTGGTGTATTAACTTTAGAAGAGATTGTCTTTGCCAAAAGCAGTGATAAAATTGATAACATTTATTCACCCGTAACTTCAATCATGGCCAGTGATAAACAAGAAGAAGCGGCGAAAATTTTCAGTGAACATGATATGTCAGTTTTACCGGTTATTAATCAAGATAAAAGATTAATTGGAATGATAACGAGCGATGATGTGATTGATGTTATTCATGATGCTGCTACTGATGATTTGTATAAAATGGCGGGAATCAGTTCTAAAGGCTCAGAAGCAGATGACTATTTAAAAACCCCGTGATATAAATTGCTTAAACACAGAATACTGTGAGGCGTAATAATCCTTTTATTCTCTACCATATTAGAAATAGCTGGGTATTTCTTATTTAAAGAAGTATTTAGAGAACTTCAAACAACTGTAATTTCAATATCTTTATTCCTATCGTTTTTAGTGTTTATAACAACTATAAATACTGTAGCCAGAAATGGCAGCACGCAGACGAATATAACTATAAAACGTGTATTAACGATGGATATAGTCGAAACCAAACACTTCCGTAAAGTTTTATTAAAAGAAACCATTGTCGGTTTGATGCTAGGATTATCTTTGGCACTAATTAATGTTGGTAGATTATCTATATTTTTAGCTTCGACAGGAGATTTATTATACAACGTAAAAGCAACTTGAGCAATAATTATCGGTTCTAGTTTTTCATTAGTAATTGCCATGGCTTTACTTTCGTTTATTTCGGCTTTAATACCCATTTTATATGTTAAACATCACAAAGATCCATCAAACAGTTCTTTAGTAATGTTAAATGCTTTTGCAGAACTTATAACATCATTAATAGTGTTTGGAGTTACAATAGGTTTTTTAAACATATTCATTCATTAATAAATTTAAAATCTGAGGCTACTCGGATTTTATTTTTTATTTCCATATTTTTACGAATTTACACATTGATAAATTCATAGCGTTAAAAGAGGTTTGAAAAAATATTTAAACTGAACAATCTATAAAAAATGCAATTCCATATTATGTTATAATTTAACTTATTATTAATTAAATTAGAATATTAAATTTAAATAGATCACACAATATTTTAAGGAAGTGAATTATGGATAAATACTCAATAAGAGAATTATTAGAAAAACCAGAAAAATTTAACAATAAACAAATTACTATGAGCGCTTGAGTTTCGGCTAACCGCGGTAATAAAAAAATACGTTTTATCGAATTAAATGACGGGTCAACTGTAAATAACTTGCAAGTAATATTCAAAGGACAAGAATTTAACTTTGATGAATTAGATCAAATACACAACGGAGCAGCAGTTGCTGTCGACGGAACTGTATCACTAACACCCAATGCACCTCAACCGCTAGAGGTTATTGCATCAAAAATTAACATTTTAAGAGATACTGATTTGGATTACCCAATTCAAAAACAAACAATAAATCTTGAAACTTTAAGAGAAATACCCCACTTAAGACACAGAACAAACATCATTCGAACTACGATGATTATTAGATCGGCTTTAGCGTTAGAAATGCATAATTATTTCAATGAAAACGGATTTTTATACTTTAACGCCCCAATTATTACATCTAATGATGGTGAAGGAGCAGGAGAAACATTTGAGGTTTCAGATTCAAACTCTAAAAATCCATTTTTTGGTGATGATAGAAAACCAACTTTGGGAGTTACTGGTCAATTACACGCCGAGAGTTATGTAGTTGGATTTAAAAAAGTTTATACATTTGCGCCAACTTTCAGAGCTGAACACTCAAATACAAAAAAACATGCGGCTGAATTTTGAATGATTGAACCCGAAATGGCTTTTGCCGACTTAAAAGACATCATCAATTTAGCTGATGATTGTTTAAAAACAGTAATTAAAAGAACAATCGAAAAACATCCAAATGAATTCGATTATTTAACCAGAAACGTTGACTCTAACTTATTAACCAGACTAAATAGTTTTATTAACACAAAGTTAAGTGTTATAGACTATAGAGATGCATTAGTGGAATTAAACAAAGTAAAAGATAGATTCGAAGAACAAAATATCGAGTTTGGTTTAGATTTCGGAACTGAACACGAAAGATATCTAGCGGAACAAGTTTTTAACGGCCCAGTAGCAGTTATTAACTTCCCTAAGGAATTTAAAGCATTCTATATGCATCAAAATCCTGATGGTAATACCGTTGCATCATTTGACTTATTAGTGCCTGGTATCGGTGAATTGGTGGGCGGAAGCCAACGTGAAGTTATTTATGATAAATTGCTACAAAGAACTAAGGAAGTAGGAATAAATCAAGAGGAATTACAATGATATCTTGATTTAAGACGTTTCGGAGACTGTGGATCGAGCGGTTTTGGAATTGGATTCGAAAGATTGGTAATGTATGTTACTGGAATGGATAATATTAGAGATGTTATTCCATATCCACGTACCTCAGGCAATATTAAAATGTAAGGAGCGAAAATGAAATTATCAATTATTACCCCAGCAATCAATGATTGAAAGGAATTAGATTATCTTTTACAAACATTAAAGCTACAAGATAATCAAGATTTTGAAACAATTTGCGTTATTACAAAACCATCTAAAAAGATGTATCAAATTCTTGAAAATGCTTTACAGTTTTTTGGTTCAAGATTTAAGTTTATAGTGAACATGAAACGTAAAAGTATTCAAAGTGACATAGTAGCTGCATTGCATTTAGTCAAAAATAATTATGTATATATTTTGAACGCAGACGCAATGATTAAGAAAAATTTTGTTAGAACAGTGACCAACAAACTTAATGATGTTCAACCCGATATCATTGAATTTAAACCGGTGTTAACAGGTTCGATTAAATGAAAACCTATGCCAAGATTAGAATCTGATGTTTTAATGAATATCAGTTCAAACCCTAAATTTGTAGCCTATGCTTTTCCATTTATTTTTAACAAAATTTTTAAAAAATCATTCATTGAACAATTTGCAAGATATCGTGTTAAAGAACTTAATGACACAAAATTTGCTACCGAATTATTGTATTTTATGTTAGTAAATGCTACTACATATCAATTTTGAAATATTCAATTAGTTAAAGAAAATATTTCTTCAGCTACTTGATTTACACCAAGAAATTTCGTTGCTCAATTTAGAATAATTGAAAATTATCTTGAAACAACCAATACTAAGTTAACTCAAGAACTGGCATATGCTCAATTATATTTCTTGCAAATAGTCTTGGCAGGATTCTTAGATTCATGAGAATTCTCAGTATTTAAAGTGTTACAATACATATTTGAATCTCGTAGTGATTTCTCAGAGAAAAGAGCTGATAAATATTTAGAAGATTTACAAAAATATTTAACGAAATATCACAATGAAAATCAACAAGTATTTTTAACTAATATTTATCTAAATACTCAAAACCCAGAATCAACATATTTAAAGAAACTGCCTGAATTTAGAAAAACTGAACCTATTTATAAATCTCTATAATGACGAAATTACTTCATAAAAATGTTACATTTTGACATCGTTTTGCTGCCAATATAATTGATTTTTGTTTATTTTCGATAATTTTAATTCTTCTATACAAATCATTTATAATCTCACGCCAAAAACTAACTGTCATTGATTGATATAGTTTTTTGGCCATGGGATTGTTAATTAACTATTCATTATTTATTATGATTCCTTATTTTTGGAATGGTCGAAGTCTAGGCCAAATAATATTAAGAATTCAAATATTGAATACTAAGCCAACTAATAAAATACTTAATATTTTGAGAACAAATATCCCTAGTTGAGGTTTGTATTCATTAATCACTTTACTATTTCTATGCGGCGTAATGCCTTGACAAATAGATTTTATATCATCACTCAATGATATTTCAAACTTTATAAATGACCCTAATTTACCATTAAACCTAAGATTTATTGCTAGAATTATCGCAACATTATCTGGGTTTTGGTCAATTATAAACCTTTTAAATTACTGTTTTATCTTAGCATCAAAAAATAGACGTGGGATTTATGACCGGATTCTAGGATTTAGAATCGTATATATCAAACACTACAGCGTTTCCCAAAAGATGGACGAAATAAAACTAATACCACATCAGGTTAATAAAACTGAAATCATTTTTCACGAGGAGGAACATGAATAAGACTGCCCAAATACTAGAAGGCCTAAATAAAGAACAAAAAGAAGCTTTATTATATTTTGATGGGCCATTAAGAATCATTGCTGGTGCCGGATCAGGTAAAACTAGAGTTTTAACTCGTAAAATTGCCTATTTAATTAATGAATTAGGTATTGCCCCTGCTGAAATATTGGCTTTAACATTTACCAATAAAGCAGCAAATGAAATGAGTCAACGTATCAGACAATACACAACAGTCGAACCATCAAAAATTCAGGTCTCAACATTTCACTCACTATGTTCTAGGATTTTAAGAAAAGAAGCTTTTCATTTAAATTTGGATAATGATTTTCAAATTATTGATGCCGTTGACCAAAAAACAATTATGAAACGCATTTTCAGTGAATTGCAACTTGGCGAAATAGACGGAGCATTCAATTCTAGCGAAATTTTGAAAATGATTTCGTTAGCCAAAAACAAGAATTACACTGCAGACGAACTAGTTCACGAATTAAACGAAGATTCGCCTGAAGATCAAACCATTAATGAAGCGATTGGTAAAATTTTTACACGCTATAATGAATATTTACAAAATCAAAAAAGTTTAGATTTTGATGATTTAATCATTAAAGTTCATAATTTATTTGTAAATAAACCTGACATAGCAAAAATTTGAGCAAATAATTATTCATACATTATGGTCGATGAGTTTCAAGATACATCTCGTATGCAATACGAAATAGTTAAAAGATTAACAAGTCCTGACACACAATTAACAATTGTTGGTGATCCAGATCAAACGATATACACATGACGTGGTGCTGATGTTAATTTGATCTTGAATTTTGATAAAGATTTTGCAAATACAAAAACTATAATTCTAAACGAAAATTACCGTTCAACACAAACAATTCTTGATGCTGCTAACAGTCTAATTAAATATAATAAAAATAGATTTAGCAAAGACTTAATCACAAACAACGAAAAAGGTGAACCTATTGAATATATGCATGCTTTTAGCAATGAAGCAGAAGCTAGATGAGTTGTTCAAACAATTAATCGTTTGAAAAAGCAAAAAATTCAACTTAAAAATATCGCTATATTCTACCGTTCAAATTATTATTCAAGACCTTTTGAAGAAGAACTGATTAAAGAAAATATTAACCATAAAATTTTCAATGGCCAAAAATTCTTCCAACGCAAAGAAATTAAAGACGCTTTAGCTTACTTACGTTTAATTTATGATGGGTTAGATTTGTCTTTATTAAGAATTATTAATACTCCCGCAAGAAAAATTGGGAAACAAACACTGTCTAATCTTCAAAAGTTTGCTGAATCTAAGTCATTAAGCCTTTATGAATCACTTAATACTTATGTTAAAGAATTACCTGCTACCAATGAAGTTAAAATGAATGTCGCTCGTTTAATGTCTACGGTTAATAAATACCGCATGGCTCTAAAAACAAATGCTATTCATCTAGTGTTGGAAAAATTTCTAACAACAATCGGTTACTTTGATTATTTAGCAACTGATGTTACATTAAAGGGAACCGGTAAAGATAATGTTAATGAGCTAATCCGTTCTATAAAAAACTGAGAAAACAATAATAAAGGTAAAAATATCAAAGACTATTTAGAATTTGTTTCCTTATTATCGGCCGGTGATGATTATGATAACTCAACAAACTACGTAACCTTAATGACTGTGCATTCAGCCAAAGGTCTTGAATTCGACAATATTTTCATGGTTGGGATGTCGGAACAAATTTTCCCACATCACCACGCATTAAATTCAAGCAATCGTGAACACCTAGAAGAAGAGAGAAGACTTGCTTATGTTGGTATAACACGTGCAAAACAAAGACTTTTTATTTCTGATTCTCGGGGCTATCTAATTGGAACCAACACCGAAAAAGAACCTTCTCGTTTCATTGCAGAAACTGGATTAGATATTAATAAATTTATCCTACAGAGAAACATAATTGATACAGATTTCAATGAATTAACTGATGAAAAATCAATCAAAGATATCAATCGTTCTATGGTTGTTGGTGATATTATTGCCCATACACATTTTGGTGAAGGGACCGTTCTTGAAGTTAGGGGAGATACAATAGTGGTTCGTTTTGTTTCATCTAATTCAGAAAAAACCCTATCTAAAAACCACCCTTCAATTAGATTGTTACGCCAAGAAGGTACCAATTAATGTCTACTAACAATTCTCTAAAAGATGTAGCTCAAAAATCAAATGTCGATCTTAGTTTATTGCTTTCTGGGTGTTTAATAGCTTTTATAGTTTTTGCGTGTTTATTAATTTATGCAATTACAGTGTTAGTCAAATCAAAAAAAGCAAGTGACGAGGGTTTACTAATTATAAAAATTAATACAAAACAAAAATGAGCAATGCGTTTAACTCCGATATCGTTAAGTTCATGTTTAACTTTTGACACCGGTGCCGATACAATGTTGCCAAATAAATTTTATAAAATAAATTGATTTTTATCGCATTTCGACTCTGTAACAAGAGTTGAATTAGAAAATATACTTCAAAAAATGCCTGACTCAAAAAGATATTCAGTCAAGGGTTATTTGAATCACGAATTGACTAAAAACACCATTAATAATTTAACACTCAAAAATTTCGGAATTAAAATAGATGAAATACCTTTAAGAATTAAAATTTCAGGAGATTCAGATAATAATTACTATGTATCTATATCATGAAGAATTCTCAAAGAAGTCGATACTAAAACCGCTTTGAATTTAAATATTTGCAATATAGAACAATTAATAGGCTTGAATCAAAATAATTTAATTTCTTTCGCTTTAATTCCAAATATTAATTTATTTCAAAAAGGCCCTTCTAAATTACAATGAATTAAAATTTGTAATTTATTAAAAATAAGAGCTTCGAAGACAGAATTAATTCACTATGAAGGCGTATTGTATTTTGTAAACGCCAAAACAAATTCACATAGTTTTGACAGAAGAGCAAAAAAATTTAATAAAGTAGTTGCTTCAATCGTAAAAGATCTAAAGTTTAATGGCTTAGTTGACTATGCAGCAGTAGTTGCTTCAAAAAAAATTAATAACAATAAAGAGTTAGAAAACTTCATTTACAAAGCTAAGTTTTTATTGCATAATCAAATGAACACCGATCGAGATAAGTCATATTTGTCATGAAATATTGATGATTCTCGCGATCAAGAATTAGAAGAATTTAAAGTTAAAATTAAGGATTATGAGTCGAAAATATCAACAGCTAGTTTTATCAAGGAAGTTAGCCAAGTATTAAATGTTTCAAACAACAAAAAGACCTCATTACAAGTCATTTATGGAAAAATGGCCGGCGTAAATAATGATGATATAAACTTTTACAATAAATTTCTATATTACAGTATGTTATACACATTTTCGGCAAATAAATATTTAATTGATGCTTCAGAAACTGGCACTTCATTACTATTGCACACCACTGATTTAGTTCTATCTGAAAATTTAGATAAATTAGCGCGTGCTTATACTTTATTTATCCTTCATCCGCATTCAAACAGTTTCGATTTAAATATTATTGATAACATTCTAAAAAAAATACCCAAAAAGACAATGAAAATTGGTCTTTATATAGAGGAAATTACACCAAAGTTACTAAATTATATTGAGACAGGCACAATACATAATTTTGTTATTTCTTCCTCGTTATCTCAAAAATTTGCAACAAATATTGAGACTTATTTAAAATTGTTAAACTTAACAAAAACAACAGCTCAAATTGAAAACACACGTGTCCTTTGAGAAAATCTTCCCGAAAATACACAACAATATCACAAAGATAAATTAAAAATTAAATACTCGTATGTTAATAAATATATTTCATAATATTGACATAGTGTATATAATAAATAAAATTAGAAACCAAATCCCCAAAAGGAGTTAAATATGAAGAAATTAGGAATCGTTTTAGACTCATTTGTATGTTTGTCTAAACAAGAAGTTAATGATTTAGGATATGCTTATATACCATTAATTACTGAAGTAGATGGGACATCATTCTTAGATGGCGTCGATGTTGATCGTTTTGATTTATTACAAAAAATGACCCAAACCGATGACATCCGAACTTCATTACCATACATGTCAACATTCGAAGAAACCTTCAGTAAAGTTTGCAAGGAATATGATGAGGTAATTTACCTACCAATTTCATCTAAATTATCATCAACAAACAGTGCAGCTTCAAACTTCTTAGACGAATTTCCAAATTTACATATCGTCGATACTTCTCTAGTGGGTGATCAAATGTTAGAAGTTTCTAAGTTTGCAATCAAACATTACGAAAAATATCAAGATATTGATAAATTGATTGAAAAAATTCAAGAAATTTCAGATAATTCTTTGGTATTTATCTTACCGTTGAACATAAAATATCTTGTTAAAGGTGGACGTGTTGGATCATTCAAGAAATTTCTGCTAGGAGCATTATCAAAAGTAAAACTATCTCCTTATGTAAAATTCGATAAGACGGGTACATCAACAGGCGGTATTGGCCGCGGACCAAAAGGAGCGATTAAACAAATTATAAGTAAGTTTGAAGAGTTTACTGGTTTGGACCGCAAAAACATAAAATCAAAATATAAACTATTTACCATAAATGGAATCGATAAAGAATTTAATGATTTAGCTATCAATTCATTCAAAACAGCCGGGTTGGATTTTGATGGAACCAAAGTCAATTCTACAGTAGTGGCAATTCACACAGGACCTGAAGCTCACGCTTATTCGATAATGCCAATCTTAGACAATCTAGATTAAATTAATAAATAAAATGGCGTCCCTAGGAACGTCATTTTATTTACAAAGTATCACTGCAGGATGAAATTAACTCGGGATTATTAACTTTTTTATTCTTTTTTATGACTATTAACCTTGGTAAGTCATCATAATTATTTAATTTTTCTGTCAATCTATTAACAACGTCTAGTTGATTTTCAATACCTAAATAAGGTAATGAATCAATATGACCATTTGTATAATCAAGTTTTCTTTTTAAATCATCATAATTAATTTTATATATAGTTGAAAGATCAATATAGTTAGCAATCTTAATTTCGGCAGTCTCACCATCGTTGCTGATACCTCTATCTTGTCTTATTTTTAACAAATCTTTATTAGATGCGTCAATTTTAGCTACGTTTAAACAAGACACGAAGAATACGGAATCTTCGTCTTCTGCGACCAGCATTATTATTTCGGATTTCAAATTTCCCCCTTTTATTTTTTTAACGAAATCCGGTAATAATAAAATAGGTTTCAAAACAGGTAAACATGCTTTGTCAGTTTCTATTGTTATCATTTTTTCCATGTCTTAATAATAACCTTTTTACGAACCTAAAAATGATAATAAAAGACAAGTTGATTAAATAATGATTTTACTAAAACGACTGAAAATTGATTGATTACGCAAAATATAATATGTTGATAACATAAGAAAACAAATCCTGGTTGGGCTATTAATATTTTTTATTAACGACATTATTATCGGTTTATAGATTTATTTATTTAAAATTGCAATAAAAAAGTTAGCCGTAACTAACTTTTAGTTTTATTATTCGTTTTTAGCGATTTGAGCGGCAACTTCAGCAGCGAAATCATCTTGACGTTTTTCGATACCTTCACCAACTCCGAAACGAACAGCTTCTAATAGATTTAAGCCGTGGTTTGCTAAGTACTTTTCGATTGAAACACTTTCTTCCATCATGAAACCTTGTTTAACAAGTACAATTTCAGCAAGTTTTTTATTTAAAGAACCTTCAATAATCATTTTTTGAATGTTTTCAGGTTTTTTATCAAATCCAGCAGGAATAACAAATTCTGCTTTTAGTGTTTCCAATTTGTCAGCTGGAACTTCTGATTCGAATACATATTCCGGTTTCATTGCTGCCATATGCATAGCAACATTTCTCGAAACTTCAGGATTTGAACCAGAAACATTAACTAAAGCAGCAATTTGACCATTAACGTGTGCGAAAGCTCCTACAGATTGACCATTTTGAGCTTGGTATCTAGCAAAACGACGGATTGATAATTTTTCTCCGATAGTTGCGGTAGCATCATCTAAAATGTTTGCAACAGTTTCTCCGTTGTCTTTTACATCTAGAAATTCTTCAACTGTTGTAGCTTTAGAATTTAGTAATAATGATGCGAATTTATCCACTAATTTTTTAAAGTCATCGTTTTTAGCAACAAAGTCTGTTTCACAGTTAACTTCTAACATGATTGCTTCATTTTCGTTAGTTGCTATAGCGACTAAACCTTCGGCTGAAACACGACCAGCTTTTTTAGCAGCCTTGATTTTACCATTGCTTTTTAATCAAGTAATTGATTTTTCAACGTCTCAATCATTTGCTTCAAGAGCTTTTTTACAGTCGATCATACCGCCGCCGGTACGTTCACGTAGTTCTTTAATTAGAGCTAATTGATTGGCCATAATTATTCTCCTTTTTCTTCTTCGTTAGTTTGTGTTTCAACTTCTTCGTTATTTCTTTTTACAAAAGGTTTACGATTTGAAGGTTTTCTTGTGAAGTTTTTGGTTTCAGGTTCAAATTTAGGCAATTCAACTTCTGAATCTGATCTGTAAGCGTATTTTGCTTTACCTCCACGAGCAGTAGCGATAGCATCAGCTAGGATAGTAATAATTAAATTAATACTTTTAGCTGAGTCATCGTTAGCTGGGATTCCAAAGTCAACTGCATCTGGGTTTGAGTTTGAGTCTAGAATACCAATAACTTTAACACCTTTTTTACGTGCTTCCTTAACGGCGATTTCATCTTCGTTAGGGTCGGCAACGATCATAAATGTTGGTAAACCACGCATTTTTCTAATACCGTTTAGGTTTTTGTGTAGTTTATCTAATTGTTTTTGGAACATTAATTTTTCTTTTTTAACGTATCCTTCAAAACCGTTTTGAGCTTTTTCTTCAAGTTCTTCCATAGTTCTAACTCTACTGAAAATTGTTGATGAGTTAGTTAATGTACCACCTAATCATCTGTCAGTTACATAAAAACTGTTTGTTCTTAAAGCATTTTCTTTAATTGTGTCTTTAGCTTGTTTTTTAGTACCGACAAAAATGAATTGTGCACGTGGGTTTTTTGATACGAATTTGTATAGCAAGTTGTATGCAAATTCTAAACGTTGAATAGTAACACTTGTGTTAATGATGTGAATACCTCTTTTTTGTTGTGGGTATAGGTAGTCCTTCATTTTAGGGTTTCATAAACTTGCTTTGTGTCCAAAGTAAGCTCCCGCTTCTAATAGTTTATCTTTAGAAACGATTGGGTTTTTGTTTTGAGTTTCTTCAACTTTTTTAGTTGAAACTTCTTTTTTATCTGTCATATTTATATTTCCTTTAGTTTGTTGTGTCTTCCTATTGTTTCTAACGCCTAGCACCTCTTCTCAAGGCACACCCAAGCGAATCCGCAATAGTGTATTTATTTGATATCAAATTGAATTTTAAAAATTCTTTTAAATTATATATGAAATTACTATTTATATAAGAATTAATTTAGTATATGTACAGATTCTGTATATAAAGTTAAATAAATATAAAAAAGGATTAATACAAATCCTTTAATTATTAATTAGTTATCAAATTTTTACACGTTTTTCTGGTGCGATATACATTTTATCACCAGGTTTGACATCGAAAGTTTTAGTAAATTCTTCTGTATTAGCAGCTTGAATATTAGCTCTTAATTCACAAGGTGCGTGGGTATCAGTTTCTAATAATCTTACAGCCATTTCTGGCTTGCTGATTCATTTTCAAACACGGGCTCAATTTATGAAAAATTCTTTCGGATTGTAATCCGGTTCTTGTTTAGCAGCTTCTAAAGCACATGCCAACCCACCAGCATCAGCGATATTTTCACTAACAGTTAATGTACCGTTACATTTACCATATTTTGTGTCTAATCCATCAAACAATTCAATCATTGACTTAGTTTTATCTTTAAATGTTGCAAAATCTTCCTCAGTTCATCATGTGTTCATTTCACCGTTTTCATCAAATAATGCTCCATTATTATCGAAGGCGTGTGAAATTTCATGAGCGATAACGGCGCCAATTCCTCCGTAATTCTCAGACGATGAATGTTTTAAAGAATAGAATGCACCATCTAGCACCGCTGCAGGAAAGACAATATGATTCATTGATGGATTGAAGTATGCATTTACTGTTGCTGGAGACATAGATCAGTAATTTTTATTTGGTTTCTCGTTGAATTTATTAAATGAATACCGATTGATAATTTTGTTAAATTCAAAAACATTTTCAATAATAGAATCTGAAACAACCTTTAAATCTTTATAAAATGGTTCTATTTCTTTCGGGAAACCAACGTGTACGCCAAGGTTATTTAACTTAATAATTGCTTTTTCCTTGGTTTTATCACTTAATCAATCATTATTTTCAAGATTTTTCTTATAGATTTTGATCATATGTTTAATCATGTTTTCTACATTTTTCTTTGCTCTTACTCCAAAATAATTTTGTCCATAATGTAGACCTACTGGCATTTTAAAGTATTCTAAAGCTAAATTCAGGGCATCCTTGTTTTTATTCGAAGCTTTTGATTGACCGGAAATAAATCTTTTATATAAAGTCGCGTTAACTCTGGTTTTATCATCCAAGTAACCTGAAAAGTTTTTAACTAGATTAACAACTAATCATGCTTTTAATCTTTCAAAATGCTTAGGATTGAACAATTTATCAATATTTTTTGCAAAATTATCGTCAAAAAACACAATTTTATCGATAGGCTTATTTATTAATTGACTTAAGATGTTTTCAATCTTAAAGTTTTCTGTTTGTTTAACGATTTTTTCAAAAGCGTATGGTTTATACAATTCAACATATTTTGCTTTTTGTAAAGATGTTAATGAATATTTTGCAATTAACTCATCATATTGTAATGCTAATTTAATCACATTATTTACTTTCTTTACATCAGGGATAAAAGGTGCTAATAATTTCTTAAACATTTTTTTAGCAACTTTTAAAAATTTAGATTTTGTTTCTGGGTTTTCATAATGTGATTTATCAGGCAAAATATGACTTGCAATTAAACATATTAGAATTTGGTTGTTTGAATTTTTTAAATCAGTTGATATATGAAATATTACTGGTAATGCATAGTCGCGCAAAGCAAACTTTACGAAATAATCGTTAAATTCATCAATATTTTTTAAACCAAGCAATTCGTTGACATAGGGTGTTAATGGAGCAGTTCCTGCTTTTTCACGTTTTTCAAAATTACTCGTTAATGAGTAATATTTGGCAAAATTAACTAAATTTTGGTCAATTAATTTATTTTCCAGTTCTCTTTTCACTAATTGTTTAGCAAGTCTTGCAATTCTTTTTTCATTTTTAATATCAAGCTCACTAAATTCGCCAAAATACGAGCGATCAGCTGGAATTTTTGCGTTTTGTAATCAATCGTGATTAACTGATTCAAATAAATTGTCTTTAATTTCTTTTCTCATTAATACTCCTTCTTAAACGAAATAAATACAGCTATTTTATTTAAAAAGCACTGAATAAATTTCATCATAATTTTCAACCGGTACAAATTTAATTGCTTTTTTAACTTCCTCAGGAATATCGATTAAGTTTTTCTGATTAGATTTTGGTATGAATACCGTTTTAATACCTTTCTTAAAGGCAGCGAACGATTTTTCTTTTAGACCACCAATTTCTAAAACACGACCACGTAGAGTAATTTCACCTGTCATGGCAACATCTTGAGGTACCGGTTTGTTTGATAAAGCTGAAATCAAGGCCGTTGTGAAAGTTACACCAGCACTTGGACCATCTTTTGGAACCGCTCCTTCAGGAACGTGGATGTGAACTTCATTGCTTTCAAAATCAAAATTAATATCATATTTTTTAGCATTAGATCTAACAAATGAATAAGCAATAGAAGCCGATTCTTTCATAACATCTTTTAATGAACCAGTTAATTTAAAACCACCATTTTTATTTTCATATTGACTAACTTCAATTTGTAATGTGCTACCACCAATTGATGTGTATGCTAAGCCATTAACAACTCCAACCTGAGGTTGGCTAATTTTATCCAATTCAGAAAATTTAGGTGTACCCAATAAGTCGAAAGCAGTTTGTAAATCAATGACAAATGTTTTGATATTTTCGCCTGAAACAATTTTTGTAACGATTTTACGAGCGATTTTATCAAATTGACGTTTTAAAGCACGTACACCTGCTTCCGCTGTGTAATGTTTGATTATTGCTTCTATAACAGAATCTTCAATTTGGAATTGCTCAGGTTTTAGACCTGCTTGACGTGTACAAATATCCAACAAGTGTTCACGAGCAATTTTTACTTTTTCATTGATGGTGTATGAGTTTAATTCAATTATCTCAACTCTATCCAATAATGGCGCTGGAATATTTTCGTAGTAGTTTGCGGTGGCAATAAACATAACCTTAGATAAATCATATTCGTGTTCAAGATAATTATCTTGGAATTTTGTGTTTTGTTCAGGGTCTAAAACTTCTAACATTGCAGAAGAAGGGTCACCTTTATAATCTGATGACATTTTATCAATCTCATCAAGTAGGATAAGCGGGTTAGAAACCCCCGACTTCTGAATTGCTTTGATTATTTTACCCGGCATTGAACCTACATATGTTCTTCTGTGGCCTCTTATTTCACTTTCATCATGAACACCACCAAGCGAAATTTTTACATAACTCTTGTTTAATGCTTCCGCTATAGCTCTAGCTAATGACGTCTTACCAGTACCTGGAGGCCCTACTAGCGTTAAAATTGGCACGTTGTTGAAATTCTTTTGGACTTTAGTACTTTGTTCATCTTCTTTGAATAATTCCATATCAATTTGGTGATTTTCATCAAAATCCAGAAGTGATTTACCTTTAGATTTTTGAGCCTCGTTTTTATGGTTAATAATTAATGATAAATATTCAATAATACGTTCCTTAACTTCGCCTAATCCGTAGTGATTTTTATCCAAAATTTCTCTGGCTTTCTTAATATCGAGTGTTTCAATTTCAACTTTTCTTCAAGGCATCGATTTAAGAATATTAATGTATGAAGCACTAATATTTGCATCCGGCGTACCAGACATCATACCTTTTAATTTATTAGACTCAGCTTTAATTAATTTCGTGACCGATTCAGGAAACATTTGTTTCTTGACGTCGTCTTTCATTATTTTAGAATATTCAGATTCTTCCTCTTCGGGATCTGAATCATTTTCTTGTAATGATTCTTTAATGGCACGTAATTTTTCTTTCAATAGAAATTCCCGTTGCTGTTTTTCTAAATTATCTTTTACTTTTTTATTGATTTCGTTTTCAACCAATGCATCTGATACAGCATCACCTTTTGCACCAGACTTAGTTTTTTTGGTTTTGCGTTTTGAATTGGTTTTAGAATCGCTTTCGTTAAATAAACCAATACTATCAAAGGTCGCTAACTCTTTAGGAGATCAATTCTCCATGTCACGGAATGATAGAATATATTCTTTTAGAATTTGTAATTGATCCATTGTTTTATCAGCGTTTAAAACATTATATTTAGTTAAATTATCTGCTATTGTAAAAAATAGGATAGATAAAATTAAGTCAACAATAGTTGAATCAGCCGTAATTGGTGGAAGGTATTTTTGAGATTCATTATCAAATGAATTTCTACTGCTGTAAGGGTGAATTGCAAACATATTATATGCAATACGTTGTCAAACTTCTGATTGAGCTAATTCTGTTGTAGCCTCTTCAATCTGAGTAAGTAATGAAGTTTCGGCAGTAAAATCAGTTGAAGTGGTTCTATAAGGATATTTATTTGTGTTAACAGAAATTACATCAATCAATTTATCTGATGAAGCGCCTTCATAATTAAAACTTTCAATTGTATGTCTTCCTATACCAACTAAAGTAATTTGATATGTAGATTTTTCTTTCTTGACATGTTTAATACGACAATATGTCATTGTGTGTTCAAGATCATTAACTGTTAAATCAGCAATATTTTTTTTGGAGTAATCACTATTGTTTTTGCCAACAAAATGATATGCCAACATTAAATATTCTTGTTTTGAATCCACTGGTTCAAAAGTGTCATAAGATTGTTCATACGAATCCAATTCATCAACTATGATTGTATCATCTTCGATGAAATCGATTGCATTAGATACAGTTCATTTTTTTGTTAACGAATCTAGGTATTCTTTGGTTCAGAATTGTCCATATGGTTTAACTTCTATGATTTTTGTTTCATGTCCATAAATAACACCGGTATTGAACTCTTCGCCCCCTATCATTGCTACTAATAATTTTTCGGTCATTTAACACCTCTTTCTAAGTTTTTATTAATATATTTTAGCACAACGACAATTAGAGTGCTAAAAATTAATTAAATTATTCTTTTTATTGTGGAAATACCACATTAATGTAAATAAAGGCCTACTTAGCCTTTACTACGATATTGATAATTTTATTAGGTACGAAAATTTCTTTTACGATATTTTGGTCTTTTAATCAGTTTGCAACTTGTTGTTTTGCTAAAGCTACTACGTAATCTTTCTTATTATCGTTATTTGAGACAGTAATTTGTCCTCTCATTTTTCCGTTAATTGTTATAGCATAAGTTGTTTCATCTAATTCTAATGCGGTTTCATCTATTGAAAAATCGTACAAGTTTTTTAGATTGAAAAATCTTTCGGATAACTCTCATGCTAGATGAGGAATAAACGGTTCTAAAATGTTTAAAATGTAATAGAAAAATTCAGTGTTTAGCTTATCATCGGTAATTTTATCGTAAGCATTCATTGTTTCCATGCACCACGCAATAATTGTATTAAATGAATATCCATTACGACGATCACTAAATAGTTCTTCCTGTTTTTTTAAGCCTAAATGAAGTTTTCGACGAGCAAGTTTTTCATCGCTATTCAATTTAGATACATCAATGTTTTTGAAATTGGTATCTAGATTTAAATTACTTGCTTTCTCGATTAATCTTTGAATAAATTTGTGACTACCTTCGATTCCAGATGTAGATCATTCAAGTTCCTTTTCCGGCGGAGCGGCAAAAAGAATAAATAATCTTAAGGTATCGGCATTATATTCTTTAACGGCATCGTTTGGACTTACTGTATTACCTTTTGATTTTGACATTTTCGACCCATCTTTTAACACCATTCCTTGAGTCAATAAATTAGCAAACGGTTCTCTAAAGTCAACGAAACCTAAGTCTGATAATACTTTAGTGAAGAAACGTGCGTATAGAAGGTGTAAAATGGCATGTTCAACCCCACCAATATACTCATCAACTTGATTTCAATATGCAACATTTTCCTTATCAATTGCAACTTCATTACGTTTTACAGGCGGAACTGTATATCTTAAGAAATATCAGCTTGATTCAAAGAATGTATCAAAAGTATCAGTTTCCCTACGAGCTGTTTGGCCACAAGCGGGACAAGTTGTTTGCAATCACTCGCTATTAGTTAATAAAGGATTACCCATTCCCGTGAAATCAACTTTTTCAGGTAGAGCAACTGGTAAATTTTCAATCTTTTCAGGTACAATGCCACACTTTTGACAATGAATCATAGGAATTGGGGCACCTCAGTATCTTTGGCGTGAGATACCTCAGTCTTGAAGATTCATTTGTACATCACGAGTCAATTTATCAGTATTTACGTCAAAATTATTAATGCCAATTTCTAAATTATTTTTTAAGGCATAATCTTTATGACTTTTTAATTTTGAACTATCCACTAATACAACTTTATCATTAGAACCAATTGATGCAAAATCGCTAACAACAATCGAATATAAATGTTCATTGAATGACGCCTTGGCTCTTAAATTAAGTTTAGAGCACATTTGCGAAGAGAAATCTTTGGCAGTGGCTTTAGCTTTAATTTCGTTAATTTCGTTTATTTGTTCAGCCGTAATATGGTTTAATTCTTGCATTTTTTTAATTAGAGAATGAGAAGCACTAATAGCTACGAAATCAAATGTTTTTAATTCATCTGCATTTTTAACAAAAACACTTAAATCGGCTATTTTTGAGTCATCTTTTAAAATTTCAAAATTAACGTTATAACCGTGTTCGTAGCCTATTCAACGTTTTTGCATCGTCAATACTTTTTCCGGTCAGTGGCCAGTTAAAGTATCTAAATCGCTTTGTAATTCGTCGGCATAGTCTCTTATTTTTAAATAATATTGTTCCATTTCCTTTTGAACTACAACTTCGTCGCAACGTCAGCAAAGGCCATCAATAACCTGCTCATTAGCTAAAACAGTTTGGTCTTTTTCGCACCAGTTTAATGGCGATTTTTTACGGTATACTAATCCTTTTTGTCACATTTTGATGAACAACATTTGTTCTCATTTAGTGTATTCTTCATCGCTAGTGATACATTCATAATCGCCTCAAGCAAATGAAATGCCCAATCTTTTCAATTGAGGATTCATTTTAGCAATATTTTGGTAAGTTCAGGTTTTAGGATGAATACCGTTTTTTACTGCTGCGTTTTCAGCAGGCAAACCGAAAGCATCTCATCCAAATGGATGCAACACATTAAACCCTTGACGACGATAATAACGAGCCATAACATCTGAAATTGAATAATTTCTTACATGTCCCATATGGATATTTCCGGATGGATAAGGAAACATACTTAAAATATATTTTTTAGGTAAATCATGATCCTTTGATGGGATAGAATAATTGTTTTCATCTCAGTATTTTTGTCATTTTAATTCTATTTCATTTTGGTTGTATTTGAAGTTTGACATAAAGACTCCTTTTTAATTTTTTTATTGTTATTTTGTAGATATTTTGAAAACCCAAGTTTCAAATCGAAGGTTAATATTGAAGTTAATAATATTGAATTTATTGCGAAATTAACTAAGTTGAATGTTCCATAAACAATAGTGCTAGCCAATAAGTAGTTAGGTATGTAAAAAAATAATCCTTTAACTTTATCGTATGAATTCACCATTTCGGTAAAACCAGGGGTTTTAATCACCTTAAAAAGATAGAAATATAGCGGGGTTACGACAAAAACATTAATAATTACTAATGCAATCGTAGCACAAACATTTGCTAATGATAGACTAGCTAAGTTTGATATTAATTCTACTTTGAAAGGTTTTTTATTTTTAAGTAATTTTGTCAAATAATTATAAAAAATTAAGTAAAACAAAATAAATATTGCTTGAGATACGATTAACATTCCATGACCCAATAAGCCAAGAATATCATACCCAAAAGCGGAGTAAGAAGGACCTATAAACAGCATAATCAATAAAACTAATATCCCTCATCATATCCCGATAAATCTAAAAGACGCGAGCGTAAAAATTAACGATAAATTAAATTTTAGAAACCCATTAAAAGGTATAAATTGTCCAATCAAATCACAAACAATAGCTAATGCAAGCATCAATCCCGCCAATGTGATTTTGATTGTAATTCGATTATTTCAATACATTATTTAGTTCCAAATATTCTATCTCCCGCATCACCCAGGCCTGGTTCGATGTATTTTTCGTTATTTAATATTGGGTCCAATGCTGCTAAATATATTTTGAAATCAGAACCAAAAGTATTAATTACCCTATCGACACCTTCTCGGCAACCTACTAAACAAATTAAATTAACGTTCGTAAAACCATCACTATGAAGTTTGTTGATAGCATCAACTGCAGAACCACCAGTAGCTAACATTGGATCCACAACGAAAACATAACTGTCTTTGCTTATTTCTGGCATTTTATAAAAATATGTACTTGGTCGTAAAGTTGAGTGATCTCTATACATTCCAATGTGCCCAACTCGTGCTTTAGGAACTAGTTGTAATAAACCTTCAATCATTCCGAGCCCAGCTCTCAAAATAGGAACGAAAACAACATCTTTATCATATGTTTGACCTGAGAATTCTTTATTTAAAGAGGTTGTAATTTTTTTAGGTTTAGTCTTATATTCTCTCAATACTTCATAAACCATTAACGAAGCTATTTCATTTAAATTTTGTCTAAACACTGAGTGGTCTGCATTCTTGTCTCTCATGTTAGTTAATTTGATTGAAATTAAAGGGTGTTCAATAACTTTTAACATCGATTCTCCTATAGGAATTAAATTTATATATTAAATAATAACACATAAACAACCCATTATTTGATAATGTTTTATTTTATTGGGCTACTTTTGGTCAGTTGAATGTATTTTCAGTCAAATTTTAGTTTGCAATTTTATTCAGTTTTAATCTACGTCAGTAATAAAAGCAAAATGCACATTTTGCAATAAAATTCGATTGAAGCAAAATAAAACACGGTTGAACCGTGTTATGATTATAAATCTTGAATTGCGTTTATTGCTGGTAATTCATGATCCAATAAGTATTGTTGACTAGCTCCACCACCAGTTGAAACGTGGTTAATTTTGTCTTTAAATCCTAATTTTTCACTAGCTGAAATAGTGTCACCGCCACCAATAATAGTGTAAGCATTTGAATTTACCATTGCATTTCCGATTGCAGAAGTTCCTGCTTCACCAAATGGTAACTCAAACACGCCCAACGGTCCATTTCAGTATACCAATTTAGCATTTGATAAATGTTTTTCATATTCTTTAATAGTTTTAGGACCAACGTCAATACCCATGTGACCTTTGGTTACATTTTGATTTTTAGAATAGCTTACTTTACCTTCTTCGAAAGATGTTACCATTGCATTATCTAATGGAAGAATAAATTCACATTTGCAATTTGCCATTAAATCACGAGCAAAATCTATTTGGTCGTCTTCAACTAATGAATTCGCAATTTCAAAACCTTTAGCTTTTAAGAATGTATAAGCCATAGCGCCGCCAATTAAAACTTTGTCAGCCTTTTGGGTTAATTTAGTTAAATATGAAATCTTATCCTTAACTTTTGCGCCACCAACAACAGCAACGAATGGGTGTGTATCGCCGGCAAATGCTGTATCAAATGCATTAAGTTCTTTTTCAACTAGTAATCCAACTGCTGAAACAGGAACACGTGTTGATATCCCAACATTCGACGCGTGTGAACGATGTGCTGTAGCAAATGCATCGTTAATAAATACATCAGCAATAGCCGCTCATTCTTGTCCTAATTCAGGACTATTTTTACTTTCAGCTTTATCGTTTAAGTCTTCAAAACGTGTGTTTTCGACAAGCATAACTTGTCCAGGTTCAAGTTTTTGTACGGCTTTTTTAAGCATTTCGCCTCTAGTTTCAGGCACGAAGAAAACTTTTTTATTTAATAGTTTAGATAATTCTTGTGCAATTGGGAATAAAGATTTTTTAAGTTTATCTTCTTCAGTTTTAATTCTGCTTAAGTGTGATAGTAAAATCACCTTTGCATTTGATTTAATTGCATAATTGATTGTTTCTAATGCTGCAACGATTCTTTCGTTTGATTGAATAATCCCGTTTTTAATAGGAACATTAAAGTCAACTCTAATAACAACATTTTTGTTTTTTAGTTCAACATCTCTAATTGTTTTTTTCATTTTCACTCCTAATTTTTTTTAATAATTTTATTATATAAAATACTTAGCATTAATTTAGTAATAATTGTATTTTCTATGTGATTATTACCATAAAAAATAAATTACTAAATTTACTAAAGATACAGAAAATAAGCAATAAACAAAAAATCACCGAAGTGATTTGAGTATTATTCAACCGCTATAACTTCTAGGAACGTATCTAAATCAAGAGTAGCATTTCCAATTAAAAAACCATTAATATCATGAATTTTAGCCAAGCCGACTATATTTTCAGCGTTTACTGATCCACCATATATTATTTTAGCATCCGAAGAAGTAATTGAACGAATAAACACAGCCATATCGTGAACAAATTCAGGTGTAGCGCATTTTCCGGTTCCCATTGCCCAAATTGGTTCGTAAGAAATTATTACTTTACTAAAATCTAAACCTCTTGAAGAATCCTCAATTTTTTTCTTAACAACTTCCTTAGATAATCCTTTTTCAAATTCTTCTAATGTCTCACCAAAACAAATTAGAGGTGTGATTCCATATTCGAGAGCAGCGCGTGCTTTGGCATTAACATCCTCACACGTTTCATAATGATATCTTCTTCTTTCGGAGTGACCAACAATTACATATTTAATATCAAATTCACTCAACATTTCTGCTGAAACATCTCCTGTATATGGACCACAAGGAAAAGCCGAAACATCCTGAGCAACTAACATTAATTGTTTAACCTTATTAAACCCTACATGTGCTGCCAAATTAATAGGTGGCATCGCGATACCAAATTCATTAGATAAGGTGGCATCGCGATAACGACTATCACGACATCTTTTTTTATACTTTCTATTAAATTCTGTCAATCATTCAGCACTTTCATTAAATGTTTTATTCATTTTTCAATTCGCGATAACAATTTTATTCATTAGTTCTCCTTAATCGATTTATCAAATATATTGATTATTTTAATAGATTATTCAAATCTTGTTCATTTAAAATAGTAATACCAAGTTTAATTGCCTTATCTTTTTTGCTACCTGTATCATCACCGCACAATAAATATGAAGTCTTTGATGAAACGCTCGAAGAAACGATTCCGCCATTGTTTTCAATGATTTTAGTGTAAAAATCTCTATTTTCTGTTAATTTACCAGTAATAACAAATGTTAAATTGCTTAGCTTAGTTGATATTACTTCTGATTGTTTTTTGTATTTAAATACTGAGTCTAAATAATTTAAAAGTTCCACATTTTTTCCACTTTTAAGGTATTCAATAATAGATTCGATAATTTTTGGACCAATATTTTCGACATATGTTAATCCAAAAAGTTCTTTATCGGCCATTAATTCTGAGAAATTATTGTATTTATTCGAAATAAGTTTTGCCGCTCTAGCTCCAACATGTTTTATTCCAAGTGCGAACAAAACCTTATTAAATTCACTGTTAAGACTTTTTTGAATACTATTCAGTAAGTTATTGACTTTAGTTAAGCCATAGCGTGGCAATTCTAAAATTTGGTCAACTTTGTATTTTAATTTGAAAATATCTTCAATACATTTAATGATTCCGGTTTTATAAAAATCCTTAACAGTCGATAAACCCAACCCTTTGATATTTAAGCTTTCGCGAGCAGAAAAATGATAAATTTTATTGATATTTACATCTGGGCATTCCTCATTTGGACAAAATTGGTCGACTATATCTTCATGTTCAACCAACACCGAATTGCACGATGGGCAATTCAAAATTTTAGGAAATACATTTAATGAATTTTTTGAAACAAGATCTATTACCTTAGGAATTATTTCTCCGGCTTTTACAATAGTTACTTCATCGCCAATGTTTACATTCATGTCTTGGATAAAATTGTAATTGTGCATAGTGGCATTTTGAACAGTAGTTTGATTCAATACCACTGGTTCTAAATTTGCAACATATGTAATTTTGCCAGTTCTGCCAACGGTGGCTACTATATTAGTAATTATGCTGGTGGCGCTTTCAACTTCATATTTGAACGCTATGGAATGTTTAGGGAATTTAGCAGTTTTGCCAAGTTTAACTCAGTATTTCAAATTATTAAGCTTTATTACAAGTCCATCCGCATCATAATCTAATTTGTTTTTGATTTCAGCAAATTGCTCTATTTCATCTTCTAATTCTTCTAGTTCAACAACTTTAGATAATGGATTAGTTGGGATATTTAAACTTTTCATAAATTCTAATGCTTCTTGTTGGGTGTTTACACCATGCAATTCAGGCTGTACGAGTTCATATAAAAATGATTGAAGCCCTCTTTGCGCAACTATATCAGAATCCAATTGTCGCAATGTACCACTGGCAGCATTACGTGGATTTGCAAATGCTTTTTCTCCTAAAATACTCATTTTACTATTCAATTCAACAAAATTGGTTTTTGGTAAAAACACTTCACCACGAACTTCTAAATCAGGTTCGTAATTAATAATATGGGGAATGGATTTAATTTGCATTATATTTTCTGTCACATCTTCGCCTTCGATCCCATTTCCTCTTGTTAAAGCTTGAACTAGATAACCGTTTTTATAATGCAATGAAATAGATAAACCATCAATTTTAGGTTCAACACTAAAATTAATATCTTCAAATGGAACATTTTTTTCAATGTTATTAATATATTTAATTATTTCATCGTAATTGTAAGCTTTGGAAAGAGATAACATTGGCTGTTTATGAGTAACCTTAGTAAATTTAGAATTATAAATATTCATTCCACTGCCGACTAGATTAGTTGGTGATTGAGGATGTTTAAATTCTGGATATTGTTGTTCAAGTTGCTCTAATTGCTTCAACGCCTTATCATATTCCAAATCAGAAACACTCGGGTTATTATCAATAAAATATTCTTGATTTCACTTATTAATTAATGATGTTAATTCTTGTATTCTTTTTTTCATAATTATCTCCATCTAATTTATATATTAATAATATAGCAAATTTATATTTATAATTTAAATAGTAAAAGTATTTATTAATTTTATGGGGTGAAAATGAGTAAATGATTTGAATATGACGGCAGTAGTTTGCTTGAATGTTTAACCAAAAACAATAATTGTGAACAAAATTTATTAATTATCCATGGGTTCGCTTCCAATTTTAAACATATGAAATCTATATATGAAAATTTGAATGATAAATTTAACATTTATGCTTTAAATTTACCGGCTCATGGAGAAAGCGATTATGAGCCTGAGTGAATGGATTTTAAAGTTTTTAGAAATATCATATTAGAATTTATTCAAAGACTTAAGCTGAATAATATTACCTTACTAGGGCACTCAATGGGTGGCGCTTTAGCGCTTTTATGTGCTGAAAAAATTTCACATCTAGTTGATAGAGTTATTTTGTTAGCACCAATGAATAGAACCCAATTGATATATGAAGATAAATTTGAATATTTTTATCCGCGTAATATTAATCAATATAAAAACTTAGCTCAAATAATATTTGCAAAACCAGAAAATTTTCTCAAAAATAATAAATTTATGAATTCTGTCGAATATTATTTTAAAAATAAACAAGAAACATTTAATGTTCTATATCCCTTCGGGTTAACACTGAACAACGAAAAATATTTTGCCAAAATAGATCGTGCAATTTCAGTTGCTGATTACCCTATTTACCTAATTAATGGTGATCAAGACGGAATAATGCCAGTTGAGTTAGCAATCAAACATTTTAAAAAACTAAATAAAAATGTTAAATCATATTTAATCAAAAATTCGGGGCATTCAATGTGGCTAGAAAACTTTAATGATACTTTTAATACAATCAATAAAATCGTTTCAGACAAATAAAAAATCGCCGAAACGATTTTAAAATTGTGCAAAGCCGGTTAATTCATATCAGTTTGGAATTTGTAAAACACTATTTTTAATAAGTGCACATAATACAACTAACCCTGCCATAATGATAAAGACTATCAAATCACGTCATGTGGGAATAAGTAGACGGTAACGAGTTCTCTTCCCATATGGATCATATCCCCTAGTTTCCATAGCGTTTGAAAGATCTTCAGCTTTAGCAAATGACGTAGAAAACAAAGGAATAATTAATGTCGTAAAAGCTTTAGCCTTATCTTTAATTTTTCCGTTTGTGAAATCAACTCCACGGCTAGCTTGTGCTTTCATAATTCTTTTAGCTTCAATCATCAAAGTCGGAATGAAGCGTAAAGCAATAGAAATAACCATTGCGATAATGTGTGTAGGGATGAATAGCAATTTTAACGGAACCAATAGATCTTCGAGTGCTTTCGTTAATAGTATTGGCTTAGTAGTTGTTACAAATAAGGTAGTAACCATTATCATAATATAAATTCTAAAGACCAAGGATAATGTCCGCGCAACCACACCATAACTGAATGCAAAAGTTTGCGAAGTACCAATATAGAAATATACATGATAGATTTCTCTAGTTTGGTCAGTAATTTTCATTGTATACACATTTACAAATAGTATTATTACGCCAATTATTAAAGGCATTTTCAGTAATGAGAATACACCTTTTAAATTTTTTGTGCCTACCAAATAAACAATTAATAATGGCACTAATAAAATAGCTAGGGTCATGAAATGAAATGATATAAATGTTAAAACAATATAAGCTATATTGCAAATTAATTTAATTCTCGGATCAAGACGATGAACAAATGTATCGTCATAAACATATGATCCAACTGGAGATGTAGCAGACATTATTGACCTCCTTTATTAATTTGTTTACCGATGAAATTTGCTAACTCATCAATAGATTTCGTTTTAGGTATATTTCAGCCCAGCGATTCTAATTTAGAAATAAAAGCCAATAATTTTGGTGGTTGCATGTTATTTTTTAGTAAAAACTGAGTATCTTTTAATACGTCGTAAGTTGGACCATCTTTTATAATAGTGCCTTTTCTCATCATTACAACTCTTTCAGTTACTTCTAATACATTATCTAAATCGTGTGTAACAATGACTATTGTTTTACCCATTTTGTGTAATCTGGTAAAAATTGATAGAATTTCTTCAACTCCAACAGGATCTAAACCGGCGGTTGGTTCATCAGCAACAATAATATCAGGTTCAATTGCTAAAATACCCGCTAAAGCAACTCTGCGTTTTTGACCGCCCGACAAACCGAATGGTGACTTTTGAAGATACGAATCATCAAGTCCACAAAGGTTCAAATATTTTTTAGCCCGCATTTTGGCTTCTTCTTTATCTACGCCAAATGATAAAGGGCCAAACATAATGTCTTTTTCAATTGTTTCTTCGAAAAGTTGATATTCTGCAAATTGAAATGCAATCGCTACTCTTCTACGAATATCTTTTGCTCTTTTAACTTTTCTTAAATTTTTTAAGATTAATTTAATTGATTTTTGACCATTCTTATGATTTACTAGTTTAATTCAAGAAGCCCTCAATTTGAAATCGTCTTGAAAATGTATTATTTGTCCAGTTTTTTTGTCTTTTTTTGAATTAGAAAAATTCCACTCAATTTCACCTTTAGAAGGTAATAATAGACCATTCAGATGTTCCACAAATGTAGACTTACCGCAACCTGTTTGACCAATAACACCAACAAATTCGCCTTGCTTTAAATTAAAGTTAATATCTCGAAGTGCTGTAAATTCCATTCTCGTTCCACGACTATAAATGTGGCTTAATTTAGTTATTTTAATTTGCATAGTTGCTCCAATAGTTCATGTTCATTGTATGTTGGCTCGACACCTTTAATTTTGTCGCTCAATTTATAAATAAATGGTGAATCAATTTTGGCAATTTCAACTATTTCCTTATTATTTAATATATCCTTCGGAGCCCCTTGAGCAATTATTTTTCCTTGGGAGAATACTAAACAATAGTCAGCCATAATAGCTTCATCCATATCATGAGTAATCGAAATAAGTGTTTTTTCTCTTTTTGACTGAATTTCGCGAATAATATTTAAGACTTGATTTTTACCAACTGGGTCCAACATTGATGTTACCTCGTCAAAAATTATTACATTAGGATCTAAGGCTAAAACCGAAGCAATAGCAACCCTTTGTTTTTGACCACCTGAAAGTAGATGAGGTTCACGAGTCAAATAATTTTTCATACCGACTCTATTAGCTAATTCATCAATAATAGGCTTCATTTCCTCACGTTTTAAGCATTTGTTTTCCAAACCGAAGGCAATATCATCTTCAACAGAAGCACCCACAAATTGATTATCTGGATTTTGAAAAATAATTCCTATTTGCTTTCTTACTTCACGAAGTGTTTGAGCACTGATGACTATTCCGTTTATTTCAATTGAACCACTAGCGGGTTTATAAAGTGCTACTAGCAATTTTGAAAATGTAGATTTTCCGGAACCATTGTGACCTAAAATAGCGACGTATTTACCGTCGGGAATTTCAAAACTAATACCATCAATTGCGTTGCGATCAGCATCGGGGTATTTAAATACTAAATCTTTAACTTTAATCATAATTGTTTATTATAACCTACAACCATATAATATTTCAACTTATATATAAAATATTAATTATTTAGTGAATAATCTTGCTTTTAACTATCTTTTTGTGGTATTGCAAAATATAGTTAAATTATTGTTAAATAACTTTAAATTTCAACATAAATGAGTAATATCAAATAAGACATAACAATTTTATTACATTAAATGCTAAAATTTATAACCTAAGATAAATATTAAGGAAGGTCGTATGAATAAAGATAAATTACTAGTCTCAGCAATGCAAGGATTAGCTTTGGACACCATCAACAAAGCAAAGGGAGGGCATTCTGGAATGGCACTTGGCGCAGCCGAAATAACAGAAACACTATTTACTAAACATTTAAACATAACTAACCTTAATCCTAAATGAGTAAATAGAGATAAATTTTTGCTATCTGCGGGTCATGGATCTGTGTCAATTTACACAATTATGCACTATATGGGTTTATTAACTCTTGATGATATGAAAAATTATAGAAATTTAAATTCGAAAACACCAGCTCACCCTGAGACTGATGCATTCGAATACGTTGATGCATCGACGGGTTCTCTAGGTCAAGGCATCGCAATGGGTGTTGGTATGGCGATTGCCAGAGATTTTCTTGCGAATAAGTTCAATAAACCTGATTTCAAACTGTTTGATCACTCAGTTTATGTTCTACATGGAGATGGATGCTTACAAGAAGGAATTGCTCACGAAGCTATTCAGTTAGCAGGTACATTACAATTAGACAAATTCGTTTTAATTCACGATTTCAATAAAATTCAGCTTGATTCAGAAGTAAAAATGGTTAATAATACAGATTTAATGAAATATTTTGAAGCTATGAATTTTAATGTATTTAGAATTGACTCAAGCACCGAAAATATTGACAAAATATTTAATGAAATCAAACAAATAAATGGTCCAACATATATTCAAATTCATACCAAAATCGCCCAACACACTCCAAATGAAGGCACCGTTAAGGGACACTCGGGTGTATTTGACGAGCAAACAACAATTGAAATTAAAAACAAATTAAAACTTGATTTTACTGAACCATTCAAGTACGATATTTCAAATTACGAATATGCTCAGTCGTTTTGAAAAAACAAAAATTTAAGATACGGAAATTGAAACAAACTAGTAGAAAACTATAATACTAAATATCCTGAATTATCTATTGAATTAGACAAATTACTGAAAAACAAAATTCAGTATGATTTTAGCAAAATAAATTACACAAAAGCTAATTTATCAACGCGTGAATATACAAAACAAATTTTGAACTTTATTGAACAAAATTATTGAAGTTATATTGGTGGCTCTGCTGATTTAACTTCTTCAACAAATGTGGGATTCCAGAAAGACTTCACACTTGGCGGACATAATTTAAGATACGGAATACGCGAACACGCTATGACTGCTATAAATAACGGTATAAATTTAACGACAAACCTTAAAACATTTGCTTCTACTTTTCTAGCTTTTAGTGATTACGCAAAAGGGGCCTTAAGAATGGCTTCGTTAATGAAATTACCAGCTATAAATATTTACTCTCACGATTCTTACGCGATAGGTTCTGACGGCCCTTCTCACCAACCAATTGAGCAAATAACAATGTTGAGAGCAATACCAAATATGAAAGTATTAAGACCATGTGATGAAAACGAAATAACTTGAGCTTTTAATTATGCCATGAACCAAAATGACCATCAAATAAGCATCATAACATCTCGTCAAAATTTAGAATCATTTAGCAGTGATATTAATACATTGAACACAACTAATTGTGTGAGATTAATCAATACACTCAAAGGTCGTTCAACACACTTTTTAACATTGCTTGCTTCTGGGTCTGAAGTAATGCTAGCAAACAAAGCTGCCAAGAAATTAAATAGTGATTTAGGCATAAATGTCAGAATTTTTTCAGTGCCGTTTCTTCAAGAACTGACTGAAAAAAGAGAAATAATTCAGAAATTAAGTATTGATAAGTATCCAATATTAGCAATTGAAGCATCAAATGATTGCACGTGATATAAATTTGCCCAATATACTGAATTAGATGTTGTTTTAGCCAGTAATTTTGGAGCATCAGCAGATGCAAAAACAGTATATGAAATGAATGGTTTTAACATTCAAAATATCGTTTCTCGTGCATTAAAACTTCTTAAAATTAGCTAACTAGCTTTTTTATTTTTTAAATCAAAAAAACAAACCCAAAAAATGGACCAAAAAATATTATTATTTAGTATAATGATAAATATTATTTATAAATTCAGCGCGAAGCGCGAAAGGACTATATGAAAAGATTTTTCGGAAACCTTGGTTATAACATTTCCAAACTTTGATATCGACTGTCTCATTGGTGAAAAAACTTTTGAGAAAATAAAGATGTAACAAAAAAACTTTTATTCACACTAAGTTTTTTAGCTATTTATGTCATTATGACTACAATTGGAGCACCATTTGTAAAAATTAAAACACAGGATGTTCTAAATCAAGATACGTTTTTTAATACATTAAACCTAATCGGTGGTGGAGGGCTAAAAAACTTTTCATTAGTTGCACTTGGTATTAGTCCATTCATTAACGCTTCTTTGATTATGTCGCTGTTGCAAACACGCTTATTCCCTTCCATCCAAAAATTAAGTCAGTCAGGTCCTCAAGGTCGTAGGAAGTTAAATGTTATTACAAGAATTTTAACTTTATTTATAGCCTTTCCACAAGCAATATTGCTATCGAAATCATTAGGTTCGGGAGACAATCCATTTATTGAAATCATTCCTGCATATGGTTCAAGCTCATTAAACGTTACAACGTACTTCATTGTGCCCATGATCTTAATCGGCGGTTCATTATTTTCATTATTTATAGCCGAACAGATTACAGACAAAGGTATTGGTAATGGTACTTCATTGATAATTTTTACAGGTATGGCTTTCGCATTACCTAACCAATTTAAACAAGCTGTTAACTACTTTGTTGGCACCGGTTCTTCATCATCATTATTTGTTGGAGCACTAAACTTTTTAGGATATTTATTTATATTTGCTTTAACTTTATTTGTTGTTGGATTAATTTACAACTCAGAACGCCATATTCCAATTCAACAAACAGGTGCTGGACGTTCGCGCAATGTCAAAGAAATGGGAAAATTACCAATCAAATTGAATCCTGGTGGTATTATGCCAATCATTTTCTCCACAATGGTAATTTCCTTCCCAATTATGATTGCTCGTATTTTGCCGACAGGAAATGCCGGTAAAGCATGAATAGAAGAATACTTAAAATTTACATCTCCACTGGGACTATCATTATTGGTTGTAATCACCTTTTTCTTTAGTTATTTAATGGGTATACAACAATCAAAAATTGACAAAATCAGTGAAGATTTTGCTAAAAATTCAACTTTTATACCTGGCATACAACCGGGTGAAGAAACCGAAGATTACTTATTTTCGACGGTTTTAAGACTTTCAACGTTTAGTGCATTCTATTTGGTTTTATTGGCTTCATTCCAATATCTTCAAATACTCTTAATTAATTGACCTCCAATTATTTCATTTGGCGGAACAAGTGTTATGATTTTAGTGTCTGTGGCACTTGAAACTATTGGACAATTTAAAGCTAGATTAAAAACAACACATCTTGCAAAACAAAAACAATTATCACGTAAAATCAGTGATCAAATAGCCTACGAAAATACTTATGGCGAACACGGTCCTGATAAAAAATCTAAAAATATTAAAGCAAACGGAGATGGATTATTATGATAGACGTCAAAAACGCAAAATTAAACATGGTCTTTATGGGGCCTCCTGGTGTGGGGAAAGGAACAGTTGCTTCTGTAATTGCAAAACAATACGGATTTATTCACTTATCAACTGGTAGCATATTTCGTGAAGAAATTGCAAAGAAAAGTGAACTAGGTTTAAAAGTATCTGAGATTGTAAAATCAGGTAAATACGTTCCAGATGAAATAACGAATGAAATCGTTAAAAATAAATTAACTCAACTACAAAAAGAAAACAAAATAGTTATTCTAGATGGTTACCCTAGAACTTTACACCAAGGACAATTTTTAGATACCATCAAAGGTTTCGAATATGTTGTTATTTCACTATACGCGCCTGAAGAATTAATTCTAAAAAGATTGTCAGGACGTAGATTTTGTCCTACATGCAACGCAGGTTATCACATTGAGTATATGCCATCAAAACTTGGCGATAGATGTGAAAAATGTCAAAGTTTATTAATTACACGTTCTGACGATGCAATTGATGCAATTAAAGTTAGACAAAAAGTCTATCATGACGAAACAAAACCACTACTAGATTTTTACCAAACCAGTGGAAAAATGATTGATTTCGACGCATCCGGAAATGCTGATGATATAGCAAATAACATTGTAAAAAGACTTCAAAAATAGGTCTTTTTTTATTATCAGTGCCTTTAATCCAACCGATAAAATAAGTGAAGAGATGAAATTATATAAGATAAAAATAAAATATTTAATACTAAATATATATATTTATGTTAAGATTTAAAAAGTTATTTGTTAATAACTAATTAAGGAAGGGCAACATGATATTAATCAAAACGCAAAAGCAAATTGAAGACATAACTAAATGTTGTCAAATCCTGGCTGAAGTCAAACAAGTTGTTTATGACGCCATAAGACCAGGGGTCTCATTAAAAGAACTGGATTCAATCGCTTTTAATGAAACAATAAAACGAGGTGCCAGACCCGCCTTCCTAGGGTTGTATGGTTTTCCCAATACAATGTGCATCTCAGTAAACGAAGAATTGATCCACGGCATTCCGAGCGACTATGTGTTAAAAGAAGGAGATTTAATCTCTTGCGACATGGGTTGCACCTATAACGGAATGAACAGTGATAGTGCTTTCACAAAAGGCGTGGGCAAAATCACTCCTACTGACCAAAAATTAATTAAAGTAGCTAAATTAGCTTTCCAAGCAGGTGTCGACGCTATTAAGCCAGGCGCCAGAGTCGGAGATATTAGTTACGCTATTGGTCAAGTAATTAAAAAAAACAAACTTTATACCCCATCGGATTATTGCGGTCATGGCATCGGTCAAGATGTTCATGAAGACCCTAACGTCCACAATGACGGAAAACCAGGGACAGGTCCTAAATTAGTTGACGGAATGGTCATTTGTATCGAACCAATGATCATGCAAAAAAATGCTCGTATAAAAACCAAGAGTGATGGATGAACCGTTGTTAGCGCTAGCGGTTTAAACAACGCACACTATGAGCACACAGTGCTAATTAAGGATGGCAAGGGTGTTATATTGACGAAAGGAATTTAAATGGCAAAAGATGCTATTAAATTTAAAGCCGTTGTAAAGCAAGCCTTCTCTACCGACGAGTATGAGGTTGAACTTGAAAACGGTTTAGTAATTAAAGCTCATATTTCAGGAAAGATGCGCGTTAACCATATTCGTATCTTGCCTGGCGATTCAGTAGACGTAGAAATCAGCCCATATAACTTAAACTTGGGCAGAATTATCTACCGTCACAGATAAGGAGACAAAATGAAAGTTAGAGCTAGTGTTAAAAAAATGTGTAAGGATTGTCGTGTTATTAAACGTAGAGGTATTATCAGAATAATCTGTGTCCTACCAAAACACAAACAAAGACAAGGATAGGAAATTAAATGGCTAGAATTTTAAACATTGAAATACCAAATAACAAACGTGTTGTTGTTTCATTAACATACATTTTTGGAATTGGTCCAACAAGAGCAAAAGAAATTTGTGCAAAAGCAAATATCGACGAAAACGTAAGAGTTAAAGATTTATCAGAAGAACAACTATCAGCAATTCGTGAAGTAGCAAGAGGATACCAAACTGAAGGTGATTTACACCGTGAAGTTTCATTAAACATTAAACGTTTAATGGAAATCAAATGCTACCGTGGAATGAGACACAGAAAAGGGCTTCCAGTTAGAGGGCAATCTACAAAAAGTAATGCTCGTACACGTAAAGGCCCTAGAAAAACTGTTGCTGGTAAGAAGAAATAATAGGAGATTATAATGGCTACAAAAACTACTAAAAAAACTAAAAAAAGATTAGTTGTTAGCGGTGTTGCACACATCCATTCAACTAACCAAAACACAATTGTTACTTTTGCTGATGAGCAAGGTAACGTAGTTGCATGATCTTCTTCTGGTGCAATCGGCTACAAAGGTTCTAAGAAAAAGACACCTTATGCTGCTGGTTTAGCAGCTCAAGCTGCTACAGAATTAGCTAAAGAACGTGGCATAAAAACTGTTAGAGTTGAATTAAAAGGTTTAGGAGCTGGTAAAGATGCTGCTCGTAAACAAATTGAAGTATCAGGAATAACTGTCACAGAAATCAAGGATGTTACACCTGTACCACACAACGGTACAAGACCTCCTAAACGTGTTCTTAAACGTGAAAAAATGAGATAGAAATAATATCAAGAAGGAGTAAATATGGAAAAAATGGCAAAATTAGACTACACACAAGTCGAAACCATCAATTCAAACGCAAAAGAAGTTAACACAACAACTTTTGCAATTCAACCACTTGAAAGAGGTTTTGGTCAAACTGTTGCAGTTGCTTTAAGAAGAGTTCTGTTATCAAACATCACTTCATTAGCATTATGCGCAGTTAAGATCGAAGGTGTTGAACACGAATTTGAAGTTATGCAAGGCGTAGTTGAAGATGTTACTTCATTAATAATGAATTTACGTAAAGTTAAATTCCAATATGACCCAGATTTAGTAAGTGATGATGAAGTTATCAAAGTTGTATTAAATGCTGACAAACCAGGTTTAGTAACCTCAAGAAATCTTGAAGTTGTTAATTCAAATATTGAAATTACCTCAAAATCAGTTGACTTAGCTACAATTAGTGCCAAGGGAAGTCTACACTTAGAAATGTATCTACGTGCTGGACGTGGCTACACTTCAAGCGAAGAAAATAAAAAACTTATTTCATCTGTAAACTTTTTAAGTCAAATTCAATCAAATATCAAAAAAGGTATCTTAATTGCTACCGATTCAAACTTCAGTCCAATTGAAAACGTTAACTATAAAGTTAGTGAATTAAACTCAGCTTCAAACAATATTGAAGAAAGACTAGAATTTAATATAACAACCGATGGTACCGTTGGTGCTAAGGAAGCTTTAAAACAAGCTTGTGAAATCTTGGTTGCTCACTTTAGCGTTATTGGTAAGGTTGAAGATATGGTTATTGATTCTATTTTCAAAAAAGAAGAAGTTGAAAAAGAAGTTGAAAAAGAAGAAAATGATTTAGATATTTCTCAATTAAATCTTTCAGTTCGTTCACTAAACGCACTAAGAAAAATTGGAAAAACATCATTATCGCAAATTGCTGCTATGACATACGAAGAACTTGAAAATACTAAAAACTTGGGTAAAAAATCTCTTGAAGAAATTATTTCAAAACTACAAGAATTCGATTATGAATTAACTAAAGGAGAAGAATAATGGCTAATCCAAAACAAATTTACAGTCGTGATACTAAATGAAGAAAAGGCGTAATGCGTACTCTAGTGAGTGAATTATTCAAACACGGTCGTATTACAACAACTTTAACACGTGCTAAAGAATTGCGTCGTCACGCAGAAAAAATGATCACAAAAGCTAAAAACCCAACTCTTGCAAACCGTCGTGCTGTTGCTTCATTCCTACGCCCAACCTTAGTAGAAGGTAACAAAGACGTTCTAAAACACTTATTCGACACAATCGCACCTAAATACGCAGAAAGAAATGGTGGATACACACGTATTTACAAATTAGTTTCTCGTCAAGGTGACTCAGCCCCTATGGCAATTATTGAATTAGTCTAACATTCAAATAACTTTAATTACTAATCAACAAAAATGGCTTATGCCATTTTTGTTTTACCAAAATCATAGAAAAATCAATTAATACGTAAAAAAACATAATAATATTTATTCGTTTTTTAATTCATAATTTTATAAATAGTATCTATATTTAATTATTGAGATAAAATATATATACTATGGAGCAATCAAAAAAGATATTTACACTCGAATTACATTTTAAACCAAACAGATTAAAAGATAACTTTACAGATATTCCACTGATTGCATTAGATAAAAATTCTTCTAACGCTTTTTTAGTGTTAGATCAAGAATCAAGTTTACTGGGTAAGGGATTTGCAAGAATATTAATATCAAATAAAAACATTAAAACTTTAAAAATATATGAAAATCATTCAATACCTACAGAGGTCTGAAATAATAAAGAAATTTTAAATAATATTTCATTCTTTAATCTTGACTCATTGAGAATGGATACAAATTCTATCCCTATTGTTCATGAATATCAACGTATTAACGAAAACTATCAAATCACAAAATCTAGATTGGACTCACTTAGTTCAGTTATGAGTGTAAAAGAATATGAAATAAGAAATATTTTACTGAATACTATTAAAACCAAAATCAATATCATTGCGTCTGAGATTAGTAATTTTAAACGAGAACATGAATATCTATTAAAAGAAACAATGAATCAAATCAAAGAAAATAATATTTCAGAAGCATTATCAAGTTCTTATAAGCACAATGATATTTTTGAACACTTTATCGACCAAACTATCGGTAACTTTCTCGATGTTTATCGAGAAATTTACCATACTTGCAAAGAAGTAATCGATAAATATTACAGCAGTAGTGACTATTTAGGACGGGCTCATTTAGAGTCATTAATCAAAAGATTTGAGCTTCTAAGAAAAATGCATAAAACGTCAAGAGAAATGGTTAAAAGAACATTGTTTTTAAAAGATATAGAAAGTGAAATATCAATACTCAAAAAAACAAGATCAGAAGTATATAAAACTGCGCAAAAGAGAATAAAAAACATTATTTCCTGATACAAAAAAGCTATTAAATTGCAAAGAAATAAAGCATTATATTTTCAAAAAAACTCTTTACAATACCGATACCTTGCAAAACAAATAGCGGTTAAAAAATATATTATTAAAACATTAAACAATGATAGAAGAGGGATTAAATACTTAACCGAATCGAATTTTGATGAACTAAAAACTTATTTAGACTCTAGAATGTCTCTCTTCATTGCTAACAACTTATCCAATACTACTATAAGTCAACATAAATTTTCAATCAAAAAAATAAATGAAATAATCAAAAAGGAATTCTATTTAGATTTAAATCAATATGTTGAAACAAGCCTAAGTAATGAATCAATGTATCATGAAGAAATAAAATCACTCCAAAACAAAAAAAGACGAGTAAAACATAAAAAAATGAACGTCTTTGGTATCGAAAATTTTGATGAAGAAATTAATAATTTAAAGACTGAAATTGACTTAAGTTCAGCCAAAATAGAATGAAAAAAAGAAATTGATCGTAGTGAGTATAAAAACACAATTTTAAATAACACAATGTTAAATAATAACTGCAATCAAATATTTAAGACACACCAAAATCTTTTATACGTAAATATGCAATGAGCAATTAAATTTGACGAATACATTGAAAAGATGAACAAAAACAACAAATTTGAAACTGATGCATTGCACCAAATTAGAGAATCAACATACGATCTAAACGAGATTTATTCTTCTATCAATTTTATGTTTGATTACCTAGAATTATTACGCTATTTAATTTTTGATAAGTTTGATTTATCAGTTAAAAATATTAAACATATAGACTTATTCGCAAGATTAATAGAAATACTAAACTCAGTATCTTTTTCGACAGCAAGCTTAACTAAACCAATTACGAATATATCTCCAATTTCGAGATTAAAAATGGGTCTATTATCCGAACTCATGAATGGTGCAAAAACATTGTTTGTGGCTGATGATATCACAAACAATGAATATCGTTTAAAAAATGAATTTTTAAGAATAAATAAGGAATTTTGTATGAAATCAAACATTACCTATACATTTATTACAAATAATAAAGATTTAATTTTAGATAACGATTTCGAAAATCTTTTTGTCTTCTACGACAATAAATTGATTGAATACGGTAAAACCAAAGATTTATTCAAACAACCACTTCACCCCGTTTTTAGACGTTGATTAGATAATATTCCGTTTAAAGAGCAAAGTAGAGAAGATATAGAAAATTACGCTTTTAGTGATTTATTTGAATTCAGCAATGACCATTTTATTGTTGCTCCAAATTCAATAATTAAGCGATTATCAGCTGATGAATTACATCAAATTCAACCAATGATTGAAACCCAAGAACAAGAGTTAACAACTATTAACGATTTAGAATCATATACAGATTCAACTGACACAATGATTGTAAATTTGGACGTTACTGATTTAAATGAAATTGATATGGATACACAAAATATAACCAAGGAATTCATGATTTATAACGAAAATCTTGATACCTCATCAATTGAAATTAATTTAACAGAAAATGAAGATGCCTACTAATTAGCCAAAACGCAAACAATACTATAAAACGTGTAATTTGGAAAAATAACACAAAAAAACATGCAATTTTGATTCATTTTTGAAAACTAAATTTTAACTCAATATAAGGGCCAAAGCCCTTATTTTGGTATAATTATATATATTAATTATTAATTATCAATATTAACTATAAAGGTGGAATTATGAAATTAAATAAGATTTATGAGCCAAATAAATTTGAATCAAAAATTTCAAAAAAATGAAAACAAAAAGCTTTTTTTAGCAAACACGATTTAGCTAAAAGACCTTTTACTATAATTTTACCTCCGCCAAATGTCACAGGTAAATTGCACATTGGACACGCCTTAAATACAGCACTTCAAGACACCATAATCCGATATAAAAAACTAAAAGGTTATGATGTTTTTTATGTTGCAGGGATGGATCATGCTGGTATTGCTACTCAAAGTAAAGTTGAAAGTAATATTTACAAATTAACCGGAAAATCTAGACATGATTTTGGCCGTGAAGAATTTGTAAATAAAATTTGAGACTGAAAACACGAATACTCAGATTCGATTAGAAAACAATGAGAAACATTAGGGTTAGGTTTAGATTATAAGCGTGAGCGTTTTACTTTAGATAAAGAATCAAATAACGCTGTTAATAAAGCTTTTATAGATTTCTACAAAAGAGGTTTGATTTATCGTGGTACAAAAGCGATTAATTGAGACCCTAAATTAAAAACAGCTTTATCAAACATTGAGGTATTGCCTAAGGCTACCGAACAAAACATGTTATATATTAAATACCCAATTGCAAATTCAAACGAATTTTTAACTATCGCCACAGTAAGACCTGAAACTATGCTTTCTGATGTTGCAGTTATTTACAACCCAAATGATAAACGTTACAACAAATTAAAAAACATTGAAATAGTACACCCATTAACCAAAAAAATTATTCCATTCATTGCTGATGAATATACTGAAATTGAATTTGGCAGCGGATTGATGAAATTATCTGCGCATGCTGAAGTAGATATTGATATTATTAAAAAGCATAATTTAGATGTTATTGAAACGATTAATCAAGACGGTTTTATAAATGCTCCTGACTCAATTTTTCACGGTCTTGATCGTTTTGAAGCTCGTAAAAAGATAGAACAATATTTAATCGATAACAATCTAATTGTTAAAATTGAAAAAACGACTTCAAACGTCGGTTACTCAGAACGAAGCGGTGAACCTGTAGAAATATTGGTTATGCCACAATGATTTGTTAAAATGGAAGAATTGAATAAATTAATCTTGGAACATTTAAAAACAAGTGATTCTGTTAAATTTTTTCCAAAGCGTTTTAAAGATACATTAAAAACGTGAATGGAAAACGCTTATGATTGAACTATTTCACGCCAACTTTGGTGAGGACACCGTATTCCAGCATGATACAAAGGCGATGACATAAAAGTTCAAGAATCTTGCCCCGGTGATGACTGAGTACAAGATAGTGATGTTCTAGATACTTGATTCTCTTCTGGACTTGCACCATTTTCATTTCTTGGATGACCGCTTAAAAAATCGGAGGATATGTTAAATCGCTACTTCCCAACTTCCTTATTAGTTACCGGTTATGACATAATTTTCTTCTGAGTTGCTAGAATGTACTTTTTCTCTTTAGCATTCAAAAACAATAAACCATTCGAACACTTACTATTAACGGGTCTGGTTAGAGATGAACAAGGCCGGAAAATGTCTAAATCGTTAGGTAATGGTATTGACCCAATGGAAGTAGTTGAAGAATATGGGGCTGATGCCTTAAGATGATTCTTAACAACAAATACAACACCGGGATTGGATATTAGATATTCAACAGAGAAAATTAAATCTGCATGAGGATTATGTAACAAAATCTGAAATATTGCAAGATATATTCAAAACCTGCCGGAAGATAATAACAAAAAACCATCACAAGCAGACCGCTGAATTAATAACAAACTTGTTAAATTGAATAAAACAATTGATAAAGCTTTTGAAAAATACGAATTAACAATTATAGGATATGAACTTAACAAATTTATTTATAGCGATTTCTCTTCATGATATGTTGAAATGCTTAAAATTATGCCTAATAAAAAAGCAGCTCTTGCAAACTTTAAAAAATTGTTGATAATCCTTCACCCACTACTACCGTTTATAACTGATTATTTATATAAAACTCTTTATAATGAAGAAATTTTGGAATCTGAGCCTTTAAGTCTTAAACATTCAAAATCTAATATGGTTAATGAAGTAGATTTAATTATTAAAACAGTTTCAATTTTACGTAAATACAGAGAAGACAATGGAATTAGCAAAAAAGAAGCAATCAAATACGATATAAATTTTGTCAAAAATTCATTCATTATAGATTCTATATATAAACTTGCTAACGCTACAATCAAAGAGAATAAAGACACTGTTTTTGTTGATGGAGATTTAATTGTCAATATCGAAGAAAGCGAAGAAAGAAAACAAATATATATTAGTGAGCTTAAACAAAGAATACTCGTTTTAGAAAGCGAAATAAAACGAGCTAGCCAAATGTTGAACAATGATAATTTCGTAGCAAAAGCACCCGCCAATAAAATTCAAGAGGAAAGAGACAAACTTGCTAAATTCAACAAGGAAATTGAGAAATACAGAGAGGAATTAAAATGAAAATCTTAGACGGAAAAATCGTAGCAGAACAAAGGACTGCTGAATTAAAAAAAGAATTTGAACAAATAACCAAACAAATACAAAGAATGCCGATTTTGGCAATAATCCAAGTTGGTGAAAACCCATCATCCGATAAATATATTGAGAAAAAAATAGCTAAAGCTCAAGAGCTGGGCGTTGATGCTAGAGTTTATAGATTTCCTGATAAGATTAGATATAAATCATTATTAAAAAAACTTGATGACATAAACGATGTGGCAGATGGAGTTATAGTACAGCTTCCATTGCCTGAAACATTAAGCACTTACACGCAACCAATATTGGATGCTGTAAGATGAGAAAAAGATGTTGATGGTCTAAGCACTAGAAACACTTTTAACTTTTATAACAAAACAGACGATTTCAGTTTTACACCTGCCACTGCTCAAGCAATAATGTCGTTAATTGATTACTACAATATCGAAGTCTCAGATAAAAGAGTTGCTGTTATCGGTAGAAGTAATTTAGTCGGAAAACCAACAGCAGCATTATTTAAAAACAGAAATGCTACCGTTTCAACTCACAACCGTGAATCTGGAATTAAAGGAGTTGAGAACGCCGATATTTTAGTCGTTGCAACCGGAGTACCAAACTTGATTTGCAAAAAACATATTAAAGAGGGCGCTGTTGTAATTGATGTTGGTACTACTTGAATCGAAAAAGATAATAAAAGAGTTCTATGTGGAGATGTTAACCAAGAAGGTTTAGCCGAACATATTTCGGCGCTAGCGCCAACCCCGGGGGGCGTTGGACCATTGACAGTAATTTGTCTATTCCAAAACCTATTAAACGCCTTAAAAAATAATCACAACATTTAACAGTAGACTTGAAAATTTACTCGAATCGTTTAGATTCGAGTTTTTTGTAATGGTGCTAATCTTGTTTAAATTGTATTATATTGTTTCTACAACAAAATAAATCCTGTATACAAAACAGCATTAATGGTAATTATTCCACAATTACATAAAGAATAACTTAGTATTAGTCATAAGAATTAATATTTATATTTAATTATTTATATTAAATAATACTTTAAGGTAAAATAAAGAAATATTTATATAAGGAGAGAAATGAAATTTACATCTTTAATTCAACACAACATTGAAAAAATTAAAAATAAAAAAAGAATCATCATCGTTGATGGTGATGATATTAGAGCTCAAGAAGCAGCCCAAATTTTAGAGCAATACTCAAATTTAGAAGTTGTTTTATTAGTCGAAAAAGACATTAATATAAACACTAAAGCACAAGTAATAAACATTAATTCAGACTTAGCGAAACAACAACATTTAGCTAACGAAATGTTTAAACAACGTCAAGCAGCTGCTGATGCTAAGGGTAAAGAGAATAAAGACACATTAGAAGTTTGTCAAAAAGCAATGTCACAAAGACCTTTTTATGCAATGATGATGTTACAACTTGGAGAGGTTGATGGTGTTGTTGGCGGTTTAATTTATTCAACCGCAGACATGCTAAGAGCGGCTTTTAAAGTAATAGGTACTGCAAAAGGAATTAAGACTATAAGTTCAGTTATGGTAATGCATAAAGAAGAACAAACATTGTTCTTTAGCGATATCTCAGTAAACCCAAAACCTGATCAAGCAGGACTAACAGATATTGGTATTAATGCTGCCAATTTTGTTAAAAGTTTTGGCATCGACCCTAAAGTTGCATTTTTAAGTTTTTCTACAAACTATAGTGCAAAAACACCAAAAACAGAAATGGTTCACAACGCAACAATAGACTTCAATAATAAATACCAAAGCACACCGGCAATTGGCGAAATCCAACTTGATGCTGCTTTAGATATGGAGGTTAGAAAATCTAAATATACTTTAGACTCTTTTAACGAACCAGCGAATACACTAATATTCCCAAATCTTGAAGCTGGAAATATTGGTTATAAATTAGTACAACGTTTAGCTGGTTACGGGGCTATCGGTCCTATTATTGTTGGTACTAAAAAACCAGTTAACGACTTATCAAGAGGAGCTAAAGTTAATGATGTTGTTAACACAGTTTTAATTACAATGATTCAAAGTGAAGGAGAAAAATAACATGCAAAACAAAGTTTTAGTAATTAATGCAGGTTCAAGCTCAATAAAACTTCAATTACTTGAAAAAGATTCATTAAAAGTGGTTGCTAGTGGGCTTGCTGAAAGAATTACCTTGCAACAAGGTATAATAACAATTAAAACCGACACTGATAAATTTATTAAAAATGTTAATATGCCTAACCACACGGTTGCGGCGCAAAATATACTATCTTTAATGTCGGAAGCAAAATTAATCGAAGATATTAAAGAAATTGAAATTATAGGATTCAGAGTTGTTCATGGAGGAACATTTTTCTCAAAAACAGCCGAAATTACTGATGAAGTAGTTTCTGTTATTGAAAAATGTGCTGATTATGCACCATTGCATAACCCAGGGGCTTTACAAGCAATTAATGCTTTCAGAGATGTGATGCCTCACGCAAAACTGGCTGCAGAATTTGATACATCTTTCCACACAACAATTCCAGATGTTAATGCCATTTATCCAATCCCGTATGAATGGAGTGAAAAATTCGGCATTCGTAGATTTGGTTTCCACGGAATTTCTCACCAATTCATAACTGAAAAAATTAGTGAAATATTGAATAAAGATTCAGTAAATATTATTAATGCCCACATTGGTAACGGCGCAAGTATTTGTGCAATCAAAAACTCTAAGTCATTTGATACAACTATGGGACTTACTCCGTTGGCCGGTGTTATGATGGGAACTAGATCTGGTGATGTAGATCCTGCACTCGTGGAATTCTTATGTCACCATTTAAACCAAAGCGTTGATGAGGTAACATCCGCTTTAAATAAAAAATCTGGTTTATTAGGTGTTTCAGGAATTTCTTCAGATATGCGTGATATTGAAAAAGCTATTAAAGAAAAAAATCCGCGTGCTATTTTCACCTGAGATTTATATGTACAAAAAATTGTTGACTTTATCGCAAACTATGCTAATAAAGTTGGTTCATTAGACGCAATAGTGTTTACAGCCGGCGTCGGTGAAAACTCTCCAGAACTACGTCAAAGCGTAATTGATAAAATCAATTTTGCAAATATTAAACTAGACCATTCAATCAATACTTCTAAAATTGGTGAATTTGCTTTAATTTCTACTCCTGACAGTGCTGTCAAAGTTTATGTAATCAGAACAAACGAAGAATTACTAATAGCTAAAAACGCAATAAAATTATTTAATTAATGAAAACAAAAGCAATTTATGCAGGTTCATTTGACCCGCTTCATACTGGTCACATAGCCGTAGTAAATAAAGCTTTAAAATTCGTTGACAAATTATTGTTAGTGGTCTCAAACAATCCCGATAAAAATAATATAGATAATCTTTTAGATAGATTTGAATATGTAAAAAACTATTTTAAAAATAATGAAAATGTTGAAGTTATTTTCAACAAAAATGAATTAATTGGAAATATTGCTAAACGTTACAAAATTAATTTACTAATAAGATCTGCTCGCAACGATGCAGATTATCAAACTGAACTTGATATAGCCGCAGGAAATCACACCGTAAATCCTGAGCTTGAAACTATATTAATAATTCCTGATTATGAAATGATAGGCATAAGCTCAACTTTAATAAGACATATTAAAGCTTTGGAAAAGGAAGGTAATTAATTATGTGAAGATTCATAACAAGTTCACTTGAAAAACAATCGTGACATAATACTAATGGCAACCAGGTTGTTTTTTGAGGCCGTTCAAATGTTGGTAAATCATCATTATTGAATGCTTTAACAGGCCAAAAAGTTTCTTTTGTTTCAAAAAAACCGGGACGAACTCAATTAATAAACTTTTTTGCCGACAATAATGATAAATATATCGTTGATTTGCCAGGTTATGGATACGCCGAAATGAGCAAAACAAAGCAAGAGCATATGTTGAAATGTATTAAAGACTATTTGACTCTTGATAAAAATCCAAAACATATATTTTTATTAATAGATTCAAGAACCGGCATTACAAAAATTGATTTTGAAACGTTATCTTGACTGCAAAAACTTCCCTGAGATATTTCCATAATATACACAAAAATAGATAAATTAAATCAAAAAGACCGCTCAACATTAATTAAAAAACATGAGTCATTAATTGAAAAAAAACTATTAAATTCATATTTAAATACACATTGAGTTTCAGCGGAAAAGAAATTAAATTTAGATGAATTAGTCTTAGAAATTGAGTCAATATTGTATCCAGACTTCGAGACCGATGAGTAAGCAAAGTGAGGTAAAAATGAAAAAAAATCGTAAATTTATAATTGGTAGTTCAATAGCTATTAGTTGTGCTACTGCAGGTGTTGTGTTAACAACAGTTTTTGCAAATTTCAATCATGCTAAAAAGCCTGCAACAAAATTAATAGCAAATTATTCTTTCGTATTAGGCTCAGGTTTTAATGAACATAACAAACTTGAAAACCATTATGCTAGCGACTTTGCTTATGCCTCATACTACGACTCAAGAACATCATACTCAAGTTCTCAATTTCTTTTTCAACCTAAATTAAAAAATACATCTACCGCCGACAACCATTATTGACCTTATCAGTTAGAAATTGGTTATGACTACGAAAAATCTCCAGTTGAAGACTATAAACAAAGACAATTAAATAAGCTTTTCGAATTGAAAAATATTAAAACGGGTGCTCCGGTTGATGTATTAAAACAAACACACAATATTTATTACCATTCATATGCGAACGATTTAGACGGAACACTTTATTTGAACGTTCTTTTAGAGGACAAAAACAGCGATAAAGAGATTTTGGATAAATCAACTAGTGATTCCGCTAGAATTGACAAATGAAAAATCAAAACTTTTAAAATAACTGGATTTAAAAAGATGGATATTAATTCGATGTCTGAACTAACCATGAATTCAACTACACAAACATCATTGCTTAGTGGATTCAGCATCCTTGAAAGCGCCTCTTTAAGAGAACTATTAAACAAAGGAGAGTATAAAAATACTTTAGACAATACTGAAGCACAAATTTCGAAAGTAAGTGACCTATTAGATAAAAATGTGTTGCCTTCATCAAAAGCAACCGATGAAAAAATTATTAAAGAAAATAATGAAAAAGTTAATAAATATTTAAACATTTCGAGAACTAATTTCAATAATAAATTGTTCGAAATTGATAATTCTAAACCAATGTGATTTACTAAAACGGATAATCCAGATAAATTATTATTACATTATTACGTTCTAAGAAATATCCCTTCTGCATCCGAATCAAATTTAACCAAAAATACTCAAATCGCAGTTGAATCGGAACAAACACAGGTCGTTTACTTTAATTATTACCACCTTAAGAACCTAGCGCAAAACGTAGTAATTTCTGGTAAAGAAAATGTTAATCTTGGAGAATATTCGCAAGAAGGATCAAGCGCTCTTTCATTCTACCGTAATTCGAACTATAATGCTAATAATTCTAGCGGGGGATATTTTGACCAACTGGATTTAAAATTTAAAGAAGATTTGGATTTTAACACGTTATCAAACCATGAAAATTTATCCGATTCGGAAAAATCATTGAATAATTATTCATTGAAATTTGTGACGGACAACTACTATAAACCTAAGGCAAAAAATGAAACCCAAAGCATTTCCGATACCCCATTCATTGGTAAACAAGAAGATGATAAAATCGTATTTGCATTAGGTTTGAGTTCTGACAAAATATCTTCTTCAAACGGAATCAACACTTATTACTGACCTTATGAATTAACCGGTTTTAAAAAAATAAGTAAATAAAATATTAAATTTGCCTGTTTTAAATCAGGCATTTTTTATTACGGAATATATTCCACGATATTTACGACATTTTTTAAAAATAAGCATTAATTATCAAATATAAATTTATAATATAAATTAATATAAATATTAAAAGGAGACACGATGAAATTAAATAATCACAAAGAAAAACTTACTATTACAGCTGGGCCGGCAAGTTCAAGCCTAGAAATAGTTAAACAAATTATTGAAGCTGGTGCTACATGTATTAGAGCTAACTTTAGCCACGGCACACTAGAAGAACAAAAAATGAAATTCGAAACCGCTAAACAAGCAGCCAAAGAATTAGGTGTTAATATTTCGCTTATGTTAGACACTAAAGGGCCTGAAGTTAGAGTCGGCAAGATGAAAGATGGAGCATATCCAATCGCTCAAGGTCAAGAACTAAAAATTCTAACTACTCCTGAAGCTTTTGCTAATGTTATTGGTGACGATAAACAAGTAACCGTACCATACGATATGAGTAAAGACTTAAAAATCGGAGATAAAGTTCTATTTGATGACGGTAAACTAACATCAACCGTTACTAAAGTTGTGCCGGGTGAAATTACTGTTGTTACAGCAAATGCTCATGTTTTAAAAACAAATAAAAGAATTAACCTACCAAATGTAGATTTCTCACTTCCATTTCTAAGCGAAAAAGACATTCAAGACGTTACATTTGGTGCTAAATATGGTGTAGACTATGTTGCTGCATCATTTGTTAACAGTGCCAAAAATGTTAATGACTTAAGAAAACTATTAGTTGAAAATGGTGGATCGCAAATCCAAATTATTTCTAAAATCGAAAGCCAAATCGGTATTAACAATATCGATGAAATAATCGAAGCAAGTGATGGTATCATGGTTGCTCGTGGAGACTTAGGTCTAGAAATACCTTACTACGAAGTTCCATACTGACAAATGCAAATTATTGATAAATGCCGCAAAGCAGGCAAAGTGGTTGTTGTAGCAACACAAATGCTTGACTCATTAGAAAATAACCCACAACCTACGAGAGCAGAAGTGAGTGATGTGTATTGAGCAACATCATATGGTGCTGATTCAACAATGCTCTCAAACGAAACTGCTGCTGGTAAATATCCAGTAACTGCTGTTCAAGTAATGAGAACAATCAACAAAAAAGCAGAAAATGATTATTACAATACACCTTCATACACAGACTGAATCAATTCATTATTAAGCAAATTAGACAAAAAAGATGATTTAGTTAAAAATGTTGTGAACTCTGTTTTACAAAACAAACCTAAATTCACTATTGTTGTAACTAAAGATACTTCGCTATTACGTAAACTTTCACAATTCAGATTAAATACAATGATAATCGGTGTTTTAGATAACGACAAATTAGCAACAAGTTTTGGTTTAACATCGGGTGTTAAAATCGTTACAAATACAGCAAAATTATTTGATGAATTAACACTAAAACCAACTGATTTAAACAATGTTCTAAACCAATTAGAAATTGCTAATGGCGATAAATATCTAACATTAGTTAACGAAAAATTAGAACTAAAAACTAAATAATATTACTGTGAAACATAAATTTTTTCTGCATTTAACTTTTGGTTCAATTATCACTACGACCAGTTTTTCCTCGGCCTGTGTTTTAAATATTGACCAAAACGCATATAGTGAAAACAATTCGGTGCATGATAAATCGAACAGCCCAACTAATCAATCATTCAACCTCAACATCTTTGATTTGAAAAGCGACAAATTATTATATGATTTGTCCGATGAATTAGCCGCAAACAAAGCAACTAGGGTTAGTTTGGATTTTGTTAAAGATGGTGACACATTTAGATTTAAACATAAAAATGTACTCTACAATGTTCGTTTTTCTGGAGTTGATACTCCGGAAAAAATGCGCAAGACTGATAGTGGCAACTGAGAAAAAACCACCGGTAAACAATATGAATACGGCATGTTAGCCACTAAATTCACAACAAGTGTACTGACAATAGTTGGAGGCGAAATCTATATAATTCCTCAGCCAACTAAAGGTGGAGAAACAAACATATCAGATCATTATGGTCGTATTGTCGGAATAGTTTATGTTAAATATAACAATAACTGATACAACTTAAATTCCGAAATAGTGCGCCTAGGTTACGGCCGAAAATATTACATTTCTTCTTCAAAACGAAGTAAATATTACAACCATAATTCGGCATATATAGCTCAATTAAATTCCTCGGAAAAGTTTGCTCGCGAAAATCGTTTAGGTATATACAGCGTGGATGGGGCATTAGAAGAAATATACCCATGATAAGGCAAAAATGGAAAAAACAAACTTTACTCAAAAAATAAAAAACGAAATTTTTTCGAAGAAAAGAAATAAAGATGAAATCTCAGAATTTTTGAGGGGTTTCATTTTTGCTAATTGCACACAAAACAAATTCATAACGTTAAAAATAACGTCGAATGAAACGCTTGATTATATCTTAAGTTTACTGAATGTTATAAACATTAATTATTCACTTGATAAAAATCAAATATGTATAAATAAAAATGATTTTAACTTAGAAGTTAAGTTTAAAGATCCTGCAAGTTTTTTTGCTGGGGCTTTCGTTGGCGGGGGCACTATTTCAGATTTAGATAAATCATCTTATCATTTGCAACTAAGTTCAAACTATGAAAAATTCATTGATATATTCATGAATAAATTGAATGAATATGATTTTGGATTCCAAAAAATTTTTCATAGAAAAAAATTTCTGATTTATATCAAAAAACACGAAAAAATTTCAGACTTTTTAAAAGCTATTAATGTTATCGACTCAATGTTCAAATTAGAGGATTCTCGTATAAAAAGAGACTTTGATAATACATTTAATAGAATTAACAACATTGATTTAGCAAATCTAAAAAGGATAGTCAAATCTAATCAACAACATCTAAAAAACATTGATTATATTTATCACAATAATTTGGAATCATGTTTTACTGAAAAACAATTAGAATTTTTTACTATTCTTAAAAATAACCCAGATGAAAGTCTTTCAAAAATCAGTGAAATTCTGTTAGACGAATCAGAAATAGAAATATCTAAGAGTGGTTTAAATCATTGATTGATAAAACTTCGTGAGATTGTAAAAAAACATAAAAATAATTAGTAAAATACTTCATAAATCATTACATCGGTAGTGATTTTTTTTATTTTTTAACATTTAAACAAAAATTATCAGAATAAATGGAAAAAATGTGGAAAATAATTAAAAATTAACATTAAATGGTGCCGACTATCCATTTTTTTTTTTTTTTTTTTAGAGTGGTTTAAAATCAAAATGAGAACAAAAAAAATAGACAATACTAATTTATAAATTCAATATTCATGTTCTTAGATAGTCGGTACACCGTTAGTATAAATTAGTATCTAAAATGAAAGGACAAATATGGCTTTAATCAATCAAAAAAAAGCAATGGAAATATGAGAATTTTGATTAGGAAATAAAACTGAGGATAAAGATTTTGCAGGTCGTAGAATTGTTAAGAGTGCTTACAACGTTAGAAATAGTGTTTGTGGTTGAAATATAGATCATTTAATCCCTATAACAAAAGGCGGAAAAACTACATACGGTAATTGTTATCCAATTAATATAAAGACTAATGAAATAAAAGCAGATCAAACTACCTGGACTGATAATAACACAAGATGACAAGTTCAGAAAATAGAACCAACAGAATACGAAAATAGTGATGGTTCAACCTCTTTAGTAAAAACCTACAATTATATTCCTATTGACCAAGACTAAATAATACTCGAATTTTTACGATTCGAGTTTTTTAAATTCGATTAGTATGTAAGCACTGATTTTGCAGTACTTTCATCTAAATAATGAATTGTTATATATAATTAAAATATGTATTTAATTTATGGTCAAGAAAAGTATTTTGTTAATGAGTATATACAACAAATAATTAAAGCGAATAATAATTCCGAATTAGTCAATTTTTATTACGCAGACGAAAATAAAACAAATGAATTAACTAATTTAATAGGTTTAAATTCATTATTTCAAGAATCTCGAATCATCGTTGTATATGACTGCCCTTATTTTGAAAATAAAATTTCAAAAGAGGAAGCAATTTTAGCTGAAGAATTAGCTAAGATTATTGAAAAAAATACTCAAGATACAGTGGTTTTCGTAAATACCAACATAATAAAGCAAGAAAAAATTGCTAATAATATTTTTACAAAATATTTAATGAAATTAAGTCCCAAATTACTGTTTGCCAATACACTGACAGGTTCAGATTTAACAAAAAAAATAAATCAAATTGTACATGATTTAGGCGGACAAATAGATAACATTTCAATCAATGCTTTATTAAGAAAAGTTCCAAATGACTTATATTTAATAAATTTAGAATTAATCAAACTTGTTAATTTAAATAAAATAATAACAGTTGATATGATTGAAAAAACAATCGGTGAAACATTCAATGAGGATGTGTTTGGCTTTTCTAATAGTTTTGAATCAAATAATTTTAATCTTATTTGAATTAAATATAAGGAAAAAATCAACGAAGGCGTTGATATATCATTGCTAATAGCTCAAGCAAGTCAGTTATTTATTTTAGCTAATGAAATATACTGTTACTCTTTAGCTAAGAAGAATTTAAATGACTTAGCTGATGACTTTAAATTAAATTTTTATCGTGTTAAAAAAGTTTATTCACTACTCACAATTTTAGGCATTAAACGTATTCAATCAATGATTAAGCATTTGGCTAAATTAGATCGTGAAATTAAATCAGGGCAAACTGATCCTGAAATTGGTTTTGAACGTTTCTTGATTAATTATTTTAGATAATTATTCACTTTTCAAAATCAAAAATTAAGCTAATTATTTCAATTTTATTGAAATTAATTTTGTTTTATGAACGCGTCTTTTAATCGAATATTAGCTGTTTCTAAGCCAAAATAAGTCCATTTCGTCTTATTTTAATCATTTATATTCCGATAGTATAATCGAATTAATATTTTTTACTGTACTATATTTTTTTCGATCATATTACTTAAATCAAGATAATTAAATAGATTCTTTAAATATTATTTATAACTTTTATATAATAATAAAAAATAGCACTTTACTATTTTTTATAAGGAGACTAAAATGAATAAATTATTGGAAGAATATTTAATAAAACTTGATGAATTACCTAATACGGAGTTTAATATAGATCAAAAGATATTATGTAAAAAGCTGCTCCAAAAAGTAGAAGATGAAAGAGATTTGCCAAATGTATTTCAGTTCTTAACTCAAAGAGTTAAGACTGGTTTTACTTTTGACATCGCACCAACAGTAGATTCGGGTTCAGTAGCGATTTTAAAATACGATGAACATAAATCATTTATCAATAAATTAGGCGGAAATGATAACACGCTAATAATTGGTGAAAACTATGATGCATTAAAGAATCTATTAGTGATAGAGAGAGAGAGCGAGCGGGGGCTTGAATTTAATTATGATGTAATTTATATCGACCCTCCTTATAATACCGAAGCATCAAAAAATGATGGCAACAGCGTTGCAAACGACAAAGAGTTCGTTGATTCCAACAAATTTATCTATCGGGATAAATACAGCCGTAACGGTTGGTTAAACATGATAAATGAAAGACTAAGAATGGCAAAAGACCTATTAAAAGAAGATGGGGTTATTTTTGTTTCGATTGATGACAACGAACAAGCTTATTTAAAAGTATTAATGGACGAAATTTTTGGGGAAGAGAATTTTGTTGCAAATATGATAAACAAAACGGGTGCAGGAAGATCTGACTCGAAAAATATTGCTATTAAAAAAGAATATGTTTTATGTTATCAAAAAACCAATTTATTTATAGCTAATAAAAAATCAAGTAATATAGAAAATTATAAATATAAGGATAATAATGGTTTTTACTCAAGAAACTCATTTGATAGACAAGGCTTAAGATATAGCCCATCATTAGATTATGAAATCATAGCACCTGATGGATCTAAAATTTATCCTGGTAATTCCAAAGAAAAATGATTAGATAGACAAAAAAATAAAAATATTGAAAGAGATTGGTGTTGAACTCTTTCAAAAAAAGAATATAAAAATAGAAACGATAATGGATTAATTGAATGATATAAAGTTAATAATCAATGAAGAGTTGCATATAAAAAATATTTTGACGCTAACGATAAAAGTATACCCTATTCAGATTTAATAAATGATAAATCATATAATGGAATGTATGAAATCAAACAAATATTCAACAATAGAGTTTTTAATTATCCGAAATCAATCGAACTGATAAAGTATTTATTAAATTTGTGTCAAAATAAAAACGCTCGCATTCTTGATTTCTTTGCAGGTTCAGGTACAACTGCTCATGCTGTTATGGAACTAAATAGAGAAGACGGTGGAAACAGAACATACACTTTAGTAACAAATAATGAAAATAATATTGCTGATGAAATCACGTATGAAAGACTTTATAGAATAAATAACGGCAAAGGAACAAAAGGCGAAACATTTGATTGGCTAAAGAAAAACGAACCTTATCGTGAAAATTTAAATGTGTTTAATATCGTTAAATATAATACTTCAATAAATAACACAGAAGACGACAACACAAAAATCAAAAGTATATTTAGAAATTCTTTAACATATTTCGGAATTAGCGATAATTCGTTAAACAATTTAGATATCTTAAGAGATTTACAATCATTAGAAATATATGAGAAGAAGGCGTAAATGAAATTAATAAATACGCAAAATAGAGCAGTCGGAGAACTAGTTGACCACTGTGTTAAAAATTATCTTTCGGACAAAAACACTTCAAATAAAATTATTGAATTTAAAGCACCAACGGGTAGTGGCAAAACATTTATGTTAGCTAATTTTATTGACAAAATGATTACAAAAAATCGCGAAATTAATAATGGAAATCAAAAAATTATTTTTATTATAGTTACATTATCATCTGCCGATTTACCTCGCCAAATGGAAAATAATATCAAAGATTATCTACCATATTTACAAAATAGACACATAAATATTCAAAGGCAAGAATCTCCGTCTACATCCGACAAAAACATTAAAGATAAGGATGTGAGATTTTTTGCCGAAAACGAAAAAGTTCTTATCTTTGGTTCGTCATCTTTTGGTAAAAAAAGACTATTCACGGAATATGGAATATTTGATGCTTTTCTACAGCAAATAGAAAATCAAGATTACAAGTTAATTTATATCAGGGATGAAGCACATCACGGTGGTTTGATTAATAATAAAGATACAAAGGATTATGAAGAAAAATTCGAATCAAAAGTTCAAAAAGCAGCAAACTTCGTAGTCAAAATGACCGCTACCCCAAAGGGTGGTTATGAACAAGTTATAATTACAGAAGACCAATTAAGAAAAGACAACATAGTTCTTTTAAAAAATAATTTAATGTTTAATCACGGAATTTCTAGGATTAATTTTGAAGAAGTTTCAACCGAAGAAATATTAGAAGTAGCATGTAAAGAATTTAGAAATATAAAAGATAACTTTTACAGCGATAGTAAAAAAGAACCTGGTTTAGTTAACATAAACCCCGCAATGCTAATTCAAGTAACGGACAAAGTAAGCAAAAATAAAGAAAAATTTGAAAAAGATTTGAACATAATAACCAATATTTTAGAAAAAAACAATCTACAATATGTCAAATATTTTAGTGGTGAGAAAATTGACTCAAAAGCAAGAAATGTTAAGTCATTAAAAGAAATATCCAAAAATAATTCCGATGTTGACGTAATAATATTTAAAGTGGGTCCAGCAACTGGCTGAAACATTCCGAGAGCGTGCATGCTATTACAAATTAGAGATGTGTCATCTGATACATTAAATAAACAAACCATAGGAAGAATAAAAAGAAATCCAAATCCAAATTTTTATTTTGATGAGAATAGCATTGCGAACAACTACTATATTTATTCTAATAAAAAAGAAGATACACGCGAAACAATGATTTACAAACTAAAAAATGTATACGAAACAGCAACATTTGCAAGCGGTAAAATTAATCCATTACTCTTAAAACAAGCAAGTAATACTCAAAAATACTATGATGATGTTTTATCAATTATGAATAAAACTGAAGTATTACAACTTGCAAAAAATTATTTAGATCATCTTGCTAAATACCACTATTTGATAGCTAAAGAAACAGAAATTAAAGAAGGTAAAATCGTCAAAAAATTAATAGAAGAAAAAATATGAAATAATATTGATTTAGAAATATTTTGCGAAAATTCAATTTTAGAAAATCATAAACTTTTTTCTATACAATTAAAAAATAAATTAAACAATTGATTCGAAAGTGAAATTATGAATTTCGACAATAAAATATCTATTCATTTATTTTGATACATAATTATCAAAAATTATTTGAATGATATAAGGGGTTGTCACAAAAAATCGGTTGAATTACTCAAAAAAACTAGTGACCAAAAGGAATATATTCTTAATTTCCAAAAAACATTACCGATTTATCTTTACAATTATAAAAATAAACACGATATCATGATAGTCGAAAATATTATGAAGTATGCATATGTTAATACATTAAAAGAAAAAAAACATGTCCATTATTTCGATAGTGAAACAGAGTTAAATTTCATTAATCATATTACTTCATGTTTGAATGATTATCCGAATTATTTTGAAAAGGTTGAATTATGAACTAGAAACGCAGTATTTCACGGTATTAATTTTCAATATTATGAAGAATTTAATGATATTAAGAATTCTTATCCCGACTTCATTATTAGATACAAAAACAACCATGAGTCACATGATTTAATTATCGAAGTTAAAGATTTTGAAAATGATTACGATGAAAACAAAACAAAAAATATAATCACAGCTTTTAATAATTACATTGATGAATATAAAAGTAATTGAATAACTAAAGATTTATCTATAATTGTTGCTTATGTTAGCGAATCAGTAGATCACAAAATACTATTTAGAGGTTCTAGCACTAGTGAAAAATTAAATAAAATTCTTAATCACGAAAATAAAAAACCAATTTGAAGTGTAAAAGATCTATTCGAGACTATTAGTGAATAAAGAATTAAAAGTTCAGGTATAATGCCTGAACTTTTTCATTTTTGTTTTGCTATTTAACTGTTGAGTAATTAATAAGATACTATATTAATTTAAATTTTGTTATATAATCTAATCGCATTGGCCAACAGCTGCTATTAAAGTAGAGGAAAGTCCACGCTAGCACTTTCTGCGATGAAAGTAGTGTTCATGCTAAGCCCAATAAGCTTAGGCCTAGACGACTAGTGCCACAGAGACGAGAATTGTGAAACGCGGTAAACTCCATGAGCTAGAAACCCAAATTTTGGTAGGGGAATTTTCTCGAGAGAATTGAATCAAGAGAGAAAACCAGTTTACTGGTTAGATAAATTGTTGGCACCTTATTATTTTTAAGGGACAAAACGTGGCTTATAGATGCGAAATATGCGGTTACGCATATTTTTTTGTACCAAAGTCATACAAAAATGAGTATATTAGTAAAATCATTGACATGATTAAATTTAAATATTGACTTATGAAAATTAAAATTTATTTATGTTTTTTAGTGATTTTAGCAGGCAAAATTAAGTTTTTGGTAAAATTAAAATTAACAATATATCAAGGAGGTCTCATGTCATTAAAAGCTGGGATAGTAGGCTTACCAAATGTTGGTAAGAGCACTTTATTTAGTGCATTAACTAAATATCAAGTTGAGGCAAGTAATTATGCCTTCACCACAATTGAGCCAAATGTTAGTTCAGTGCCTTTAAAGGACAAAAGATTATACGAATTAGCAAAACTGGTAAATCCAAATAAAATTGTGCCCGCAACATTTGATTTCGTTGATATTGCGGGTCTAGTTCAGGGTGCTTCAAGAGGCGAAGGACTTGGAAATAAATTTCTAGGTAACATCCGAGAAGTTGATGCAATTATTCATGTTGTACGTTGTTTTGACGACAAAAATATCATGCATGTTGCCAATGAAGTAAATCCTGTAAACGATAAAGATGTTATCAATATGGAATTAAATTTAGCTGATTTAGACACAATTAAAAACGTGCTAAACAGGATATCTAAAAAAGCAAAATCAGGAGATAAAATAGCTCTTATTGAGCAAAATCTTTGTTTAAAAATTCAGGAACTTTTAGAACAAGGCAAGGCAGCCCGTGAATTAAAAGATATTACTGAAGAAGAAGCCAAAATTTTAAAAGGCTATCACCTTTTGACATTTAAGCCAATGATTTACGTAGCTAATATGTCAGCTGAAGAAATTGCGAATTATGAAAATGCCCCATTATTTAAAATGTTCAAAGCATCGTGTTCAAGCGAAGAAAAAATCCTGCCAATTTGCGTTCAATTAGAAAGCGAAATATCGCAGTTAGATGAAAACGAAGCTCAAGAGTGGCTACAAACCTATGAAATTAAATTTAGTGGATTAGATTTATTAACTAGAGAAGCATTTGATTTATTGAAACTTAAAACATATTTCACTGTTGGACAAATTGAAGTCAGAGCATGAGTTTTTCATGATGGAATGTTAGCGCCTCAATGTGCAGGAATTATCCACACCGACTTTGAAAATAAATTTATTAAAGCTGATGTAATAACTTATGAAGATTTTGTCGAATTAGGTTCAGAACAAGCTGTGAAAGCTGCTGGAAAAATCCGTTCTGAAGGAAAAAACTACGTTATGAAAGATGGCGACATTTGTCACTTTAAATTCGGAAAATAATTAGCCTTAGGGCTAAATGGGGGTTTAGTATAATGGTAGTACTGCAGTCTCCAAAACTGCTTGCAAGGGTTCGATTCCTTTAACCCCTGCCATTTGACAAAAAGCTGTGAAAACAGCTTTTTTTCTATATTTTACTTATAAAATAATGGCGGTTCTATGCATAGCTGAGTAATTTTATTATTTATGTTATAATAAAAGAGTTAATTATTACGAGGAGAAAAATGAATGAATTAGAAAAAGCAAAGAAAATTGCTATTCCACTATTGGTGTTACAAATTGTTGCTGTTATTTTAGGAATAATTGCTTATAGTTTAGTTATTAAGCTTGCGACGGATACCCAACCATCAACAAATGAAAGCAATAATCTTGATGTCGCACATCAAAGTGTTTCATTAATATTTTTACAATTGCTTCTATGTGGTTCTGGAATTGCTGGAGTTGTTTTACAAATAATATTAGCAGTTAAGGCAAGCAAATTTGATCAAACAATAATGATTTTATTAATTGTTGGTTTCTTCGTTCCAATCGTTTCACTTGTAGGTGTAATAATGGTACTTACAAAAAAATATGTTGTTAAACCAATAAACAATAATAACGTTAATAACGAATCTAAACAAGATAACCCAGTGTTTGAATTAGATAAAACCAATTTATAAAAATCGCTAAACGCGATTTTTTTACTCAATTTTACTAGTTTGATATAAATTGTACGATAAAGATTTATTCAATGCAAACATGTCTAAAATAATTGCTTGGCGATTAATGCGTTTTTTAAGCGCTTCACGGTCTTTTTCTTGTCATAATTCCTTCATTCTTTCCAGTTTATAAACAAATGAGTTAATCACTAGAATTACGCTCAATGAATAGATACCTATCAGGCCAAAGAAAATGGTAAAAGATAAATACATCAAACTCCAAAAATCTAAATGTCCAACTTTAATGTCTACCTTAAAGGGGATAAATTTTTGACTTCACCCCATAACTAATAAAACTGTTAATATTGATGATATCGTCACAGTTCAAAAGTAAGGTCTTACATGATGTTTGTATTTTACAAATTTATTTTTTTCCATGTTTACTCCTTTTTCATATTATACTAATTTTATTTAAATGAGTAACATATATTAAAATGACGTAACATACACAAATATGAGTATAAAAGAAAAAAATAGCCCGCAGGCTATTTTTTAGAATTTGAGATGTTAATCCGAGCAATTGCTTTACGTAGTTGCAATTCAAATTTCGCTTTATCATCTTTGTCTGTTTCTTTTAGATGAGCTAACGCTTCTTCACGATCACGTTTTGCTCTATTAATGTCAATGTCTTTACTATCAATAATATCATCGGTAATTATTTTGATTCTTTTGCTATCAGCAAACACGACGCCACCGCCGATTACACATAATTTATAATCAGGGTCGTTAGGTTCATTAATTGATAACTTGCCTACCGCAATATTGCTGATGAAAGGGGTTCTGTTAGGTTGAAGCATAATAGCTCCACCAGTTACTGTTGAAAGGTTTACTGAACGTACATCCCCTTCATAAAATATACCTTCTAAAGTTGAAATACTTAGTCTTACAACTTGATTTGAATTATTTTTCTCTGTTGTTTGATTCATCTTCGGTTTGCTCTACATTTTCTTGAATGCTATTAGCTTTTTTGTATTCATCATATCTTTGTTCAACTTCGCTGATATCTCCGGCATAAAGGAATAAATCTTCAGGTACTTCATCATAATTACCTTCCAAAATTCCTTTAAAACTCTTAATAGTATCTGCTAATTTAACATAAGCACCTGGTTTACCAGAGAATTTTTCAGCAACTGTAAATGGTTGAGAAAGAAAGTTTCTAATTCTTCTTGCCCGTGAAACTAACAATTTATCTTCTTCACTTAATTCACCCATACCTAAAATCGCAATAATATCTTGCAATTCTTTAAATCTTTGTAGGATTGAAACTACGCCGTAAGCAACATTGTAGTGTTCTTGTCCAACAACTAATGGGTCTAACAACTTAGAACTTGATTCTAGAGGGTCAACAGCCGGATAGATACCAAGCGCTGCAATATTACGGTCTAGAACTGTTTTAGCGTCCAAGTGATTGAATGTTGTAGCAGGAGCAGGGTCAGTTAAGTCATCGGCCGGAACATAGACAGCTTGTACCGAAGTAATTGAACCTTTATGTGTTGAAGTGATTCTTTCTTGTAATTGTCCCATTTCAGTAGCTAATGTTGGTTGGTAACCAACGGCACTCGGCATACGCCCTAGAAGTGCTGAAACTTCTGAACCAGCCTGAGTGAATCTAAAAATATTGTCGACGAATAATAGCACGTCTTGGTTTTGTTTATCACGGAAATATTCCGCCATAGTCAAACCAGTTAAAGCAACACGCATACGTGCCCCAGGAGGTTCGTTCATTTGACCAAACACTAGTGCTGTTTTGTCAAGAACACCCGATGCTTTCATTTCATAGTAAAGGTCATTACCTTCACGTGTTCTTTCTCCAACACCGGCAAAAACGCTAAGTCCACCGTGTTGCGTAGCAATGTTATTAATCAATTCTTGAACAAGAACTGTTTTACCAACACCAGCTCCACCAAATAAACCAATTTTTCCACCTTTAGCGTAAGGAATTAATAGGTCAACAACCTTAATTCCTGTTTCTAAAATTTCACTTGCAGTTTTTTGTTCTTCATAGCTTGGTGCTTTGGCGTGAATAGGCATTTTTAATGTATCGGGTTCGTCACCATTATCAATAGCTTCACCTAAAACATTAAACATACGGCCTAAAACTTTTTCACCAACTGGTACCGAAATAGGAGCTCCGGTATCAGCAACTTTAACCCCACGAGCTAACCCGTTTGTTGAAACCATCGAAATTGTTCTAACTGTATCGTCGCCAATGTGTTGAGCGACTTCCAAAGTAAATTTAACCCCGTCGAATTCAGCAACTAATGCGTTTAGTAGATTTGGTAATTTTCCTTTAGGAAATTTAACGTCTACGACAGGACCTAAAATTTGTACAATTGTTCCATTATTTTTCTTCATAATATCTCCTTAAACTGCATTTGCCCCACCCACAATTTCATTCAATTCTTGGGTGATGTTACTTTGACGTTTTCTATTGTATTCTAGATTCAAATCGTCAATTAATTCGTCAGCATTATCAGTTGCTGTTTCCATTGCGGCACGTCTTGAAGCGTATTCGCTAATAACCGCAGAAGCTAAACATTTGTTTACCTTAGCTGACACGTATAAAGGCACAGTGTTAATTAAAATTTCCTTCGCACTAGGTTCAAATTCAATAACTTGATTGATTTTTCGTTGTTGATTCTTTTTGAAGTTGTATTCATAAGGCAATATTTTTAAATCATGTTCTTGTTGAACTAGATTATTAACAAATTCATTGTATAAAACATGAATTTCACCAACTTCATTTTTACGGTATTTTTCAACCATGATTTTAGTGCATTTTTGAGCAATGTTTTTGATTTCGCAATGTGCTCAACTTGTAGATTTAATTATTTGATTTTTGTATTTAGCTTCTAAAATCGAAATACCTTTACTGCCCAATACTATTAATTCGTCTTGGTCGGTAATTGTATTTTTAACTAATTTTAAAACGTTAGAATTGTAGCTTCCAGCCAAACCTAAATCGCTGGTTATGACTAAAAATAAACGTTTTTTACTGGTTTTAGCAGCAAAATAGTCTCTTAAATCTTCTGCACTCAAATAAGAATAGAATCCACCAAAAATGTCACTAACTTGTTGCTCATATAATTTTACCGAGTTGAAGTAGTCACGTGCTTTACGCATTTTTGATGTCGAAACAAGTTCCATAGCGTGAGTAATTTTACGAATAGATTCAACTGTGTTAATACGAGATTTAATTTTTTGTAAACTGGCCATAATTAAGCTTCATATTGGGCACGATATTTTTCAGGCATTTGAGCGTGATCGTTAGGGTTGTAGTTTGGTAAACCTGCCACAATATCTTTCACAATTTTTACTAATTTAGTAGTTAATTTATCTTTGATTTCGTCAGTTAAATCATTATTCGCATGAATGATTTCATCAATAATAATGTTACCTTCAGCTGAATTCATAAATTTAATTACGTCTTCACGGTATTTTAATATTGATTCTTTAGGTAGAGGGTTAATAATTCTTTCTTTGTTTCCAAGCAGAATTGCCACTTGTGCATACATATTAATTGGTTGATATTGGCCTTGTTTTAGGAATTCAAATACTTTTGCACCATGTTCTAAAATAGTTTTAGTAGATGCATCTAAGTCAGAACCAAATTGAGCAAAAGCTAGCATTTCATTATATTGAGCTAGTTCAAGTTTTAGCGAACCTGAAACTTTCTTCATAGCTTTAATTTGCGCTGCTGAACCAACACGGCTAACACTGAAACCAACATCAACTGCAGGACGTTGTCCTGAGTGGAACAAGTTTTCTCTTGTGAAAATTTGCCCATCTGTAATTGAAATTACATTGGTTGGAATGTATGCTGAAATGTCGCCTTGTTGAGTTTCAACTATAGGAAGTGCTGTAATTGAACCACCGCCGTTTTCTTTATTAACACGCGCAGCTCTTTCAAGTAATTGCGAGTGCAAGTAGAAAACATCTCCTGGATATGCTTCACGTCCAGGTGGACGTCTTAAAAGCAATGAAAGCGTACGATATGCCACCGCATGTTTACTTAAATCATCGTAAACAATTAGAACATCTTCGCCATTTGCCATTCATTCTTCAGCAATAGTAACGCCTGTATAAGGCGCAATGTATTGTTGAGGTGCTAATTCACTAGCAGCAGAAACAACAACAGTTGTGTATTCCAAAGCTCCTGTTTCTTCTAATTTGTGAACAATTTGTGCAACAGTTGAGTTTTTTTGTCCAATAGCAACATAAACACACTTAACATTTTTACCTTTTTGGTTAATGATTGTGTCTATTGCAATAGCTGTTTTGCCAGTTTGACGGTCACCGATAATTAATTCACGTTGGCCGCGACCAATTGGAATCATTGAGTCAATAGCTACGATCCCTGTCTCTAAAGTTACATTAACTTCTTGACGTGTCATAACGCCTGGCGCAACTTTAAAGATTTCACGTCTATTTTCGGTCTTAATAGGACCTTTACCATCGATTGGTTGTCCTAAAACGTTAATAACACGACCAATCAATGAATCACCAACACCAACAGAAATAACTTCTCCAGTACGTTTACACTCATCGCCTTCAGATAGTTTTTCAGCATCACCGAAAATAGCGATACCAACAACTTCTTCTTCAAGGTTTAAAACCATACCGTAAATGTTATCTTTGAAAGCAATAATTTCACCATTTTTAGCGTTATCTAAACCACTAACTAGAGCAATACCATCACCGATAGTAATGATTTGTCCAACTTCAGAATAATCAACGGTAGAATTAAAGTTTTTGATTCTAGTTTTGATGATTTTACTGATATCTTCTGTATAACTATTCATATTAGACTCCTTTCTTTATGATTAATGATGAAAGTTTCTCTAAATCTAATGCAATGTTTTGTTCAATGACATCGCTATCAATTTCAATTCTAAAACCAGATAAAAGTTCAGGTTTTTGAATGTAATTTAGTTCAACTTTTGAATTGTATTTCTTTTCTAAAAAAGATTTAATTTTGTTCATACGCCCCTTAGATAAAGGGAAGGCAGTATAAACCTTTGCAAATTTAATACCTAATGTTTGGTTAGAAAGACGGAAAAATTGTTTGACTATTCGACCAAGCACGGTTGTTGCGCGACGTTGCACAACAACTTTAAAAAACTTTACCAATAATTCTGTATTAGGTATATTTGCGAATGTTTGATCGATAAAATCAAATTTTGTTTCCTTCTCAATATTAGGATTTGCGAGTAATTTTAAGAAATTTTGTTCTTCTTCAAAAACTGGTCAGATTTGACTTAGTGTTTGATGTACTTGGGCTAGTTCATTATTTTCTGAGGCTAACTCATATAATGCGATGGCATAACCATCAATATTAGCTTTTTGATACATTATTCACCTTTAAGAAATTCGTCAATAATTTTATTTTCAATATCACTATTGACTTCTTCTTTTAGAATTTTACGACTCAACATCGCCGCTGCTGCAGCTATATGTTTTTGGTTCTCTTCAAGTAGTTCTTGTTTTTGAAGTTTTACATCAGCTTTTGCTTCATTTATGATTCGTTTAGATTCGCGTTTTGCTTTTTCTAAATATGTTACTAAAACTTTCTCGCCTTCGTGTTTAGCGTCTTTAACAACATTTCTGGCCTCGTCGTGGGCATTTAATAATTTCATGTTAGCTTTGGCTAACAATTCTTGTGAAGAGACGTTAGCTTGTTCCGCTTGGTCTATATTACTTTGAATATAATCTTGACGTTGCTTAATTGCTTTTTTGACTGGTTTGTATAAAAAGTATCACAAAATAATTAGCACTAATACAAGTGAAACTAATGTTGCCACAAACATAGGTCACGATGGGAAAAGTTTTTCAAATTTCTCAGTGAAGGCTTCAGTAATTGAAGGACCACTGGATAGCATAACGTTATTTATTGACATATTAGTTTCCGAAAACGAATAGAAGTAGAATAGCGATTAAGAAACAATAAATAGCAGCAGTTTCAGCTAAAGCCATACCAACAATCATGATGGTTCTGATTTTACTTGCTGCTTCAGGATTACGTCCAACAGCTTCAGCGGCTCTACCACTAGCTAGACCTTGTCCTAAACCTGTACCAAAGCATCCAAGCATACAGATACCGGCACCAATAGCGATTAATCCTTGTTTATCCATAGTTACCTCCTAGTAAATATTTTTAGATATATTTATAATATTTTGTTGATTTTTAAGTTGTTTTTTAGAAGTTTTGTTTTTACGTGTGTGTATTTCAACTTCATTTGTTCAGTAAATAGTTGTTAATACTGTGAATATTAACGCTTGAATGACGGCCCCAAAGATATCGAAGAACATGTGCATTCACGGTGTGACAATACATGCGAAGAAATAAAGTTGTGGACCTGGGAAAATCAACCCCCATAATCAACCTGCGGCGAAATAGACGGCAGTAACAATCACGGCACCACCAGTGATATTACCAAACATACGACACCCCAAAGAAATTAAAGGTGAGAATTGCCCGAGAATTTCGGCTGGGTTTTTTATGTAACGTAAAAAGAATCTAAGTTTTTGATATCAGAAACCAACTAAATAGATTCCAATAAACGTAACTGCCGCAAGAGTAAACGTTATTGAATATGATGTAGCAATTGGTTCTAAACCAATTAAACCAAGCATATTGCCCACCAATAGAAATGTTGCTAAACCAAATATATAAAAACGAGCAATTGGTAATTTACCACCAGCAGTATCGTCGTAGGCATTATCGATAGTTGTAACATAGTTTTCAGCTATTAAAACAGTAGCGACCGGTGCTTTATTTGGTTTGGAGTGTTTTTTAATCTTGATAAATACAACCAAACTAACAATAAAAATAATAAGTACCGTCACTGCCAAAGAAAATAGTTGAGGTTGATTCCACATACTAAATGCATCAATTATCTTTTGCATGGACCTCCTTTCCTTTTCTTAGGTATATTAAAAAACATAGTCAATATAACAGCGACCATTATATTGCTTAAACCCAAAGAAAATGTAAAAACATTGATAGGGAATAGCGCCATTGAATGTTGACCACCAAAATAATGGTTGATAACAAGTATTGACGCAACTAAAACCCCAACCAGAGCAATTGAAAGCACTCAATTAGCTAATGCATTTAAAACTGCACTACGTTTATTGACAAATATATTTGTTAAAAACGCCTGTCTAATTTCAAAGCAAAGATAAGCGCCACAAGCTCCGATTACGTATCCTAATACAAAAGTTGGTTGATAAAAAAAACAGCATAGACTAAAGATAACTGTCAAAACAGCGAAAAGACTTCAGTGCAATATGTAAATTTTGCCTAGAAATCTATCTTGCATCTTGCTCCTCAACCTTAATGTGTTACTTTAGTATTAAATACTTCCTTTATTTTAATACTATAAGTCAGACAAAAAAGAAAATAAACAAGATTTTTTAAAAGTTTTTTTCTTTTTGAATCATCTTTTACTTATTAGTAAAATGACTTTTTACCAATAATTGCGTTTTATAGCAAAAAATGCCGTATTAAGTGATTTTTTATCAAATATTACCCTTTTAAAAATAAATATTCATCAAATCGATTTAATCTATAGAACTAGTATTTTTCCGGTATTAAAATTTGTTTTAAAATAAAAAATCTAGTAAAACAATAATTTTTCTAGATTTTTTATTTTTTGTTTAAGGTCACTCGAAAAAATGTAATTAAATAAACTGATAAAACAAAATAATAAGATATAGAAGTAAAACTAAAATTTTTCAATTAATAAAAAACTTTCAATAATCAAGAATCGGTTTTTTGTCTACTTTAAAGTTAAAATATGGAATTTTTCCTTGTTTTATGATTAAAATTGTTGGCATTATCATAAATATTCATTAATAAATTTATCTTTGTTAGAATTTAGGAAGGAGGATTCATGAAGAAAAAAAGATTAATTTTGGAATTAACCACTGGAGCTGTGGCAACTGTTGCTATAGTAGTTTTAGCTGGTATGAGTGCTCAAAGTTGCACACAAACTAAAAACGAAAAAACGAAAAATGAAGATTTAACAAAGGAATTAGCATCTATTAAAAACTTAAATACTAACCTAACTAAAACTGTTGATGATTTAAAATTAGAAAATGCTAAATTAAAGACTAATAACACTTCAACTCAAAACGATAATTTACAAGTAAAAGAAGTAGTTAAGGCTTCGTTGCCTAAACTATCAATAACCATTCCTTCTATAAGTGAAAAATACGCTAACGAAGTAACCGAGAATGACTTACAAACTACGATTGATGATGGATTTAATATTAAAGTGCGTCAATTTAAAATTGATACTAATGATGATACTAAATTAACATTAATTTTTGATATCGTGCACGGTGATACGATGATCGAAAATATAAATTTAAATTTCCAAGGCTTTAAACATTTTAACACCTTTGATTCTAAAGAATCTAAAATGGTGCAACTTAAAGCTGTATTATTTCCAGAAATACAGAAAGAGCCTGCAAAAACATACTTATTAGCTTTTCAAAACGACAAAACTTTCAAACAAATGAACTTAGATAAATTCAAACAAAGTGTCGAAAAATTAAAAACAAACGCAGATTACAGCAGTATCCCAAACATTGAGACTTTAGAACTAGTTGATATAATTATGCATACTTATAAATCTAAAGCTGATTTCGATGCCCAAAAAGAATTGGAACTTAAAGATAAGACAAGCCATTCTCGTCCAAAACGCGCACAAAATAACCCTGATGACCAAGGAAAAGATTTACCAGCTCCGCCGGTAGATAATGAAGAAGATGAAGTGAATGTTATACTTGCAGCTCGCCCTTATCGCGTTATTGAACTTATTTACACAATTAAAAATGGAATTTATGTTGATAAAATTTCTATTAAGCGTTCATTAGAAGAAATATTAGCTTTATCTAATAAGACATCTGAATATGACAAAATTATGAATGAAACTAACAGTTTAGACAATTGAACAAATGATGATTTCAATAAATTGAAATCATCGCATACATTCGATGACACCATCACTGAAACACGTTTATCTTCATTAATTAAACTTTTAACGACTTCTAAAAGTAATTAAAATAATTTTGTTGTCATTTTCCAAATAAAATATCAAGCGTATTTATGTTGCGCTTGATATTTTTATTTATAAAGTTAATATGATAGTGCGTTTAATGGCTGTATTTAATATAAATAACAACCAAACTACCTACAACCATTTGGTTCCATGTTAAATTTAACTTTAAAATTCAAGTTGTTTGACTGCCTAAGGTTCTTAAAACACATTTTTTTCAAAAAAGCAATAAAAAAACTCCATCCGGAGCATTATTCTCTGAAAACTGAATAGTAATTTAAAACTCATTGAAATGTATAAAATACACATTACTTTTAAACCTATTGATTTATTAGTACTGGTCAGCTCAACATATCGCTATGCTTACACATCCAGCCTATCAACCTCGTAGTCTACAAGGAATCTCAAGGGAATACTAATCTCTGAGGAGGCTTCCCACTTAGATGCTTTCAGCGGTTATCCTTTCCGTACTTAGCTACCCAGCTATGCTCCTGGCGGAACAACTGGAACACCAGTGGTACGTCCGTTTCGGTCCTCTCGTACTAAAAACGGCTCTCATCAATATTCCAACGCCCACATCAGATAGGGACCGAACTGTCTCACGACGTTCTGAACCCAGCTCGCGTACCGCTTTAATGGGCGAACAGCCCAACCCTTGGAACCGACTCCAGCTCCAGGATGCGATGAGCCGACATCGAGGTGCCAAACCTTGCCGTCGATGTGATCTCTTGGGCAAGATAAGCCTGTTATCCCCAGGGTAACTTTTATCCGTTGAGCGACTGCCATTCCACAATGTACAGCCGGATCACTAAGTCCTGCTTTCGCACCTGCTCGACTTGTAAGTCTCACAGTCAAGCACACTTCTACCTTTGCGCTCTGCATACGGTTTCTGACCGTATTGAGTGTACCTTTGAACGCCTCCGTTACTCTTTAGGAGGCGACCGCCCCAGTCAAACTACCCGCCACGCACTGTCCTCCCACCCGATTATGATGGCAAGTTAGAAACTCAATATAACAAGGGTGGTATTTCAAGGTTGACTCCACTAGAACTGGCGTTCTAGCTTCAACGTCTCCCACCTATCCTACACATGTTAGACCAAATTTCAATACGAAGTTGTAGTAAAGCTCCATGGGGTCTTTTCGTCTTGATGCGGGTACCCAGCGTTTTCACTGGGACCATAATTTCACCGAGTCTAGTGTTGAGACAGTTGAGAGATCATTGCGCCTTTCGTGCAGGTCAGTATTTAGCCGACAAGGAATTTCGCTACCTTAGGACCGTTATAGTTACGGCCGCCGTTCACCCGGGCTTCATTTCAACGCTTCGCATAAGCTAACGCATCCACTTAACCTTCGGGCACTGGGCAGGCTTCACCCCCTATACATCACCTTGCGGTTTAGCAGAGAGCTGTGTTTTTGATAAACAGTTGCCCCTCATAATTTTCTGTGGCTCACTTTCGTGAGCACCCCTTCTTGCGAACTTACGGGGTCATTTTGCAGAGTTCCTTAACACTAGTTTTCTCGCTCGCCTTAGAATACTCATCTTGGGGACGTGTGTCCGTTCTCGGTACAGGTTTCCATGATATTAAGTTTAGAAGCTTTTCTTGGAAGCATGAAATCAACTAATTCGGCTATTGCCTATGCGTCGCAGCTCCCGGTTAATAAATTGCGGATTTGCCTACAATTCCCAGTTACTACTTGCCCCTCAATCCAGTAAGAGGTAAGTTTATCCTTCTCCGTCACTCCATCACTACCATAGAAAGTACAGGAATATTAACCTGTTGTCCATCGACTACGCGTTTCCGCCTCGCCTTAGGCCCTGACTTACCCTGGGTGGACGAACCTTGCCCAGGAAACCTTCCCCAATAGGCGTCGCAGATTCTCACTGCGAATCGTTACTCATACCGGCATTCTCACTTCTTAGCGCTCCACTAGTCCTCACGGTCTAGCTTCACCGCCCTAAGAACGCTCCTCTAACGTACATAAATGTACCCGTGGCTTCGGTTTCATGTTTTAGTCCCGTTAAATTATTGGCGCAAGGTCTCTTGACTAGTGAGCTATTACGCACTCTTTAAAAGATGGCTGCTTCTGAGCCAACTTCCTAGTTGTTTATGAAACCTCACAACCTTTCTCACTTAACATGAATTTGGGACCTTAGCCGACGATCTGGGTTGTTTCCCTCGCGAGCCGGGACGTTAGCACCCCGGTTCCGACTGCATGATAATACATGATGGTATTCAGAGTTTGATTATAGTCAGTACCGCTAGGCGCGGCCATTCCACATTCAGTGCTTTACCACCATCATTTAACATCACACGCTAGCCCTAAAGCTATTTCGAGGAGAACCAGCTATCTCCAAGTTCGATTGGAATTTCTCCGCTATTCACAAGTCATCCGGGCACTTTTCAGCGTACTACGGTTCGGCCCTCCACTTGGTGTTACCCAAGCTTCAGCCTGCTCATGAATAGATCACCTGGTTTCGGGTGTATGCCATCATACTAATTCGCCCTATTAAGACTCGATTTCTCTACGGCTCCGCTTTTTTCCGCTTAACCTCGCATGATAACATAACTCGCCGGTCCATACTGCAAGATGTACGCCATCACCCTTAAATGGGCTCTGACTAATTGTAAGTAAGTGGTTTCAGAATCTATTTCACTCCCCTCTCGGGGTTCTTTTCACCTTTCCCTCACGGTACTAGTTCACTATCGGTGTCTGGTTAGTATTTAGCCTTACCGGGTGGTCCCGGCAGATTCAGACAGGGTTTCACGTGCCCCGCCCTACTCAGGATACGACCAAGAGACTTAACGATTTCGCTTACGGGGGTATCACCCTCTATGCCGCACCTTCCCAAGTGCTTCTGCTATCATTAAGTTTTGTAACTCTATGTAGATCGTCCTACAACCCCACTATAAAGTGGTTTGGGCTCTTTCTCGTTCGCTCGCCGCTACTGAAGAAATCATTATTTATTTTCTGTTCCTCATGCTACTAAGATGTTTCAGTTCACATGGTGTCTCGCTCGACTTCCTATGTATTCAGAAGAAGGCAACTAGACATTACTCTAGTTAGGTTCCCCCATTCGGAAATCCCCGTATCGTAGCTCATATCCAGCTCCACGAGGCTTATCGCAGGTAATCACGTCCTTCATCGACTTCCAGACCCAAGGCATCCACCACAAACTCTTACTTATTTAAAAGTATGTCCCTAATTAATTAAAATTAGGATTTTCCTATTGTTGTTATTGATGTGTATTTTAAGACATTTCAATGAGTCATAATATATTTATGACTACTCGATGAATCAAAACAAATTAACCAAAATTGATATAATTTATATTTTTGATGTCGTTGTAATATTTTAAAATATTTACTATTCAGTTTTCAAAGAACAATTTTGAGAGATTGTCCTCTCAAAACTAGATATATGCTTGCGACCTAACAAGCCATGACAAAAATGTTTGTGTAAATAGGTCTGATTAAGGTTAGTTCGTCAAAAAAGTATTTTTGACATTGTACTCCGTAGAAAGGAGGTGATCCATCCCCACGTTCTCGTAGGGATACCTTGTTACGACTTAACCCCAGTCACCAGTCCTGCCTTAGGCAGTTTGTTAATAAACCGACTTCGGGCATTACCAGCTCCCATGGTTTGACGGGCGGTGTGTACAAGACCCGAGAACGTATTCACCGTAGCGTAGCTGATCTACGATTACTAGCGATTCCGACTTCATGGAGTCGAGTTGCAGACTCCAATCCGAACTGAGACCGATTTTTTGTGGTTTGCTCACCATCGCTGGGTTGCTTCACTTTGTATCGGCCATTGTAGCACGTGTGTTGCCCCACTCGTAAGAGGCATGATGATTTGACGTCGTCCCCACCTTCCTCCCGATTACTCGGGCAGTCTCCTTAGAGTGCTCAACTAAATGTTAGTAACTAAGGATAGGGGTTGCGCTCGTTGCAGGACTTAACCGAACATCTCACGACACGAGCTGACGACAACCATGCACCATCTGTCATTCCGTTAACCTCAACTATATCTCTATAGCTTTGCGGAAGATGTCAAGAGTGGGTAAGGTTCTACGCGTATCTTCAAATTAAACCACATGCTCCACCGCTTGTGCGGGTCCCCGTCAATTCCTTTAAGTTTTATTCTTGCGAACGTACTACTCAGGCGGATCATTTAATGCGTTAGCTGCGCCGATGAGTTCCCCATCAGCTAATGATCATCGTTTAGGGCGTGGACTACCAGGGTATCTAATCCTGTTTGCTCCCCACGCTTTCGTCTCTCAGTGTCAGTGTATGTCCAGTTAGCTGCCTTCGCCATGTTGGTGTTCTTCCTTATATCTACGCATTTCACCGCTTCACAAGGAATTCCGCTAACCTCTACATAACTCTAGTTTACCAGTATCCAACGCGGTTTGGGGTTGAGCCCCAAAATTTAACGCCAGACTTAATAAACAACCTACAGACGCTTTACGCCCAATAATTCCGGATAACGCTTGCAACCTATGTATTACCGCGGCTGCTGGCACATAGTTAGCCGTTGCTTTCTAATAAGGTACATTCAATGTAGCATCATTTCCTATGCTATTTTTTATTCCCTTACCACAGCAGTTTACAACCCATGGGGCCTTCATCCTGCACGCTGTGTCGCTCCATCAGACTTTCGTCCATTGTGGAATATTCCCTACTGCTGCCTCCCGTAGGAGTCTGGGCCGTATCTCAGTCCCAGTGTGGCGGTTCAGTCTCTCAACCCCGCTAAACATCATCGCCTTGGTGGGCCGTTACCTCACCAACAAGCTAATGTTACGCACCCCGCTCCTCCAGTGGCGCAAACGCGCCTTTTATGTAATCATCATGCGATAATTACAAGTATTTGGTATTATCGGTTGTTTCCAACCGCTATCCCAATCTGAAGGGTACGTTGAGTACGTGTTACTCACCCATTCGCCGCTAAGTACAGAAGTACTTCGCTCGACATGCATGTATTAGGCACACAGCCAGCGTTCATCCTGAGCCAGGATCAAACTCTCGAAAAAATTGACTTCGTCATGTTTATATATCTAGTTTTCAAAGAACAATTTGCAACTTAAAAGTAGCTAACTTATAATAACATATTTTTAAAACTTAAAAAAGATTTTTTTATGATATTTTTTTAGCTCGTTTAAACTTGCTGATATAAATATACACTATTTCCAAATTCAACAAAAAAAATATTTAACTTTTTTATTATTTTTTTTAATGTGAACAAGATAGTTAGCATATATGTCGATCTGAGTGTTAAAACACTATAAAATATAGTACATAATAATATATTAATAATTAGTATATATACTTAATAATATAAATTCAGTTCTATAAACCTTACTTTTGTTTGATCAAAGGCCTATTCAATAAATAATATTTATTAAATGTTTAATTTTTAAGTCAATATATAAAAAAGCTGAGGGCAATCAGCTTTTAGGTTTTATTTATTACCGTTTTTATTTTCTTTTGAATGAATTAAGTGAGCGATAAAAGCGTTAATAGGCGTTGGGATGTTGTGGGCTTTACCCATACGTGCTACAGCTCCGTTTAAATAATCAATTTCGGTTAAACGTTTGTTTTTCATATCTTGATATAGTGATGGGTAGTGTAATCCTTGTTTGTCAATAGGGAATGTACCAGCCACAATTTTGTGTACTAATTCTTTATCCATATCAACATTATCTTCAGCCTTGGCTACTAAGGCCATTTCATCAATAATAGCTTTTGATATTTCATAGTTGTGTTCGTATGAACCATATTCATTAATATTGCAGTCGATTAAAGTACACATAGTGTTCAATACACAGTTAACTACTGCTTTGTTTCAAATTGAAGCATAAACATTTTGCGAATAGTTTACATTCAAACCTGCTTTATTCAATTCTTCAACAATTTGCATAGTGTAATCAAGATTTTTTTCTTCAACTTGTTTTAAATCCATTTTGCCACTACCGCCCGTTTTCAATACACCAGGTCCACCTAAACCAGATGATCAAACAGTAGTACCGATCAATATATTTTCAGGCGCAATAAATTGTTTAAGAGTTGTGATGTGTCCTAAACCGTTTAATACGCAGATGATTTTGGTTTTTGGATTCATTAAAGGTTGTATAGTTTTCAACATATCCTTTAATCCCATAGCTTTAGTAGCAACAAAAACCAATTCAAAATTATCCTTAATTTGGTTAACTTCACTTGTGTGGTAAACAGGGAAATGTAAATATCCTTCGTCCTTGCCATCGATAATAGCTTGTAAACCATTTTTCTTCATGGCATCGACGTGGTCTTTTCAACCATCAATTGCCACAATATCGTGGCCAGCTTTGTGCATCATGTAGGCAAATCTTAAACCTAAAGCACCAGCTCCAGCAAATAAAATTTTCATAATTTGTCTCCTTAATTTTTTTACTTATAAAATTATATTAAAATCATTAGATTGTTTATTATTAAGATAATGTTTCCAATTAGCTTGATAAATACGCTTAAAAGAAAATTAATGGTATAGTTTCACAAAAAATATTTTAAAATTAGCTCAAAAAAAATAAAAAACAAGCCTTTGCTTGCTTAAATTTTAATATGCCAATTAATATTTTGCAATCAAAATTACTTGGATGTTAGTATTTGATTGCAGATTTAAGATAGTATCGTAGCTTAAATTGTTTGGCAACAAATCAATAATCAAAATATTACGAAGGTTGGTTGAGCTCTGAATTAGTTGCGCAAACATAGATAATTCTAAGTGGTTATTTTGAAATTTTATGTTATTAAACATTCTTAATAAAACACTTTCTGTTGGATAAGAGTCAAGTAGCGAATTAATAACATTGTTTGGTTGCTGAGTTGAGCAATTAAGGGTTTAGCACTAAATTCACAATTTTTAAGATTAATCCCTGAGTTTTGAGCGGAAAATTTGAATGTTAAAGCATATTTGAAAAAATATTGGAATTTAAAATATAATTTATATGAGGCTCAAAACGCTAAACCTATAAACATAAATACCAAGTAAGATCCAAAAATAATAATCACATTACCATCGTAATCAGCACCAACGAGCGGAGGAAATAATGTTATCAAGGCAACATCTGCAATCATTATTGAAACCAATATATAAATTGCTTTTTCTCAACATCTAACTTTTAACTCCTTATTTCGTATGGATATGACCACAATTGATACGATAGCAAATAGATAATGAATAAAAAATACTAAATTACCTGCATTAAGAATCGTAGCAAAACTATCTTGTATTTTAAATATAGATGGAATAATTGATAAAAATATCATCGCAAGTACGGTTAGCAAGGTCACAAAAATAGTAGCATTTTTATGTTGACCATTTCTCGCCACTCTCGATAATGAATGAGGGATAAAACCGTCTTGGGCAAGTGGACAATGGTTTTGGCATAATAAACCATCGAAAAAATCGTTTAAGTTATCTGCCTAAATAACAAACATAGTGTAAAGATAATTAAACCGGACACACCTAAGGTTTTTTGCATTAAAGCCGCCACATAATTTAACTGTGTGGAATTAGCCAAGAGTGGTATAAAAATAAAATTAGGTAAAAAGCTAGATAAATGACAATGATAATGTCAAATAGATAAAGTAATATTTTCTAAAACTTTTTGTTTTAACCTCGGTACTTAACCCCGCCAATCCTTCAACACCAGCAAAGGCATAAATGAAACTTAATATTGTACTAATAATTAAATAGGGCGTGATAGTTTGAGTATTAGTTGTAAAAATATTATTAGCTCTTGAATTAGTAATTGCTAAATAAACAATAACCGCTAATATAAATACCAATACAATTCTTTGAATCAAAGCTGAATAAAAAATCACTTTTTTAGAAATGTTTAGACTCAAGCTTAATGATTGTTAAAGCAATGAAAAATAATAGCGATCAAATTTGTAATATAAATTGATATTTAAAATCAGTTACAAAAAAGCTTACTCATGTTGAAAAAAATAATGGAGTCGTTGCACTAAAGAGTGGAGCTTGCATAAATTGACTTCAGCCGTTGATATACCACAATCAACGGTGGTGGGATGCATTTCTAACATATGCGTAAAAGCCACCACTTTGTTGACCATACCATTCCAGCAAAAGCTAACATCACACCAGCAGCAATAAAGGCTGTGATTGCAAAAATTAATAGACTGTATTTGTCAGTTTTAATCACGCTAGAAATAGTAGCAATAAATCCAAAGCCAAAAACTGCTAAATTGCTATATTAAATTAATTTAAATAATTCATGAAAGCAAAAATAAAAAGTAAGCCGCGCTTACTTTTTAATGATTGGAATTAAAGTAATGTGAATGATCCACCAGCTGCTTCGATAGCGTCGATAGCTGTTTGAGAAGCGGCGTGTGTAGATACTGAAAGTTTTTTAGTAAGTTTACCGTTACCTAAAACTTTAACAGGTAGGTTTGTTTTGATTAAATTAGCTTTAACTAGGGTTTCTAAATTAACTTGATCGTTTTCGTTAAATCGTTCTTCTAAATCTTTTAAATTAACAACTTGGTATTCAACGTGGTTAACGTTTGTGAAACCGCGTTTACCAATACGACGGAATCAAGGTGTTTGTCCACCTTCAAATCCTGGTCTGTGTCCGTGACGTTTATTTTGACCTGATTGACCTTTACCAGCTTGTTTACCTTTACCAGCGGCGTGACCTCTACCAACACGGTGTTTGTCTTTACGTGCACCTTGGGTTGGTTTTAATGATTCTAAATTTTTGTTCATTATATTTCCTTTCGTTAATTAAATATTATTGACTGTTTGAATAGTACTTTTGAAAACGAGTTCAAGTTGCTAAACTAAACTAAATATTTAATTATAGTAAGTCTTTGACGTCTTTGCCTCTAATGTCAGCAATTTGTTCTGGTGTTCTCATTTGGGTTAAGGCTTTTAAGGTTGCTCTAACAATGTTAGATTTTGAACGTGAACCGTATGTTTTTGAATATACGTCAGTGTAACCAGCCAATTCAACAACTGCACGTACAGTTGATGAAGCAACAATCCCGGTACCTTTAGCAGCAGGTTTCAATAATACTTTAGAAGCCAAGAATTTAGCTTCGTTTTGGTGTGGTACTGTACCGTTTAGAATAGGTAATGAGATTAAATTGTTTTTAGCGTCTTTAACTGCTTTTTTGATTGAGTCAGGAACTTCATTTGCTTTTCCGTGACCAAATCCAACACGTCCTTTTTTGTCGCCAACAACCACAAAGGTTGAGAATGAGAATCTACGTCCACCCTTAACGGTTTTAGATACTCTAGAAATTGAAATTACTTTTTCACTAAATTCGTTTTGGAATGAATCGTTTCTTCTTCTTGGTTGTCTACGTTCACGAGTTTGTTGTTTACGAACAGGTTTTGCGTCGTTTTGAGCTTTTTCTTGAGGTTTTACAACTTCTTGAGTTGGGGCTGCTTGTGTTTGATTAATGTTATCTGTCATTAGAATTTAACTCCTTGTGCGGTTTGTCTAACTGCTTCAGCGAATGCTTTAACACGACCGTGGTATACGTAACCTGAACGGTCAAATACGATTTCAGTTAATTTAAGAGCTTTGATTTTTTCACCCATTAATTCACCAGCTTTTTTAGCTGATTCGATGTTTCCTGCAAATTGTCCTTTAACTAATGTTGATACACTAGCTAATGTAACACCTTTAGAGTCATCAATTAATTGCGCATAAAAGTTTTGGTGTGATTTGAAAACGCATAAACGAGGTTTCACGCTGGTGCCAATAATTGATTGACGTTCACGTAAATGTTTCTTTTGACGTGCTTGATTTCTTGATAATTGAGCCATAATTTTGTCCTTTCGAAACTACTTCGCAGCAGTTTTCCCTTCTTTACGACGAATAACTTCGTCTTTGTAAGCAATGCCTTTACCTGAGTAAGGGCTTGGTTTTCTGGTTGCACGAACGATGGCAGCGAATTGGCCAACGCTTTCTTTTGAAATTGATGATAATGTAATTTCAGTTGGTTTTGGTAATTCAACTTTAACATCAGCAGGAATGTCTAATAATTCAAGGTGTGATTTACCAACAGCTAATTCTAATTGTTGTCCTTTTAGAACCGCTTTGTAACCAACCCCTTTAATTACTAATTCTCTTTTGAAACCTTCACTAACACCGATTAACATGTTTGAAATTAAAGCGTTAGTGGTTCCGTGTAATTGTTTGGTTGATTTTTCTTCGTTTGCTCTTAGTGTGCTAATTTTGTTTTCTTCAATTTTGATAGCAATAAGTGGTGAAAAGTTTGCTTCTAGAGTACCCAATTTACCTTTTGCGCTAAATTTGGTTCCATCTAATGTTACTTCAACACCAGCAGGGATTGTTAAGATTCTGTTTCCTACACGTGACATAATCTACCCCCTATCAAATGATAGCGATAACTTCACCGCCAACATTTTCCTTACGTGCTTGTTTTTCAGTCATCATGCCTTTTGAAGTAGACACAATAGCTGTACCATAACCTGATAATACTGTAGGTAGGTCTTGAGCTGAAGAATAAACTCTTAGACCCGGTTTAGAAATACGTTTGAAATCAATGATTGCTCTTTGAGTTCCTTTGTATTTTAGGCTAACTTCTAAAGTTTTTTCAATGCCTTCTCCTTTAACGTTTACGGCTTGAATGTAACCTTCAGATAATAGAATGTCAAGGATTTTAGCTTTTTTGCTTGAGAATGGAATGTTTACTGTTTTAAATTTTCTTTGGTTGGCGTTTTTAATACGCACAATCATATCTGAGATTGGATCTGTAATAAACATAATTATCAACTCGCTTTCTTATATCCTGGAATTTGTCCGGCGTGTGCTTTAACACGGAAACAAATACGGCAGATTTTAAATTTTCTTAAAACAGCGTGTGGACGACCACAAATTTCACAACGTGTGTAAGCACGTGTTGAAAATTTCGCGTGTTTCTTTTGTTTAACTTTTAACGAAACTTTAGCCATAATTATTTATCTCCTTTAGCAAATCTAATTCCAATTAATTCAAGCATTCTTTTAGCTTCAACATCTGAGTTTGTTGTAGTAATTAATTGTACGTCTAATCCTTTGATTCTTCTGATTTTGTCGAAATCAATTTCTGGGAAAATGATTTCTTCTTTAATTCCTAATGAGTAATTTCCTCTGCCATCGAAGGCTTTAGGGTTTGCCCCACGGAAATCACGGATACGAGGCATTGAAATGTGAATTAATTTTTCCAAAAAGTCTCACATTTTTTCTCTACGTAGAGTAACTTTACCCCCCATAGGCATGCCTTCTCTTAATTTTCATGATGCGTTTGATTTTCTAGCAACTGTTTGGTAAGGTTTTTGGCTAGAAATTAGTGTTAATTCGTTTAAAACTTCTTCAATTGCTTTTGAGTTTGTAACTTCTCTACCTGCGGTCATATTTAAAACAATTTTTTCAAGACGAGGTACTTGCATAATTGATTTAAATTTGAATTCGTCCATTAATGCAGGTACGACTTTTTCTAAATAGTGTTTCTTTAAGTTCATAATTAATATTCCTTATTAGTTTTCTTGATAATTCTTGTTTTTTGACCATTTTTATCGATTTGATAACCGATTCTTGAAATTGTAGGAGCGGTTGTTTTAGTTCCTTTTTTAGCTATTACTGCGATGTTTGATACGTGAATTGGGCCTTCTTGTTTCTTGATAGCACCATCTGAGGCTTGTGAAGGTTTTTTGTGTTTGATTTGCATGTTAACGTCTTTAATGAAAACTTGGTTATTTTTAGAGTTGATACGGATGATACGTCCTTGTGATCATTTATGAGTACCTGAAATTACAACAACTTCGTCGTTTACTTTAAATTTCATAATATTAATCCTTCCCTATAAAACTTCCGGAGCAAGAGAAACAATTTTTAAATATCCCTTGTCACGTAGTTCACGAGCAACTGGTCCAAAGACACGAGTTCCTCTCATTGATTTATCATCTTTAATAATAACTACTGCGTTGTCATCAAATTTAATATGCGAACCATTTGGTCTTCTGATACCGTAACGTGATCTAACAATCACGGCTTTAACAACTTGACCTTCTTTAACTGCTGCGTTTGGTAATGCTTTTTTAACTGAACAAATAATGATGTCACCGATGTTGGCGGTCTTTTTACGTGAACCACCTAAAACTCTAATAACACCGACTTCTTTAGCACCTGAGTTATCAGCAACTTTTAATTTAGATAATTCAATAACCATTATTCTTCTCCTCTAGCAGCTTTTTGTTTAATTTCCACTAAACGGAAGTGTTTGGTTTTTGATAGTGGACGTGTTTCCATAATTGAAACAATGTCACCAACTGATGCTAATAATTTTTCGTCGTGAACAGCGAAACGTTTTACTACTCTATAACGTTTTGAGTATAAAGAGTGTGAACGGTAGCTTTCAACTTCAACAAAAATTGTTTTGTCGCCACGAACTGAAGTAACTTTACCAGTTAAACTTTTACGTGTTGTTGTTCTTTCCATTATTTGTCTCCTTTAATTTGTTCAATTGCAGTTAAACATTTTGCGATGTCTTTTTTAACAGCGTTAATTTTGTGACTTTGGTCTAATTGTCCGGTAGCGTTTTTGAAACGTAAAGTTAATAATTCCGCTTTAAGGTCGTTAATAAGTTTTTGTAATTCATCAACTGATTTTGATTTGATATCTTTATAAAGCATTATTGTTGACCTCCTTGTGATTCATCTTTAGTAATAATTTTTCATTTAACAGGCAATTTGTGTCCACCTAAACGTAGGGCGTCACGAGCAATTTCTTCTTTAACACCTGAAACTTCAAACATCATTGTATTAACCTTAACTGGTGTATATCATTTGTCTGGAGACCCTTTACCTGACCCCATACGAACACCAATTGGTTTAGATGTTTTTTGGAAGTGAGGGAAAATTCTAATAAAAACTTGTCCTTCACGACCCATACGACGAGTAATCGCAATACGGGCAGATTCAATTTGACGAGCATCTACTCATGCAGATGTTACGGCTTGTAAACCGAATTCACCAAATGAAACTTTGTTACCTTTGTGAGCTTTACGTTTATCGTGACGCAAAACGAAAGGTTTACGATATTTGGTTCTTTTTGGTTGAAGCATTATTTATTTCCTCCTTCCAAAATTTCACCTTTAGAGATTCAAACTTTAACACCAATTGCACCGTATGTTGTACGTGCTGTTGCTTGTGCGTAATCAACATCTTGTCTTAAGGTGTGTAGTTTCATTTCTCCACGAGAGTATCCTTCTGTACGAGCCATATCAACTCCGTTTAGACGGCCTGAAACAGCTGTTTTGATACCTTTTGCTCTTGCTTTTAATGCATCGTTGATAATGTATTTTTGAGCAATTCTAAAGCTTTCACGATTTTCTAGTTTCATCGCAATAGCTTCTGCAGCTAAACGAGCGTTTAATTCTGGTTTAGCGATTTGCAATACTTGTAAATTAATATCAAGTTTCTTGTCTTTTAAATGTTTGTGTAAAGCTACATTTAGAGCTTCAATGTTAGCACCGTTTTCGCCTAAAATTTTGGCTGGGTTTGCTACATGTAAAATAACAGTTACTTTATTTGATTGTGTTCTCTTGATTTCCACTTGACCGATTTGGTATTTACGCACTAATTTATCGAAGAATTTGTAAATTTTATCGTCTTGAACTAATAATGATCCAAATTCTTTTTTATCTGCAAATCATGTTGTGTTGTGTGCTTTAGTTACGCCGTAACGAAAGCCATTTGGATTAACTTTTTGTCCCATAATATTGCCTTTCCTAGTTTCTTTCTTCTAAAACTACAGATAAATTTGATGTACGTTTAAAAATTGAGAATGCTCTACCTTGTGAGTGAGGTTGGAATCTTTTTAATGTTGGTCCCTCATTAACTATAACTTCTTTAACAAATAATTTTGATGCGTCCATTCCGTGGTTGTTTGTTGCGTTGGCAATTGCTGAATTGATTAATTTAATAAATAGTTCTGAAGCTTTTTTATTTGTATTTCTTAAAATACCTAATGCTTCACGTACGTCTTTACCTCTAAATAAGGCAGCTACTAAATTAGCTTTACGTACACTAATACGTTGAATTTTTACGTGTGCTTTTGCTTGCATAACTATTTTTTACCTTTATCAGCACCGTGACCATTGTAAGTTCTTGTTGGAGCAAATTCTCCAAGTTTGTGTCCTACCATGTCATCAGTTACATATACATCAATAAAGTTTTTACCATTGTGAACTTGGAATGTTAGACCAACAAAGCTTGGGAAGATTGTTGAACGTCTTGATCAAGTTTTGATTGGTTTTTTAGCTGCGCCACCTTCAACGATTGCATCAACTTTTTTTAGTAAGTGATCATCGGCGAATGGGCCTTTTTTAAGACTACGAGCCATTATTTAGCATCCTTTCTTCTTCTTAGAATCAATTTGTTTGAAGATTTCTTAGTTTTTCTAGTTTTAACACCAAGAGCTTTTTTACCTCAAGGTGTAAGAGGTGACTTACGTCCGATAGGTTGTTTACCTTCACCACCACCGTGTGGGTGATCTACTGGGTTCATAACTGAACCACGAACTGTAGGTCTCACACCCATGTGACGGTTTCTACCAGCTTTCCCTAAGTCAACTAGTAGGTGTTCTTCGTTTCCAACTTCTCCAATTGTTGCGCGACAACGAGCAAGAATACGACGTGTTTCGCCTGATTTTAGACGTAGAACAACGTATTTTCCGTCGTCGTCTTTACCTAAGATTTGTGCACTGGTACCAGCTGAACGAGCGATAATACCGCCCCCTCCTGGTTGCATCTCGATATTGTGGATTAAGGTACCTTCCGGAATTGATGATAGAGGTAATGTGTTACCTACTAAGATATCAACATCAGTACCTGAAATAACTGTTTGTCCCACTTTAAGTCCTTTTGGAGTTAAAATGTATCTTTTTTCTCCGTCAGCATATGCTAATAATGAAATATTAGCTGAACGGTTTGGGTCATATTCAATTGACTTAACCACTGCCGGAATATTATCTTTATTACGTTTGAAGTCGATTAGTCTATAAAATCTCTTCACACGGCCACCTTGGTGTCTTACAGTAATTTTACCTTGGTTATTACGACCAGCATTTTTCTTTAAAATTACTAGTAAAGATTTTTCAGGAGCATGTCCTGATAGGTTTTTGCCGTAGTCTAGAGATGACATATTACGACGACCGTTAGTAATTGGCTTGTAATGTTTAATTGCCATGTCTATATACTCCTTTGCTTAAAAATATATGAGGAAGTTTGTCTTTTAAGCAATCTGTTTAATCCTCTGTATTACGCTTCTTTTTTAGTAGCGGCTTTTTTTGTTGTAGCTTTTTTAGTAGATTTTTTAGCTGCGATTTTAGCTGCCAATTCTTCTTCTTTAGCTTTATCTGCTGCTTTAGCTTCTTGAGCTTTAGCGGCTTTTTGAGCTTGTTTAGCTTCATCTTGTGCTTCTGCTTCATTAGGATAGAAAACAATTTTGTCATCTGCCGCTAATGTAACAATAGCTTTTTTATAACGGTTAGTAAAACCATTAAAACGTCCTACTCTCTTAGCTTTTTTATCAACTTTGATTGTATTAACGTCAGTTACTTTAACTTGGAAAATAAATTCCACAGCTTGTTTGATTTGGTATTTATTTGCGTGATAGTCAACTTCGAAAGTGTATTTATTTTGAGCTTGTAGAAGGTTAGTTTTTTCTGTAAGAATAGGTTTACGAATGATTTGTGTTAATTCCATAATTATTTTCTCCCTTTTTCTACGAAATGAGTTAGACCTTCGTTTGATAGTACTAATACGTCAGCTCAAATTAATGCTTCAACAGTAACTGATGCAGGTTTAATAACCGCAACATTGGCAACATTGCCTAATGATTTGTAAACTGTTTCGTCACTTGATACAACTAAAACGTGTTTTACGTGTGTTAGTTTTAATGCGTCTAATTTAGCAACTGCTTCTTTAGTTGAAATGTTTGCTAATTTAAAATCATCAACAATAACTGCATTGTCTTGTGCTAATAATGTTAAAGCACTTAGGAAGGCAGCTTTTTTAGCTTTCTTATTAACTTTTAGATTGTAATTTCTTTCAGTTCTAGGACCAAAAGCACGTCCACCACCTACTCATATTGGTGATCTTGTCGAACCAGCACGAGCACGGCCTGTACCTTTTTGTCTTCAAGGTTTTTTACCACCACCGCTAACTTCAGCACGTGATTTAACTGAGTGGGTACCTTGTCTTCTTGAAGCTCTTTCTGACATAATTGTGTCAAAAATTGCTTGTTCATAAATTTTTTCTAAATTGAATACTTCAGCAGGTAATTTTGAATTGTCAAAATTAAATTTTGCTTCTTCGTCAACTTTAGTCACTTTAGAAGTTTTAGCTTTAGTTGTTTTCGCTGCTTTAGCTTTTGGTTCTGCTGATTCAGCTTTTTTAGCTGCTTTTTCTTTAGCTGCTGAAACATCAACTAGTTTTTCTTCATTGATGAATTCAATTGCTTTTTCGTCTTTAACATTTTTGCTTGCGACAGCATCAATAATGTTAACAACATTTGCTGAGGTTGTTGAACCAGAAAATTGTCCACCTCTATGGAATCAAACTCTTGATTCTCCTTCAAGTTTATCAGCGTCTTTTTGGAATTGTTCTAGAGCTTCTTTAAATGTTTTGAAGTTTTTAGATCTGGCTGCACCTTCTTTTTTAAGGTTGAATGAGATTACATTGTCTTTACCGAATTTTTCAGATAAGTAAAATTTGTTAACTGACATATTAGTTTTCTCCTTCTTTGGCTGCTTCTGCTTCTTTAGCAGTAGCTTCTTCTGCTAATTTAGCTGCTTCTGCTTCAAGAATTAGAGGTTCTAATTCACTTGAGTGCATTCCAACTTTAACTTCAATACCGAATTTTTTAGCTCTTTCAACTAATTCATTCATCTTAATAACTTCATCAACATCAACTAGAACAACTGGTTTATGGTTTGGTAAACCTTTAACCGCTTCTTTGATGATAACAAGTGATTTTTTAGGTCCAGGAATTGATCCTTTAACCAATAAAATGTTGTTTACAGTATCAACTTTAACAACTTCAAGGTTTTGTACAGTAGTTTGTACAGCACCTAAATGACCAGGCATTGTCATACCTTTGAAAACTTTGTTTCCGGCGATATCACCAAGTGATCCAGTTTGTCTAACTGGTTGGCTACCACCACCACCACCGTGTGATTTAGGTCCAATGTGTTGGTTTCATCTTTTAATGGTTCCGGCAAAACCTTTACCTTTTGATGTACCAGTAACGTCAACAAGTTGTCCTGATGTAAATAAATCAGCTTTAACTTCTTGTCCTAATTCATAGCCTTGCATGCCACGAATTTCTTTAATGTAGCGCTTAGGTGTTGTGTTTGCTTGTTTGAATTGACCTGCTAAAGGTTTGTTAATTCTTGAAGCTCTTAAATCTTCAACTGCTAATTGGGTTGCAACATACCCGTTAACTTCAGCAGTTAAAACTTTAGACACAACATTTGGTTTAACTTCAATAACTGTAACTGGAACAGATTGTCCATCTTCAGTAAAGATTTGGGTCATACCAATTTTACGTCCTAAGATTCCTTTCATAATTTCTCCTTCTCGTTAGAAAACTAACGACCATTGCTTGATATACAAGTTGGCTTTATTTTATTTTTGTGTAATTTCGCTAATTTGAACACCAGCCGGAAATTCGAATCTACGAATTTGGTCTAGTGTTTTTGCATCAGCATCGATTAGAGTAACAAGTCTTTGGTGTACTCTTGCTTCGAATTGTTCACGAGATTTTTTGTTAATGTGAACTGATCTAAGTATTGTAACAACGTGTCTTCTTGTTGGCACGGCTACAGGTCCTGAGAACTTAACATTATTTTTTTGTGCGATTTCAACGATTTTTTTCGCAGCAAAATCTAATTGTTCATGTTCGAAGGCTTTTAGCTTGATATTAATTTTGCTCATGTTGTCTCCTTTGTTCATATGCGAACGTTACTCCACATAAATTACTTAAGCAGTCCTCAACAACGTATTGGCCACTTAACAACCTTATGCTTCACAGTAATAGTTGCTTTTATATTCTATATTAAAATAAGAATTTCGTAAATAAATATTCCATATTTTTATAGCACTTAATTAATTCGTGCGAACCGCGAAGATGCGTTGTTATCAAAAATCACAAATTTGCTATTTAATTTATTCCATTTTAATGTTTTTGATAATTTAATCATTCTTGAGTTATTCTCTGAAAAACTTTCATTGTAATGGCGAAATTAATATTTTTATGATTAATAAATATATGATACGCCAAAAAGCGTTGTTAGATAATAAATTATATTTTTGGTTTCTTATCTTTATATATACGCGCACGAACGCGCACGAACAATATAAAGAGATAACAAAAAAAAGCAAGGAATTAACTTGCTTTTAATGCTAAATTATTTAGTTGGTTTTATATCTTTAAACATGAATCTGAACACACCAGAGTTATAAACTGTTGATAATTTTTCAAATGCTGTAAGAATATGAGTTGTTTTTAATGATTCAGGTGTTGTACCATCTGATCATACATAACATTCTGCTGCACGTGGGTTTTTAGTTCATATTTGTTCGTTGCCTACCGCCTTATCTAAATCATCTCTATTACCTTTATCGGAGCCAGAACCGGTTTCGTTAGGTTTATATAATGGTGATGAATTGAAATTATTACCCTCAGTTTGTCATACACTGCCATGAGTAACTAATCATTTACAAAAATCAATATTAGATCAGTTGTAAGCATTTTTTCCATCTTGTTCTCAGGTTGCGGTTGGTTTAATTGAAGGGTCGCTTAATTGTCTGTGTTTTGCAACAATTCAAGTTTCAAACCGTGTAGTAAATAAATAGATATTTTTAGTTGCGGTATCATAATCAACTGCAAATCTCATTGAAACTGTTGTAGCAGCAGCCATAGTTTTTTCGTCTTCAAGAAGTTTGAAATCACCTTTTTGTACTGCGGTTACAGTTTTAGTGTTGTGATCAATATTTGAATTACCAATTAATAATACAGACGGTAATACAGCTTCGATATAAATTTGGTGATTTTTAACTCTTATTCTAAGCATTTGTTTACTTGAATCAGCGTTAATTTGACTAAATTGTTGATAAATATAGAATTCAGGGAATAAGAATTTGAAATCGAATTTAGAGTCTTTTGAGTCTACAAAACCTGTTCTTTCAGTTATGTTGCCACCTTTAATATCATAAATTTTATGGTTAGCGTAATCAACGATAACTTCATCAGTTTCGTTGACAATTCCGAGTGATTTCTTGAAGGCTTCAAGGGTTTTAGCACTTATGGCGTTTAAATCGTTTTCTTCTCAACCAAGTTCGTCAGCTTTAGCAATTACTTGTTTACTGTTGTAGCCTATATTTTCTTTAACATAATCTTTATAAAATACATCCGCAGAACCATCTAAAAGTTTAAGTTCATCTTTAGTTGTAAATGGAATTTCAACAGTTCTTTCAGTTTCAAATCCTTTGAATTCCTTGTAAATTGAAAGATTAGAAGGTTCGTATTTATATCTAAGTTTAATTTTAATACTTTTAGAAACTTGCGAACTCTTAGTTTCTTGATAGAACGAGTTAATATCAGTTTGTTTTATCAAGTAAACTTTCATGCTAACAGGATTATAAATTGAACCATCATCTAATTTTGTGAAATTAAATTCATCAAACATATTTAAGAATTGATCGTTATTTGTGATGTCAATTTCAGTTTGTGAATTTTCCATTCCGTTTGTAATATTACTGAAATTAGTCTTAAATTCTTCACGTGTCATTGAAGGTTTAGCAACAATTTGATAATATGGTTTATCGAGGTTTTGTTGTTCATCTGAACTTTCTTTACCAATAACATTTTCAAAGAATAAATTGTTATTGGTGTTAGTTCAATTTAAGAATTCTGGTAATTTTTCAAAAATAGTGTTAATAGCAATTTTATTTGCTTCAGTCGTGTTAAATTCGCTGACTCAATTGCCTGAATTATTGTTTTTACTAATTTTAGCCATTTCGGCTGTGATAGGAGCAAGCGCTTGTTCATAAGCTTGTTCTAAATCATTTAATTTTGGTTCATTGCCTCAGACAACGGTTGATTTAAATAGATACTTGTAAATTTCAGTTAAATCTACACGTTTTCCAAGTAAAACGGTTACTTCATTTTTAAATGTTGAAATCATTTTATCAAATTGATTAATTGACGAATTAATTGAATCGACATAGTTTTGTAACTCACTTGCTGAATTAGAAGATATTATCTTAGTGTATACACCTTGAATTTTTTCAAATGCCGAGCTAAATTCATTGAAATCTTTTTGAGTTTGAATTAAACCTGATTTTTCAAATAAAGTTGTTTCGTCAGTGGTTTGTAAACCTTTTTTAAATGTTGTATTTAATGAATCAATTAAACCGTTTTGAACTTTAATCATTTGATCGAAATCGACTCTTAATTGGTTAATGAATTTTTCAATTTTAGCTTTAGACTCGTTTATTAGTTCAAAGTTTTTGTTTAGGTATGCTGTTACAAAAGTATCTTGGCCGGCTTGTGTATCAATTTTAACAAAAGAATTGATGCGTGAGCCTAGCGTATTATTTGCTTCGATAAATTGTTTTGTTAAAGCTTTAGCTTGAACAATGGCATTAAAGTTGTCTTTAGATTTTTTACCTCATAATGAATCGATTAGGAATTCACTAAAGTTGGTTAAATTGGCTAGAGATTTATTAATTTCATTATGTTGAACATCAAAAGCATTCTTAATTTGGTGTTTATATTCATTTAATGCTTTTTCAATCAATTTATTTACTGCTTCAATGATATCTTCAGGAGCTGCACCTTGAGGTCTTGTATAGTCAAGTGCATTAACTGCTTTTTGTTCATAGTCGCCCAATAGTGCCGATGAATTCGCTTTGTTAGAAGCTAATTTTAACGAATCTAATAATTCTTTTGTTTTAGCCTTCAATGTCATTGCAGACAGAATTTTAGAAGAAACAAGTTTATCGATATTATCACTTAATTCAGTTTGCAATGCTACCTTAGTTTTTTCATCATTTTGCATTGCTTTGTTTGCTGTTTTTGCTTTATTAATTGATTCTTTCAGTAAAGCATAGGCGTTTTTTACGTTATTTGAATCAACATTTTCTGTTAATCCACTACGTTGTAATCTTAATAATGATTCTGCAGTACGATATTGAGTAGTAAGGTTTCTAGAATTTTTAATTACATATTTAATTGAATTATTTCCTTCGCCAGATAATCATTTATCCCTCAAATCATAATAATTTTTTGCAGGAGTAGTATCAGATAAAGGAATTGCTTTTAATTCTTTGTTGAATTCTGCAATTTTTGCATTAATTACATCTTTTTCTTCTTTTGTAATTAATGTGTCGTTTTCAATTTCGCTTTGAATTCTAGCGCTATCCTGGTTAACATCTAGACGAACCATATGTAAATCAAGAAGTTTAATGTTTTTAACAATTTCATCTTGTTTAGCAGCCATAGTTTCATCAGTTGGAATATCTTGTCTAAATAATACTGTTGCAGAGTCGATAGCTGCTGATAATTGTTCTTTATCTTGAGAAATGGATTCATTTAGAGGAACTAAAGAACTATTGAAATCGTTGACTTTTTTCAGTTTAGATGCTAATTCTAGCAATTTAGGCATGAATGTTTTAAGATTATTTACCTTTTGTATTACACCATCCATTGTATTGTTGTTTTTAGCGTTTTCAGTTTCTTGAAGAAGAGCATCAATTTTCTTATCAATTTCTCTGCCTAAATTATGAGTTTGTTTAGCAGCATCGTAGTTAGGACTATTTTTGAATTCATTCAATGAATCTAATGTGTCTTTACGTTTATTTCTTAATACTGTTTGATTTGCTAGTTGTTGTTTAATCTTGGTTATTCTTTCCTCAATTTGGGACGGAGTAAGAACCTCATTATCGTTAGGCAATATATCTCAAAGATTTTGAATCATTGCTTTTTCGTCTTCAATAGTTACACTATATTTAGGCGCGCTTTCACGTTCAGTTTTTCATTGTTGAATTGTTTTCGAAACGTCGCTTAGCGCTTTCATAAATTCTAATGCTTTAAGTGATTTTTCCTTAACAAGAGCAATTCTAGCTTCTTTAGCTTTGTCTTTTTCATTTATATTGTTATTCGCTTCACTTACAACAGAATTTAATCAGTTTTGTAATTTTTCAGTGTTTTGTGCGCCACTGATACCATCTTTTTCAAAGAAATCAACAGATTGGTTAATATTTTTAGCTTCGTCAACAGTGCCACTAATTTCTAGAGCTTGTTTAATTCTCTCTTTAGAAATTTCAATAGCTTTGATAATTTCAACAAATTTTGCTCTGTTTTCTTGAACACATTGTTGAACTGAGTGTTTATCGTCCGGTTTTGTGTCAGAACTAAATAGATTTCTAGCCTTGTCAATAAGCGGTTGTAAATCACTGGTTAAATAACTTTTTACAGTGTCTGAAACAGTATTTGCATTTGCTTGACTTAATGTTTCGGCTGAACCAACTTGTAAGCCTAATGCATCGTAATAAATCTTGTTTTGTTTAATTATTTCGATTCTGTCATTGATTGAATTTAAGACATCTTTATTTGCATTTTGTTTTAAGTTTTCATTTAATATGTTGTTGATAATTTTGCCAGAATTTAGAGTCAGTGAATTATCCACCAAATTACCTAAATCTACTGGTTTACCAATGATTTCGTTAACTACTTCGTTAACTTTAACTCTTGTTTCATTTGAATTATTATTTAACTCAGGAATTGCTCTGAAATTATTAAAGTGTTGCAATAACAAGTTGCCTTGTTTTTTGTTTTCAGATTTTAATCCAGCTTCAGTTTTAATACGTTTTAATTCGCTCAATAAAGTTTTATCTTTTAGATTTAGTTGATCAGTTGCTAAAGGTTGGTATTGCGCACCTAATAATGCATTTAAATCTTGAAGAGCTTTTTTATGAGTATCCTTATCAGGATCGAGTTCGTATTCATGGATTAAATCAATAATATCTTTTTGACGATTATTGTAGTTTTCCATTGCATCAATATTTTTAATAATTGAATCTGCTGTAGCGCCTTCAATATTTTTATTGATTTCATTATTTATTTTATTTTTAAAGTTTTGGATGTGTTCCATTACATTGGCAGTGCCAGTTGGTTTAGTTCCGGTTTCGTTGTCAATTTCGCTTGTAACAAATGCCTCGTATTTAGCTAGTCTGTTTTGAACAAGATCTTTATTGTAAGCAAATCTCATTGCTTTTTCTGCTTGTTGCATTGAATCGATTGTTGAAGTAAGTATATTAGCGCAATCAGTTACATAACTTTGACGAGCTTTTTCATAATCATCAAAATTGGTGTATTGGTCTGGTTTTGTTTGATCATGATATGCTTTTTGGTCAAGTTCAGCAACAAAGGCGTCAATACGAGCTTTTTCTTTGTTGTATGTCGCAATTAATTCTTCCTTTTCAGCATTTAAAGAAACCACTTTTTCATGAAGTTCTTTTGCCTTCTGAAGAATAGCTTCGGGAGAATAACTGACGTTTTCAATAATATCTTTATATGTTGCTTTATTGGTTTTAACAGCGGTTTTTACGCTTTCTAATAATGTACGTTGTTCTTGTGAAGGAGATAAAACCTTGTCTAGCTCATTAACCATCACTTTACGCAATTCGTGTTTAGCTTTCGCAATTTCAATGGCATCAGTGATTTTTTTCATTTTTGCTGCAGTCATTTCACTTGTGTCACCTTTTGCAGGTAAGTTGATTTTAATGACTTCACCTAAATTATTGGCTTCTTTAGCTGATTCACTTTGTGCTAAAGTCGGATCACTTTGAATATTTTCTTTTTCAATTATTGCTTGTTTAATTCGATCAATTAAAGCTTCTTGGGCAGACAATACAGCAACAGCGTCTTTAGCAGTTGCATCTGACTTGGCTTTATCTTTCTCTTGAGCATATGAATCAATATCTTTGATTGCGGTATTAACAAGGTTTTTTAATGTGTCTGCACTTTCTCCGGAAATAGGATATGCCTTAGATTGAATTGATTCATTACGTGCTCTGATTTGGTCTTTATGGAATGCTAAAACTAAATCATCATTCATTTGAGATGTTTTCTTTACAGCGTCTTCAATACTTGCAAGAGTTGGCATTTGTTCACCAGCTTGAATAACCTTAAAAATACCATCCATTTTGGTTTTGATTTCTTCTGAATCAGCAATAGCTTTAGGAACTCCAGAACGTTTATCAGGACTTGCATTAAACTCTTCTGAATTTTTTTCAAAGGTTTTCAAATTGTCTTCAATTTCTTTAACCTTAGCAATAGATTGTTTAAGAAGTTCGGCTTTTTCAAGAATTTTTTTCTTTTGTTCTGTTGTTAGATTTTCTTGTTTAGATTCTTTAATTAAATCTTCTAAACGTTTACGTAGAGCATTTTCTCCGGCTGAAGGTTGTTTGTCTTCTTGGTTTGGATAATATTTATCAATATCCGCCGTAATTGCATTTAATTTAGCTTCAATAGAGTTATTATTACGTTTTTCTTTTAAAGTTTTTGCTAAATTAATGGCTTGTTGTTTAAGTTTGTTAACATTGTCTAAATTAACAGGGTTTTGTTTAAGTTCATTAGAAATTTGATCTTTTATATCATCAACTTTTTGGAATTCTTCTGTAAATTGATCAACAATATCAGCATCTGCTTTTATTTCATCGACTAATTTATCTAATGATTTTAATGAATCTTTAACATCACGAATAATACTTGTTGAATTTTGAATATCTTTAATTTGATCTGCTACATCATTTAAGGTTTTTAACTGTCCACTTTCAGCATTAGCAAAGACTCCAGAATTTTCGAATTGAGTTTTTTGGTCTTGCGTTAAATCGCCTTGACCGTTTTCTTTGCGGTCAAGAGCGCTTAGCAAGTCGTTAATATTTTGTGCACGATTTTGCAATAAATCTTTATTAGATTTTAATTTTTGTAATTGAATTTTTTCATTTTCAGTGTATTCGTGTGGATTTTCACCGGTTGGATTAAATGTTCTTTCTGCAAAAATTTGTGCCTGTAAACGGTCGTAAGCAGTTTGGTTTTGAGTGATAGTTGTTTCTAAAACATTAACTAAGAATTTATATTTCTTAATTTGGTCTAAAACAACTGTTGAAACAACTGGGTTGAATTTAACCGAAACAATCTTTTGTGTTTCCTTGTTTAATTCATTAATTAGTTTCTCAAGTAAAACTGCGTCAATTTGTTGAGATTTTAAATCTTGTGCTTGTTGTTCAGTTAGTTTATTCAATAATTGTAATGTTGATTTCATCGCTTTAACTTCAGCATTAGTTTTGGCATATAAGTAAGCTAATTCAACTTTTTGAAGTGATCTTAGTTGTTCTCTAATTGAATATTTTTTAGCAACTATTTGATCAGTATCTAAATTAACAAAAATGTTTGCATCTGAAATTTGGTTGATTAAATCTGTTGCTTGTTGTTTAACTAACTTGCTCAAGTATTTATCTTTAACTTGTTGAGGATAGTCATTTAAATTTATGATAGTCGAATTAATTTGAATCTTAATTTCATCTAATTCTTTTCTAGTTTCTATTAAAGTAGACATTGCGTCTAATTTTGCATCAACTAATGATTTAATTTTTGCTGAATCAGTATTATTTTCAATAATTTCATCAATTTCTCTATTCAACTTCAATAGTTCTTGTTGAGTTATACGTTTAACATTTTTATTGTGTTCTTGTTCAAAGTACAACAATGAATTTGAAAGTTTATCATTGAAATAACGTAATGAATTTAAACGCGAAGTATAGCTTAGCACTTGATTTAATAATTTTGTTTTGTTGTAGCTATCTGGTTTATCAGTATTGATTAATGCAATAATGTTTTTTTCTGTGATTAATCTATTTCAAACATTTTTTAACTTAGATTTGCCTAAGTATTGATAAGAATTAACACGTTCTTTTAGTTTTTTAATAATTTCAGCGTTTGATAAAGATGAGTCATTTAGTACTGAATGATAAATTCTAATATCTTCATTTGCTTGAGCGATATCATCTTTATTTTGGCTTGCTTCTAATTTAAGTTTCGTGTTGTTTAAGTAGTAATCCGAAAGTTTAAAGTATTTACTGATTGAATCTCTGATTAAAAGACTATTAAGTTGTGAACTGTTTAAAAGTTTAGAATCTTCAATAACTTGAACCATTGATTCAATTAGCACTCTATTTTCTTCAATTGATTTATTTGATTTTACTAAATCTTTTAAATCACTAAGTTTTTTAACAGATTCAGCTTTTACTTCATCATCTTTATTATTAGGTGTAGCACTTTCAAACAATGATTGTGCAATAGTTTCTACATTAGTATTAACTAGTGATGTGATTTCAGCAGTAATTTTGACGTATTCTGCAGCAAATTCTGTATTGGCTTGACCTTTAGCGTCAATAATTTTGTTTTCAATAATTCTTTTGTTAATTTCGATGTTATTGATTCTGAATTCTCTCGCTAATACATCATGCTCAACTTGAACTATATTTTGGTTAATGGTATTTTTTAGGGCTTTTGTTGGCAATAATTTATTTAATTCAGTGATATTGTCATCAAATGTATTACCTTCTTGCATTAGAATATCTTTAATTAAATAATCTTGCTTAGTTAAAAACTTATCTAATTCCTTTTGGTAATTATTCACTCATTGGACACGTTGTACTTTGCTAATTTTATTGAAATCATTCAAAGCAATTTTTAGATTTGTTAATTCATTTGATCCGAATTGACTTACTAAATCTTTTTCTCTCAAACGACTAGCTTGGTCTGATAATAATGCATTTAGAGCGTTTAAATCTTTTTTAGAGATTTCATCTTGGTCAGCAACTTTATTAGCAAAATCAAAGATGTGTTTTTTATGCAAATCATTAATACTATTAATTTCTTTATATTTTGTTAGGACTGATGTCTCAGGATTTGAGAGACTTAGTCTTGCTTTATCTCTTTCTGACTCAAGATTTGCTTTTTCTTTGGGAGATAAATTCATTAAATCAACATATTTGTCAAATAATTTAATTGAATTTTCAAATTGTTTTTCAACGTAACTTTGTCTATCAAAATTTGCTCGTTGTTCAAGCAATGATATTGTTGTAGCACCAGCTGCCGCTAGTGATCCAAGCGTTATTAATATTCCGTTTATTGCGTTTTTCTTAGTCATTATTCATCTCCTTTATCTTCGTGTAATCTCAAGAAGAAATCGTATTTATCAATACCTCTAATTGAAACAGGGTCATTCATTGATTTTCAACCAACTTTTGCTTCAAATTTGTTTTTATTATTAACATTTGAAGCTTGATTACCTTTATCAGTGAAAAGACCTGCAAACTTTTCTGCATATTTATTAGCATAGAATTTAGCATCTCTATTAGGATAATTAGTTTGAAATTCAACTTTATCACCTAAAGGTAAATATATTTCTCACTTCATTTCAAAATTATTTTTATAACTTGCGTTATTTCCTTCTCAATCATTTGAAATAACATTTTCAGCTCACCCGTGAAGAACACCATATCTATTAGTTCCTTCTTCATATACAGGAATAGAAACTCCATATGGCATCCAGTTTGTATATCTGTTACCTTGTCATTCAAGGTCTGAACCAGATTGGATTCAGAACATAATTTTCTTACCATTAGCTAATGGCGCATGTTTTCACATTGTTCCACCCATTTCAATACCACTATCTTTAAGTCTAATCTTGAATTTCATGTTTTCCGTACTATTAGAAATATCAATATTAGGGTCAACTTTTTCAATATCTTCAACTTTTAAGTGATTTGGATTTGAATGTTTAGGCAACTTATTAAACATTGCAGCTTCTCAATGCTCATCGTCGAATGTAACATCCTCAGTAAAGAAAGTCATGCCATTTTTTGCAAGATATTTACCGGCACCTTTATTAACCGCAGCCATAATGTTTGTGTTCATAGTTTTATTGTTTCATCCAGCTCTGGAAGCTTCGAAAATGACGGTATTTCTTTGATGACTGTTATTTGCAGCGGTATCGCTGTTTTCTGAACCTAAATTATCTTTTTGAATTCTCATGTATGCTTGAGTATTAAATGTAATTCAAATGTCATTAAATATCGAACTCATAGTCGCAACATCATTAAAGAAATTATTAGAGTTTTTAGGTTGATTATAAACAACTTTTAAGTTAATTTTTGTCTTCTTAATAGACGTATCAGTTTGTAAAAATACTGGTAGTCATGGTTGAGAAGTTGAAGTTCTAGTTAAAAGCACCTTAACATTGTCTAAATTGTAAGGAGTAACTCCTTTCAAGATATTAAATGTTTTGAACAAGTCAAGAACTTCTTGATTTTTAGTAATGTCAATTTCTAATGATGTGCCTTGACCTGGAATTTGATTTATTTTTTCAATTAAATCTTCAAGTAAAACATCTTTTTTAGGTCTAATATATTTCATGTTTTCGCCATTTTTGGTATTAATATAATCAAACATGAAGTTTTTATTAGAAGAATTATGCATTCAGTTATAAAGGGTAACAGATGGTTTGAAAATATTTACTAATATACTTTGTTTAGCATTAAGAGCTAGTTCAGAATTAGTTAATAAATCATTTGAAATTGATTCTTGAGTCAATAATGAATCATAATCAATTTTATAAGAGGTAATTAGGTTCGCAAATACTGGGTTGGCAACCTTATCATTTGCTCTATTATTTTCACCCGCAATAAGTTCTAACATATGAGTTAAATCACGGCCTTTAATAAATTGTGAATATAGACCGATTAAAGTGTCTGAGCTGTTTTTTGCAACGTTGGTTTCATTAGATGAACCATAAATTAATGTATCAATATCTTTCAATGCATTAAGAATTGAGTGTGTTATTTCAAAATATTGGTCAAATTCAGCTTGGATAGGTTGTTTGACTTGTTCATTAATGTCTTGATTATAGTCAATAGTCAATTGTTTTGTTCCAAGTTTAGTCAAATCAGTATCTATTTGATCTTTAGATGTTCCAACTTTAGTTATAGCAGCTAGTAAAGCGTTGTGTTTTTCATTGCTGTTATTTACTTTTTTATCAAGAATATCAATGTAATTACGTAATGTTTTAACATTTGTTCCTTGAGCTGGTTGCAGTTGATTATTAAATGAATCAATTTGATTTTTTAATAATTCTGCTGCTTTTTTACTTAAATCTTTAACAGTTGTGTAGTTTTTGTCAAGAATGTTAAATGATTTTTTCAATGCTTTGCTATATGTTTTAAAGTCATTGTTGTTAGCTGATAGAACTCTATTGGCTTCAGCTATATTGCTTTCATATTCGTTTAGCAGTTTATCAAGACGCAATGAAACTGCAAGTTTTTTAGCTTCGGCAGGATTTAAAGTTTGAGTTTCCCCTTTGGCAGAAACACTCTTGCTTGTTAATAGATTTGTATAAGCTTGTAATCTCTCAATAGCTAATGTTAAACGATTCTTTTCATATTTAATGATTGCTTGTTTTTGAGCTTCTAAAGCTTTTTTTGCTGTGACAAGATTCTTTTGAGCGGCCTTAATATTTTCTAATGTTTCAACTGCTGGACTATCTACAATAACATTAACAGCATTAGATGTAAATTCAGACATCAATGGTGTTGCGTCCGAATCATATGAGTCATCAAGGTATGATTTAACATCATCTATTTCCAATTTTAATGAACGTGATTCAACATGTTTTTGCGATTTTAATTTTGCAATAATACCTTCTGTTGTGTTTGTCAAGTGGTAAATTGAAGCAAGTTTATTGTTTTCAATATGGGAAATATTATTTAAGTTTGATGTTGCTTTACTGATTAAATTATCTAACTCATTATATAGTGATTTCATATCGGCGGTTTCGTTATTTCTGTAATCAGAATCATCAGATGTTGGAACAAACAATTTAGCAGAAGCAATAGCTTTTTTAAGTGCAATACTATTTTTCAGACTAACATCAAAACTATTAGCACCTTTAATTAAATAGGTTTCTTCAAGTGTTTTTAGTCCTTGAATGTCGATAGTATCCTTAGATTTTAATTCAGCAATCATGGCATCTAAAATTGCTTTTAGCGGAGCTTTTTCAGTTGAATCGATTTCATTATTAGTATTAAGTTCATTTAATTTTTTAGAGTGAGAAATCAGCAATGAAATTTTGACCGTATCAGTCTTAATTTGTTTAGTTTTTGTTTGAACATTAAATGCATTTATTTCTTTAAAGTAGAAATTATTTTTTACGGTTGTTGCTCCAGTTTTGTTAACTTCTTCAACTTCATGAGTGATTTTAGTTAATAGATCAGTTAAATCTTGTGAAGGATCGCTTTCACCTTTTGCTGATTCGACTTGTTTTTGTGCTTCAGCAACAACAATAGCCAAATCTGCATACTTACTGAATAATGAATGAACAGAAAGACCTTCATTTTTAAGTCTGTTAATTTTTTCTAAATCATCAGTAGATTTTATTTTTGAAATTTCAGTTATTTTTTCAACATAGAATATTTTTCTGTCAATATTTAATTCATTGAAGGCAGTTGAATCAATAGTTGAATGATTGGTTGTTATAAATTTATCTTCTTCATCATAAGCATTTTTCAAAGCTTCAAACGCCGATTTTCGAGCCTCATAAAGATCTTTAGCTTTTGAGAAGTATTCAGGTAACGCTTTAGATTTCACTGATATAGCATTTGAAAGCGCTGTTGAATCAAACTCGCCAGTAGGCACTTCAACAACAGAATCTAAGACAGCTTGTCCAAGATTTAATTTATCGGCCTCATAACCATAAACTTTATTATCAAATAATCAATCACCTTTATCGTATTCTTTTAGCAATTCTAATTGTTTATTAACCAATTTAGTAAATTTAATTACAATACTATCTAATGATTGGACTTTTGTTGTATCTGAGTTAATTTGTGTGTTTTTAGCAAAATCTTCAAGTTTAGCATAATAATTTTTAGTTTCTGTTTGTTTGGATTCCAAATCACTTTGACCTTTCAAACCAAGTCTGTATGTAACATTTTGAATGACGGCTTTCAATTGAGTCATGTTCTTATTCAATGAAACAACTTTATTTAGTTTTCTTAAATTGTTTTTAATTGATTGCTTAATATTCATTAAATTACTAAATTGAGCAGGGTCTCTATACGCTTCGCGTGCTTGAGCAAATTGTTTTTCAAGATCGGCTTTAATTGAATTAACAACATCAATAACCGGCCCCTCAGTATCAGATACAGTTTGAACTTCTTCTTTAACTTTTTTAACAACTTCTGCTAGATCTAAAATGTTGTCGATATTGTTTCTAACAACAGCTATTTTACTGTCAATTTCTAAAATAGCGGCATTGTCCTCATCTTTATTACCTGTGTTAGGAATGCTATTTAGTTCATTTTGGTATTGTTTGATTAGTCCTTGTGCCCCTGTGATCGCAGCCTGCGATTCGGGGTCGTGTTGTTGTGATTGATATTTCTTGTCAAACTCTGATTTTACAGCATCAATACGTTCACTTTCATTGGCTTTTAAGTCTTCAAATGATGTTGAGTCCATATATTGATTATGCAGTGCAATCGTTGCATTGTCAATGTCAGTAACAGTCGCCGATTCAGTCGGAACAGATGCAGCTAATGATTTTTCAAGAACGATTCTTTTATCTTCTTGATCAGCAACTTTTTTAATTCTGTCAACTACAATTTTTTGCTCATCTAAAAGCAACTTCATTGACTCAATTCTTCGTTTTTGCTCAATGACGTCTTCTGGTTTATCAAGTCTATTTACAGTATCATCGATAGCTTTAATAGTTTTATTAATTTTGTCAATCATTAATTGCGAGTCTTCACCATTAATAGTTGATAGTGCCGGGTCGGCTTTAAGTGTTTCTTGCAGTATTCTGACTTTAGCTTCTAACAATGCTTTTTCGTTTTTGAATGCATCTTTTTGATAACAAATTTCAAATTGTTTTCTAATGTTTTCAAAATCGTCCATAACAGCCTTATCATGGGCACTAGGGCCGCCTTCAGAAGGAGAATTTGTATCAATAAGCACGTCGAATTTAGCTTTTAATTTTTGGATTTCAGAACCTTTTTCAGTAGTGGCCTCTCCATCTTTAACTAAAGTGTCAAAGTTTTGTTCTTTTTCTTTATTTAAAAATGTATTTAATGAATTCATTACATTATTTTTGGCGTTATTGAAATCTGTAACAATTTGAAGTTTGGCAACAGAATATTGATCAACGTAAAGTCTTACTCTACCTTTAACAGCTTCTAAATCTGCTTTCGTTGAACTTGGATCTGCTAATTTTGTTTGTTCGGCTGCAATTTTTGCTTGGATATCTTCATCTAATTTTGCAAAAATAACTCTTTCATATTTATTATTTTCAGGGGTATTATGTTGATTTTCTTTAACCTTAATTAATTTATCTAATTCAATTTTAGCTTCTTTAGATGTTTCAATTTTGCCAAGCATTTCCTCTAGAGCAAGGATTTTGTCATTAATTTTATTAGGTTTATCTGAAATAACAGCACGACTAGCATTAATTACGCCCTTGAAATTAGTACGTAATTCCGGATATTCTTTTTCACTAATTTTAGAAAATTCGATAGTACATTCTTTAATTTTTGCAAGCAGTTTTTGTTGGTCAGCTAGTTTACCAGCTACTGAATCCGCGTTCAAACTAGATGTTTGATATTTATCGGCAACTTTTTGTTGTAATGATTTTATTTCATCGTTTATTGCTTTTATTTTCTTAGAATTTTCAGCTAATTTTTCTTCAGCAGTCACAATTTGAGGCTGATTGTAAGTTTGTCTATCATCTTTAATCTCTAATTTTTCTTTGTATAAACGATCTAATTCAACTTGTTTTTCAGCAATTTGGTTATTTAGTGTTTCGATTTCTCTCTTTGCTGCTTCCAATTCAGATAATGCAATATTTTTTTCATTCTCAAAAACATTAATATCACTTACCAACATGCTGTATGGCTCGTTTGTAATTTGATCATTACCAATATCGTCGGCTGTGATTTTATGATTATTAAGAATTAATTGTTCTCTTTTTAGTTTAGCTTTTGCAACATTTTGCTTAATTTCATTAGTTAAATCATCGATATCGCGGTTCTTCATATTAATTCAACCACGGTTATGTTCATCCGGAATAAACATAATGTTGTCGATGATATTTTGTAATTTTTCAATTTCAATTGAAATTATATCGTTCGATGAACTCAACTCATCAGCGATAGATTTCATTTCCTTTTTAGAAGCTTCAGACTTGAATAACGAATCTTTTTCAGCGTCAGTTTTTAAGCTTGAGGCCACTTCACGTGATTGTCTGTGTTCACTAATAAGTTTTTGTAGACTTAGCTCCATTTCGGATACAGCTTCGATAGCATCACGAAGCACGTCCATTTGGTTAGCTAATTCTTGACGGGCATCTTTTTTGTCTAATTCAGAATCATAATGTGTTTTGTCGTCGTTAATAACCTTAGCTTTTTCAATCAATTTATCCAATGCATCACGCATTTTAGCTTCAGCTGGGGTAAACTCTTCGCCAGGTTTACGGTTTTTGGCAAATGTATCGTCAAGTAATTTTGAAATAACGCCTGATGCGTTTTGAGCTTCAAGATTACTGCGTTTTTCGTTGAAATCTTCCAATGCTTTTTTAAGTTTTTCTTGGATTTCAGGTAGATTGTGTTGAGTAGGGTCATTAAGTGCTTGGTCTGCTTGTTGTTTTAGTGTAGAAAGTTTTTTCAATTCTTCAGCAAGATAAATTTTAACGTTGTCATTATCTTTAACAACTTCCAAAATATTTGAAGATTCATCACGAGTTTTTTCTAGTTCTTTGGCTTCAATTATTTTTTGTGCGTAAACGTCTTGTAATTCACTCAATTCTCTAATGCGTTGTTGCTTTTGTTTAAAAGTTAATTTGTCATTAGTTTGTAGCAATTCAATTTCGTTAGCAATTTTAGCAATGTGTTCGGTTAATTGTTTTTTAACTGGAGAACCATCTTCACTTCAAGTTTCCTTAATTTTTACTAATGTATTGTTAGTTTTGTTGATAACAATGTTAGCTTGGTTTGAAATGATTGCTTTATCGCGTAAATCAAGAGCGAATTTAACTAACCCTCCAGCGATTACGTTTAATTTGTTAACGCCAATTTGGTCTGAGGTGTAAGCAGCCATTTCGCTACGAATTGCAGTGGAGTTTACTTTAACAAATTTTTCAAAACGTGGTTTTTCTTGTTCTCATAATTTTTTAAGTTCAGGTGAAATGGTGTCTTTATCCATTTGTTCTTGAATTTGACTTAGTAATATTGATAATTCTTGTTTATTGATAGTTCTTTCAACTTCAACAGATTGTTCAAAAGTATCCGCAATAGTGTTTAAATTTGCAGACTTAAAGTCAACTAAAAGCAATTTCTTGTTAGTTTCAGTTAGAGCATTAATTTTTTCTTGGTCGTTTACGATTGATTCATGTGTAAGGTCGCTTCCTGCAGAAAATTGAATTTGTTGGCTTAGTTTAGTGTATTTGTCTTGATAAAAATCTTTAATTTCTTTAGTTGTTTCGACTAAAGAAATAACATCGTTAAGTTCGCTGACATATTTAAAGAAGTCTGTGTAAACTAATTGATCTACTTTAGTATTCAATTCATTAACTAATTCTTGGTCAAATTGACCTGAATTATTAGTATCTTTTTCAATTGAATTCTTAGCATCTAGCAATACTCTATTCGCAATTCTAACAGAGTTAATTTGTTTAGATAATTCAGAAATAACTTTGTGTGCGTCAGTATAATCTTTACTATCTATAAATTTTTGGGCTGATTTAAGAGAATTTTCAAGCGCTGATTTGAATTGATGTTGAATTTTATCTAATAATTTTTTGCCTTCTTCAATTTGTTTTTTAATGAACGGAATAATTTCGGCATCGGTAGATAAGAAATATGTTGCTGTTCTGTTAGTAATTGAAGAAACATAATCACTTAAAATTTGACCAATTTCAACTTCATTATCATCGTTTATATTAATTACATTGAAATTTAAATGACCTTTATTTTGTTGGATAAATGTTTCAACGATGTCTAATTCGTAATAAATTTTATCTTTGATTGCTTGTTCAAGTTCAAAAGTTGAAACTTGTTTTTTTGCTTCAATTATTTGACTTAAAATCTTATCAACTTGTTGCTGGTTGTTAGTAGTTTCAGCATCATATAGTTTCGCACTTTGAATATCAAATAATTCATTCAAGGTTTCAACATTATCTCTTGAAATGGTTTCTTGAGCTAAACGTTTATTGATAAAATCAATTACTTTATTGACTTTATCAACTTTCTTTCCTAAATGCAAGTTATCAACATTTGCAATAATATTTAAAACGAAAACATTTGTTTTTAATTCCAAATCAAAAACAATCTTCTTTTGCAATTCATAAATTCTGTTGAATTCATTGACGAATTCCTCTTTATTACCATTTTTACCAAATTTTTCTACCGCATCATTAAAATCGTGTTTTAAGTCGGGTGATTTAATTAATAAACTAAATTCTTTGACTGCTAGTTTTATCTCGTCCTCTGATTTAGCTTCAGTTAATTTAATGTAGGAACTAATGACTTAAGATTGTTTCTACTATCCAGCATATTTTTAATTGATGCTCTTGAATCGTTTGTTTGATCTTTAACCCTATTCGCCATCAATTGTTTTGAAGAATTGATTGCAGCCTGTAATTTGCTTTTTGAATCTGCACTTCAATTTTGAACACTATCTGACTTAATTAACTCTTCTGCTTTTTTTGCGACATCATCTAATTCTGTATATGCAACAGTTTCGATGTCTTTAACTTGTAAATCCGCTTCGGAATGCAGCAATGGTACAGTAACAGCCAATGCGGCAGCTGGGATTCCGGCTATCAATCAAGCTGCTAAAGCTTTTCTTTTGTTTTTCTTCTTGTTTTCTGACATAAAATCTCCTTTTATTATTTATTAAACAGATTAAATAATCCGTGGGCACGTTGATTCGCGGTTCATAATAAACCATCTTTGTGCGACCCTTGATATATCAAAAAATCTGCAATATATGCAATTGCTAATGCAATAACCACAATAAATATAATCGTGAATATAATTGTAATTACTTTGAGCGCAACATTCTTTTTCTCTTTACTTTGTGAAGAGACATTTTGTGATGTTTGATCCATAAAATCCTTTCTAATAATCTTATTATTTTATTTAAATAATTATATTCCAATTATTTTAGAAGAATCACGAGCGCAAAAAAAGAACGTTTTTTTATCAATATATCTTCATTTTTAAGCTTATTAACAACGCTTTTTGACTATTTTTGTAGCAACATTAGGAAAAAATGATTAAAAACTGAAAAAAAATTTGCACGTTTTTACCAATTCAATTGAAATATGAGTAAATTAGTAATTTTTTTTGGTCAGTAACAGATAAAAAAATAAGTATATATCGTTTTAAAGTAAACTCATAAATGAGTTTAAATATAAAAAAACTGAAAATAAATAAAATATTTCCACATTTTTTATAATTATAGACAGCAAATCAATAATTTTTGGTGATTTCAATGAGAAAAAATAAATAAATTTCAGTAATTAAGGGATTATCATTTCTAAAAAAAGATTAAAATATCATTAATTGATTCAAAATAATAAAAAAATTTTTTAAGATGAAAAATTGCTGTTTTGCAGTTATAAATGATGAAAGGAAAAAAATGAAAGACACAAACAAAACGAATGAAGCTGTTCAAAAAGCAATTAATGAAATAACTAAAAAATTTGGCGATGAAGCAATAACTTTTTTTGATAACGAAGTAATAAATACACCTATAAAAACCATTCCAACTGGCTCTTATTTATTAAATGAAGCGCTTGGTATAGGAGGCTATCCACAGGGAAGAATAATTGAAATATTTGGGCCAGAAAGCGGAGGCAAAACAACTCTATGTTTACACGCTATTGCGGAAGTGCAAAAAATGGGCGGTGTTGCAGCATTCATTGATGCTGAACATTCAATTGATCCAAGTTATGCAAAAAATCTAGGCATTGATTTCTCTAAAGTCATTTTATCTCAGCCAGATAGCGGCGAACAAGCAATGCAAATAGTGGACTATTTAGCCAAAAGTGGAGCTATTGACTTAATTATTGTTGACTCTGTAGCTGCGTTGGTTCCTGAGGCTGAATTAAATGGTGAAATGGGTGAACAACAAATTGGGGCGCATGCAAGATTAATGTCTAAAGCCTTAAGAAAAATTACTGCAACATTAAATAAAACAAATACAACGATTATTTTTGTTAATCAAATTAGAGAAAAAATCGGGGTAATGTTTGGCAATCCTGAGACAACAACAGGTGGAAGAGCATTAAAATTTTATGCTTCAATCAGGTTAGAAGTTCGAAGAATTTCATCTATTATTGACGGAAAAGATATAATCGGTAACGATATAAGAATCAAAGTAGTTAAAAATAAATTAGCGCCTCCTTTTAAATCTTTACAGACTGAAATAGTATTTGGTCAAGGAATTGATTATCTTGGTGAATTAATTGAGCTAGCATCAATAAAAGGAATCATATCCAAAAAAGGATCTTGATATTCATACAAAGATGAAAATTTATGTCAAGGAAAAAAAGCATTAAAAGAATTGTTGAAACTAAATAAAGAACTTAAAGAAGAAATTGAAAATTTATGTATATAAAAAGGCGTGGAATAAACAATTTCCACGCTTTTCTAATCTATTTGTTTATAAATAATTAATTATTTTTTAAACAAACTATCAACAATCATTAATATCCGAAACAAAATTGACAAATAATAAACTAAGAATACCTCATACTAAAATTTCATTACTATCACCTGAATCAAGTTTCATAAGGGCAATAATTCCAAACACAAGAGGTAAAATAATCAGAATAAATAAATCATGCTAAGTATTAAGAAAACTTTAGTAATAGTTTTAAGTGTTTGATCTTTAATTATTAATTTCTATCTTAAATATATTGCGATATTAATATAGTATATTTGGCGAAGTTTTTTTATTAAATAAATATGTGCATATCGCAAACTAACAATATTTTTAAACAATTGTGATAATATTATTCTAGTAGATAAGAGGATGTAAATGCCAAATAAAAAAATAAATTTATTGTTCATTGGAGATATATTCGGACAACCCGGTATCGATATGGTGACAAAACATATAAATAACATCAAAGAAAAATACAAAATAGATGCTGTTGTTGCTCAGTGTGAAAACGTAACAAAACGTAAAGGGTTTATCAAAAGTGATTATGAACAATTAAAACGCTGTGGCGTAGATGTTTGCACGCTTGGGAATCATGTCTGGGCTCAAGAAGGTATTTTCGAAATTATTAATAATGATGATGTTGTTAGACCATTAAATATTCCAAACTCATATGCGGGTCACGGAACAACAATAATTAAATTGAAAAATGGTTCGACATTAAGAGTAACATCTTTAATGGGTATAACATTTAACAAATTATTAAATCCTTGAAAACATGAATTTGCTGACAATTTTTTTGATGCAATAGATAACGTTATTCAATATGGTGAAAAAACTGATTTTCATTTTATCGATTTTCACGGAGAAACAACAAGTGAAAAAGCGGTATTGGGGCTCTATTTGGATGGTAAAGTAGATGCGCTGTGTGGAACACATACTCATGTCCAAACAAACGATGCCAGAGTTTTAGAAAAAGGAACTTGTTTTATAACTGATGCTGGTATGGTAGGGCCTTATAATTGCGCCATTGGAGCCAATTTTGACGAAGTGTATCAACATATGCGCTATGGTGCATTCAGTAAATTTCAAGTTTCAAAAAACTGTTGTCAATTCAACGCAGTTGTTATGGAACTAAACACTGTAAATAAATCAGATAATAAGATTCAAACTATCACTATATTACCCGAAAGCAATAGCTAAATTTTGGAATAGCATTATTTGGGTGCTATTTTTATTTATTCAATACAAAAACGTGTAGATTAGTAAAAAAATCAACCTCAGTGGCTGATTTTAATAATGGTTTTTGATGCGATCAAAATTTTTCTTATTTTTGACCTCATATCATTTGAAAATTTCTTCTTCAGTATAATCAAGCAATTTCGCACAGCCCAGAGATAGACTTAGCAATTCACTGATTATATCAGCGTTTACTTTGCCTTTGGCATCACTGGCAATTTTGAATATTTCCAAGATTTGATCTGTTGGAAATTTTGAAACAATTTTAGGTTCAATAAAAGGATTAACATTTAATTTATATGCATACGATCCTAGAAAATGTAACACATCTGCAAATTCTTCTAGAGCGGCTTCCTTATTAACGTTTTTATGTTTTTTTCAATATTTAAAACATTGAACTTCGTTAGCAAATTCAGCAAATTCAACTAAAACCGCCAGCAATCATTTTGCTTCTCATTCTTCAGGCATGACGTGTCCCAGATCTTCACGAGAATTAATTGCGTCATCAAGTGTTTTTTGCATTTTAAATATATTTGTAAAATCCATTTTTTCTCCTAAATATTTTTGTAAGGTTCTCCGATATAAATCGGCGTTACTTTTATGGTTGTAAATTTTTGTTGTAATTGTTCTGTAATATCACTGACAAAGACTTGTTCATCTAAATGTGATAATTCTAAAATATCTATATTATGTTCTTTATATAACAATCATTCATTTCATTTAATATCACTGACTAATATTAATTCTATTCCTTTAGTGCTTAATTCATGGGCTAGAGTAGCTGGACCTGAACCAGATAAAATAGCGACTTTTTGATATTTTCTATCTAAATCAGAAACGTTAGTTCTAAAATTATTTAATTTCAAATAATTGCTTAATTTATTAGTAAGTTCATTAATAGATAAACTTGCATTTAGTACGCAGGGATAAGTCTCATGATAATCTATATGATCGCTAAAACCCAATCTAAAACCAATTTGATGTGATGTTCCTAATGCATTATTATCGTAATTGGTATGAAACGCTAAGACATTTATACGATGTTTTTTAATAATTTCTAACATTGACTTTTTATAAGGCGCCGCTAAAAACTCATCTTTTCACGTTGGCATAAATTTAAATGGGTGGTGAACTAAAATTAAATTTGAATTGGTTTCTAAAGCTTTATTTAAAACCGCAGTTGTTAAATCAATTGCGACAACAACACCTGTTATTTTTTCACTTAAATTAAATTTAACACTAAATCCCGTTGGATCTCAAATTTCTGCTGCTTCTAATGGGTAGTTATTAAGTAAATATTGAGTAATCTTTCTTAATTGCATTATTTAAAGAAGTCTTTCAAATGTCTGCCTTTACGTGTTGAATTCTTTAGTTTACGTAAAATTTTATTTTCAATTTGGCGGATACGTTCTTTAGAAACGCCGCGTTCTTTTGCTAATTCTTCTAGAGGTGTTATTTGGTATTTCTCGCCATTTTCATCAACTCCAACACCATAACGTTTACAAATTAAAACGTATTCGTCACGGTCAAGGGTATCAGTTAAAATTTCATTTAAAACATCCACCAATTCTTCCTGTGATGCAAAATCTGTAGGACTAACAACACTTTCATCTTTAACAAAATCTGAAAATGCAGAGTCGTTTTCTTTTCCGATTTGTTTATCCAATGAAATAGGGTCGATGTTTATTTTACGAATATATCTAACCTTTTCGGCTGTATATCCATTACCGAATTTTTCTGCTATCTCTTCATCGGTTGGTTCTGTTCCATTTTCTTGGTGTAGTTCACGTTCAATTTTAGTTATTTTATTAATTGTTTCAACCATGTGAACTGGAACACGAATGGTACGTGCTTGGTCTGCAACAGCTCGTGTAATGGCTTGACGAATTCATCAAGTTGCATATGTTGAAAACTTGAATCCTTTTGAAACATTATATTTTTGCACAGCTTTAACAATTCCAGAGTTACCTTCAGAAATAAGGTCAATAAAGCTTAATCCACGGTTTTTGTATTTTTTGGCATTATTGATAACAAGACGTAAATTACGCTTAATCAGTTTGTCACGCGCGCGTTTTCCTTTAAATCCGCCTTTTTCCATTTCGTGAGCAAGAGCTTCCTCTTCCTCTTTGTTTAACAATTTCCCGTATTTACCAATTCAACGCATGTATCATTTAACAATATCGTTTGTTTCGGTTAGTTTATTACGCAAATCATGAGCAGAAATATTATCTTCTTCTTTAGATAAGTCAATTTCTTCATCTTCGAAAGTTTCAATTTCTAAATCATCATCAGTTATGTCTTTAGATTTTTTTCTGGCGTCTTTTTTAGCATTTTTACGGTTTTTCTTTTCGATTATTTCTTCTTCTTCCTCTTCGGCATAGCTAGAATCATCAGAGTATTCATAATCGTCATCGTAAGTGAATTCTTGAGTATATTCATCGTCGAATTCGCCGATATCTATTGTTCCGTCAAGCTCATTATCATGTTCAAAATCTTCTTCTTCAACTAATGTACGCTTTTTAAATGTGTCTTCTTCATTGACTATTTCTTCTACTTCTTCATCGGTGATATCTTCCATTTCATCAGTAATGTCCGATTCTCCAACTTCTAAGTCATCTCCCTCATCGACTTCATCTGAAATTAGATTCATTTCATGAAGATTTTCCAACATTTCGTCCATTTGATCATCAGGTATCTCTACTTTGATTTGGTCTAAATATTCGAAAATATCAGCTTGAGATAGCTTTTCACGATTTTGTTTTTTGGCGTGCTTTTGCACTAATTTAATTACTGCTTCCAGTTCTTTATTCATTGTCGCCATTATTTTTTCCTCCTATTTATTCTTAGCATGTTTTGAGTCATTTGCTCAAACATTGCTGGGTTTGAGGCAATAAGCCTGCTGGTTTTGGGGTCTTGTACGAACGCAATATATTTATCATCATTTTCTTTTAATGCGTTTTCGTAAATCATTTCTAAATTCATTGATAACTTTTCTTTATCTCCGAGGTACATTTTGAAATCTTGTTTTACTGCTTCAAATTCGGATTTTAATTCTCCGTTATTAGTTATCATTGATTCAATTCATTTTTTGTCAGTTTGAGTTAATTTGCCTTTTTCGAGAATGTTTTGCACTTGCTCTTTATAGTCATCGAAAACATTGAAATTCATCTGATCTTTTCTATTTTTTTCCAGATAAAACTGAATTAGGTCTGGGAAATCGAGAATTAAATAAAATAATCTGTCAATCCAACTCAATGTGGGCAACGAATGTTTTTTTACAATGTTGATAGGTGATGAAATTCCTTTATTGGGAATTAGATCAAAATCGTAAGGGTTCTGAGGTAAATCCGGTACATAATCAGGAACTTGATATTGATTCATGAATGTCGCTGTATCCATTTGCGGATCATTTAGATATGAATCATCATGTATTGAATATTCATTTGAATCCTGTAAATTACTTTTGAAAATAATTTTATATTTAAAATCAGTGTAAATTTTTTCAGAATAGAAATCTCTTACATTTGACTCTGAATATTCAATATATTTTGAAAAATAAGATATAAAATTTTGAATATTATTGAGTCTATTATCACCACCGGCAATTAATGAAAATTGGCTTTTGCCGTTTTGGTAAATATAATCTAAAGAATCTACCGAATCTTTAATAAGGTTTTTTAAATATTCAGAACCGTATTTTTTGAGGATTTCATCAGGATCAAGTCTTGTATTATTTTTTACAACTTTCGCGTGAATATTTTTAGATAGTAAATAAGATAATGATTTTAGAGTTGCGTTTTGTCCGGCGCCATCGCCATCTAAAAACATTATTATTGTTTTATTATTCAATAATTTGAAGTGTTTATTAGTTAGCGCTGTGCCCATTAAGGCAACTGCGTTATTAATGTCAGCTTTATGGAGAGCAATTACATCAAAGAAACCTTCTGTAATTATCAGTTCTTTTGTTTCAAGAAAATCTTTAGCTTTATAGAAATTGTAAAGAAGTTCGGATTTTTGAAATAAATGAGATTCAACACTATTTATATATTTTGGTTTAACATCTTTCTCTAAAGTACGTGCACTAAATCCGACAATTTTTCCGTCATCATTTCTAATACCAAACGTAACACGATTGTTGAATGATGGTTGCAATGATTCAGGATTAATTAAACCCGCTTTAGCAAATAATGTTGGATTTTGTTTGATATCGTCGCCGAAAAATTCCAAAAAGTTTTCTTTAGAGGCAAAACCAATATCAAAATTTCTTAAAAGATCATTCGATAAATCCCTTGAGTTATAAAAACTATTTAGTGTGGTATTTTTGAGTCTTGTAAATTCCAACTTAAAGAATGAATTAGCCTTATCTAAAAGATCTAAAACTTCTAAATCAGATTGTGAATATTTCGAAGGTTTTTGATAAAAAATGTGTGAATCATAATTAATGGTCGCTTCGTCAGCCAGCAGTTTTAAGGTATCGGGATAAGAAAGCTTTTTAAATTTCATCAAAAACGAAATCAAATTTCCGCCAACACCACAAACAAAACATTTAAACAATTGTTTAGTTTCACTAACATGCATTGAAGGGTTGGAATCATCATGGAAAGGACATAAACAAACAAAACTTTGACCCGATTTAGACAAAGTTATATATTTATTTATCACCTCAACAATGTCGTAGTGAGATAGTATTTCATCTTGTAATTGCTTAAAATTTGTATTCATATTTAAATGTGGTTAATTAATTCGCTAATTTTTACTCTTTTTTGCTCCATAGTGTCTCTGTCGCGAATTGTAACAGATTCATCTTCTAAAGTATTGAAATCAATGGTTACACATTTTGGTGTACCAATCGCGTCTTGTCTACGGTATCTTTTACCAATAGAAGCCGTTTCATCGTAAACTACGCTAATACCTTTTTCTAGAATCATTTCATAAATCTCTGTTGCTTTATCATTTAATTTTTTAACTAACGGTAAGACAGCAACTTTGTATGGCGCTAGCTCTTTAGAAAAATGCATAACAATTCTTGTTTCGTTTTCTAAAACTTCTTCGTCATATGCTTCAATTAAAATTGCAAACATAAGTCTATCTAGACCCATAGATGGTTCAATTACGTAAGGAATGTATTTTTCATTAGTGGTTGGTTCTAAATATTCCAAACTTTCACTAGTAGCATTTTGGTGCGCGGTTAAGTCATAATTCGTACGGTTAGCAATGCCTAATAACTCGCCTCATCCGAACGGAAATAAATATTCAATATCGCTAGTTGCTGACGAATAATGTGACAATTCTTTAGGGTCGTGAGCTCTTAATCTTGTATTTTGCTCGCTTAATCCTAATTTTCTAACAAATTTAATCGATTTATCAATGTAATAATCGAAAATCTCGTCAGCTTGCGATGGGTGACAAAACACTTCTAATTCCATTTGTTCAAATTCTCTAGTACGGAAAATGAAATTACCTGGTGTAACCTCGTTTCTGAAACTTTTACCAACTTGGCCAATGCCCATCGGCATTTTTGCCCTCATTGAACGTTGGACGTTTTTGAAATTAACCATAATACCTTGAGTTGTTTCGGGACGAAGATAAATCTTGCTTTTCGTTTCTTCTGTAACACCTTGTTTCGTTTCAAACATCAAATTAAATTTTCTTACGTCGCTTCATTCACATTTATCGCCTTCATATTTTGTGACGTTTTTTACTAAGAATTCTTTCATTTCGTCGAAACTTAATGTTTCAGCAACTATATTCGGATTGAATTCTTCAATCAATTTATCAGCTCTATATCTTTTACCATTTACTTTATTTTCAATTAATGGATCATTAAAATTGACAACATGACCTGAAGTTACTCAAACCTGTGGATTCATCAAAATTTTTGAATCTAATAAGTAATTATTTTTTTCGCTTTGGATAAAACAACGTTTTCATACAGCTTCAATATTATCTTTTAAAGTGGCTCCCAACGGTCCATAGTCTCATGTATTAGCTAATCCGCCATAAATTTCGCTCCCTTGAAAAACGAAACCAGAGGCTTTAAGGTGGTTAATTAGAGTAGTTATGTTTTTGTCTTTGTTTAACATATTTATTTCCTCATTTCATAAAATTTATTCGTTGATTACAGGAACCGATGAATTAAAATTTGACAATTCTTTAAAATAATGCTGTCTTTGTAATGATTTCGAATAATCTTAATCCGATTACTACAACGAATGCTAAAAGAATAATTATTGCAATTATTAGCAATATTGTTGCAAATTTATTTTTCGATGGCGCATTGTATTTAGTTGCTTTAATTTCTTGTTCATAAGGAATTAGCAATTCTTCTGTTTCGTAAATGTCAACTTTTGATTCTAAGTTTTCTTGCTCAACTACTACATCGTCATTTGACATTTTTTCGGTTTCGCCGTTTGTATCTACAACTTCAACATTTTGGGTTTCAGTTTCAGCTTTTTCGGTTTCAACAATAGATTCTTGCTCTTGTGTTGGTTCAATAATTTCTTTTTGAGGCGCAACAACCAAATCATGAGCAGTTGTATTTGAAGTTATAACCGCATATTTATATGCATTTTTTGGTACAAAAATAATAAATTTATCATCTAATAATACATTTGATGTTTCTCAAGCTATAGAAACATTTTCGCTAGAATTTTCAGGTTTGTAAAACGCTTGATTATCAGGAGTATCCTTTGCAGTATAGTCGATGCATAGTTTTGATAAAAGTTGTTTAAACTCTGCGTTTAGTTCTTCATGTAATTTAATTGTTTCTTTAACATGTATGTAAGCCTTAATTGTTACTAAATCTTGTAACAAATCATCCACGTCATCAAAGTTATGTTTTACACGGAAGTAGTCAGTTTGACTTACTTGTTGATGAGTTATTGTTGCGTTGATGATTTTTACCTTTTCAACATATTTTTTCAATGAATTAATTAGTTCATCTTGGTCTAAATTGACAAAGTATTCTAAGTCAATAATTTTTTTATTTGCTTGATTCATAATATTTCCTTTACTGATTTTAATTCAACTATAACGGGTGTGCAATTCGCATTTTTACAACCAAAAACCCATATAATAATTGATAATTGAATTATATACTAAATATATAAATATCGATAATCTTTGTTATAGCACGAAATATATTGAATTTAAGGGCTTTTCGAAAAAAAATATAATCAGCTCTTATTTTTTTAAAAAAAACATGTTTAATTTATTATTTTTCATTAATTTCGATTATTAATTTATAATTGTAATATGAATAAAAAAGGTGATATATTATTTGGGAAAATAATACATATTTGCATTGACGGGTTAACGGTCTTAACAAACAAAAAATATGTATTCGAAATTCCTAAAAAAAATGTAACTGATTGAGCCTGAAAAAACCTGTTCAATGAGTTTAAATTAAGAGATAATGTTAACTTTATCGTAGAAGAAATAGACAACGAAAACAAAACAGGAATTGGAAATTTCAAGGCAAACCACAGTTATTTTGCTCGCTCTCCATTCGTTGAAGAATTAAAGGAAACAAAACACGGTTTTAAAAATTTAAAAAAATCTATTGATACCGAAGTTATTGTTTGGGATATGCAAAATAACCGGAGTTAACCATGTCTAAATTAACACTAAAAGCTTTTAATTACCATCCTGATTTCAATAATGAAAGTCTTATTGAAAAAGCAACAGGAATAATTCGGGGGATTAAATTAAAGACTATAGTCGGCTTTGAAAATTTTGGTTTTCATGAACTCGCATTAAACTTTGGTCAATTTAATTTAAATGAAATTACCGATTTTGCAGAAAGAATAATAAAACAAAATACGAAAAATATAATCATATTTACCGATTCAAGAACGAGAGACAATATCAATGCCGCAATGGATTTTGTTTATTTTTATGACCTTCTAGGTGCCAATAAAATAAAATACGAAATTATAAATTGCGATGAAAGCTATACTAATTGATTTGATAAATATGAATTTTTTAAAAAAACTTACTGCTTTGAAAACACAAGTTTCGTTTTTACCAAACTCAATACTTTTACTGATTCATTCGTAGAATTTATCAAAGTGTTTTTAAATTATATGCAATTAAAAAATGGTTATTATAGGACACTTGAACGTTGTTTTATAATAGGAAAACAATGCCTTGAAGACCAATTGAATTTCATTGAAACAGTTGAAGATAATAGACTTATAAGCCCAAATATCTTGGATGAAAGATTTTCTTTTTTTAGTGAAATAAACTTGCTTTTAATGCATATCAATGGCATAAACATTAATAATGTTTTAGAAGGTTATACGTCCGCATCAATTGATTTCACTAGTGAAGACATAAAAAATAATTTGGCGTTCCAATATGGATATATAAACAGTGTTCTCAAATATGAAAAAAAGCAGAATATCTTAATTGGTGGCAACCAAAGCCTGAATAAATTATTATTAATTCAAGCTAAATTGAGTAACGAAAACATACAAAAACACAACAACCTTACAAATACAATGTGCTTTCCAGAAGATATTTATACATATGCGCCGTATACAATCGGTATGAATCATAGGTTTTTCGCTTCATATATTACTTTTCACCAAGAAAAAACCGATTTTAGAATTACGCCAGAGCTAAACGAGAATGATGGAATTCCAGCATTTAAACAAAATAGGTTAAGCGAGGCGAACAAATTAATAACTGATGGAGTATTGACAACATTGTCTCACATTGCCAATATCCCTTTGTGTCAAATAATACTTAACAATAATTCAGAAGGTGTCTTAGGAGCATATGTGTGTTTCATCTACTGGTCGCAAATTTATGAATCATATTTAAATAAATCTAACCCATTTGCGGTGTAAAAGGAGTATATATGAAAACTATAGAATTGAACGTATCGAAAGCTATCGATTCAAAAGAATTTAATGAATACCAAGAAAGAGTATCTAAAATTCACAATGCAATTAAAACTAAAACGGTTATAGAAAAAGATTGATTAGGTTGAATTGACCTACCTAAAAAATTTAAAGATGAAGAATATAAAAAAATGCAAAACATTGCTCAACGTTGAATTAATTCTAATATTGAAGTTGTAGTTGTTATTGGAATTGGTGGGTCGTACTTAGGTGCTAAAGCAGGATATGAATTTATTTATGGGGCTTATTCAAATAAAAAACCTAAAATGGAGATTCTTTTTACCGGTAATTGTGTAAGCGCTGAAAGTTTAGTTTCCCAATTGCAGTATGTTGAAAATAAACGTTTTGCTATTAATGTAATCTCAAAAAGCGGTAAAACCCTTGAAACATCAATAGCTTTCAGAGAATTTAGAAAATTATTGGAACTTAAGGTGGGCTCAATCAAAGCAAAGGATTTAATTGTTGCTACCACCGATAAATCAAAGGGTATTCTTTATGATTTAGCAACATCAAAAGGCTATGATAAATTAATTATTCCTGATGATGTTGGTGGGCGTTTCAGTGTTTTAAGTCCTGTTGGATTATTCCCATTCATTTGTGCAGGACTAAACACAGAGGCTTTACTGTTAGGTGCTCAACAGGCTCTAAAAAATAATTCCAGTGAAGAAATTGACAAAAACGATGCTTACAAATACGCTGTTACTAGACACTTTTTATCAAAAAACTATTCATTAGAACTACTTGTTAGTTATGAGCCAAAATTGCAATTCTTTCAAGAGTGATGAAAACAACTATTTGCTGAAAGCGAAGGCAAAAATGGTAGAGGTCTGTTCCCTGCCAGTTCGCAATTTTCAACAGATTTACACTCAATTGGGCAATTTATTCAAGACGGAAATAAAGTTTTATTTGAAACTTCTCTGTTTTTAAAAAATCCAAATACCAACTTCAAAATTTCAAAGGATTCAGAAAACTTGGATAAAATCTCATATCTAGATGGCAAGGAAGTGCACAAAGTAAATTGAGCAATCTTTGAAGCGACATTAGGTGCTCACCATCAAACTGCAAAAATACCTAATATTATTATTGAATATGATAAAACTGATGAATTCACGCTAGGTTATTTATTCCAATTCTTTATGATTGCTTTAACAATGTCAGCTTATTTATTAGGCGTGAATCCATTTAACCAACCTGGCGTCGAAGTTTACAAAACAAACATGATCAAAACCTTATCAGAAATTTAAAAAAGCGGCACCGCTTTTTTATTTGCCGCTTTTTTGTTGAATAAATTGTATGTTTTTATTGAAATATGTACGATAACCAAATTCCAATGTAATCATAACGCAAATTGATACAGAAGCTAATATTCCCAGCATAATTGCTATTTGATACATAATTGCGTTTGATGGATTGGTGCCTGAAAGAATTTGACCAGTCATCATACCAGGTAAGAAAATTATTCCCATTCCTAGCATTGAGTTGATTGTTGGCATAATAGCTGAATCAAAAGCCTTTAAGAGTATTTCTTTAATAGCGGTTTTAGGGGTGGCTCCAAGTATTAGTTTTTCTTCAATTTCTTCTCTTCTTTCATTCATTTGCTCAACTAACACTTTAATTCCAAGCGAAATACCAGTCATTGAATTACCAACCAGCATACCCGCTAATGGAATTACATACTGAGGGTCAAATCAAACTGGGATACCAACAACAACTAATACAAAATAGAATATTGCGGTAAGACTGCCAGACATCATAGCAATAGCTATAATTAATTTAAGTTTTTTTGACATTTTGCCTTTAAAACGTCTGAAAATAGTAAATATTGCAAAAAATTCCATAACTAATAAAACAGCAATTGTAATAAATGGATTTGGGTTATCAATAATGTATCCTAGAGCATACCCCATGATAAATAGTTGAACGCTCATTCTTAAAGCCGCAATTAAAATATCCTTAGTTCTTTTTAATTTAATTATTAGAACAATAGTAATAACAGCTACAAGATAAAGATATGCAAACAGTAATCTTGTGTAACTTATATTGTGGACATTATTCATTATCTAACTCCTTAATTTTACCTTCAGAGATATGCGTTAATGTTTGAGCATATTTAGCAGCAACCTCAGGAGAGTGGGTTACCATTATTATTGTTTTATGTGTGTTTTCGGCAAATTTCGACAAAAAATTTAAAATGAAATCTTCAGTGTCTTTATCAAGCATAGATGAAGGTTCATCCAGAAGAAAAACTTCTGGACTAAGTAATAAAATTCTTGCGAGTGACAATCTTTGTTTTTCTCCACCTGAAAGACTTCTAGCTTCGTCTTCGAGTTTTTTATTTAATTTCACATCTGTTAATATTTTGGTCATTTCTTCTTTGGTTGGTATTGTTCTAGATTGGAACTGAAAAGCTATTTTTAGATTATCTTCGATTGTTTCGCCTAAAATAATTGGTGTTTGGGATAACATGCTCACTTCTCTTCTCAAATCCAGCGAAGGGACCAAATCTAGATTACGTCCATTATAAATAATACTACCTGATGTTGGTGAAATCATTTTATTCAGCATCTTTAATAGTGTTGACTTGCCTCCACCGCTGGGTCCTGTAATTACATTGATTTTACCTTTCTCAAACTTAAGGTGCTTTATGTCTAATATATTTTCGTATTTTATATCATTTAATTCAAACATTTCATCTCCTAATATTTAAAAATTATAAACAATGTTTTAAGCACTCATTGAAATATATTTTTTTACTTATAACACTGTGTAATGTATTCATTGGCAAAATAAATATTAAATTATTAATTTAATAAAAAAATAAAACCGTGTATGACAAATTCATAGACTCGGCTTTATTTAGAGATAGAGTAATAATTATCTAATCAGAAATTTCTTCGTTGAATAATTCATCGAAATCATCATCAGATTCAACATCCATTAATTCAGCATCAATATCTCAATATCCGTCTTCATTAATTTCTTTATCAACTGTGATATCAATGTTATCGGAGTCATCATTTGAAGACTGATTTAAATCTTTATTGATTTCATTTTCATTTTTCTTTTCGTTTTTATCCAAAATCACATTCAAATCGTTCTGATCGGCAAAAACATCATTTATTGGTTTATTTAAATCCTGAACTGTTAACGAATTAAGTGTTGGTATCGAAGATGTAAGCAATAGTTTCTTATAGAAATTAAGATTTTTATTATCATTAATTCTTAATTCACTAGATTCATTAACGTCATCTGTATTAGAAATTTGTTCTAATTCTTCATTGTTAACAGAATTTTCAATAGTTTTTTCTTGATAGTCACTTGTAATTGTTGCTATTTCTTTGTTTTCGACAGATGGATAAAAATCGCCATTTTGGTCAATATCACTATTATCATTGGTTTCATTAATTGCGTCACCATTTTCAACCAATGTTTCTTTACTATCTGTAGTTGTTAATACTAAAGGATATATATATTCAATATTATCTAAAGTATCATCTAATTTTTGCTCATTAAGAACTATGTTATTTATTAAATCGGTAATTTCTTGCTTAATGTATTCTCAATTTAATCTATCTAATTTGAACAATTTATAATTTTTTGCTTCAATAAATTTACATAAATCCTGAAATTCTAAATATTTTGCAGGATTGTTGGCATAGTTATAGTCATCAACTACAATTGAAAATATATTTTGGTCATTAGATTTTATTGAGAAATCTACGTTTAAAGTACCAAGTGTGTTATTTACAAATAATTGAATTCAAGGCTTATTCTCAATGCATTTTAATAAATAATCATGGATTTCATTAAATAAATTACTGTGTTGTGATAAGTCTATTGTATTAGTTCTAGTTTCCTCTAAATCAATTGATAAAAATTCTTTGCGTTCAGCATCAGACAATTCCAAGAATTCCAATCATTTCTTGAATGTATATACATCATCATTATCGAAAGTAACATTAATGTCACTTGAATGAAGCGATTTGATAACAATCATTTTTTCCTTTGCTCTTGATATTGCAACATTCAATGAGTTCTTGCCTCCTGGGCGACCAACATATGTTGAATGTATCTTAGCGTTTGAATCATAACCAAGAGAAGCAATTACTAAATCAGCCTCATCGCCTTGTATGTTTTCAATATTTCTTAATAATAATTGATTAGATTTCAATGCATTTTCAATTTCGGGATGATTCTCAAAAATTGTTTTAGTTATCGCCTCTTGCTGTTTGGCGTTAAAACACAATAAAATTATTTTTTTGTATTCTTTTAAGCTCTTAGAAATCAAATCAAGAGCAATCTTTGCTTCAACTGCATTTTGATTATCTATTCATTCACCACCAGCCTCAATTACTTCTATTGGTTTAGATGAAGAATTAACGTGCGCAGAATCAATAACATCAAGGCTCGATTTATAGAAATGTTTAGAACTAAAAGTCATTAGGGCAGCATGATTTGAACGGTAGTTTTTGTTTAATAAAATACTATGAATACCCAAACCTAAAGCATAGTCTAACAATGATTCAGTTATACCGTAAACAGAATCTTCATCGGTGACTCTGATGCCAAATCAATTTGATGGTTTCATTTGTTGGTCATCGCCAGCTAAAACCTTAGTTTTCGCCAGATATAATACCGGAAGTCCTTTTTCAATAAAAATTTGGCTTGACTCGTCTAACACTGCATAGTCAAATTCTTCTTTATTTCATGCAGATAAGTCGGCTTCAGGAGTGACAATAATTACAGGGAATAATTTTTTAATCAAGTTAGAAAATCTATTAACAAATTTATATGGTTCCGTTTTCCCTAATCTTATAGTTAGTGCAAATTCACCATAATCTTCTTTTTCTTCATCACTCAAATTTTCAACACGATCAATAATCAATTTAGCAATATATTTTTTTAGCTCGTTTTGATCACTAACCTCAGGCTTGTCTTTAGGTGGTAAAATTGCAAGTAACGATGTTATGAAATTGAAATGATCTAAATCCATATCTTTGCTGATATCTTTTAATTCGTTAATGTTAATATTTGTATTATTAAATTCTTCAAAAATCTTCTCTGCTTTTTTTATTGCATCTTTTCTTTTGCGCGATCAGAATTTTCAACAAAGTTTATTGTTCTTAAGCATTCATTTTTCAATTTGTTTAACACTATCAAACTTACATTCATTTGGATATTTAAAAAATGAAGTGTCTGGAAGATTCAAGAGAACCTCTCATCGTTTGATATTTAAATCACCCATATATTTATTCAAAGTTGGCAATATTTTTGCCACTTCACCAAATCTTATATCTTGAGAAAAATTTGCGATGTTTTCGATATATCTAAGTTCCTTTTTACTTAGAACTCTCAATGCTTTTAGATTACTTACTGAATCAAATTGTTCAATATAATCAATATATTCTTTCAGGGGTTTGAAAAAGGATTTTTTGCTCATTTCGGCTGAATTAAGCATAAATAAACAAAATGGTTTTAACATTCCCATACGATTACGGATTACTTCAAGAGCAGCTTTCTTTTGCGAACAAACTACTGCAGTTTTACCATAAACCAGAATGTTAGTTAGCAAGTTAACAATTGTTTGCGACTTACCAGTTCCCGGAGGACCTCAAATTACAGTGTTTTGTTGCAATGAGGATGCTATAGCTTTATCTTGACTAAAGTTAGTTGGTGTAATTTTAAAAATACTGCTACGAGGATTGAAAATTAAATTATCAACCGCTTTAGTGTAATTAGATTTTTTGAATTCTATTTTAATAATTTTTCCAACATCATCATTTTTGATTATTTCCATCATCCGATTTCTTATATAACCGCCGGCGGGTTGAAATAGACCCAAGACAACACCAGGGCAAAATTCAAGAGATTCGTTCAAGACATTTTCTGGACTTAATTTTTCAAATTCACCAAAAATATCCGGTATGTTAGGGTAAATGTTTTCTCATTCGGATTTAACAAAATCAATAAGATCCTTGATTGTTAAGTCAGAAATATTCATACTGGTGTCTAAATCAAAGTTATCATTATTCAATAAGAATAGCAGTTTTTCATTTGGTTTAATATCTGAATTAGAATAAAGTTTTGGACGAGCATTTTCAATTATTACATAAGCTTCCTTCAAAAATAATGGCCCGTAAATTGATTTTCCATCAATATTTACTTTTATATACATGAAACCCAAATGAATTGGTCAAATATTAGTTTGTTCGTTAATTTCCTTGGCTCTATTCAAAAACATTTTTCATTTTATTGATTGTTTTTGAAATTGCATTTGCAATTCTTCAGTTATTTTTTTAATACCAATTTCAAAATCTTTTTTTAATAATCTCAATTTAAAATCAGAGATTGATAAATCAAAATCTTCAATTAGATTTAATGCTTCTTCATAATTTTGCGCTTGGCTCAACTGTTGAGATGCAAATTTTAATTTTTCCTCTATGATTTCGATTTTAAATTCTTTTTTGTTTCAAATTTTACGATAAGTTTCTTCACTAAATAATTTATGTAAATCAAAAAAGTAGTTATTATCAACCTTTGTAAAAACCGCCTTATCATTAGGACTAACATCCAATAAATTACTCAAAATTGTTTTATATCTTTTTTCGTTTTCACTAAACATACAGACCCCTTTACATTAGTTATTTAATTATATATATAAATATAAGTTTAATTATTAAATATAATAAAACTTGGAAAACCATAATAAAAATATTTGTCTTTTTATAAGTAAAAAACTAATTATCGTCCGAAAAATATGGAAGTTTTCATATTTTTAATAGTTTAGGCGGTGGAAAACTGCAATCATATCACTATCCCGTATAATTTAAAATAAATAATTATTTATATTTATATAAGTAAGTTCGAAAATAAATAATTTTAATAAACAAAAAAATAACAGTAAATTTATGAAAGCTAATTAATATGTCAAAAAAACATGCATTCGGAATTGGGTTAATATTGGCCACAACGACAGTAACAGCATTTTCGGCAATTCTAGCATCTACAACCATTTTAAATAGATTTGATATTAAGAATTTAAATTTTCTTGAAAATAAGGAATATGCGCAAAAAGAAATAAACAAACTTAAAACCAACGATTTGCGTAGCGAAAAATACCGCTATTTTTTACAAATTAACATATAAATAAGCAAAATTCATTAAAAAAAGCAGAAGAAGAAATTACTAATTTAAAAAACATAAATATGGTTGACAAGAATAATTACATATCTCAGTTGACTATCGATCTCAAAAACCAATCCCAAATAGATAAAGTTGTGTTAGAAGCAAAGAAAAAAAATTCTTCGAATGAACACCGAGTAATGCCAATTAATATGTTAGCAAACTGAATGCCTGTTGTAGGAAGAGGCTCCGAAAATTTTGCTTTTTATATTCCTGATCCCAGCAAAGATTGAGATAAAAAAACTCGTGAGTTTTTAATTAAAGCAAAAGCGGAAATGATTATTAAATATGAATTATTTAAGTATCTAAACACTAACCCGCAAAACATCACTCCCAAACAGAAAGAATTTTATGGTCAATACATTTATATTTCAGCATTTTCTTCTCGATTACTAAATGAGTTATATTCAAAATCAGGGTACCTCAATGAACAAATTACAAATGAAAATGCAATTTGAAAAAGAAATGATGAATTTAAATTTATCGTCGATCAAGTTAAAGATAGTGAGAACACAAATCAATTCAATTATATTAAGAGCATTTCTGAAATTTTGAAATTCTTAAGAGTTATGGATTTTAAGGAAAATAATCCGAAGAAATTCAGTTGACACCCTCGAAAATACGCATCAGTTTTTTATAATAATATTGAATCTGTATTGGGGACAAATAAAATAAATTAAACCGTTAAAATTACATGTTTCACTATAATCCTTATTTAAGCAAAATAATTTCCGCCGAACAAATAAATAATTTGAACTTAGCAGTCGAGGCAATATTAACATATCTAATTGAAAATCAATATATAGATGAATCTTCACCAGAAGAAGAAATTATTTTTAATACTATCAGAACCATTTTAAGTGAAAAAGACACAAATAATTTAATCAGTATTAAAATTAGAAAAAATCAAAAAACTATAGACAACAATGAAATAACAAAAATTCGTAACCAATTAAATGATAAAGGTTTTGATTTAAGTAAACTTACATCATGATTTAAGAACGTACAAAAAATCTATATTGATTTCCATCAAGAATCAATACAGGAACTAATAGTAAGATCTTACACAGAAGCTGACATGTTATTAACAAATTTTTTAGGTATGGTTTTTTCATTTGGGCCCGATATGGGAGCCATGGAAGTTGTCAGTAAAAGAGAATTGATCAATCTTATTAAAAATATTGAAAAATATCCCTTCGCCAAAAACTTAAACTTGACGCGCGAAAATCTAATAAAATTTTTAGCTGATTTTTGAAACATGATGTCAGCTGCAATGTTGAATGAAATAAATTATGACCAACTGATATCAAATATAAAAAATAATAAAATTTTTGATTTTATTGCAAAATATTCTCTATTTACGAAGGATGATGATGATGAACCCTATAAACCTTACCATAGTAAAATACAAATAATCTTAAATGAGTTAAACGCGTTACTAAATGAGTGTGAATCCAAATCTGTAAACAACATATATACTGATAAAAACGAATTACGTAAATTAATAAATGAAATTGAAGCGAATCCAAGTTCTTTCGATATTTTAGATAAGTATCATCAAACATGATCTTCGAAAGAAGAAACTAAATTAAATATCTATGATTTAGAAAATCTGATTAGATTTATCTCGAATGATTTATTGTTGTCACTAAACTCAACACGGTTTTCATACAAATTTTTCAAGATGAAAGAAAGATCTATTAATAACGCTAATGATTTAATTCGAAATAGCATAACAAGTGTTCAAAATAATTCTAGAAAACATAAATCACTTTAGCTCATTAGGAAATATAGCTAAACGTGAAAGTATAGAAGACTTAGATTTATCTCGCATAACCTCTTCTTTCCTTGGGAAAATTATCGGAATGCCGATAGATTCTGATAATTCTTATATTGACAGTTTTGAAAAGGAAATTAATAATATTTTAGAATTTTTAGATGAAGAAACCTACTTTAGAAATGTTGCAGATAAATTAAGAATAAAAAAAGATGCGATATTTAAAGAATTAAGAAGTTCTCTTGATTCTAAATATTCACTAGAGTTTTCATTAAGGTTGAAAGCACTTGATAATATAAGCGATGAAGAATTTTTTAAAATACTAAATGAAAAAGGAAGAATAGTGATTGAAGCACTCTCATTAGAATTGCAAGCTAGAAATATACGTAATTTTATCGAACTACATTCTAATTTAAAAAATAACATTAACACTAATCTTTGCACTTTCATTGATTGAGGTAAGGGCCGATTGAGAATTAATTTTAATAACAATGTCTCAGGATATAAATTAATACTCGATGATGATACTGATAATAAGTTAAATCTCTTGAAAAAAATTGATAGAAATATAACAATACATGAAAACCGTGGGAAAACCGTCATATCTATGGGTCCCGATTTAAACGATAAAGCTCAATCATTTTTATCAAAATTAAATCAAATTTATGTAGAGAGATATATAAGCACGAATTTAATTTAAATCTCCATCCATATCAAATTAATAATATTTTCCATATAGATAAGATATCGAAATTTGATACCTTAAAAATAGAAAACAAACAATATTGTAAGAGCATACAATCATTAATTTCTACTCAAAAAAGTTTCTACCGAGAATTCTTTGAAAAAATAATACTAACTTCGGAGCCTAGTTTTCACGATAAAATTCAAGCATTCATCCGTGAAATTAATCCTAATAATCACAACGATACAAATTATTGTTTGTTAGAATTTATGTTTTATACTTATCTTGGACATAATTATGATCTCATTTCCTCATTGCTTGAAGAATATTTAACATTTATTAAAAATATTAATATAGATAAAAAACCAGATGAACTAACTAATGAATTTGAATCTTTCAAAAAACATTTAGTGAAAAGATTGACGATATTATTAATAAATTTAACAAATTAAACCTATAGTGATTAATCATTTTTCGATTTGCTAATTCAATTGTAAAATGAGTATAAAAATAGCAACCATTCAGCGGTTACTATTTTTTTAATCTAGATTATTTTTATTTTTTCTTTTATGATGTATAGAAGCAATAGAACTTAGAACTATTATAACAACATCTATAATCGGCAATACAACAAATGGTATATTCAAATATCTATTTACTTCATCGTTATTTATATACTTGCTAAATAATCCATTCAAGAAAATACTTACGATGATGCCCCCTGCCACGACAATAAATAGCAATACAATTGGAGCTAAAATGAAACTCTTTTGAAATATTGAAAATAAAGCCATAATGAATACTGTTATAGTTCATACAATAAGCAATACAGATAAAATCGCACCACAAGCTACTCCAAAATAGTAAATCATAACTTTGCTTGAATCCATACCGCTATTCATTGGTTCCTGTAATCAATCGTATAATCTTTTAATATTAGAGATAAAACCAGCCATAAACCATTTAATAGATACAAAATACAAGTTAACATTCTCTGAATTTGTTCAGTTAAAATAATTACCTTTATTAATGTCAACAATTTCTTTTAACTGCATAATAAATAAGAAAACCATTAGCAGTAACATAACAACTGAAAAGTAAATTATTTTACTTAATTTTAAGTTTTTCACACTACCTCCGTGTTTAAGAATTTGTTAATTTCTTTAATTCTTTACCATAATTATAAATTCTTTTTTCATATTCTTCAGTATTAAATGGAGGTTTTGTTTGAGTTTGCACTCACAAAACAACCAAATAATTTACTAAAATCTTATGACGCAATAGATGAATATAATTGTAATCGCCATAAGCATTTAGAAATTTCGCTTCCAAATCACCCGTTAAATTACTTGCTTCAATAATATATGCCAATTCAAAATGTTTATCTCCCAAGGTCGAGTATTCTCAATCAACAAAGAATATTTTGTCTTCAATTTGAATCATATTAAAAGGTCATAAATCATTATGCAACGGAGTTGTTTTATCCATTTTAGATAATGTTAAATTAACACAACGATAATATTCTTCCAAAACAGGAACGCTTCTGTTTTTTTCTTTTAAAATTTTGCGATACTCTTTTACTCTTGCAGCATGGTTAGATTTGGGAAATTTTAATTTAGAATCATGAATTTGCTTTACTTGCCGTGCAATAAGCTCAATGTTTGAGAAATCAAGTATTGGTTGTTGTCCTTCAATGAATTCTCATTTGATGATATCACTCTTATTTTGAATAAGTCTGGGAACAAAATTAAATTTACTTAATATGTGGTAATCAATTTTATGGTTAAATCCATTAAATTGTTTTTCTTGAACAAATTCATCGCCAATTCGATATGAAATGTTAGTGTGACCAGTTGTAATTTCTGTTTTCATAATTCTCCTTAAAATGGAATTTATTGTATTTTTTACATTTTAATATAAAATTTAATACATATATTATAAGGAGAGCAAATAATGGACAAAACAAAAATTAGAAATTTTTCAATTATTGCCCACATCGACCATGGCAAAAGCACTTTAGCTGATAGAATTCTTGAACTCACTCAAACTGTAAGTCAACGTGAATTAGAAGAACAAATTTTAGACACAATGGACTTAGAAAGAGAAAGAGGAATTACAATTAAGTTAAATGCAGTACAAATAAAGTATAAAGATTACATTTTTCATCTTATCGACACGCCAGGCCATGTCGATTTTACCTATGAAGTCTCACGTTCTTTAGCTGCTACTGAAGGTGCGCTATTAATTGTTGATGCAACACAAGGTATCGAAGCTCAAACATTAGCAAATGTCTATTTAGCTCTTGAAAACAACCTAACAATTATTCCAATAATAAACAAAATTGACTTACCTTCTGCAGACATTGAAAGAACAAAAGCAGAGATAGAAAGAGTAATCGGACTACCCACTGATAATGCAGTTTGTATATCTGCTAAAACCGGATTGAACTGTGAGCAAGTACTTGAAGCTATTGAAAAATACATACCTGCGCCCGCTGAAGCCGACGATTCAAAACCTCTAAAAGCACTAATTTTTGACTCATATTTTGATGAATATCGCGGAGTTGTAATGTTAGTCAGAATTGTGCAAGGTAAATTAAGACGTAATGACAAAATTAAATTTATGTCCTCTGGTCGTATCAATCAAGTTTCTGAATTAGGGGTAAAATCACCTCGTGAAGTTAAAAAGGAATATTTAGAAGCTGGTGAAGTTGGGTGAGTTGCAGCCACAATTAGAGATGCAAGAGATGTCCGCGTTGGAGATACTATAACTCTAGAAGAAAATCCAGCAGAAAAACCGTTACCAGGTTACAAAAAGAAACAACCAGTAGTTTTTACTGGATTTTACCCAGTTGACACACGTGATTACATGGAGTTAAAAGAAAGTTTAGAGAAAATTGCGTTGAGCGATAGTTCTATTTCTTGAGAACAAGAAACTTCACGTGCATTAGGTTTTGGATTCAGAGTGGGTTTTCTTGGTATGTTGCATATGGAAATACTTCAAGAACGCCTGAATCGTGAATACCATATTGGCGTTATCGCTACATCTCCATCTGTTGAATATAAAGTTTACCGAACTGATGGAACATTAGAAATGGTCTCTAACCCAGCCTTTCTCCCTGATCGAACCTTCATAGACAGAATTGAAGAACCATATATTTATTCAACAATTATCGTTCCTGATAACTATATCGGTAACGTTATGGAGCTATGTCAAGGTAAAAGAGGGATCTATCGCGATATGGAATCACTAGATGGTAACAGAAGTAAAATAACTTATGAAATGCCGTTAGCTGAAATTGTTGTTGACTTTTTTGACCGTTTAAAAAGTTCAACAAAAGGTTATGCCTCATTTGAATATGATTTATTTGGTTATAAAGAAACCGATTTAGTAAAAGTTGATATTTTATTAAACGGCGATAAAATTGACGCCTTTACAGTCATCACGCACCGGGATAACGCATATTCAAGAGCTAGAGATCTTTGTCAAAAACTTAAAGAAGCTATTCCTAGACAAAACTTTGAAGTCCCGGTCCAAGCAGCTATTGGCGGAAAAATTATTGCGAGAGAGACTATAAAAGCATATCGTAAAGATGTCACCGCTAAACTTTATGGTGGAGACGTTACTCGTCGTCAAAAACTACTAAAAAAACAAAAAGAAGGTAAAAAACGTATGAAAATGCTTGGTTCTGTTGAAGTCCCTCAAGAAGCATTTCTTAAAATATTGAAAACAAATATCGATAATTAATGGACTAAACACTCCATTTTTTATTAGCCTTCTAATTTCCCAATAATAATTAAGATATAATTTAATTTACTAATTAAGGAGTTAAACATGATACCAACGCAAACAATAGACCAACCTCTCGATGAATACAAATCATACGAAAATAAACACAAAGAAAATGTCGAAAATTTCTTTAAAGAATTAACTGAAAAATCAAACATAGATGTGAACGCTAATCGTTCAACATCAGACAAAATTTACAAAAAAGATGAATTAATAAACAAATGAAAAAATAAACTAAGCAAATTAAGAGTAGGAACAGCATTTAATATATTATTCATCGTTTTGGCCTGTTCTTTGCCAGTGTGAACAATAATTTACTTAGTACACAAAGGTACGGAAAATATTGAAATTTCGACCCAAACAATATTAATTTCCACAGCATTATTTGTATTATCAATTTTAGCTATTGTTGGCTTAAGCGTAATACAGGCATTAGTAATAAATAAACGAATCAAATCAGCCGAAAAAATAAAAAATAAATTTGAGACTGAAAGAGAAGAACTTGTTGACGAAGCATACAGACAACTAAATCCGTTATTAAACATCATCAGACCAGGTTATAAAATTAAAATATTCAAAAACACTATGCCAATTTTAGAAATGGATCGTCATTTGAATATTGGGAGATTACGCTCCTTGGCACAAAATTATGATTTTAAAGGTGATACAAATCATAATCAAATGCACGAACGAATACAATCAGGAACAATTTATGGCAACCCTTTTATTATTTCGTCAAGATTATTACATGAAATGGGTACCAAAACGTACACTGGAACTCTATTTATTACTTGAACTGAATATTCTTATGATTCAAATGGTAAACGTGTAGCTGTAGCATGTAGTGAGACATTAGTTGCAAGAGTAGTAAAACCTTTCCCAGAGTATTGACATAAGACTTATATTTATATCGGGTCGCAAGCCGCTCCAGACTTATATTTCACAAGAAACTCAAATAATATAAATAACGAATCAGATTCACAAATAGATAAATACGTAAAAAAATACGATAAGATACTGAAAAAAATGATGAAAGATAATCCTCAGTTTACTGCGTTGGCCAATACTGAATTTGAAGCGTGCTTTGGCGCCACTGATAGAAATCACGAACAACAATTTAGATTGTTATTTACTCCTCTTGCTCAGCAAAATATTGTCAAGTTGTTAACTGATAAAAAATATGGTTATGGCGATGATATGTTTTATGGAAAATATGGAAAGTTAAACCTATTCCAATTTGACCATTTAACCGGCGAAGTTTTAGATGAAAATGTATCTATATTTCGCATGTTTGACTATGACAAAATTAAAGAGTTGTTTTATAAAGTCAACCATGAATACTTTAAAACACTGTATTTTGCTTTTGCTCCGTATTTTTCAATCCCAATTTTCCAACAAACAAAAGCAATCGAATACATATATAATGATAAAAAAGAATATGATCTTAATGAATATGAATATGAGCATCAAATTTCTTATTTACCAAGAATGGTTTTTGATCACCATGATACTCAGACCCAATCAATTTTAAAGACTAGTTTTATTTCAAATAATGGAGAAGACACAGAACAGGTGAGAGTGAAATCAAGTAGTTTTAAAATCAAGCAAAGAGTCGATTATGTATCTGTCAGAGGGGGTGATGGCCACCATCACATGGTGCCAGTGCCTTGAGATGAATACATACCAATTTCTAAAGAAACAGATATTCTAATTAAAAAAATTCAAAACTATCCGATTGATATTGATGATTACAAAAAAGAAATTTCTGATTCGTTATCTAGCGGTTCAATGGGTATCGATACTAATATAGATGATAAAGATTTATTTCTATCGTACGGTTCTATTATCAAAATATTAAATTAAATATATAATTTAATCACCAAAAAGGAGGACATATGTCAAATCAACTAGACGAAATGGAAGGACCTTTTCTTGAAGAAGGTCACGATGTTAATGTAATTAACAAGAGATTACCTATCAAAACAGGTGCCGGTTCAATAATATTCGAAATTATGTTATGAGTGTTAGCAATCATCCCAGGGCTTATATTCTTGTTTATCAAAATTAAAGCCAAAAACTATTTAGCACAAGTTGAACAAAAAATTCAACACAATGCTTCACAAATCGATAACTTTTTAGAACAAAGAGTTATCATTATGACCAACATCGCTTCGATTGTTTCAAAATCAATCGATCTAGATAAAGATGTTATGAAATCAGTGGCTTTATACCGTTCGGGTATGAAACCAACTGAAGAAAATAGATCAAATTTTGCAAGTTCAATTGACCAAACAATCGGCGCAATTAACGTTCAACTTGAAAATTATCCTGAATTACAAGCACACGGTGCTTTAAGAGATGCATTGCAACAAAACTCATACTTACAAAAAGAAATTACTGCCGCTAGAGAAATCTACAATGACTCAGTATATCAATGAAACAGAGCAGTAAATGAATGACCTGCAAAAATGATTGTTGCATCAAGAAATAACTATACAACGAGAATTCCTTTCATCGCTAGTGCTCAAACTAAAGCCGATGCTAGAAAAGATTTCTTCGCTTAATTCATTCAAAGAAAAATGAGCAATTAAATTTTGCTCATTTTTTATTTTATTTTACAAATGCTCTATTTCAGACATTATTTTGCCAACCCCACCATTTTTATAATCGTGATCCGAAACAAAATCAGCAATGCTTTTAATTTCATCCATCGAATTAGCAACAGCCATTAAATACCCAATTTCGGGTTTGGCTGTTACATCATTTCCTGAATCCCCGATGTGCATGGCAGTTTTAATATCTAGCCCTAATAATTCACAAATGTACTGTGCTGCCTTCCCTTTGGTTGCTAATTTGTGAGTAATCTCAATAGAATAACCTTTTGAAACGAGATGAAAACTTAATGATGGATATTCACTTCTTCATTTTTCGAGTTGTAAAACCATTTCATCCTTTTCAAGCCCAAATACTAAATACTTAAATACCTCATCTTCGTATGGAATTTTGTCATAATTTAATCTAGGGATTTGTGATGCTCATGAACGAATGAATAATGGGTTGTTATTACTCGAACAATATAAATATTCAGTATCATTAACAAAAATAAATAAGCCTAGTTTTTGAAATTCACTCATTATTTTTTGTTTGTCATCAGGGCTAATTGTAGCTTTTCAAATCGTTTTACCCTTATTGTCAATAATTTGAGCTCCGACTGAACATATAGTAAAAGGAGCATTAATTTTAGCCATTAGTTCTCTCAGAAACTTATTATTTTTTCTGCCGGTTGAAACAATAACAGGTTTATAACTATTTATTTTTTTGGCGACAGCGATATTAAAATCTGAGGCCGGATAATTTGCATCTGGCTGGTCAAAAAAAGTGCCGTCTAAGTCTAAAAAATAAGCGCTTGGATTAATATCTTTGTATATTTTCATTTAATTATTATAAACCATATTTTAATAATGATTTATAACTAGTTTAATGAGTGTTCTTATTTTTCCTAAAATACTGTAATATGTGTATTTATGAAAAAAAATATAATTCTATAACAAAACAAAGTGCGAAACTTTAAATTATGAATTTCTAACTATTTTAATTAAAAACGAAACTTTATAATTTGTCGTGGTAAAATTTAGCAACTTAATATTAACATAGATAGGAGAATAATATGAGCAATAAATATGATAAATATATTTCAAGTTATTTTCATAAAACAGAAAAAATAATCGAAAAATACAATCCGAATAACATTATTCGTATGCAATTTTTCCAACGTAAAGATAATGTTCTTTTGGGTGGTATGGATGAAGTACTAGAACTACTGAAAAATAACACGGATACGTCAAAATACACAATTAAATATCTCCCTGAAGGGTCTATAGTAAATAATCTTGAAATTGTACTTGAACTTGTCGGGAATTATCAACTTTTCGGTAAATATGAAGGTATGATAGATGGAATTTTAGCCCGCTCTTCAACAATTGCAACAAACATGCGAAATTGCGTATTAGCCGCAAAAGGTAAAGATGTAATATTTATGGGTGATCGTGCAGACCACTGAATGATGCAAGAAATTGATGGCAAGGCTGCGCTTCTAGCCGGCTGCGCTTCTATGTCAACAGATGCTCAAAACATTACAGGCTCACAAAGTGTATTCGGTTCGGTTCCTCATTGCTTAATTCAAAATTTTGCTGGCGATACCAGTGCTGCTATGAAAGCATATTCTGAAATGTTTCCTGAAGATAAAATTATTTCTTTGGTTGATTATCATAATAATGTTATACGTGAAGCACTTGATTCATATAAGACTATAGGAAAACACTTGTGAGGCGTAAGAATAGATACTTCAAAAAACATGAAGGACCATATGTTTGACAACGAACCTGACAATCAGGAATTTTATGGAGTTAACCCAGAACAAATCAAGAGATTAAGAGTTGCCCTAGACCAAGCTGGCGCTAAACACGTTAAGATTGTCGTATCAAGTGGTTTCAACCCTGAAAAAATCACTAAGTTCGAAGCAGAAAATGCACCAGTAGATGCTTACGGTGTTGGTCAAAGCATTTTTAAACCATATGCTTCATTTTCAGCTGATGCAACTATGCTAAACGACCATAGAGAGGCCAAAGAAGGTCGTGTATATAGAAATAATGATAAATTGATTGAATTCAAAGGACAAAATTAATGATTAATTATCCCAAAACACCAATTGTTTGACTTAGTATAATCGCCTTAAATTTTGCTTTATTAGTATTTGGTTACATTATCGGTTCATTTAATACAGCGATTATTTTAAGCAAAAAATTAAAAAACGACGATGTTAGAAATCACTTTTCACAAAATGCCGGTGCCACTAATTCATTAAGAACTTATGGCAAAAAATTTGCATTAATCGTTTTTATCATTGACTTTATGAAAGTTTTAATACCTACCTTAATTTTTGCAACACTTCAAAACCATCTTTTTTGCGATTTTTCAGCTGCATATTGAATGAGTCCTCAGTCAATTGGTTTAGGAGTAATTCTTGGTCACTGTTTCCCGATTTTCTTTAAATTCAAGGGAGGTAAAGGTGTTGCATGCTCTTCTGCATTCATCTTAAGCATTAATCCGGTTTTATGATTAATCGCCTTTGTCGTGTTTTTTGCAACGGTTATTATTTCCAAAAAAGTTTCATTAGGTTCGTTATTAACCGCTGGTATTATTGCTCCATTAGTTTTTATTCCGTGATTTAGTCAAGGAATAACAGGTTATTGATTTAATTTTATTAATTTATCGAACTGCATTTCTCCTCAATGTTTACAACCTTATTGATTTGTGTCTGCTGTATATTTCCTAATTGCTTCTATTTTAATTATTTGCCTTCACAGAAGCAATATAAAAAGACTTATCAGCGGTACTGAATCTCAACTTAAATTGAAAAAATAATCAACACTTAAACGCTTGTTAGTGTTGATTTTTATTTAATTTAGATAAAAAAGTTGTCTTGTGAAAAAATTATTATTTATTATCCCAAAGTGATAACTTTTTTTATTTTTATAAGCAAAAACTATTTTTATATTAAAATAGATACATATATTTAATAATAATATTTAATTAGGAGATAACAATGATTAACGTAAATACATTTAAAGGCGGAATTACATTTGAAGATGAAGGAGAAATCTTTGTCGTTATAGAGGCTCAACACTCAAAACAAGGACGTGGCCAAGCAAACGTTAAAGCAAAAGTCAAAAACTTAAGAACTGGAGCAATCACCATTAAATCTTATACTGGTGGAACAATGATTAAAAAGGCCCATATTGACAAACGTCCAATGAATTACCTATATTCAGACGGCGAAAACTTAATATTAATGGATAATGAAACATATGAACAAGTGGAAATTCCATTGAGTCACGTTGAATGAGAAATTAACTTTTTAAAAGAAGGATCTTCTGTAAAAATTAGAAAATTTGAAGAAGAAATTCTTGACATTGAACTAGAATCGTCAGTTACTTTAGAAGTAATTGAGGCGCCTGACGCTGTAAAAGGAAATACAACTACAAACCCACAAAAAAGAGTTAAAGTCGAAACAGGTTTTGAATTAGACACTCCAATGTTTATTAAACAAGGTGATTTTATTTCTATCTCAACAGAAACCGGTAAATACTTAGGTAAAGGAAATAAATAATGAATTTTATAACTGTTTCTTTAGGTTTAGGTCAGAGTTACTCTGTGTCAGAAGACACATTGCAACAACTAATTCAACAATGTGCTAACGATGTAAATTTTTTGAAATTAGATGGAACTCCAAGAATTGTATTCAATAAAGATTTCTCTAATGCTTCTTTTATTATCGACATTAAAATTAAAAGAAACAAAAATTTAGGCGAAATTATTGAACAATTTTCAAAAGAATTTCAAACTCGTTTTGAAAGTTTAATAGATATAAAACCACAAAATCTAAGAGTGTGTTTTACAGGTAATTACTAATTACAACCAACCGCTCTATGTGGTTGGCTTTATTTTTAGGGGGATTATGAAAAAAAGAAACAAAGTTGTATTGGGGATGTCTGGTGGTGTAGATTCTTCGGTTGCAGCAAAATTATTACTCGATAAAGGTTATGCAGTTGAAGGTTTATTTATGAGGAATTGAGATTCATTTGTAAATAATGATTTTTTGGGAAATGAAAATATTTCAAAAGATATATGCCCACAAGAACAAGATTTTCAGGATGCATTAAAAGTTGCCAATAAGCTTGGCATAAAACTGCATAGAGTCGATTTTGTTCGTGAATATTGGGATAATGTGTTTGAAAATTTTATTGAAGAATATAAAAAAGGACGTACGCCTAACCCGGATATATTATGTAACAAATTTATTAAATTTAAAGCTTTTGCAGACTATGCATTCAATGTACTTAATGCTAATTTTATTGCGATGGGACATTATGCAAAAGTTGAAAACGGACATTTATTTAGAGCCAAAGACAAAAATAAGGACCAAACATATTTTTTAGCTCAACTTACAAATCATCAACTATCAAAAGTGTTAATGCCACTAGCCGATTTTGAAAAATCGCAAATTCGCGAAATAGCAGCTAAACTCGGTTTAGCAACTGCCGACAAAAAAGATTCGACAGGGATATGTTTTATTGGGGAACGGAATTTCACTAAGTTCCTTCAAAACTATATACCAGCGCAACCTGGAAATATAGTTGAAATTAAAACTAATAAAATAGTTGGCAAACACGATGGTTGTTATTACTACACGCTAGGCCAACGTAAGGGTCTAAATCTTGGTGGAATGACCGAACCGCACTACGTATGCGGTCATAATGTTAAAGAAAATATTTTGTATGTGGCTCCAGCCAGTGACATTTCATATTTAGAATCAGATTCACTTTTAGCAAGCGGACTTACACTTAACAACGAAGAATACAATCCGTTAAATTTAACTGCTAAATTCAGATATAGACAACAAGATATTCCCGTAACTATTGAATTATTACCTAATAAAGAAATAAAAGTTTTTTACCCTTCCAAATCTCAAGCTGTTACTCCGGGCCAACAAGTCGTTATTTATGATGGCGATAAATGTTTAGGTGGAGCAACAATTGAAAAAATTTACTTAAATAATATTGAAAAAAACTACGTATAGGAGAAAATATGAACTCAAAAGAAATAAGACAAAAATGATTAAAATTCTTTGAATCAAAGGATCATTTAATTGTTGAAAGTAAAAGTTTAATACCTGTCAATGACCCTTCGCTTTTATGAATTAACTCAGGAGTAGCTACACTTAAAGATTATTTCAGTGGTAAAAAAATACCACCAAAAAAACGTTTAACAAACTCTCAAAAAGCAATCAGAACAAATGACATCGAGAATGTTGGCGTAACATCTAGACATCATACATTTTTTGAAATGTTAGGTAACTTCAGTATTGGAGATTATTTCAAAAAAGAAGCAATTGAATTCGCTTATGAATTTTTAACAAAAGAACTTAAATTATCTTTAGAAAATCTATATTTCACATATTTCGAAGAAGATTTAGAAACTAGAGATAAATGGCTTTCTCTTGGTATTAAACCGTCACACCTAATCAAAGGGACAAGAGATACTAACTTTTGAGATGTTGGATCTGGGCCTTGTGGGCCTTGTACCGAAATTTTCTATGACCGCGGACCAAAATATGACCAAAGAGGTATTGAATTGCTTCAACAAGACATTGAAAATGACAGATATATAGAAATTTGAAATGTTGTTTTTAGTCAATTCAATAACGAAGGCGACAATAAATATACTGAATTAGCACAGAAAAATATTGATACTGGTGCCGGTTTTGAGCGTATAGTTTCAATTATGCAAGATGCCCCTACAAACTATGATTCTGATTTATTTTTAAATATCATTCACGAAATAGAAAAATATACAGAATACCGTTATGATATAAACAACTATTTCACAAAAGAACCAGAACAACGCGAAATTAATACTTGTTTCAAAATAATTGCAGACCACATTAGAACAGTTGCAAACGCATTAGCTGATGGAGAAAGTGTTTCTAACGTTGGAAGAGGTTATATTATCAGAAGATTAATCAGAAGATCTATATATAAGGGAATGCAATTAGGTATCAAGGGAATATTTTTAAATAAATTGGTTCCTGTTGTACGAGAATCATTACCTTTTCTTTATGATGTAAATCCAGTAATGAAAGCGATTAAAGATGAAGAAGAAATTTTTGCTAAAACCATTGAAAATGGTAAGTTATTGTTGGAAAATTACATAGAAAAAGGAATAAAAATATTCGATGGCGCCATCGCTTTTAATTTATTAGAAACATATGGTTTCCCAATTGAATTAACCGTGGAAATACTGGCGAATAAAGGGATAACCGTTGATATGGATGCTTTTGCTAAAGCAAAAGAAAAACACTCTGAGGCGAGTCGTGGAAATAAATTAAGCGGTATGGAAAAAGCTATAAATTCTCTTTCTCTAATCAAGCAAAAAATATCTGAATTCGTAGGTTATGATTTTACTCAATACAAGTCTACTATTGTCGAATTATTAGATTCTGAAAATCGCATATCAGCAGCCGATGGTGTTTCATATGTTGTTTTAGATAAAACACCATTTTATGCTACTAGTGGTGGACAAAAGCACGATGAAGGATACATGCTACAAGATGGTAATAAAATTAAAATTATTGATGTATTCAAAGATAAATTTGGTAACCACATCCACGTTGTTGAAGGGAAAATAAATATTGCTCAACCACTAGAGTGTTTCGTAGATGAATACGTAAGATTAAACTGTGCCCGCAATCACTCGGCAACGCACCTAATGTTTTCAGTATTGAGAAAAGTATTGGGGCCTCAAATTAAACAATTAGGTTCTGATATTACTGAACAAAGATTTACATTTGACTTCCCGGGTGATAATAAACCAACCGACGAACAAATCTCGGAAATTGAAAATCAAATGAAGACAATCATTGACGAAGACATTAAAAGAGAATATATTATTTCAACAATTGAACAAGCTAAAAATTTACATGCAGTTATGACCATCGAAGAGGATCAATACATGGATCCTAAGTGTGTCAGAATTGTTAAATGAGGAGACGTCACAAGCGACTTATGTGGTGGGACTCACTTGTCACATTCTTCTATATTAGAAAACTTTAAGATTACAAATTGTGACAAAAAACAAGCCGGAGTTTATCGTTTTAGAGTAGTTACCTCCAATAAATTGGTTAACGAATGATTAAATGACCAAATCTCAGCAACAACCGAAGAATTAAACAATATTGTTGCTAAAATTAAAAATCTTGACCCAACATATGAATTATCGATACCAAACTCAAATAATCTTGATGATAATCTAAAACAACTAAAAATATGTATCGAACAAGCAAGAGAAGACTATAAACAAATTTCAAAATCGAAATCTAATATCGAATTCGATTTTGACTCAATTGAATTTGAAAACGTTAATGGTTCAAATATTTACTTCAATGAAAATATAGATTCTAGCCAAATTAAAATAATTGCGTCAACATTGCGTGAAAAATATCCGCAAAACCACATAATTCTTGCCTCTATTGGACCCGAACAAACATTATTAGCTATCGCATCAAAAACAAAAGATTCAAATAAAATATTTAAAAATGTAGCAAATAGACTTAATGGTCGGGGTGGTGGATCGGCAATTTTAGCCATGGGTAAAATTAATAATTCAAATAAATTAAAAGACATAATTTTAGAGGAATTTAATGCGTAAAATCGCTTTAGACCTAGGTACTAAAACTTGCGGATTTGCCATAACTGACTCTTCAGCAATTATCGCAACCAGTTTAGAGACTATTAGGTTTGACGAAAATAATTTCAATATCGTCATTGAGAAAATAAAGGAATTTCTCTTAAAATACGAAGATACTGATTCTATAATTGTTGGTTATCCATTAAGAAGTAATGGCGCTAAAAGTGAGCGAACAATTATGGTTGAAGAATTCGCCCTATCAATAAAATCTATTTTTAACCAAAATATCTTTTTAGTAAACGAATACGGAACAACAATCAAGGCTGAAAAAACATTGAAATCTGCAAAAATAAGCATTAAAAAACGAAAAGAAATCAAAGATTCATTATCAGCAGTAATTATATTGCAGGAATTTTTGGATTACGGAGGAAAGAGGTTGTAATGCCAGGAAAGAAAATAATGTTGCCTGATTGAGCAACTTGATTACTATTTTCTTCAATGATTATTGTTGCTATAGCCGGTGTAGGAACGTGATTTTGGTCAAGATGAAAAGTCAAAAAAATTCAAGCCCAACAATCTAACGAGGAAGAAAAACAACGTAAATTAGAGATTTTGCAAAAACGTGGCGACGATCTTGGAACCTTACCATACGATTTAAAAGATTTTTTTGGTTCACGTGTGCAAGATTGAGATTTAGAAAGCTGAATTAACACCATTTTTTTAAATGATTACAAAAATGTGCTGATAGTAAATAAAAACACAGAATACGAATTAGCTGTATTAATGTTGAAAACAAAGGCTAATATATTTGAAATTCAAAATAATATTAATATTAATTTATGGAATAAAGCAGTCTTAAATTTTCCACAATATTTTAACCGGAAATGCAAAATTAAAACAGAAGCTGAACTTCGCTGCATTTCGGTGAATTTAGTTTTAGCAAATAATAGTTTAATAGAGTCATTTGACCTATTCAATACATATTTCAATATGTTAGATAAAAATGGGATGTTAATTATTAGACTTGACAATAAAAAAGATAAAAGTTTTAAAAGTCTTTTGAAGAATTTAAAACAATCATTAATACCTTTTGAACTAACGACTGTAAATTCGAAATTCATCTATATAGTTAAAAAAAATAATTAAATTGAACAAATAGTTAAACAACTTGATAAAATAAAATAACTAATTTAAAGGAGCAAAAATATGACAAATAAAAAAGAAGAAGAGATTTATTTAGCTCAGGAAACGCTTGATAAATATAAATCGGAGTATCACGAACTTGTAAACGTTAAAAGACCAGAAGTACAGGCAGCTCTTAAAGAAGCTCGTGCACAAGGTGACCTTTCAGAAAATGCCGAATACGATGCAGCTAGAGAAATGCAGGGTATTGTTGAGGCAAGAATCCGTGAATTAGAAGCAATTATTGAAAGAGCTGTTGTTATTACCAATGACGAAAGCAGAAGTTCTTCAAAAATTGGAGTTGGTGCAACTGTTACATACGAAAAAGTAGACACCAAAGAAATAAAAACAGTAACAATTATGGGTATTCACGATAGTGACCCTTTAAATGGAAAAATTTCAAATGAATCAGCACTAGCATTGGCGTTGGCCGATGGTAAGGTTGGTCAAATAGTTGAAGTTGACGCAATAACTAAATACAATATAAAAATAATAGATGTGGAATATAAGTAATTTAGGTTACTTTTTTTCATTAAATTTTAGAAAAAAATAGGGAGAAAATATGCTAATAGGAATAAGCGGAATGATTGGGAGCGGTAAAAGTGTCCTAACAAAAAAATTAATGACTCACTACAAATCATCAATGTTATTAAAAGAATTTGAAGAGGATGATGAAGTATTCAATCAATTTTTAGAATGATTGTACAATAAAACACCAAACCTAACAATAGGTTTTCAATCTTATGTTGTTGAAAACCACACATCTAAATTAGCCGATTTGTTTGATGAATTCAATAAATTAGGCAAAAAACATAACAAAGATCATATATTTTTAGATCGTTTCAGTATTGAACACTATATATTTGCTAGTGTTAATCTTTCATCAAAAGGACCTAAATACATGAAGGGCTATGATTCATTATTTACACATTTAATTACCAAAGATGAAACACCTGATTTGGCTATTTATTTAGATATGACCTTTGAAACATTCAAAAAACGCTTATTCTCGCGTGGCAGAAACGTCGAAACAGATAATTACGCAGCAAACGAAGCATATTTTAGAGAATTACATAGCGTATATCGCGAAACTTTTGAACATCAAGCTAAAAAATTTAATATGGATTTCATAATTCTTGATACTAATAATATGTCAGAACAAGAAGTTTTTGAAGCAGCTATTAAAATCATAGAAGAATTTGATTTCAGCAAGAAGGAACGTTTTAATAAATAATGGTTATAGGTATTAGTGGAATGATAGGTAGTGGAAAAAGTACTTTAGCAAAAGGATTAAACAACCACTACAAAAATTCAATATTATTGGAGGAATTTGAGGAAAACGATCCTGTTTTCAACACATTTCTAAGATGATTTTATGAACAAAAACAAAATATTGATATAGGTTTTCAATCTTTCATTATTGAAAGTTTGTCTGATTCATTTCAAAAATGTGTCAATAAATTCAATGAAAATAAATTAAACTGAAAAACTGATCATATATTTTTAGATAGATTTAATTTAGAGCATTATATTTTTGCAGTTATGACTCTAAAGTCAAAAAAACCTAAATATTTAAAAGGTTTCGACGCAATGTTTAGAAACTTAATCGATCCAAATGAAAATCCTGATTTAGCGATTTATATCGATATCAATTTTGACACTTTTAAAGAAAGAATAACAAAAAGAGGCCGTAAATCAGAAATTGATAACTATGAACAGAATGAAGAATATTTTAAAGAATTACATGCCTTATACAAGGATTTATTCGTAAACTTGATGAAGTCATTTAATATTCCCTTCGCTGTAATAGATTCCAACGGGAAAAACGACATACAAATATTAGGCGAAGCAATTGAAATCATTGAAAAATTCGATTTTAGTAAATCTAAACGTTATAATTACTAATAAGATAGCGAGGAAAAATGGATCAAAGATTTACTAAAATACTACTAACTAGAGATGAAATTGAATCTAAAATCAAAGAAATGGCTAATTGAGTCAATGAAACTTATAAAGATTCAACCAATTTAATTCTTGTTGGTTTATTGAAAGGGGCGGTACCTTTTTTAGCACAATTAATTAAAGATATAAACGTAGAGAATGAAGTTGCTTTTATGATAGCATCTAGTTATGAAGGAGGAAGCGCTTCAACCGGTAATGTTAAAATCGTAATGGATTTAGAAACTGACATTGAAGGTAGAGATGTATTAATCGTTGAAGATATTATAGATTCCGGTATTACACTACAAAAAATAAGTTCAATGTTAAAAAATAGACACCCTAAGAGTTACCGTATAATCACTTTATTAGACAAACCCCATAATCGTAAAGTTGATTTAAAACCAGATAAGGCGGCATTTGTTGTTCCCGACGAGTTTTTGGTAGGATATGGACTTGATTACGAAGAGAAATTCAGAGGAGCACCTTTTGTTGGGGTTTTTGACCCAAATAAAAAATAATTTCTAGAAATAGCATCGTCTTTATGATGCTGTTTTATTTTTAAATCGAACAAATATATAGCCAGAAAGCATTGTTAGTTATAACAACAAAATTTACTAGTATGAGTTTATTATCAGTGAATTTCGTCAAATTTATTTAATAATAAAATTTTAATTCGCTATATGTATAAATTGAAATATTTTGTTTTTTTATATAATGTAATTATTAAAAAGAGGTGAATACGAAACCATTTGTTAAATGAGCGGGGGCAAGACTAAATTAATATCTAAAATAAAGTCCATATGCCAACTAGATATATAGAACCTTTCATCGGAGGCGGAGCTCTTTTTTTCATATTCAGCCGAAAGACTTTATTATAAATGACATAAATAGCGAATTAATTAATACATACAAATGCTTCACAAATAAAAGAAATTACAATGGACTTATTAAAATTTTAGAAAATCACGCACTAAACCATAATGATGAATATTTCTACGAAATAAGATATCTCGATAGAGATTCTAATTTTTCATTACTCACACGACCAGAAAGAGCAGCCAGACTCATCTACCTTAATAAATCTTGTTTTAATGGTTTATATCGTGTAAATAAAAAAGGTTTTTTTAATGTGCCTTCAGGCAAAAAAAATATTGTTAAGCTTTTTGACAATGAAAATTTCGATTCAATATAGATTGCTAAACGGAAAAAATAAATATATTTATAACACTGATTTTGAGAAAGCGCTGAAACTAGCTCAAACAGGAGATTTTGTCTATTTAGACCCACCATATACAGATTCAAATGAACGAAATCTTTTACTTCATATACTAAAGACAACTTTTATATTTAGGAACAAATTAGACTGAAAAACATTGTTGATTCCTTGACAAAAAAGATGTAAAAGTCATGATTAGTAACCATTGTCTGATTTTATTAAGGAATTATTCAAGTTTACAATATAGAAACCATTTACGTGAAGAGATTAATAAGTTCAAACGTTAATACTCCCAGAGATGTAGAAGAAGTTTTAATAACTAACTATTAATTTTTGATAAAAAAGTTTTTTTCACGCTTATATATTAAATTCACTTAATAATTTTGAAACAAACAATAAGGAGCAAAATGAAGCTTAAATTTGAAGATTGACTAAAAACATTTAAATCTATATTGTTCTCATATGACTATTTTGTTGATTTTGCTAAAGTTCGCAGCAATGTAAATAAGATAAATAATGAATTAAGTAAAATTAATTCCTTAATAGGTTCTAAAAACATCAAGGAAGATTTTAGGAAAATAATTCTGAATAACGCAAAATTAGTTGAAATTTACCAATATTATTAGCAAAAAGAATAAAAAATAATGAATGCATAGAAGTGGCAAATGGAAAAAATATTTTAACAAATTTGAAAGTGAAAATCTTCAAAATTATGTTGATTTGATGAACAAAACAGGTTTTTTTAAAATTTTAGAACGTAAGTAAATCACAAATATTAAAGATTATATTTTTGGTCTTGAAGCGGGTTTGGACAGTAACGCTCGAAAAAATCGAGTTGGAAATTTAATGAAAGAGCTTGTTGAAAGCTCATTAATAAATTTTGGTTATGCTATTAATGAAAATTATTTAAATAAACAACTTTGTCAAATCTCGGTGTAGAAATTAATATCAAAAGTATACAAAATAAGAAAAATTGATTTTATTGTTTTCGTCGATAGAATTTACTATGCATAGAGTGTAATTTTTACAGCTCAGGTGGCTCAAAATTAAATTAAACAGCAAGAAGTTATAAAAATATAGCTATTGAAACCGCAAATGAAAAAAATTCAGATTCGTTTGAATTGCTGATGGAGTTGGTTGAAAAACAGCGAAAAACGCATTGAAAGAATCTTATGAAGCCTCAGATTAAGTATTTAATATCGAAGATATCAAGCAAAAATTACTTGTTGCTTATTTTAAAAATAAACAATTGTTAAAAAAATAAAATCCAGGCCTGCCTGAATTTTATTTTATTTATTTTTATTTTTTGTAATTCAATCCTAAAGCTTGCAACATAGGCATTAAGAAGAAGTTGAATGGTTTGTTAAAGTGTGGTAAGAAGAAAACGTCTGTTAAAGCAATTTCAGGCAATGTTAATCCTTTTTGAATTGCTAACGCAAACATGTAAACAGTTTCTGCGTGTACTGTGTTTCCTCACGAACCTAATTGTACACCTAATAGTTTCATTGTTTCTTTATCGTAAACAATGGTACATGCTACTTTTTCGGCATCATGCATAAATTCAGGTTTGTCCATGTCTGATCAGTGAACCGAAGCAGCATTTTCAAACCCGTTTGCTTTCGCCATTTCTTCGGTAAATCCAGTTCCGGCATAGTGGCAACCAAATACATTGATTGCATTAGTACCAGCAACACCTGGGAATGGAACGTTGACTCCTGCAATGTGTAGAGCAGCTACTAGACCTGATTTAACAGCATTTGTTGCTAGTGCAACGTGTCTGTTATCACCTGTTACAACGTGTTTTAGAGCACATGAATCACCCAATGCATAAATGTTTTCATCTGAAACTGATCTTTGGAATTCATCAACAACAATAGCGCCGTTGGCAATTTTTTCAACATCCAATACATCTGTTCTAGGTTTAAATCCGATGCACATTACAACTAGATCGGCTTTGTATTCACCTTTATCTGTAACTACAGATGAAACATCTTTACCGTTTTTAGATTTAAATTCTACAACTCTTTCGCCTAAAGCTAGTTTAACACCATCTTTAGCCATGTTTTGTTCCATAACTGATGTAAATTCTTCGCCGAAGTAATTGCTTGCAACTCTTGAATTAATATCAATTAATGTAACTTTTTTACCTTTGATGTGGAATGCTTCAACTAATTCAACACCAATGTATCCAGCTCCAACAACTATTACATCTTTAACTTTTGGATCGTTTGCATATTCAATAAGTTTTTGTGCGTGTTGGTAAAGTTTTGATAAAACAATGTTATTGTAATCAATACCTTTAATTTTCGGTTCGATAGGTCATGTACCACCAGCAAATACTAATTTGTCGTATTTATCTGTAAATGTCTTTCCATCTGCTAAATTAACTACAGTAACGGTTTTATTTTCTTTGTCAATTCCGATAACTTCGTGGTTAGTTTTTAGATTAACACCGTAATCGTTTTTCAAAATTTCAGGTGATGAATAGAATAAACCACCAGGTTCATTAAATTCACCAGCTACTCATACTGCAATCCCACATCCTAGGAATGATGTGTTTGTATTTCTGTCATAAGCAGTTATTTCGGCATCTTTATTAACTGTTTTTAAAGTTCTAATAAATGATGTTCCGGCATGGTTAGCTCCAACAATAATAATTTTCATAATTTGTCCTTTCATAAATATAAATATTTATACTTAAATTATATAAAACGATAGAAATTGAAAATAGAAAAAAACAAAAAAATAAGTGCATTAAAGACATTTATCTTTATATCCGGAAAATTATGAAACCCGTTTAAATACTATTAAATAAGGATTTAATTTTATAAAAGTTTATAATTTAATTAAATTAGAAAGTTTTGCCAACTTGTAATGTTGGGTTTTGCAAAAAATAGAATCATATGTATTTGCTAGATTAATATGTTTTTTGAATATTCTGTAGTTACAGTAAAACGGCGATGGGGAATGGAAGCTTTTTTAGACATATTATGCTGGTATTATTTTTTTAATATAACACTGTTGCGTATATTTAGTTTCTATAATCAACCAAAGTTGTAAATATAACTCGGACATATGGAAAAACATAAATTACAATCGCATTCATATATACCCAATTCTTAAAGTACCTGTTGAAGTTTTTGATAAATTCAATAAATCAACTAGAAAAATGTTTACTTTTTTAGTTATCCTGATAATTGTATTTTCATTTATGACTATAAGCCTTACAATCAGCTCAACACTAATTTATTTTAAATATAAAACGAAATTAGTCCAATAGTAGTTTTGTTAATTATATTCCCACTTTTAATATCAAATTGACCAATAAAATCATTAACGATAATGCATTTGAAAAATAACCGCTCCAAAAAATTAATAAAACTTTGATACAAACAGAATAGAGACTTAGGTCATCATAACGCAGAATTAACTAAACCCAAAAAATTAGTTTAATTTAAAAATATTATTTTAAACGAAGATTTTATATTGCAATTACCTGTGTATAAAAATATTAAAAAACACATTACAGAAAAGAAATTCTTGAAAACACATAAGAATTTTTATAAAAATGGTATGTTAGATTACATAGAATTATTTTATTTTTTTGCTTTTGGACTACAACAAAATAAAAATAAATTCTTTTCAATATAGTAAAAATTATAATTAATTTTTAATGGGAGAATTATCAAATAATTAAGAAATATCAGTCAGTACGACTTAAGATAATTCATAAATAGCGCTAAAATAAGACATTAATCTTCAAAATTAAACAACTCAATATACACAAAAATAAATTATTTTATAATTGTAGTGTGAATAATATAATAATTTATCTTTTAAATGCGAATTTTAAAAATACAATAACTCCATGATCGCTAATACACATAATAATTATAATTGCTGCTTTTACTGTTGCAATAGTTTTTGCATTATTTGTCGAAGCGAATCTTAAAAATCAAAGAATAGTAATCACGACTGTGTCTTGACTATTTATTATTACAGAAACATTTAAATGAATTTGTAAACAAGGATATGTTCAAAATGGAGTATTAAAGTGGCACTCATATTTAAATTACTTCCCTTTTTATATCTGTTCAATATTATTATTTCTAGGAATTATTTATACTGCCATTTGAACTAAAGAATTTCATAATTTTATTGTCAAATTTATTGCTCCATTTTATTCGCTTTTTGGGTGGTCAATGATAATCAGTATTGACTCAATTATGACAATCAATGTTTTTACTTTTTGACACAGTATTGTGTACCATTCGCTAATGGGAATTATTGGTTCGTGACTAATTTTGCGTAGAGCAGTTAAATTAAACATTAAAAACATTTTAATTGCTTGTGGCGTATGACTAGGTTGGATTATATTGGGTACTTATCTAAATATGTTTCAACATATACTTGAACAAAAAAACCTAATTCAACATACATGAAACATGTTTGTTTCTTCTCCTTTTGAACCGCCACTATTTGGTATTGAAATTATGAACCAATTATTTAATTGGAATTCAAATCCATGGTTACTAAATCCACTTTGAATTTGGCTAGGTATTTCAATAGGTGCAATCTTACTATGGATTTTTACTGATGCACTCAGATTTGTGTATGATAAGATAAATCTATTGGTTATTAATTTAAACAAAAATCACACTTACAATTAGGTTAAATCAATAATTGAAATAAAAAATCAATAAAACCGAATTGTTAGAATCATATTAAAAGACGGAAACCGACAACTTAGTTTATTTGTTTTTTAGATTACAAAAAACAACATCACTAATTATGAGATGTTGTTTTTCAAATTATTAAATTTTATGAGGAATTGAAATTCCTAATAGTTTCATTGAATTTTCCAAAACAATGTTTACTGATTTGACTAGAGCCAAAGAACTGATTTGGTCTTTTTTATCTATAATTTTTTCAGTATTTGAATATCATGAATTAAATTCTTTTGCTAATCTAATTGCATATTGGGTAAGTAAGTTAGTTACTAATTTATCAGCAGATTTTTCTATGATTTCAGGGAATTCTAACAATGTTGAAATTAATTTAATATCTGCTTCCTCTTCATATTTTTGGGCAATTAAATTAAACTCACTAGCATTGGCTTTTTCTAACAAAGCAAATGCCCTAGCATTTGAATATTGCACTAAAAATGAAGGGTTATCATTAGTTTTAGCTGTTGCTAAATCTATATCAAAATCTAGTTTAGTATTTGTTGTACGGTCTAACAAAATAAACCTTGCGGAGTCACTACCAACTAAATCTATGAATTCTCGTAATCAGAAACTAGTTCCTTTACGTTTTGACATCTTAAATTCTTCACCGTTTTTTATTAAACGTACGAGTTGCATACATAAAACTATTAATTTTTCAGAATCATGACCTAAATTTTTCATGGCTGATTCCATTCTTTTAACGTAGCCAGAGTGATCTGCCCCTCAAACATTTAATATAACTGGATCTTTACCATTTGAATTAAATTTAATATTGTGATAAGCGATATCAGGTAAAAAGTATGTATATGAACCGTCACTTTTAATCAAAACCCTATCTTTATCATCACCATCCAAGGTTGTTTTTAACCATAAAGCACCATCCTCAGTGTAAGTGTTTTGCAATTTACTCAATGTGTTTTTGATTAATTCGCTATTATTTTTATAAAGTGACTTTTCGCTGAAATATTTGTCGAAATGAACATTAAATCTCGATAAATCATGTTTAATTTGACCTAAAAATAAAGCAACGCTCTCTTGTTTGAAAATTTCTAATACTTCGTTTTCTAATTTGGAATCCCTGTATTTATCACCAAATTGTTTTTTAAATTCATTAGCTGCTCAGATAATATCTTCTCCGCGGTAAGCATCTTCAGGCATTGCAAATTCAGGGTTAAATATTTGTTGGTAACGAGAAAAAACACTTTGTGCTAATAAATTAATTTGATTACCTGCATCATTAATATAATATTCTCTAGTTACATTTAAACCACTGAATTCACAAATGTTTGCAATAGTTGAACCTATTGCAGCATTTCTGGCATGTCCAACATGCATAAAACCAGTTGGGTTCGCCGACACTCACTCAATATTAATATTGCCAGTTCTAATTCCTCTACCATAATTTTCACCAAGTTCTAGAATTTGATTTACTCCCGCAACGAAACTTGATTTTTTAATGAAAAAATTAATAAATCCTGGTCCTGCTATTTCAATATTTGATATACTAAGTTCATCTTTACATACATTAATTTTTTCAACTATTTTTTGCGCTAAATCTAAAGGCTTAATTCCTTTGTTACCCATCGCCATGTTAGTTGTCAAATCGCCATGATCTTTAGGTTCGATTAAAACCACCTCACGGCTAATCTTTAATTCATTTGCTATTTTATTCAATTCAGTTAGTAATAAATCTTTAATTTGTGTTTTAGTCATAGTTTCATTATACTTTCTATATTTATAAATTTTAATAAAAAACTCGCGGAAGCGAGTGTTTTTTTGAACTATTTTCTTAGGTTTAGTTCTGTTAATGCTTTGCTGTATAAATCAAAGTCATCTTTTTTAAGTTTTGCTAATAAAACACGACGTTTTGAAATTTTAGCTAAGAAACCACGACGCGAGTGGTTGTCTTTAGGGTTGTTTGCAAAGTGTTGTTTTAAATCTTCGATTTCAGCTGTTAAGATAGCGATTTGTACAAATGAACTACCTGTATCTTTAGCATTTTTACCGTATTTAGCAACTAATTCTGCTTTTTGGTTTTTTGTAATCATAATAATCTCCTTTATTATGTTTTGTCCAAGTGAAAATTCCATGATTTTACCTAGAACAAAATTTATTTAATTTTTACTGTAATATCTTACCACAATATTTAAATTTTTAAATTATTTATAATTTTGTGATTGGAATATAAAATATTCTTTACTGCGCTCAAAATCTTCAGTAATTGATTCTTCAAGAGAATTAGGTAAAAAAGGTCTCAGTAGCATATTCACGGTTATTTTGCAATTAAATGTAGATAATGATTTTCAGTCAAAATCAATCATCTCAATGGTTCTTGAACCATTATTCTTAACCAAAAGTAAACAATAATAATACAAGTCATCCACTTCGATATTTGCGCAATAAACACCAGGTCTCATTTTAACGAGTTTAGAATCAAATTCTAGTAATAACTCGTTATTAATTTTAGTAATTTTCGAATTGAATCCGAATTTAAAAAGATTGAGAAAATTAACTAAGTCTAAGTCTCCGGATAAAACACATTCTTTTATAAAAGATGTTGAAATTTTATGCTCACCATTCAACTTCATTAATTCAACTGCATGAAAGTTATTATTGAGTAAGCTATCTAAAGTTTTAATATTGCCGCTAGCATTAAGCCCAAATCTAAAATCAGTACCAGTTACAATGTCGTAATCAGTTTGGTTTTTTACAATTTTGTCAATAAATTCTTTGGGCGATAATTGTCGAATTTCAATGTATTTTAATTGAAGAGCGATATTGAAGCCAATTCCGGCAAAAGCTTGCAGTCTAAATAAATGGTCAGTAAAAACACCTGTATTATTTTTAGGCAAGTTTTCAACATCGTCGAAATAAACGATTACAATATCTCTTTGCCCTTTACTCAATTCTTTTGCTTTTTCAAAAAGCATATTGTGTCCTGCGTGAAAGGATTCAAAAGAGCCAATCATAAAGATTGGCTTATTCAAAGTAGGTAAATTGTTTAAATTATATACATGTAATGACATGATTTTATTATATGTTATTTTATTAAATTTAACTCTTTTAATTTTCAATATGCACCATCAACATTAACACTTTTAGCAACATCTCTCGCAACAAGTTTTAGATATTCATCGGCATCCTCCATTGCTACACCATAAGCTGCATCTTTTAGCATTTCATAATCGTTTGAGCTATCGCCGAAAGCTATTACATTATTGTGGTTATTTAGATCTAAATAATTAGCTAATCATTGAATTGTATGAGATTTTGTGACACCTTTAGGGCAAACAAATACACCTTTGTGTCATGAAGAATTAATTTCAAGCGGCATATCATGTTTTTCGATAATTTCATTAATAGCTTCAATTACCGCATCAGTTCCCTCTTGATTTTCTGTTTGAATAGTGATGATGTGAAGGTGATTTTTATCCATGATGTTTCAGTTCATTGGTTTCATTTTTTTGTTATGAGGTCTTAAAAATCATGTGTCTAAATTCATTCCTGGAGTATGGTAACAATAGTTTAAATCCGTAACTGTTAGACCTTTATATTCGGGAATTGAAGATAATTCCTCATATAAAGTTTTTAAATCTTTAAACGCTATTGTTTTTTCAAAGATTATTTTCTTAGATTTAAGGTCATAAACAAACATACCATTAGCACCAATAAAAAAGTCTAAATCTTCAGCTTTATCCATTAAGCTTCCAATAGTAACAAATTCTCTAGCAGTGGCCAACGTAGAATAAATGTTGCTTTCTTTTAATTTAGTAAACATTAAAGAAACAGTGTCACTAAATTCTGGCTGTTCATACGGCAATAAAGTACCATCAATGTCAAATGCTGCTAATTTAATATTTTCTCTAAGTGCTGATTTTGTCATATTTACTCCTTTTTAAACAACCGGTTGCCAAATATTTTTTTTACTTTAGCTTTATTTTGGTTGATTACTATAATCCCTAATACCATATCTTGTGTGTTTTGGGAAGTGAGTAAATAAGTTCCGTCATCTGCATTTATATCTATTATTTGTCCTTTTGACAGAAGTTCTAATTGGGCGTTATTTACTATAATATTTCCCAACTCCACAAGGGGTAGGACATTTATTATAGCAATATAATTATTTTTCGAAAGTAGATTTTTATGTAATCCTGAAATCTCAATTCGTTCCAGCTCTAACATAAAAGACACTGTCCCAAACGCTCGTCCAATATCATTTGCAAGTGAACGAATATAAGTACCATTGCTAACTGATAACTCAACTGTCAATTGTTGTTTTTGTTTGTCAAATTCAATCAGTTTTACGTTGTTTACTGATATTTTTTGAGATTTTAATTGAACGGCTTTATTTTTGCGGGCCAAATCATAGCTTCTGACACCATCTACTTTTTTAGCGCTAAATATGGGAGGGATTTGTGTTGTTTGATTACTTAATCAACTTAATAAATCCTGAACTTGACTTGATTTAATTTTCACTGCTGAAACATCAGTGATATCACCTTCTGAATCATAGGTTGAAGTGGCTTTACCAAATTGAATTGTGGTTATATATGTTTTGTTTTTGTTAGCTACATATGAAATTAGTTTTGTTTCTTCATCGGTAGCAACCAATAATAAACCACTAGCTAGCGGGTCTAATGTGCCGGTATGTCCTATTTTTTTTATCTTGTGTTGACGAGCAAAATCTCTTATGCAACTAAATGATGAAATACCTTTTGGCTTATAAACTAAATAAAACATATTTGACTCCTTAAAAGAAATATCGCCTGTGGCGATATTGTTATGCTATAAAATCGTTAATACCAGGGAAGATTTGTTCATCGTGTCCAGGTAGAACTCAATATTTATTTTTGTAACGTTTTTTGATTCCTGTTTGACGTTTGATTTCCAATTTGCTTCATATTTTCATTGTAATAAATATTGAAGTATATATTGATGCGACAGAACCAAACAATAAAATCAAGGTAAATGATGGATTAATTGAATTAAAGAAAATTAACATAATAATACATATTGCCATTATCGTAAACATGCTGTACATACTACGTTTCATATTTGCGTTTATCGCTTCCTTAGCGATGCTTTCAACATCCTCTTTTTCAATGAAATCTGTATGATAATTTAACCCGTGTAATTCTTTTGCTTTAGCAGCTAATAGCAATTTGTCTTTAACGCTAATAACCATAATCGCAATAAAAGCAGTGATTGCTAATACATTTAACTGGATTCGTGCTAATGCAACAAAAGATAGAGTTAGCAGAATCTCAAATATAATTGAGGCCGAAATAGCAATTGCATAAGTTCATTTGTATCTAATTAGAACATAAACTGAAATAATAATTCAGGCCGCAAGTAATGCATATGAAGTAGTCGATATTAATGATAGAGACTGATTTGCGTTGACACCGTAGCTCATTACATCGATACCGGTAAAAGTCTTATGTAAACTATCTGAGATGTTTTTTAATTGAATATTGTCAAAAAACTGAGTTGTTTGAATAACCAATTTAAATGATGTATTATCAGAATTTAGTGAATTAATTTTCAATACATTATTAATGTTTTCGATGCCAAACTGAGAGGCGTTTGTTTGTAAATGAGATGAAATTTGGTCAGCGATTGCTTTATTGATTGAAGAATCAGGAGCAGCTTGAATAGTGATGTTAGTACCACCATGGAAATCAAATGATCTAGAAAATCCAGCGGCAACATCTTTGTTTATTCCAGCAAAAGTTGCGTATACAACCATAGAAATAAAGATAAAGGCGAAAGCAGCAATAATAAATCACTTGGCGTTTTTTAAGTAATTAAAATTAGCTAACTTATTTTCCTTTTTAATTGACATCTTATTGGGTCTAACACCTAAAAGTTGAGGTTTATTAATAAACACTTTTGAATTTACTAATAATAAAGCAGCTAGTCTAGTAATTAATAAAGTTGCAATTAATACTCCAATTATTGAAAACACCAATGAAATACCAAAGGTTCTTACGGTTTGAGAACCGAAATAAAACGCCATAAATGAAATCAATAAAGTTAATATTAATGAATCGGAAATAGGTTGAAGAGTTGCCCGTCTGGTGGTTCCGACAGCTTTTCTCATTTTTTCACCTTTATAAATTTCTTGTTTTAATCTTGAATACGTTATGACACTCATGTCGAAACATATTCCCATTCCGACGATTATTGAACCAAGTGCGACAGGAGAATATTCTCCGCGAAGTACTGAAAATAGAGACATTGTGATAAAAATATACAACGCCATTGATATAGTACTTAAAGCACCTAAAAGTCCATAATTAATCATTAATATGATTGCAATTAAGGTGAAACATAGACCAATTGCAATTAAAGATATTTCATAACCTGAGTTAAAAATGTTGTGATCAGAACCGCTATCTAAATTAATATAGTTGCTCGAAATTACTTTCAATTCGTATTTAGCTGTACCGAAGTTTATTTCTTCAGCTAATTTTTGAGCTGATGATTGTTGTAATGGTTGTCCTGACGCATTAGAAGGTATTACAAAACTATCTCCATTAAGCGATCTGTTAACTCCAATTTTATTTATTAGATAACTTTCTGCATTGATTGAATTTGATTTTAGTATGCTACCTTCAGGATTTTCACCAACATAAACAAAATTGTAAGGATTATTCATAGCTTTATCTCATTCTGCCGAATAATCTTTTTTCGCTTTTCTTATTAAGTCGCCAAGGTTTAATCAAGTTAATAAGTAATTTTTACCTTGACCTTTTTTAGCTAAATACTCAGTGGCCTTAGTCCATTCTATTTCAGCGGCTTTGGAAGCTAGTTGTACTTCAACGCCGAAATAATTGTTTTGTCCTGTAAAAGTTGATTTTGCAGATTTAATAGGAGGTACAAAAGTTTTTAATAAATCGGCATTATCAAATTCTTTATTTCAATCGATTTTATTATTTTCATTCGGTTTCACAAAAACGTTATTTCTGAATAAAGGTTGACCATCAATGTCGGTGAAAATCATAGTTGATTTAGTTGTAATTACATTTTCTAATGTCTTGCGATCATTAGCACTCAAATCACCATTTTTTGATAATTTGATTTTGTCCCTTCCCTCTTCGGTTACAGCAGCTCCAAATTCAACGCCACCGCCAATTCTATTTTGCAGAGATTTTGCAATTGATTTTGTTGGTGTCTTAGAATCATTGTTTTCGATTTGAACCAAAAATTCTTGACCTCCCCCATATTCAATTGATTTATTTACATTTTTGGATGTATATAAAACTGATCCAGTTACTACTGTTGTAACAGCAGCTGTAACGATAAAAAACGAAAGAAATCATCTTTTTCAGCCCGATAAGGTGAAAAATTTCTTTCACGCAGAGGATTTAAATATACCTTTAAAGAATTCAACTATTTTTTTCATAAGTTTTTATATTATATAATAAGTATTAATTTAAATCTTAATATTTAACTTTTTTTATAATTTTCAGGATTAATTATTGATAATGATTTATTTAATTTTGCGATAAATAAATAAAGAAAAAAAATAGAGTAACTATTACTCTATTAATCTTGTCTATAATTTTTTAAAACGTATAGTGTACCCTTTTGAGTTATTTTTCTACCCCTAGGACTTTTTTCAATTAATTTAAAATACAACAATAAAGGTTCAATCTCATAAAGTATATTTTCCTTTTGAAAATTAAGTATCCCAACTAATGAATCAAGCGATGCGGATGAATCTGGAAATACGTCATTTAAAACTCTCAGATATTCCAAATGCTCTCTCCCTAAACCAAATTCAAATAATTCTAAATATTTGAAAGTCTGTCGTACGGTTTTGGTAGTTAAAATTTTTTCCTTATTTTTTATTGCAAAATCATAAATTCTTTTCAATAAATTTAGTGCAACTCTTGGTGTTGCTTTTGAATGTTGAGCAATAATCAGTAATAACTTTTCATCGGTTTGAATATCAAAATTATTACTGATATTCAGTAGTATTCGTAAAATATCTTCATCTTTATATGGGTTAAGTCTACCCTTAAATCCGAATCTGTCTTTTAGGGGTTGACTCAATAAATTAATTTTTGTCGTCGCTCCAATCAAAGTGAACGGTTTTAAGTTCATGCGCATAACTTTTGAATCACCTTCTGGTCCGATAATTATATCTATTTTAAAATCTTCCATAGCGGAATATAATAATTCTTCAACATTTTTATTGATACTGTGAATTTCATCAATGAAAACTATATCTCCAGAATTAACATGGGCAAAAATGCTTAATATATCAGATTTTTTTTCTAATAATGAACCTTGAAGGTAATGAACCTTAGCATTTAATTCATTACCTATAATCGTCGCCAAGGTAGTTTTACCAGTTCCCGGCGGACCATAAAAAAGAATATGGTCTAGAGGCTCATTTCTGTGTTTTGAACCTTGAATCATAGTTTTCAAGGTGGTAATTAATTTTGTTTGTCCTATGAATTCGACAAAATTACTGGGTCGTAAATGTTGGGGCTTCATTTTCAAGTTGTTTTCCCGTTAATTCATACATTGCTTGTTGAATAATAACTTCAACATCATTAGATAAAGGCACATTATTAAGCGCTTGATCAATTTGTTTTGGCTGAAATCCGAGTGTTTTTAATGTTGTTTTTGCTTCATCTAGCACGTTAGAAGTTTTAGAAATTTCTTGAGCTTTTTTATTGTTAATCATTTTAGATCACTTATCACTCAATTCTGCAACAGCCAATCTGGCAACCTTTGGATTTAGGTAAGGAGTTTTTACTAATCCATCAAGGTCGCCAAGCACAAGCATACTTGCAATTTTTTCTCATCCAACATTCAACATATTAAAAGCTACTCTTGGTCCCACCCCACTGAGCGAAATTAAATCAATAAATAATAACCTTTCTTTAAATTCTTTAAAGGCGTATGTTGCATTATAGTAATCATTTTTAATTTCAAACAAATATAATTTAATTTTTTGTTTTGGTTCAATTCTTTCGTGTTGAGGCATTATCAAACTGTAACCAACTCCCCCAGATTCAAAAATAATGTTTGAGTTATTTTTATAGATTACTTCCCCAATTCTATATAAAATCATTTATCTCCTTATTTAATTAGGTATTGATTCACTTATCTTTTTTATAATAAGTAAATCATTTTGTTAAGACATAAATTCTTAACTGTAACAAAAAAGATTCCATTTTTTTATCCATTTTTTTCCTTTCTTTTTTCTTACAATTACATATTACAATGCTTTAATAACTAATTTTTATCAACTTTTTCCATTTATATTATGTGGATAAATTACTGCACAATTGACATATTCAACATAAAATTAGGAAGTTAAGGAATGGCGGTATAACTATAAAATTAGGTGGATATTTTAAAATAGATAATAAAAAAATATCGCGGATGCGATATTTGGTGCTAATACATATGGTGCGCGAGGAGGGACTTGAACCCTCACGCCGTGAAGCACTAGAGCCTAAATCTAGCGTGTCTGCCAATTTCACCACTCGCGCAAAATGGTGCCGGCTATAGGACTCGAACCTACGACCTACTGATTACAAGTCAGTTGCTCTACCAACTGAGCTAAGCCGGCGCATATTTGCAAATACATTATATACATTTTTTTGTTTTTGCAAATAAAAAAAATATTTATTTTAATTACGCTAAATGTATTTTATTATTTTAAATAATTGTATAAAAAAGTCAACATGATTGTTGACAAAAATATTATTTTTTATGTTCTAATTTTGCACTTAATGCAACTCTATTTCAAGCATTCATAGAAATTGCAACCATAATTAATCTAGCGATTTCATCTTCTGTAAAATATTCTCATAGTTTTGAATATGTTACATCTGTAAGACCTTGATTTGAAATATACGCGATTTCTTCAGTCATTGATAAAATCGCTTTTTCCTTATCACTAAATAGTGGCGATTCTTGTCACGCTGGAAGCGCATATAATCTTCTTGGCGTTTCGCCTGCGTCTAGAGCTACTTTTGTATGTACTTCAATACAGTAAGCACATTTGTTGATTTGTGATGTTCTAATTTTAATTAATTCAACTAAAATTAAGTCTAATCCTTTAGTTTTTAAATATTCAGAAACATCATTTAGACCTTCTAATAATTTCGGGTCATTTTTTGCGATAATTACTCTTTTTGTCATATTTTTTCTCCTATAAACAATTTTTACACAAGAACTTTAAATTGCAAATAAAAAAATAAAAACTAGCAAGGCTAGTTTGGTGTATTTAAACAAATGGTAGAGAATAAGGGGCTCGAACCCATGACCTACGCCTTGTAAGGGCGCCGCTCTCCCAACTGAGCTAATTCTCCAAATGGCAGTCTGTACGGGGATCGAACCCGTGTATGCATGGATGAAAACCATGTGTGTTAACCGCTTCACCAACAGACCATAATGGCGCCGATTGCGGGGATCGAACCTGCGACCAACTGGTTAACAGCCAGCTGCTCTACCGCTGAGCTAAATCGGCACTGAAAATATGCTTAATTATTATAACTAAAAATAATTTTTGCAAAATATTTTTTTATTTTTTTTCACATATTTTCGACTTTATCGAAATAAATTATTAATTTTATTTCTTAGGTGCTTTCGCAAATGGAGCAAACGAGGGGAATCGAACCCCCATTACTAGCATGGCAAGCTAGAATTTTGCCATTAAATTACGTTTGCAATTGCATTAAAATAATAATATATTTATACAAAAAACAAAATAAAAAATTAAAAAAAATTATTTTCGATCCCTTTACTTATTATATATGCGACTAAAACTGCAATTTTATAAAAAAATCCGCGTCGCGGATGAGGTGTCTAATGACAAATGGCGCGCCCGGCAGGAGTTGAACCCACAACCTCTTGGGCCGTAACCAAGCACTCTGTCCAGTTGAGCTACGGGCGCATAATATGGAGGCACCAACCGGATTCGAACCGGTAATCAAAGTTTTGCAGACTCATGCCTTGGCCATTTGGCTATGGTGCCATATGCGAAAACATTATACAACAAACTTATTAATTAGTGCTGAAAATATTATACATATTTAGAAAAAAATTAAAAATAAATATTCTTAACCTTTTTAATAGTATTTTGAACTATTTAAAATAATAAAAAGCAACATTTCTGTTGCTATTTATTCAATTTAAAATAATCTTCTAAATCAAATGAAAAACTTTCATTACCTCTTATTTTAAATAACACATTTGGATTAACGAATCCGTTACGGTGTTCTTGCTGTTGCATAGGATTGGAAATTCAAATAGGTGTTTCATCAAGTTTTTTTGTTTTATCTTGTTTTGCAGTTAAATCATCTGTTTCGTAAACAGCTCCGGCCGGTTTAGCCGTAACGCCATCCACCCTTATTGATGAAAATGGATTCGAATTAGGTTTATATCTATTCACACGATTGCTTCTTTGCATCATATTGTATGCAATTCCATTTTCATTGTAATATTTATCTTGATCATTGTAAACAGTGATGTGTACGTGAGGCATTCAACCACCGTTAGTATCTGGCGTTCCTAAAAAACCTATAATTTCGCCTTTAGAAACTTTTTTTGGCGTGTCAGGGTAGACCCCTTCAACAATATCAAAATCATTTTTACCATCTTTTGTTAGAGAGACTTTGGAACTTGTTCAACCCAAATCTGAATTATTCATAGTCAAGCCCGCATCCAAATGTATAAATCCAATGTAAATATATCCATTTTCTAATTCGGATTCATCATTGATACCAAAATTAATTTCTAGTTCTCTAGGTGAATAATTGCATAATTTATTTTTTTCAACTCTTAGCATCAATGTTGTTCCCGAAGCATTCGCAATTTCTTTTTGACCATCTTTTAACGATCTGGCAAAAACCCCTACAATTTCTGCGTCAAAAGGAGCAATAATTGGCGTATATTCTGGAGCTAAATAGTCTTCCCCAACATGTAAGAATATAGGGGTATCTATTCTTGAAGCGTACACCGATCTTGTCGAATCGTATCCACCCGACAATAATTTTGTTGAATAAATATTATAAATTGAAGAATTAACCTTTGGTAAGTCTTCTTTAGTTAAATTATCAATAATGAAGTTAAATGCATTCACATTTTCCTTAACAAACTCATTTTTGAATGGATTAGTAAATTCACCAACACCAACTTTTTTGGTTAGTTCGTATTCATGTTCGGAAATTTTTGCTTTTAAATGCAATGAACCGTTTCTGAAGTTAACTGGCTTGTAATCAATAATTTCGTATCTAATATTATCGTTCAACGATGAGATGACAAAATCATCTTTGTTAAGATTATTAAAATCTGAATTATAAATATTAGAATCAAAAATTGAATAATGTAAATTTGCTAAAAGCGATTGGTTAATCAACACATCTTGTATTTTTTTGTCATTAACACTTTGATTTAGGTCTAGACCCTTTTCTATGTCAAAGCCTATATTGTTTGGTTTTGATTTGTTTAATTCGCTTACAACAACTCTAATGGTTACATTAATTTTATCTAAATCTTCAAAGTGGGTAAAATCTATATTTTTAACAAAATAATCTAATTTATGAGTGTTATCTACAAAATCTATCTCTTTAGAAAGCTTAACATTAAATATATCATTTAGTTGTTTAGTAGAAAAATTTGATATTTCCCACTTATTTAATAATTGTGTTTTTTTAGTTAAATTCGAACTGTTAATTTCAACTGTGAAAAGGTCATTTTTGGCCTGTAGTTTTTCAATAATAGAATTAATTAGTTCTACTGATTTTTTATCACTAGATTTTAACTTCAACCCTTTAAGTTTCAAATTTAATGTGTTTTCAACAAATAAACCTTGAAATGCTACTGATTTATCAATCGGTGTAATTAGTTTTATTGGCATTAATAAATCATTAATATTTGCCGGATCAGGTTGAATGTTATGGAAATCATATTTTCATTTAAGACTGTCTGTAAAAGACTTATCCAATTTTACTTCGTCAATAAGAATTTGTTTGAATTCGTCGAAATCAAAATACAATTTATTTGGAATGTAGTTGTTTCTAGAAATATCAGAGAATTCTATATCAGATAACTTTGTCTTATGGTTTTTAAACTTAAAGACTCTATGTGAAATATCGTTATACCTCAGATAATTATTAATTTTTATAGTATTAAGCTCATTATCTGCGGTAATACTGTTTTTATTTTTGTTATTTGAATTTTGCAATGTGCAAGATGCAGTCATTAAAACCGATGCCGAAAGCACTGGCAATAATTTGAGTATTTTATTTTTTTTCATATTTTCCTTTAAAAATTCAATGTTGAACTAGATATATTTGTTATACCAAAAATAATTAAGGAAAAAATAATCGGTATAGCGAATGTAAAAATTAATATAATAGAGAAATTGATTGAACTTCGTTTTAATAAAAACATCGATTCTCTTTTTTGGTCATTACGATTTTTTAGTACTACTATAATAGTTAAAATTACGGACGTAATTAAATTCATAAATGAAAAATATAAATGAAATCCATAAAATCCAAAAAACGCTGATAAATACAGTGTAAATCAAATTACTAATATAGTTATAATCATTCTGTCATAACCATTTGTTCCAAAATTAACTTGACTTATATAACCTAATAATGGAACAGTAGTAACGAATAACGAAATGAAGATAAATTCTTTTATTGTAAATTTAAAAACGTTAGAATTACAATCTTCGTTGTTTTGAAATATTCTTAGCAACAAAATATTCTTTGCATCATATTCACTATGATGCTTTATAAAATAATTCTTCATCAAGAAGTGCAGCGGAGTAAATAGAACAAATGCGCAAACACCTCCTATAATTTGAGCTCCTATCAAATAGGATACCCCTGAAAATATCGGGGAAATGCTATGGTTTTTAATATCGATTCCTTGCAGCATTGCTTGCAATACAACTATTAATGGGTTTGCTAAAGGCATTGATGATTTAGAAGACAAGAAATGACTTCATGATCAAGGAATAACAAACATTAAAAATGTGACAAACGTTAGTCCAAAAGACATATAAACTTTATTTTTATCTTTTTTAGTTAATTTCGCAATAAACATTCAAATCAAAGTGAAAAACACTAAAGTGAATGTAGCTAGAAATTCATATAAGAATCCTGTGGAACTTCAGTTAGTTGATAAAAGTTGTTTGGGGGTCATAAGTTTCCTTTCTTTAATTATTCACTTATTATATAGTGGAAAAGGTCGCAAAAAATACCCTAAAAAGTGAAATAAAAAAATTGCACATAAAATTACGTTTTTTAAATAAAATTTTAAAAGCGTTTTTTTACGTAAGCAATTATAAAATGAGTAAATTCGTAATTATTTTATAAAAATGAAAATAATTTCATATTTATAAAAAAATAGGCCTTGAAATACGGCATTTTTTAATAAAAATTATAATTTATCAATAAAATCCAGTAAGTTGTGGTGGTCTTGTTTACCTGTTAAAACATCAACAATACTTTGAATAAAAGGGACATGTATATCATTATTTTCATCTAAAATCTGATTTAAAATTTTAGCAGTGTTATAACCTTCAACTGTTTTTGTATTACTATTTAAAGCTGAAAGCAAACCGTTTTTGGCAATCTCAATTCCAAAACTAAAATTACGGCTCGTCGTGTTCAAACATGTTAGAACTATATCTCCAATCGCTGCTAATTCATAGCCTGATAACGGGTTCGAATTGGGATATAGTTTTTTAGCGATAACCGATACCTCTTTTAAACCAATAGATATTAATGCAGGGGCTAAATTTTTAGCTGAATACAAACCTGATGAAATGCCAATACCGATGGCTAATACATTTTTTAAAGCTGAATACACTTCACTACCTTTTTCATCTAAATTTATGACTATTTTAAAAGTGTCGTTATTAAACAAATCTGCTATTTCTGATAAAAACGTTTCATTCTTTCCTACGGCGTTAATAATAGTCAAATTGTTTTGAAATACTTCTGTTGCAAATGAAGGTCCGATTAATGAACAAATGTTTAATAAATTCTTACCTAATACATCAGAAATTACCTTAGAAAAAAATTGTTTTGACACACCATCGATACCTTTGGCAACATTTATAACATTAATTTTTTTATCTCCGATTATTTTTTTAATATTGTTTAAAACCGAAACGATAACGGTTGTAGGAACGGCAAGAACTAATAAATCAAAATCTTCGAGAGCCTCGACCAAATCCGCTGTCGCTCTAACATTTTGGGGATTATTAAATTTTGTTTCTCCAAAATATCTTGTATTCATCCCATTATTTATATCACTAATTTCTTGCTGATCAATACCTCATAATGTTACTTTTTTATTGTTTTTTGATAGAACTGTGGCTAAACCAGAGGCTCAGGCCCCAGAACCTATAAATGTTATTTTTTGCATAATATCACCATGTCTTTCTGTAATTATAAATTTTAACAAATTTAATTGATTTTCTTATAGCAAGTTCAATCAAATTTACAAAATTTATATATTTTATAGTTCTTGTAAGCTTTTTTAGTCTCTGAACCTTGTGCTGCAATCTTGAATGTTTTTTTGAAACTGAATAGTCCTATAAGTTTAATAAAACTGAAAATGTATAAGGCTGCGGTGATAATAACTGAAAAACTTAGTAAAACTTTATGTCATGTTTCAGTTCACCCTAAAAAGAAGAATAACACAGCAGTACCAATATGTATTACTATTGATATTAAAAATAAAAATTCGGTCATTTTAGAGTAACTTTTAACTCTAGATTCGATAATTTCAGGGTTAGTTTGAAATGTTTCTAAATCATTTTTATAATCAAATTCACATATGCTCATTTATTCACTCTCCAATTCATCATATAATTTTTCAATTTCAAATAAGTCTAATTCTTGAATTCTAGTAAATTCACCTAAATTAAGATTTTTGTATGCCTCTTTTATTTTTTTATCGCTGTATTTTGTTTTCAGGCTTCATGACAATTTTTTTCTTCTTGAAAGAAAACATAATTTAAAGAAATCCTTAAGCTTACCGAATTTTAAATTATTTTTGTCCTTAAATTCTAAAGTAACAATTGCTGAATCAACCTTGGGGCTTGGTGTAAATAATGTTTTTTTAACGAATAATTCTTTTTTTACATCAGCAACATACTGAACAGTTATTGTTAATTTTGAATAATCTGCTGTATTCATTTTCGCCACTAACCTGTCTGCAACTTCATTTTGAACCATTAAAGTTGCTCTTTTGAAGTTACTTCGGTTTTCAATTATTTTAAAAATTATTTCACTAGTAATGTAATAAGGAATATTACCAACAATTTCGAAACCATTATAAAGACTTAAGTCCGCATCAAGAAAATCCCCTTTAATAATTTGATTTTCAGACAAAATAGAATTTTTAAGCAAGTGATTAATCATATCTTCATCAATTTCGAATGCAATTAATTTATCTGCCTTCTTATTTAGTTCTCCGGTTAATGCTCCTAAACCCGGACCAATTTCGATAATTTTTTTGCCCTGCGGTTTTATTACTTCAATAATTTTTTTAATTATGTTTATATCATTCAAAAAATTCTGTCCAAATTTCTTTTTTGCTACTATACTTTTACCTTTTGACATTTAAATTAAAAAACTCCTTTGCATTTTTAACAACTTGTTTAGAAAATTTTTCGGGAGCCATTTTTTTAATTCCGGCTAAAAACATAGTTGTATAGATTACATTTTCGGAAACATTGTCAGTCCCTCTCTTATTCGCAGGAGAAAGATACGGAGCATCGGTTTCGGTTAATATTCTATCGAGTGGAAGCCAATCAACAACTTCAATAGTTTTTTGAGCGTTTTTATAAGTGGAAACACCGCTTATACTGAAATATGTATTAAATTCGGAAAATTTTTTAGCTCAGTAAATATCTCCGCTAAACGTGTGTATCATAAATTTAACTTCTTGATACTGTTTCAATATTTCATACAATTCTTCATATGAATCACGCATATGAATAACAACGGGTAAGTTATATTTTTGAGCAACTTTTATTTGTGAGTGCAAAGATGAAATTTGAATTTCTTTGGGGACTAAATCCCAGAAGAAATCCAAACCAATTTCTCCAATAGCTTTAACATCACTAGTTATTTGTTTTTCAAGGTTTAACCCATCAATATCACCAGTGGCATGATTCGGATGAATACCGATTACAGGATAAGTGAAATCATATTTTTTACAGGTGGCGATTACCTCGTTATTTTCATCAAGACTGCAACCAGTGACCATCATAATTTCAACACCCTCATTAAAAGCGTTCATAATTGTCTCGTCAGTATTTTTATAATATTCTTTCAGCGGATGCGTATGTGCATCAACAAATTTTATAGCCATGTTTACCTCTACTTCCCTAGACAAAAGTTTTTAAACATATCATCTAATAATTCCTCATTATCTGCTCTACCAGTAATATCCGTTAAATTTTTTCAAGCCTCTGTAATATCTATAATAACCAAGTCAGAATATAGACCCATATTTAATGAATTAATAGCAGATTCGATATTGCTGTTAGCTTTTTTAATTAAAGCAAGTTGGCGAGCATTTGTTACAAAATCAATATCATTAATATTCATTGTTTTGAATTTATTGACCAATGTTTCTAATAGGCTATCAAGATCATTGTTTTGAGCGCTTATAGAAATGAATCCTTTGGGCGCATCAGCTAAGTCTTTTTTATTTCAAACTGTAATTAATTCTTTGTTATATTTTTTACTTAACTCAATTACTTTCGTGTCGAATTCGTCATTTTGTTGTTGTGTATCACAGACATGAATAACAACATCTGCGTTTTTTATTTGCTCAAAAGACTTTTCTATTCCTATTTGTTCAGCTTTAGCACTTGCTCGTCTGATTCCGGCGGTATCAATAAGTTTGAATAGCATACCTTTATATTGTCAAGAAGCTTCGACCAAATCCCTAGTAGTACCAGCTTCATCAGTAACAATAGCTTTTTCCTCACCAAGCAAACAATTTAATAAAGAACTTTTTCCAACATTAGGTTTTCCGATTATTGCTACCTTAATTCCTTCAAAAAGCAATCTAGAATTTTCACTTTGAATAACTAAATTATTCATTTTAATGTTTAAATCTGATAACTCTTTAAGTAATCCGTTATCAAGAATTTTCTCAACATCATCATATTCAGGATAGTCAATATTAACTTCAATTTTTCCAATTAAATACATTAATTTTGATCTCAAATCTTCAATTAATTTGCTTGTACGACCATCAAATTTTTGAACAGCTAATTCAGTTTGAATCATGGATTGAGCATGTATTAAATCATTTATTGCTTCTGCTTTGATTAAATCCATTTTGCCATTCAAAAAACTTCTGCGACTAAATTCACCAGGTGTAGCTAATCGAGCCCCATTAGCTAAAAGTAATTCCAAAATACGGTTAGTTATTACAACACCACCGTGACAATTTATTTCAACCGTATCCTCACCGGTGAACGTTTTTTTTCCTATAAACCACATAACTAATACTTCATCTACTATTTTGTTACCGTTTAAGTTATCAATAATATTTCCATAAGTTATGGTGTGGTTTTTCCCAATTTTTCCAGTGAAAATTTTAGAGACTATTTTAGTACTTTCACTACCGCTAACTCTAATTATTGAGATGGCTTGATTTATTTTTCCGCCTGAAGAAATTGCTGCTATTGTGTCATTTATCATATTATCTATTTTACCTTATTATTAGTTTATATAAAAAAAGCAGATAACTGCTTTCGGTGTTATTTAAACAAATGGAGCGGATGACGGGAATCGAACCCGCATAATCAGCTTGGAAGGCTGGAGTTCTACCATTGAACTACATCCGCATAATTGCTTATTTATTATAATAGAAAAATAAAATGAAATAAACAAAAAAATATTTTTTTCATTTGGTGGAATAAATATTAAATGAATATAATAATTAAAAGCGAGGTAAGATGGAAAACTTAGATTTTAAAGATTTACAAAACTATTTAAAACAACATTATCAAGATAAATTCAAAGATCCTAATTTTCTTTTTAGGATGTTTATTAAATTAACCGAAGAAATCGGCGAAGTCGCCGAAGTTATTAATATCAAGAACAATTACAAAAAAGCCACTAAAAAAAATGATGGGAGCGATGAATCATTAATTGTTGAATTAGGGGACATGCTACACTATATTTTTGCAATTGCTGCATATACTAATATTGATTTGGCAAAATCAGTTATAAACAAAGATGTTGAGGCGGCAAAAAAATATAATCACACAACAAACTTAAAAGAATACATTGAATTAAATAAATAAAATCGCCAAATTTAACGCGGTGATTTTATTTTTTTACTCCTTACCTGCTAAAATAAATCTTTATCCCTTGTAAAGATAATTTTAAACGTCTAAACGCATTAAGTCGACATTAGAGAAGGTTTTTTATTAAAACTTTTTGATTGTGCTTTAAATGACCTTATTTTGCAGTCGATTTGCAAAAATAAAACAAGGATAATACCCTTGTTTAAGATTGTTATTTAGTTGCATCAATTAACAATTTCATTGCTTTAGTATCAGCAGCATTTAAGAAAGTTTCGTATGCTTTCATCATATCACTTAAATTGAATTCGTGAGTAATTAGTTTTTCGACTGGTAATTTACCTGTTGACACACCATTAATTAATAATGGAGTCGTATTTGTATTAACTAAACCGGTTGTAATTGTCAAGTTTTTAATTCATAGATTTTGAACATCAAAATCAACTTTTTTACCGTGAACACCAACGATAGCAATGTGTCCTCCGGCTTTAACAATTTCTTGACATGTTTGTCATGTTTGTGGAACACCAACAGCTTCGATAGCAACATCAACACCGTCTGCACCTACAATTTTTTGAACATCTGCTAAAAGGTTTGCTGATGGAACTATTGTGTGGGTTGCACCTAATTTTTTAGCCATTTCCAATCTGTTTGGATCTAGGTCAATAACAATGATGTTAGCAGGTGAGTATAGTTGTGATGTTAATAATACACCCATACCAACTGGACCAGCACCTACAATGGCAATAGAATCTCCAGGTTTAACATTACCATATTTAACACCAATTTCGTGTCCTGTAGGAAGTGCATCCGATAACATAACAGCTACATTATCAGAAATTGTTTCTGGGTATTTGTATAAACTGTTATCCGCAAATGGAACACGTACATATTCTGCTTGGGTACCGTTAATCATGTATCCAAATTTTCATCCACCTTCATCTTCGCGACAGTGCGAGTAAAGTTGTCTTCTACAGTTGTCACATTTGCCACAAGGTGTAACACAAGAGATAAGAACTTTATCTCCAACTTTAACGTTTGTAACACCTTCACCAACTTGTTCTACAACACCAATTCCTTCGTGTCCTAGAATTCTTCCTGAAGCTACTTCAGGGTTTTTACCTTTGTAAATACCTAAGTCAGTACCACAGATTGTTGTTTTTGTGACTTTAACAATTGCATCTGTAGGTTTTTGAATAACTGGTTTATCAACTAGATCTAGAGAAATTTTGTGATCTCCGTGATAAACTAATGCTTTCATTTTCATAAATTTTGTTCTCCTATAAAGTGATTTTTTATAATATTGCGTTTTTGGCACAATATTAATATTAATATATCAAATTTATATTCTCTATTAAATATTTTTTTAAATTTTTTGTTTTTAGTACTTGTAGTTAGAACACCGAAAACCACTATATATAGATATTTTGGGAACAAACATTTAAAAATATATAGTGTAGTCTACACGTATATTTTTATTAAAAGCGTACATTTTGGGCTAAAAAAACAGCATTTTTAATCGTTTTTAAGACTATTTATATTTTTAATTATTTATGAATCATCATACATATTGTTTAGAAATATTGAATTAGAGATTATGAAATCATTTCCAAATTTTCCACATTATCCCATAAATACTCATTTTTTGTTAAATTTAAATAATCAAATTTAATAGGTTATTTTTATTGTTTCTTTGATCGTTTTTTACAAAAAAAGCAATAAAAAAACTCCATCCGGAGCATTATTCTCTGAAAACTGAATAGTAATTTAAAACTCATTGAAATGTATAAAATACACATTACTTTTAAACCTATTGATTTATTAGTACTGGTCAGCTCAACATATCGCTATGCTTACACATCCAGCCTATCAACCTCGTAGTCTACAAGGAATCTCAAGGGAATACTAATCTCTGAGGAGGCTTCCCACTTAGATGCTTTCAGCGGTTATCCTTTCCGTACTTAGCTACCCAGCTATGCTCCTGGCGGAACAACTGGAACACCAGTGGTACGTCCGTTTCGGTCCTCTCGTACTAAAAACGGCTCTCATCAATATTCCAACGCCCACATCAGATAGGGACCGAACTGTCTCACGACGTTCTGAACCCAGCTCGCGTACCGCTTTAATGGGCGAACAGCCCAACCCTTGGAACCGACTCCAGCTCCAGGATGCGATGAGCCGACATCGAGGTGCCAAACCTTGCCGTCGATGTGATCTCTTGGGCAAGATAAGCCTGTTATCCCCAGGGTAACTTTTATCCGTTGAGCGACTGCCATTCCACAATGTACAGCCGGATCACTAAGTCCTGCTTTCGCACCTGCTCGACTTGTAAGTCTCACAGTCAAGCACACTTCTACCTTTGCGCTCTGCATACGGTTTCTGACCGTATTGAGTGTACCTTTGAACGCCTCCGTTACTCTTTAGGAGGCGACCGCCCCAGTCAAACTACCCGCCACGCACTGTCCTCCCACCCGATTATGATGGCAAGTTAGAAACTCAATATAACAAGGGTGGTATTTCAAGGTTGACTCCACTAGAACTGGCGTTCTAGCTTCAACGTCTCCCACCTATCCTACACATGTTAGACCAAATTTCAATACGAAGTTGTAGTAAAGCTCCATGGGGTCTTTTCGTCTTGATGCGGGTACCCAGCGTTTTCACTGGGACCATAATTTCACCGAGTCTAGTGTTGAGACAGTTGAGAGATCATTGCGCCTTTCGTGCAGGTCAGTATTTAGCCGACAAGGAATTTCGCTACCTTAGGACCGTTATAGTTACGGCCGCCGTTCACCCGGGCTTCATTTCAACGCTTCGCATAAGCTAACGCATCCACTTAACCTTCGGGCACTGGGCAGGCTTCACCCCCTATACATCACCTTGCGGTTTAGCAGAGAGCTGTGTTTTTGATAAACAGTTGCCCCTCATAATTTTCTGTGGCTCACTTTCGTGAGCACCCCTTCTTGCGAACTTACGGGGTCATTTTGCAGAGTTCCTTAACACTAGTTTTCTCGCTCGCCTTAGAATACTCATCTTGGGGACGTGTGTCCGTTCTCGGTACAGGTTTCCATGATATTAAGTTTAGAAGCTTTTCTTGGAAGCATGAAATCAACTAATTCGGCTATTGCCTATGCGTCGCAGCTCCCGGTTAATAAATTGCGGATTTGCCTACAATTCCCAGTTACTACTTGCCCCTCAATCCAGTAAGAGGTAAGTTTATCCTTCTCCGTCACTCCATCACTACCATAGAAAGTACAGGAATATTAACCTGTTGTCCATCGACTACGCGTTTCCGCCTCGCCTTAGGCCCTGACTTACCCTGGGTGGACGAACCTTGCCCAGGAAACCTTCCCCAATAGGCGTCGCAGATTCTCACTGCGAATCGTTACTCATACCGGCATTCTCACTTCTTAGCGCTCCACTAGTCCTCACGGTCTAGCTTCACCGCCCTAAGAACGCTCCTCTAACGTACATAAATGTACCCGTGGCTTCGGTTTCATGTTTTAGTCCCGTTAAATTATTGGCGCAAGGTCTCTTGACTAGTGAGCTATTACGCACTCTTTAAAAGATGGCTGCTTCTGAGCCAACTTCCTAGTTGTTTATGAAACCTCACAACCTTTCTCACTTAACATGAATTTGGGACCTTAGCCGACGATCTGGGTTGTTTCCCTCGCGAGCCGGGACGTTAGCACCCCGGTTCCGACTGCATGATAATACATGATGGTATTCAGAGTTTGATTATAGTCAGTACCGCTAGGCGCGGCCATTCCACATTCAGTGCTTTACCACCATCATTTAACATCACACGCTAGCCCTAAAGCTATTTCGAGGAGAACCAGCTATCTCCAAGTTCGATTGGAATTTCTCCGCTATTCACAAGTCATCCGGGCACTTTTCAGCGTACTACGGTTCGGCCCTCCACTTGGTGTTACCCAAGCTTCAGCCTGCTCATGAATAGATCACCTGGTTTCGGGTGTATGCCATCATACTAATTCGCCCTATTAAGACTCGATTTCTCTACGGCTCCGCTTTTTTCCGCTTAACCTCGCATGATAACATAACTCGCCGGTCCATACTGCAAGATGTACGCCATCACCCTTAAATGGGCTCTGACTAATTGTAAGTAAGTGGTTTCAGAATCTATTTCACTCCCCTCTCGGGGTTCTTTTCACCTTTCCCTCACGGTACTAGTTCACTATCGGTGTCTGGTTAGTATTTAGCCTTACCGGGTGGTCCCGGCAGATTCAGACAGGGTTTCACGTGCCCCGCCCTACTCAGGATACGACCAAGAGACTTAACGATTTCGCTTACGGGGGTATCACCCTCTATGCCGCACCTTCCCAAGTGCTTCTGCTATCATTAAGTTTTGTAACTCTATGTAGATCGTCCTACAACCCCACTATAAAGTGGTTTGGGCTCTTTCTCGTTCGCTCGCCGCTACTGAAGAAATCATTATTTATTTTCTGTTCCTCATGCTACTAAGATGTTTCAGTTCACATGGTGTCTCGCTCGACTTCCTATGTATTCAGAAGAAGGCAACTAGACATTACTCTAGTTAGGTTCCCCCATTCGGAAATCCCCGTATCGTAGCTCATATCCAGCTCCACGAGGCTTATCGCAGGTAATCACGTCCTTCATCGACTTCCAGACCCAAGGCATCCACCACAAACTCTTACTTATTTAAAAGTATGTCCCTAATTAATTAAAATTAGGATTTCCTATTGTTGTTATTGATGTGTATTTTAAGACATTTCAATGAGTCATAATATATTTATGACTACTCGATGAATCAAAACAAATTAACCAAAATTGATATAATTTATATTTTTGATGTCGTTGTAATATTTTAAAATATTTACTATTCAGTTTTCAAAGAACAATTTTGAGAGATTGTCCTCTCAAAACTAGATATATGCTTGCGACCTAACAAGCCATGACAAAAATGTTTGTGTAAATAGGTCTGATTAAGGTTAGTTCGTCAAAAAAGTATTTTTGACATTGTACTCCGTAGAAAGGAGGTGATCCATCCCCACGTTCTCGTAGGGATACCTTGTTACGACTTAACCCCAGTCACCAGTCCTGCCTTAGGCAGTTTGTTAATAAACCGACTTCGGGCATTACCAGCTCCCATGGTTTGACGGGCGGTGTGTACAAGACCCGAGAACGTATTCACCGTAGCGTAGCTGATCTACGATTACTAGCGATTCCGACTTCATGGAGTCGAGTTGCAGACTCCAATCCGAACTGAGACCGATTTTTTGTGGTTTGCTCACCATCGCTGGGTTGCTTCACTTTGTATCGGCCATTGTAGCACGTGTGTTGCCCCACTCGTAAGAGGCATGATGATTTGACGTCGTCCCCACCTTCCTCCCGATTACTCGGGCAGTCTCCTTAGAGTGCTCAACTAAATGTTAGTAACTAAGGATAGGGGTTGCGCTCGTTGCAGGACTTAACCGAACATCTCACGACACGAGCTGACGACAACCATGCACCATCTGTCATTCCGTTAACCTCCACTATATCTCTATAGCTTTGCGGAAGATGTCAAGAGTGGGTAAGGTTCTACGCGTATCTTCAAATTAAACCACATGCTCCACCGCTTGTGCGGGTCCCCGTCAATTCCTTTAAGTTTTATTCTTGCGAACGTACTACTCAGGCGGATCATTTAATGCGTTAGCTGCGCCGATGAGTTCCCCATCAGCTAATGATCATCGTTTAGGGCGTGGACTACCAGGGTATCTAATCCTGTTTGCTCCCCACGCTTTCGTCTCTCAGTGTCAGTGTATGTCCAGTTAGCTGCCTTCGCCATGTTGGTGTTCTTCCTTATATCTACGCATTTCACCGCTTCACAAGGAATTCCGCTAACCTCTACATAACTCTAGTTTACCAGTATCCAACGCGGTTTGGGGTTGAGCCCCAAAATTTAACGCCAGACTTAATAAACAACCTACAGACGCTTTACGCCCAATAATTCCGGATAACGCTTGCAACCTATGTATTACCGCGGCTGCTGGCACATAGTTAGCCGTTGCTTTCTAATAAGGTACATTCAATGTAGCATCATTTCCTATGCTATTTTTTATTCCCTTACCACAGCAGTTTACAACCCATGGGGCCTTCATCCTGCACGCTGTGTCGCTCCATCAGACTTTCGTCCATTGTGGAATATTCCCTACTGCTGCCTCCCGTAGGAGTCTGGGCCGTATCTCAGTCCCAGTGTGGCGGTTCAGTCTCTCAACCCCGCTAAACATCATCGCCTTGGTGGGCCGTTACCTCACCAACAAGCTAATGTTACGCACCCCGCTCCTCCAGTGGCGCAAACGCGCCTTTTATGTAATCATCATGCGATAATTACAAGTATTTGGTATTATCGGTTGTTTCCAACCGCTATCCCAATCTGAAGGGTACGTTGAGTACGTGTTACTCACCCATTCGCCGCTAAGTACAGAAGTACTTCGCTCGACATGCATGTATTAGGCACACAGCCAGCGTTCATCCTGAGCCAGGATCAAACTCTCGAAAAAATTGACTTCGTCATGTTTATATATCTAGTTTTCAAAGAACAATGCGTTGTTTATAAAACGCTTAATAATAATATCACGCTTTCGAATAAAAACCAAATATTTTTTTAATTTTTTTTCGGTTATTTTCGCTAGGTAATTTCACTAACATATGCTAGTGATTATTATTTTAATATAGTTTAGATTTTTACAAAATTTTTTTTATGTTTTTTTATAAAACTTAGTCGAATTTGATCTTTGAGTCTGTATCTTATATATATTAATATTAATTTTGATATTGTACCTTATTATAATTTAGTGTTTGTTATCTAAAAAGCTTGACCAATTTATAATTTCAATTATCACCAAGTTAATAATTAATTATTCGTATAAAAAAAGCGCAAAAGCGCTGATTAAAAATTAAGCGTTAAACTATTTAAAAAATTCATAAACTTTTTCGTAATTGGGTTCAGTACTTACTTCTTTAACATACTCAACATGTAACACTTTGTTATTTTCATCTAAAACAAATACGGCTCTGGTCAATAAACCAACTTCGTCTAATTTTGTTCCAGTTTTAAGGCCGAAATCGTTATATCTAAATTCGCTAAGGGGAATAACTTTTTTATTATCATGAGCAACACATCAACGATCAAAAGCAAAAGGTAAGTCGCAAGAAATTGCCAACACAGGGTATTCTAAATTTTTAAAATAATTCATGAACTTTGTAGTTTCCATTTCACAAACACCAGTATCAATCGAAGGAATTGAAATAACTAATTTTTTTGATTTTGGTAAATCTTCAAAATTAAAGTCGCTTAAATCTAAATTAACAGCTTTAAAAGTTGGAAATTTATCTCCCACATTAATTTGTTTGCCTAATAGTTCAACAAGTTTTGATTTAAAATTTACTTTCATTTTATCTCCATTTCTCTCCTTATTATACACACAGCAAAAACTGAGATTATAAATAAATAAGCATTATTTCCGGTTTTAGAGAGTTATATAAGCCAATTTAATAGCTAAATGTGGTTATAAATTAAATAAAAAACCTTAAATAAATATAATTTTTATGCTTTGTTGCGAAACAACAAAAGGAAAATATGTATAAATATTAATCTCTATCGCCTCAATTAGTGTTACGTCGTTAATTAGTTTTTCGTGTTCCGAAACAAAAAATATCAATATATCTCAAAAAAATCAAAATAATAATGTCAAATTAAAAAACGATGAAACTGCTCAAAGCAAACTGGGAACATCAACTAAAAATGACAAAACAGAGTTAATATCAAATAAAAACGAAAACAAAATTAATGAAGAAAATGCTGCGTCCACAAACAAAATCGACAATGAAGATAACCAAGAAAATATAATAAATGTGTCTCATGATGAGCCGGATTTAGCTAGTGAAAATAAAGAATTTGCCAATTGAACAATAAACCTTAATGATGCATTAAAGCTAGATATAGATCCTAGTTTACAAAATAATAATATTATTGACGTTTTGACAAATAATAAGCTGTTTTATTCTTGAAAAACACAATCAATTGTCGTTGCGCAAACCAAACCCTCAAGTGAAAATGATTGAAAAAAATCACCAAAATTGTTTTCATTTAAAACTCCAGCTCCGAAATATTACAATTTATGCAACCAACATTCAAATAGTAAAAATATTTCAATTGAATTAACTTATGAATATAACAACAAAGAATTAACTATCTTTTACAAATCTCAATATTACAAACATAAAAATAGTTTAATCTCTAAACAAACCTATCATACAAGTTTTAAAATTGATAATTCGCTGCTTGGCATAAAAGACAACAAAAATAATAAAACAACAAACGAAGTTAACAATAAAAAAGATAATCAAACTAATAAAAATGAAGGCGATAAAAAAATCGGAACAATAACAGTAGTTAACGAAAGCAGTTCAAAGACCAATGGTGTTTATTCTAATCTAGTAGCTCCATCAGTTATCAATTCTAAAGAAATCATTTATGAGTACGACAATTACTACCAAACTCTGGATGGAAAAAGTGGCACATCATTAATTAATGCCTTAATAAAATTACAACAACAAAATGCCGAAAGTACGGGAGGATATAACGCTTTATTTACAACCTATAAAAACGCCTTCGTAGACAAATACTACGAAAAAGACAATTCATTATTAGATATTTATACTGAAATACCTAGTGGAAAAGACAATGTTATTTACTCCTTTGAACGAAAAAAAGTAATCATAAACAGGAAGGGTCTGGGTGAAACCGCGAACATATTGTTCCTCAATCTTGATTTAGCGAAGCCAAACCATTAAAAAATGATGCTCACCACGTTTGACCAACAGACTCCAAAATCAATAGTTTACATGCTGCATATCCTTTTGGTGAGGTCAAACAAATATTTAGACAATCAAAAAATGGAACTAAAATCGGTGTTGGTTTAGATAACGAGAGAGTTATGGAAGTAATTAACGAATTTAAAGGCGATGTTGCTAGAGCAATTTTGTATTTTTGGATTACTTATAAGAATTATCCAAAAAAACAAATTACCAAAACTAAGGATTCTAGAAGAGTTTGAACAAATAAATCAATTAATCCTAACTACCTAAAACAATATCTTGAATGAAGTGATTCAGACCCAATTACCCAATTTGATTTAGACCGAAATAATGGGATATATAAACATCAACACAATCGCAACCCTTTTATTGATTATCCAAAACTAATTGACGTTGTTTTTAAAAATGATACAAAGTTTGTTTTTAAAAATCTAGGTTTTGCCAAAAAACTAGTCTTTTAACACGATTAAGTAAAAATATGGAAAAAATATGGAAATTTCCTAAAATATCAACCGAATACTTAAAAAATACTATCTTGTGAATCTATAAATGTATAATTTAAGAGCAAAATATATCAAAATATTTATAAAATCTCGTTTGAGTCCCCTTATTTTTTTGATGCGAATGCATAAAGGAAATTATTATATGAAAAATTTAAACAAATTTATACTATTACCACTAATAGGTTTTTCGTCGACTGCTCTAACAGTTGTATCTGCAGCTTGCCAAAAACAAAATAAAAAAATAATGAAATACCTGTTATCGAAAATGAAAGTTCAAAAAATGCTTCAGTAAATACAGAGTCAAATACTAAAACCGATTCTCAAACCGGTACTTCAGTTAATACAAACTCAAAAACAGATACTGATGCCGAAACAAATAAATATGAAGTTAAGTTAAGTAAACTTGATTCCGAATTTGCTAATTGAGCAATGAACGCCGATAACATCTTTAAATTAGAATCATTAGATATAGATATACTTAAGGAAATACAAGGGTCAAAATTATTTTATTCATACTCATCTAAAGCAATAATTGTTTCACCCGAGCGACCAAAAGGTGGTTCAGAATGAAATCAAGCCAAAAAACTTTTTGTTTTAAAACAAAATCCTTCAAATTCAAGTTTTCAATTTTGTAGCATTAATAGCACCGAAGAAAACCCCAGCGATGAAATCGCATTTAATATTGACGGAAACGTATTGACTTTAAAATATAAAGCAAGATATTATAAAGGCAAAAACGCACCGAGTCTTATTTCTGAAAATAGTTATGAAACAAAATTCAAAATAAAAGACGGGGCTTTACAGGATAACAACACACCTCAAACTAATGTTAATATTTCTAAAAACGGAGAATCAAATAATAGTTCTTTAAATGAAAAATTAACTGATATTAAAGTTGTTGGTAAATTCAGTGATCAATATCCTGATTTGGTTGCTCCATCAATCACTAAAGCAACAGCAATTAAATATGATTCAAATAACAAATTTTATAGCTCTTTAGAGGGCAAAAGTGGCCAAGAACTAATTGACGCTTTAATGCAACTACAACGTCAACACCGCAGTTCGACAGGTGGATATGGAGATTTGTATAGAACATATCGCGATGCGTTTGTTGATAAATATTATGAAAAAGATGGTTCTTTACTTGACATGTATGAAGAAATTCCGAACGGGAAAGATAACTATTCTTATTCATTTAACGACAATGGATCTTCTGCTGGCTCGGAAGGTGTCGGATGAAACCGTGAACATATTATTCCTCAATCTTGATTTGGTAAAGATTCTCCAATGAGAAATGACGCTCACCACGTTTGACCGACCGATATTCACGTAAATGGTAAACACAGTAATTTGCCATATGGGAATGTAAAAAGCGGTTGAACATCAATTAATGGGACAAAAGTTGGAACTGGTGTTGATGGTGGAGATGTAACTGAAGTAATTAATGAATTCAAAGGCGATGTATCACGTGCCATTCTATATTTCTACCTAACATATAATGATAAAAATTTAACCAAAAAAGGTGTTGCAAGTAGAATAATTGATAGTTCAAATGATAATAAGATTAAAGTTAACTTTTTAAATGAATTATTGGAATGACACTACAGAGATTCAATCACTCAGTTTGATTTAGATAGAAATAATGGAATTTACAAACACCAAAAAAAACCGTAACCCATTTATTGATTATCCTGAATTAGTTGATGTAGTATTTAGAAATGATACAGAATATGTGTTTCACGATAAAGGTGTTGCTAAAGAGTTAGCATTCTAGAAATAAGCGCGAGCTTATTTTTTTATTTTTTACTCAAAAAATGATAATTTTTTCCTTTTTCAATAACTTCTTTAATTTTTGACTAATTAAAAGTATGAGAAAAAAAAGAATTACGAAATATTTATTTGGGGTTATTTTATTATTTTTTGGAGCTATAACAATATCTTTTGCAAACGATCAAAGGACAATTAAAATAAGCGATACAAAGAAAAAAACAGTTATTGTTAATGTAAAAGGTGCAGTAAATAATCCTGGGGAATACGAAATAGATGTCGGAACTAAATTTATTGATATTTTAAAAACAGCTGGCATCACCAATGATAGTGATTTGTCAAAAGTACCAATTAGTAGTCTGGTTGACAAATCTTTAACGATTGAAATACCATATAAAAAAACCGCTCCGAATAAAATTTACTGGGATAGATTAAATACAGTAGAACAACTGATTGAAAGAGGGGTAAAAAGAAAAATCGCGTTAATTATCATAAACAATAAAACCAAGATAGGTAATCCAACTTGAGAAAAAATTGCATCGATAAAGGGTATTGGGCCCGCAAGCATCAAAAAATTAAAGACTATCATAATCATATAACAGCATGAATTATTAGTTTTCTTATTCCTATTTTTTTACATTTATCAATTACCTCGCTCTCTTTATGATATTTATGGTTGGTAATTTTAATTTCATGTTCTATTTTTCTACTAATCTTTAGCAAAATGTCATTTTTATTAGCTGTTCTACTAGTAATAATTTATTTATTCAATTTTATTCAATGAAATAATAATAAAAATATAACTATAAATGAATCAATAACATTCAATGCTCGTATCGTTAAAAATTCCGAAAAATATACAATAATAAACCACAAAAATGTTAATTTACTGTTTTTTCAAAATAAATTCAACACAGCTGAAAACTTATATGTTGGAAACACTATAGAAATAAAAGGCATCCCAAGAATAAATGAAGATAAATTTAATGATTTTTTCAATAAACAAAATATAGATTTTTTATTGGAAAAGCCAATTGTTTTAGAAGTTAAAAAACCAAAATTATCTATTCAAAATTTAATAAATAATTATTGTATGAATCAACCGATACTGTTTCAAAAATATTGAAAATTAATAATTTTTGGTTTAAACGACAACGGGAATGAAATAAAACAGAACGCAATTAAATTAAACATAATCCACTTGCTAGTTATATCCGGAATTCACTTCGATTTAATTTATAAAACGTTTACAATATTTATCAATAAAATTAAAAACAAAAAAATTAGCTTATTGGTCAAGGTGTTATCATTAATCATTTCGTTTTATTATTTGTGTTTAATTCCTAATTTTGTACCACCACTAAGAGCGTTCATAATGTATATATTTAAACTTTTTAAAAAGAATAAATGAATTGCTTTAGCTACCTCTTCATTAATAACTTTTTATATAAATTTTTATCTTATATATAGTTATTCATTTATTTTGACATACTCAGTTACATCCATAATTATGTTAATTAATAATTTAAAGATATTTAGCGACCGAAAAAATGTTTTTTTCAAATATTTTTTAGTTTCATTTTTGATTTTCGTTTTTACACTACCGTTTAATATAAAATTCAATAAATCAATTAATCTTTTGGGAATGATATGAATAATTTTATTTACTCCTTTGATTGAATTTTCGTACTTGTGTTCTTTGCTTTTTTGGTTTAGCCCGCAATTTTTATCGTTTATATATGAATCTTTGGAATTAGGTATAAATTTAGCCGTAAAACTTTCTCCAATTTTAATCTTAAACATAGAAATTAGTGAAGTTTCTTTATTAATATGATACGCATCTTGAGTAATTTTTTTACTAATTCTCCTTAAATATAGATATTTTTGTAAAAAGCAAAAAAATTAGCACTTAAAATATAAGACTGCTAATTTGTGGTAAAATAATTACGTAAATATATTCGACAAAATAAATTGAAAGGAATTTTAATTATGGCAAAAGAAGTAATTATTGGTATCGACTTAGGTACTACTAACTCTGTTGTTTCTATTGTAGATAATGGAACACCAGTAGTTTTAGAAAATCTAAATGGTAAAAGAACAACACCTTCAGTTGTTTCGTTTAAAGATGGAGAAACAATAGTTGGTGAAAATGCAAAGAATCAAATTGAAACTAACCCTGACACAATAGCATCAATTAAGAGATTAATGGGTACAAAACAAATCGTTAAAGCAAACGGAAAAGAATACAAACCTGAAGAAATTTCAGCAATGATCCTATCTAATCTAAAAAAATACGCAGAAGAAAAAATTGGACATAAAGTAGAAAAAGCAGTTATAACTGTTCCGGCATACTTCAATAACGCACAACGTGAATCAACAAAATTAGCAGGTAAAATTGCTGGTCTAGAAGTATTAAGAATAATTAATGAACCTACTGCTGCTGCATTAAGTTTCGGTCTAGATAAGACCGAGGAAGAAAAGAAGGTTCTTGTTTTCGACCTTGGTGGAGGTACATTTGACGTTTCTATTCTAGAATTAGCCGATGGAACATTCGAAGTATTATCAACTGCAGGAGATAATGAATTAGGTGGAGATGATTGAGATCACGCTATCGTAAATTGATTGGTTGATAAAATCAAAAAAGAACACAATTACAATGTTACCGAAAATAAAATGGCAATGGCTCGTTTAAAACAAGCCGCTGAAAAAGCAAAAATTGATTTATCTTCATCAATGATTGCTCATATTTCACTACCTTTCTTAATTTTCATTGAAGGACAAGCCCCAATTAACGTTGAAGCTGAATTAAAACGTAGTGAATTTGAACAAATGACCGCATCGTTATTAGAAAGATGTAAAGCACCTATTGATAGAGCACTTAGCGATGCTAAAATATCATTATCTGAAATTAATGATGTTCTGCTTGTCGGTGGATCAACAAGAATGCCTGCCGTTCAAACACTAGTTGAAACAAAACTAGGTAAAAAACCAAATAAATCTGTAAACCCTGATGAAGTTGTTGCGATGGGAGCCGCAATTCAAGGTGCAGTTTTAGCCGGAGATATAAGTGATATCTTATTAGTTGATGTTACACCTTTAACTCTTGGAATTGAAACAGAACACGGTATCGTTGCTTCATTAATCGAACGTAATACGAGAATTCCTATTACTAAAACTAAAACCTTTACTACAGCCGCTGATAATCAAACCGCAGTTACAATTCATGTAGTTCAAGGTGAAAGAAAATTAGCAAATGACTGTAAATCATTAGGTATGTTTAATTTAGAGGGTATTGAACCAGCACCGCGTGGAACAGCCCAAATTGAGGTATCATTTACAATTGATGCTAACGGTATTACCACTGTTTCTGCTAAAGACCTAAAATCAGGTAAACAAGAAAGTAAAGTAATTAAAAATTCATCGAAATTAAGCGATGAAGAAGTAGATAAAATGGTAAAAGATGCCGAAGCTAACAGAGAAGCTGACGAAAAACGTGCCCAAGAAATTGAAACAGTTGTCCGTGCTGAATCTTTGGTTTCTAAAATGAAACAATCTTTAGAAGAAAATAAAGATAAAATAAACGAAGATCAAAGAAAAATGTCGGAAGAAAAAATTTCAGAATTAGAAAAATTGTTAGAATCTAAAGATTACGAAACATTAAAACAAAAACTAGATGAAATTGACAAAGCATTTGAAATGATAAATGCTGAAATGCAAAAACAACAAGATCAAGGTTTTAAAGAAGAAGATGCAAAATAAAAAAATGTTCACTTTTTGTTAAGTGAACATTTTTTATTCAAAATTATATTTAACTAGTTGTTTCTTAACGGAATCATAAACAGCATAATCAAAATCTTTATCTGTTTTATTTATTGGCAATACGATGATAGCTTCATCACTATCAAATTTATCATCATATTTTCTATTATGATTGATTTCTTTCTTATTAATATAAAGTAAAGAATAATCAACTCTTTTATCGTTATTCAATTTATTATCCGGATCTAAATTGAAGACGGCTTTAATATGTTTAACATCATCACTATCAAAAGTAGTGCTTGTTCAACCCGCTACATTTAATTCATTGTTAAAACTAAACAGTAATTCAGCAGGAATTGATGAATTAATATCATTTATTTCCATATTTTTGAATTCGTTAATTTTTGTCGGGTAATGAACACTTGGGGTTGCGGGGTGTCCTTTGTAGTAAATTTTATATTGTGGGAATAATATTTTTAGTACTTCCGAGTATAAAAATAAACCTTTCTCAAATCTGTTGTGTGTTCCTAAAATAATTAAAGTATTTTCAGGATTAAAATTCTCTCCATACAATGAGTTTGATAAATTGTAATTCTTTTTCATTAAGGTTAATTTTTCATCAGATTTAGAAATTTCACTAAAAGTTTTTCCTAAATTATTATCTGTTATATTTGGCAAAATAACATTATTAGTAAACAATTTAAACTCGTCTGTTATATTGTTATTATCAATTAATTTAGAGAAGGTATATTTGTTTGCAATCATTGATACATTTTCGGAATCATACATTTTTAAACCTAACGGACTTATTTGACCTTGAAATTTTAGATTAAGATCCTTTCAAGTTCAATAATTTATTGATTTATTTTTCAAAGCTCGCTTAGCAAGGCTCTTTATATATTCTTTATATTCCGATAATGTATTATCTGGTTCATGATTATTAAATATCTTCAGTGTATTAACTTCCGTAAAACTACCATCGGTGAGAAGGTAAAAATGATAATTTTTAACCTTACTTAATGTTATAAATAAGAAATATAGATACGAATTATAATCATTGATGTAGAAATTTATCTTTGCTTCCGGGTTTTTCTCTAAAATACTTCTTGTGAGTAATAGAGTTTTTTCAATTCCATTATCGTATTTACTGATTATGTGTTTTGAAGTATCATATTCAATATGATCCTCTTTAGAAATAAACGGGTTTAAATGCTCATTCTTTGGCAAATAATCATAATTTAAACTTTGATTCCTATCAACTCAAATATATGATGGTATTTCGTCATTCCCTTGGTTTTGTTTAACATGATGCATGTATTTAAAATTTGGGTCATTTAAAATATGGCTTGTTTGAAAAATCAGCACTGGCATCGTACCGGTTAAAAAAGCAATGTTATATTCATTTGATACATTAAAACTATAATTAACATTAACAATATTTTCATCCAAATTAAATTCATTCATATTTTTGTTACTAATATCAGTCTGAACTTCTACACTAGTTGTAGATTTTTCGTTATCTATTTTTTCGTTTTCGTTATTTTTGCATGAGGATGCGACGAAACCTGAAAACATTACTGGCGTTATCGTCAAAACTGACAAAAATTTTATTTTTTTCATATTGTCTCCTAATCTGCATTATTATATACTACAAACGTAAAAATTGGAATTTTCATAAAAATATCTCTATCATTAATAAAATATGAAATTCAGTGAAATTATTTAAATTCGAACGATTAAAAAAATAGCGAAAAGAATTGTATTTTTGTCTTTATCTTCGTTTATATAAAAATCAAATAGTGTAAAATTATTCTATGAAATTAACAGATGAAAACAACATTAAATATAAGTCCCACATATTAGATAGAAAAAAATATTTTATTTTATCTATCATTTTGAGAATACTTGTGTTTGCGGGTTCTCTATCACTTGGCTGATTAATTGTATACAAACTATCAAATTATAATACATTGATTGCTGATTTACCCTCAGATTGAAGATTGATTGTACTATTCGTGTTTGTAATGTTGTTGAATATTTTTACCATTGACTTGTTTGCAACGTTTCTTATGAAATTTTTCTTAGGCCTTGCTTTCTCCCTATCCTTCAGAAAAACAAAAAATAAAATAAGAAAAATTGATGTCGCCTCTATGGCAGATGCCAAGATAGCATTGCTTTATCCAACTAAAGATGATTTTTCACCAGAAGCAGTATTAGAATCGATAAATCAATCTTACAAAAACATCCATTTTTTTATATTAGATGACTCAAAAAAACCAAAATATATTTCAATGATAGATTCGTTCATTCAACAAAATCAGCACCTCAACATCACAGTTATAAGACGTAAAATTAAAAAAGGGTTTAAGGCCGGAAATATAAATAATTTTTTATTGTCATACAAAAATGAATTTGACTATTACGTTTGATTGGATTCTGACGAAAAATTATGTTTTGATTTTGTTGAACGATGTCTACAATACTTTTATTACTATTCTAACTTAGGTATAGTACAAGGAAATCATAAATCAGATTCTCCACAAACACAATTTCAAAATTTATTGTCGCGTTGTATACCTTGAAAACTCCCAATAATAAATGAATATTATAATTTTATTGGTCACTCATTTTTATATGGGCACGGCGCTATGATTTCCAATGATGCCTTATCAGCCATGGATTTCAAAATACCGGAAATTGTAATCGAGGACATAGCAACCTCGATTGTCGCAAAAAGTAATAAATATCAAACTATTTTTGCTTCTGAGTTAGTAAACACAGAGGAATTCCCAATTAGTTTCAATGCATTTTACGTAAGACAACTAAAATTTGTAGGTGGAGATCACGACTTGTGATTCAGGGTATTAATTAGAAAAATTGGTCGTCACAACAATATATTTAGTATGTTTCAAATTCTTTCAAACATTTCTCTTTCAAACATATTGTTTTTAGTTTTTAACCTACTAATCTTAATATTTCAAATTGTTAGTAACGTCTTTAGTGTTGTTTCAAATATAGACCTAAACTTATATTTTGGCTTCGAGTATAACATTTGTATCATTTTACTTATCATCGGATCTTTCATCGCGACACTAATACCAGTATTTATTCATATTGCAATAGTATCTAAAAGAAAATGGTTGGTGCCATTCCAAATTATTTTTTACCCAGTCATAACATTTATCATGTACACATCACTTTTAGTCGACTGTTGAATTAAAGCATTTATTACCATTTTTGGTATAAAAGCAAAATTCATTACAACGCCGAAAACTAATGAAAAAATTTCATTCGGTAAAAAACTTTTGACTAACTTAATCCCAATTTCTGCATTATTAATTATTGCGTCATTAGTAATTGTTAATTTCGTATTTGTACATATAATTAGTATTTATTTCATAGTTTATTTAACTATAAGCTTTGTAATACCAATAATTTTTCGTATTTTATTCTCATTACTTTCAAATATAGAGATGAAAACAAAATAAGCCTAAGGAGGCTTATTTTTAATTATGTTTTAGGAATTTTTAATTTTTATTATTTTTTATTTTTTTATAACTTAAAATATTATTATGAATAATTTAGCTAATGAACTCAGACCTAAAACTCTAAACGATATAATAGGTCAAAAAAATATCGTTAATTTACTTAAAAAAGTAGTTGAAAGTAACATTCATACTAGTTACATTTTTTTTGGCGAGTCAGGAGTTGGGAAAACTTCGACAGCTATTGCTTTAGCTAATGATTTAGGATTAAAATACGGTTTATTTAATGCCAGTGTAGATAACAAAAATGAATTAATTACAATGATAAATAATAATGACATAGTTATCATAGATGAAATCCACAGGCTAACAAAAAACTTGCAAGATATCTTACTTTCTTATCTTGAATTTGATAAAGTTATAATTTACGCAACAACAACTGAAAATCCTTATTTTAGAGTAAACCCAGCATTAAGAAGCCGCATGCAGATTCTGCAGTTCAATAAATTAGATGAACATGACGTTTTGGAAGCACTAAAAGTAGTTATTAAACAAAACTACCCAGAATTAAACATAAGCGACGATAATATTTTATGTTTGATTAGGAATTCAACCGGAGATTATCGGTTTTGTTTAAATAATTTACAAATGATTGCTACATTAAGCAACGGTCAAGAAATTAGCGAAGATATTATTAAGACGTTAATACCAAATATAAATTTTTATGTTGATAAAGACTCAAATGCACACTACGATCATTTATCAGCATTTCATAAGTCTCTGCGTGGTTCTGATGTTGATGCAGCATTATATTGAGGAGCAATAATTTTAAAAAGCGGCGATTATCAAGGTCTATTTAGGCGTTTAACTGCTGTGGCGTACGAAGACATTGGTCTTGCAGACCCTAATGCTTCATTGCGTGTTGAAGCTGTTTTAAATGCGGTTGAGCGTTTAGGCTTCCCAGAAGCCAACATACCAATTTTCTATTTAATTACCCAATTAGCACTTTCCCCGAAAAGTTCCTCAACATACAAAGCAATGAATAAAATGCTTGATTTTATAGATGCAGGAAATATTTTTGAAGTTCCTAAACACTTGAAAGATTCCCATTTTACTTCTGCATCTAAACTCGGCTACGGAATTAATTACAAATATCCTCATGATTACCCAAATTCATGAGTCAATCAAACTTATTTACCTAAAAAAATTGAAAATATGAAGTTTTTTACTCCAAGTAAAAATGATAATAAAAAAACTACCGACTACTATAATCTAATAGCAAATTGAAAGGACAAAAAAGATGAAAATTAATATTGAAGAAATCAATACATTTGAGGAGCTAAAAATAGCCAAAAATAAAATCTATGGAAAAGAAGGAGAGTTAGCCCAGCTACAAATTGCATTAAAAACAGCCCAAAATGATAAAAAGAGAGAAATTGGGCAACAAATTAACAGAATCAAATCAGATTATGAACAATTATTTCAACAAGCTGAAAAAAAATTAGAAGACAAAAGAATTGATGACTTAGTTAATAATACATTTATTGACGTTACTCAACCAGTTACAACCACGGGATCATTGCACCCTATCACAATCATCGAAAATAGAATGCGTGATTGATTCATCCAAAATGGATATTTTGAATCCACGGCAGGTGAAATTTGTTCTGATTACTACAACTTTGAAAAATTAAATATGCCTTCTGACCACCCTGCAAGAGCAATGCATGACTCACTGTACTTAAACCCAACAACATTACTGAGAACGCACAATACTGGAATTAGTGCTGCGGAATTAGAAAAAAATGCAAATAAACCACTAAATAACTTTGCAATAGGGAAAGTTTACCGTAATGATGAAGACGACGCAACTCACTCGCATCAATTCACTCAACTTGATTTTGTGAGCGTCGGCAATGTTAGCTTCCCTAATCTTATTTGAACTCTAAAATCCCTATTGAGCTATGTTTTTGAAGAAGAACTAGAATTAAGATTAAGACCTAGTTTTTTTCCATTTACAGAACCAAGTGTTGAAGTTGATATTTTTTACAAAAACCGTTGAATCGAGGTTTTAGGTGCTGGAATGTTGCATCCAAATGTAATGAAATCAGCCGGCTATGACAACAAAAAATATAATGGGTTTGCAGCTGGTGTTGGGATCGAAAGAATAGCAATGGTTAAGTATGGAATTAAAGATATTCGTGAGTTCTATACAAACGATTTAAGAACACTAAACCAATTTAATGCTGAAAAATAAATTCGATACTTTTCTTAATATCGAGAAAAAGAAAAACTACTTTGTAGAACTTCAATCCAAACTTAAACAAGAAGAAATAAATTACGAAATCTTTCCGGCTGAAAAAGACAGATTTAGAGCATTAAAATTCTTTGAACCTGAAGATACCAAATTGATAATTTTAGGTCAAGACCCATACTATCTGCCTGGGCAAGCCGATGGTCTCGCATTTAGTACAAGACAAAACAAATGCCCTCGTAGTTTAAATAATATGATTAAGGAACTAATTAAAGATTATCCAAATTCAATTATTGAAACCTATTCACTAGAATCGTGAGCTAATCAAGGAATTTTACTAATAAACACAGCTTTGAGTGTCAGAAGTAAAACTCCGAACTCACATTCTGCTTTGGGATGAGACATATTTGTTAAGAATTTAATTAAATTTATTATTAAATTCAATCCGAAGGTAATATTTGGTTTATGAGGGAAACAAGCACTTAATTTTGTTAAGGAATTCATTGATTTAAAATTGATTAACCAAGACCAAATTATTGCTTGCTCTCACCCGTCACCTTTATCATATTCACGTACAATAAATAGTTTTAAAGATTTTAGTTTCTATAAAAAAGTAAATCAAAAATTAACCAAACCAATTGATTTTAGTTTGCGAAAGGAAAATCATGATAGTAACATTAAAAGAATTAAATAAATTTCTACCAAATAAAAAACTAGATTTAACAGTAGAAAAAGACATTAATAATCTGGGATATGAGGTTGAATCAATCACACCACTTAGCGATGTTAAGGGAGTTAAATTTGCCAAAGTTATAAACGTATATCAAAACCCAAATTCTAAAAATTTAACCGTTGTAGAATTAGAGCTTGCGAACAATAAACAAATCACAATACAAACAAACGCAAAAAATGCGAAAATAGGTTGTTACACTACCGCATTTGTTGAAGGATCTTCTAAAGGGGATATTATTTTTGGCAGCAAAAAAATGGCTGGAATAGAATCACAAGGCATGCTCTCAAACTTTAATGAGTTAGGTTTCGATATATCGAAATTGCCTTTTAAAGAAGAAGATTTAATGATGCTTGAACAACCATTGCCATTAGACATAGATCCTGTAGAATACTTCGGACTAGACGACTACATTATCGATATTACAACACCCGCTAATCGTTCTGACGCTAATTCATATTATGTATTAGCTCGCGAATTAGCAGCGTATTACGATACCGAATTTAAATGATTTGATTGAGATAATAAAAAAATAATTAATAAGTATAAAACTAAGATTTCCCCTTCTAAACATCAAGCAGATTATTTAGCTTTTATGGAATGTAAAACATATAAAACCAATACAAACTTATTAGATATGCTATTTTTGGCAAAACACGGTGTTGAAGCAAAAAATATTTGGGCTGTAGATATTTCTAATTTAACATTGCTTTACACTGGGGCACCTACACATGCATATGACAAAGACAAAATCGGTAATAAACTTACTTGTCGAAATTATACTGGTAAGGTTAAAATACTCGGCGATAAGGAAATAGAAGTCAATGACACATTGGCTATTTTTGACGAAAACAATTTAATTTCATTGGCATGCGTAATGGGATGTTCTGAAACAGCTGTAAAAAATGACACAACTCACATCGCATTTGAAATTGGGGTTTTTGATTCGAAAAAGGTTCGTCATGGAGCAAAAGAAGTAAAAATCGATTCTGCTTCATCTATTCAAGGTGGTCGTGGCGTTAATGCTCATATCTTGCGTTTTGGAATGAAATATCTTCAATATAAAGCTTTTGTAGATAAACACCCATTTAGCAATGTTATTGGATTACCTAAATCAAGATTGGGCAATAGTGTTTTACAAAATCGTAAAAAACTAGCGCTTTATGCCAACACAGATTTGGGCGGACTAAAAGTATTTGAAGATACAGAGAAAAAACTAAAACTAATTGGTTTTAGAATGGATAAAAACAGAATTGTTGCACCTAACTATCGTAAAGACATTCAAACATTTGAAGATGTTATTGAAGAATATTTCAGATTTTACGGCTACGCTAATTTCAAACCACTTGCAACTCTTTTGATTCCATTTAAAGTTGATAAAAGAGATATTTCAAAATCATTACTTCAAGCAATGGGTTATAAAGAAGTTAGAACCTTCACATTAGATAGTATTTTAAATAATTACTTAAATCCATTTGGTTTTGAAAATACTATTAAATTGCAAACATTTGTTTCAAAAGAAAGAGAAGTTATCAGAAACTCAATAATCACTTCAATGCTACAAGTTGCTAACTACAACACAAAACGTAAAATTGATAAAATTAACATTTTTGAAAAAGGAATGATTAATAACAATAAATATGTAATAGGTTTAGTAACAAATATTAAAGGTTTTGCAGAGTTAAAACAAGATATTGTTAATTATTTAAAAATATCAAATCTCGTTTTTGTTCCATTTGTTGATAATGAGTATATTCACCCAAATGTATCAGCAAAAATAATGTTCAACAATGAAATGATTGGCTGAATTGGGAAGATTCACCCTCGTTATGCAAAAGACGATTTATGAGTTGCTGAATTCAAAGATATTAAATTGAATAATCAATTAGTTTTCAATGAATACGATTCAAGTCCATTAAAATCATTAGATATTACATTTGAATTAGGTAAGAAAGAAAATATAGGAAATAAAATTGACGAAATCAATTCAAAATACAATGTTTTTGCGATTGAACAAATTGACAAATTTGTTACTGATGTATGCAATAAAATCACAATAAGAATAACTGCAGAAAGCAATATCATTGACCAAATTAATAATCAATATAATTAAGAGGTATGCATGTACAAAAAAATAGTATTAAACGACAAAATCATACAAAAAGCAATCAACAATGAAGTTAAACGACAAAATGAACATATTGAGTTAATAGCTTCTGAAAACTACGTTTCCAATGATGTTTTAAAAGCTGTTGGAAGTGTTTTAACAAACAAATATGGCGAAGGATATCCCGGAAGAAGATATTATGGTGGGTGTGAAAATGTTGATGTAGTTGAATCGTTAGCAATTGAGCGACTAAAAAAATTATTCGGCGTTAAATTTGCAAATGTTCAGCCTTATTCAGGTTCAGTTGCAAATGCAGCAGCATTGGCATCGGTTGCAAAACCAGGCGATAAGATAATGGGACTATCGTTAAATTCAGGAGGGCACCTTACGCACGGATATAAAATTAGTTTTAGTGGTATTTTCTATGAATCAATACCTTACGAAGTTGACAATAACGGCGTTTTAGATTACGATAAAATTAAAGAACTAGCAATCAAAGAAAAACCGGCAGTAATTATATGTGGTTATTCTGCATATCCAAGAATCGTTGATTTCAAAAAATTTAAAGAAATAGCTGACGCCTGCGGAGCAAAACTAATGGCAGATATTGCCCATATTTCGGGATTGATAATTGCTGGTGTCCACCCTTCTCCTGTTGGTTATGCAGATATAATTACATCAACCACCCACAAAACATTAAGAGGAGCCCGTGGTGCAATTATCATGACTAATGATGAAGAAATAGCGAAAAAGATTGATAGATGAGTCTTTCCCGGTTATCAAGGTGGTCCTCTATTCCATGCTATTGCCGGAAAAGCTGTTGCTTTTGGCGAGGCATTGAAACCGGAGTTCAAGGAATACGGACGTCAAATTATCAAAAACGCCAAAGAATTCAGTGAGTGATTTATAAATAAAAATATAGAAATAGTATCAGGAAAAACTGAGAATCATTTGTTTACCATCAATGTTTATAAAAGCTATAAAATTACTGGCAAAGATGCAGAAATCTTACTTGGTAAATTTAATATCACAGTCAATAAAAATACTATACCAAATGATGAATTAAGTCCAATGGTCTCATCGGGTATAAGAATTGGTGTTGCCGCAATGACTTCAAGACAATTTACAAAATGATCTAAATTAGCTTCAATTATTGATACAATCTTGACTGAACACGACACAATTTTATCGGACAAAATTAAAACGAAAAATATTATTAATGAAGTTAAAAAATTAACTCATGAATTCCCAATAATTACAGAATACTAAATAAGGCACTGCCTTATTTTTTATTACCTGAAGTACAGAAATATCTGTAAATTAGTTAAAAAGTGCATAAAAAAATAGGGTATTGTGCCCTATTAAAAAGTAATTAGTAACCTTCGTTTGAATCCTTGCCTTCAACAATAGCAATTGAACGACTTGTGCCAAATCTATTTGCTCCAGCTTCAACCATTGCAATCATATCGGCTTTGTTACTGATTCCACCAGCTGCTTTGATTAATAAAGTATCTCCACAGATAGATTTCATAATTTTTACATCTTCTAATGAAGCTCCACGTGTTGAAAATCCTGTTGAAGTTTTAATGAATTCAGCTCCTGAATTCATAACAATTCTTGTAACTTCTTCAATTTCTTCTTTAGTTAATAAAGCTGTTTCAACAATAACTTTTAATGTGTTTTTACCACAGGCTTTTTTAACTTCTTTAATGTCGTTTAGAACATATTCGTATTGGCCTTCTTTCATTTTTCCAATGTGAATAACCATGTCAATTTCATCAGCACCAGCTTTGATTGCTTCTTGTGCTTCAAATGCTTTAACATTAGTTAAACAAGCACCTAAAGGGAAACCAATTACTGATGTAATGCCAACGCCGGTGTTAGCTAATTTTGATTTAGCGTAAGGTACTCATGATGAGTTAACGCAGATAGTTTTAAAATTGTATTTAATTGCGTCTGCAATTAGATTGTCAATGTCTTTTTGTGTGGCATCCGCTTTTAAATATGTATGATCTATCATTTGATTGTAGTTCATTTTAATCTCCTGAATTAGCTTAATTTTGCTAATATAATTTTGTTTTCAACTTGTTTATCATTGAATTTGTATGCTGAAGATAATTCTTCAACAAGTTTTAAGTCAATTGGGTTTGAAGAGTATAGAGTGAATAAAACATCACCTTTTTTAACAACTTCATTTGTTTTTTTATTCAATGTGATCCCTGCTTCAAAGTCGATTGAATCTTCTTTTCTAGCACGACCAGCTCCTAATTTCATTGCAACAACACCAAAAGTTAATGAATCAAAAATTTCTAGATAACCTTCATTTTGTGCAATAACTTCATGTTTGTATTTAGGTTTTCAGAAAGCTGAGGCATCTTTTAAGATTTCAGCATTTCCTCCTTGAATAGTCACAAATTCATAGAATTTTTCCAATGCTTTACCATTGTCAATAACTTCTTGAACTCTTGCTTTAGCTTCTTCGTAATCTGTACAAATTTTAGATTGTAAAAGAATTGTTGCACAAGAAGATTTAACTAATTCATTGAAATCTTGAGGTCCTTTACCTTGTAATGTTCAGATAGCTTCAAGAACTTCATTTTTATTTCCAATTTCTCTACCAATTGGTCTGTTCATGTTAGTTATTTCAGCTCTAACATCAACATTAAGTTCTTTACCAATTGAGATCATTGTTTTAGCTAAATCAATTGCTTCTTCTTCATTTTTCATGAATGCGCCATTACCACATTTAACATCTAGTAATATAGCATCAGAGCCAGTAGCTAATTTTTTAGACATAATTGATGAAGCAATTAATGGAATTGATTGTACGCAGTTGACAACATCTCTTAATGCATAAAGTTTTTTGTCAGCTGGTACTAATTGACCAGTTTGTCCGATAACTGCAATACCGTGTTTTTTAACTTGTTCAATAAATTCTGCTTCGGTTAATTCGAATCTGAATCCAGGGATTGATTCTAATTTATCTAGGGTACCACCAGTATGGCCTAAACCTCTGCCTGACATTTTAGCAACTGGTGCGCCGCAAGCAGCAACAATTGGAGCTACAGCTAAAGTTGTTTTATCTCCAACTCCACCAGTTGAGTGTTTGTCAACTTTGATTCCTGGAATTGAACTCAAGTCAATAACATCTCCAGAAAGCATCATAACACGTGTGAATTCAGCAATTTCTTCTTTAGCCATTCCGTTAAACATAACAGCCATAATGAATGCTGCCATTTGATAGTCTGGTGTTTCACCAGAAACATATGATGAAATTAAAAAGTTTATTTCTTCTTTTGTAAGACTTTTATTTAGTCTTTTTTTCTCGATTAAATCAACTATACGCATATTATTTAGCCACTCCTAAAGCTACTTTCATCATGTTTGTAAATGCTGTTTGTCTTTCAGCAGGTGATGTTTCTTCGTGTGTAACTAAGTTGTCTGAAATAGTTAATAAGCAAGCGGCCTTTTTACCTAATTTTTCAGCATTAGTAAACAGTGCAAGTGATTCCATTTCAACACATGCTGATTTTGTTTGATTAATTCTGTCTTCAACAGTTAAAGTTGAGTAGAAAACGTCTGATGAGTGAACACGTCCTTCAGCTAAATCAATACCTTGAGCTTTTGCTGAAGCTCTTAATTCATCATTTAGTTCAGCAGATGGTAATGCTAAATTAGATGCAAATTTATCTCCTAAAACTAATCTTCTGAAGTGGTCACTATCAGCGTAAGCTTCAGTAGCTAAAAATGTTTGATATAGAGGCAAGTCAGCAACGTAAGCACCTGCTGAACCAATTCTAATAATTTCTTCTACATCGTAAAATGCAAATAATTCGTAGCTATAAATACCAATAGATGGGCAACCCATACCTGATCCGGCAATAGAAACTTCTTTACCGTTGTATTTTCCTGTGTAAATAAACATATTTCTAACAGTGTTAACTAATTTGTAACCTGGTTCCAAAAAAGTTTCAGCAATAAATTTTGCTCTTAATGGATCTCCAGGCATTAAAACTGTTTTGGCGATTTCGCCTTTTTTGGCGTTAATGTGTGGTGTCATATATTCTCCTTCTAATTTTATGATTTGAAAGCGATGTTAAACCTGATAAAGTGTGATTTATATAGTACACGTCTTTCTTATTAATAATATAAGTAAAACTTATGTACTAATTTTACCACTTTATAAAAAAATAATCATTTCCGTTAGTAAATAAAACCAAAATAATACGGTAAAAACCGGAAATGTTTCTATTTTTAATTTAATTATCAGTTATTAAACTGAAAAATTATCTAAATTTTAAAAATAATGTATTATTTATTAGCATTTAGCAGAAAGGGGCTTTTATGAAAAAGAAACCAATAGTATTTAGTGATGTTGACGGAACTATCTACACAAGCAACGGTTACGTCTCAAACTACAATTTAAACATAATCAAAAACAACGAGTTAAGTTTCAATATTGCAACTGGAAACCCTATTTGTCCTAAGATGTTCAAACTTGCAAAACTTGTTAATGCTGATTACATAATCGGTTCAAGTGGCGTTCAAATTTATGATTTTAAACGTTACAAATTCGTAAGAGAAGAATTCATTAACCCAAAAGTTGTTAAAAAAATCTTTGATATTTTTAGAGAACATAAAGTTTCAGCAGCCGGCTGAAGTTCAGACGCCTTTTATATTTTTAAAGACGAAGATAAAGAGTTTTTAAACAGAATCTACTTCAGATATGAAACTTTTGACCAATTCGAATTATATGAAGGTCAAGACATTAAAAATGTTTCGAAAATCGAAGTTTATTTTGAAACAACCGAAAATGTTGATGAATTAATCAAATTATTAAAAGGTTTAGATGTTAAATTAATAAAAACACATATGAACCTTGAAATCTTACCTTATGGGGCATCGAAAGGTAGAGCGATTTTATGAATGTTAGAAAACATATTCAAAAATCACTCAAACAATGACGTTATGGTTATCGGGGACTCAGAAAACGATTTCTCAATGTTTAAACGTTTCAATTATTCATACGCAATGGATAACTCGAAAGATATAGTTAAAGAAAAAGCAAAATATGTAACCAGATCAGTTCAAGAACACGGTTTAGGAATTGCAATATTAGATTATTTATCTAAATTTAACTCATCAAAAGAATAAAATATAATTAATATAGTAAAGTAAGGAGGTAATAAATGGCTAGATTTATTGATGAAATTAAAATCCAATTAGTTGCCGGAAAAGGCGGCGATGGAATGATTTCATTCAGAAGAGAAGCGCATGTTGACAAGGGAGGACCAGACGGCGGCGATGGTGGTCGTGGCGGAAATATTTATTTCGTTGGTGACCTTGGAAAAAATACACTTTTATCTCTTTATGGAAACAAAAAAATAACTGCCGATGACGGAGTCAACGGAGGTCCAAAAAATTTATATGGAGCTGCGGGAAAAGATAAATACGTTCCCGTTCCAATCGGTACAGTCGTTTATAATAATGGTAAAGTAGTTGCGGATATTATCGAGCCTAAAGAATATTTAGTCGCTAGAGGCGGTCAAGGTGGTCGCGGTAATATGAAATTTAAATCACCACGTAATACCGCTCCCAGAATTTGCGAAAATGGTACACGTGGCGAAAAATACGACGCACATATCATTTTGAAAATAATGTCGGATGTCGGGGTTGTTGGTAAACCATCCGCTGGAAAAAGCACATTACTTTCAGCAATTTCGAATGCAAAAGCGAAAATTGCCGACTATGAATTTACAACGTTAGTTCCGCAATTAGGTATGGTTAAATACTTCGATAATTCATTTGTTGTTGCAGATTTACCTGGATTAATTGAAGGCGCATCTCAAGGTCGTGGATTAGGAATTCAATTCCTAAAACACATCGAAAGATGTCGTGTTATTGCTCACATCATTGATTTTGGTAGTGAATATAAAGATCCGATTGAAGATTTTGAAACAATTAATGAAGAACTAAAAAGCTATAGTTTACATTTAGAAAACAAAGATCAATTGGTAATTGCGAATAAAAACGATCTACCGCAATTTAAAGAACATTACGAAAAATTTGTTGCAAAATACCCAAATGTTAAAATAGTTCAAATTTCAGCTTTAGACATGAATAATTTAAACGAAGTTAAAAAAGAATTATGAAACTTAATTGAAGCAAACAAATTAAAACCAATCGAAGAAGTTCAAGAGGACGAAGTCGTCGAAATCTCGCTTGAAGAAGAATATAAAATTATCAACCCTTACGCAGGATATTTCGAAATTTCTGGACCAAGAATCCAGAAGCTATACGATAAAATCCCATTAGTAAGTTATGACAACCTACTTAGATTTAATAACATTTTAAAGAAAATAGGTGTTTGAGATGATCTTATTAAAAAAGGTATCCAACAAGGGGATACCGTTAGAATATTTGAATATGAATTCGAATGAGATGGCGATTATAATTAAAATGCATTTAGGTGCATTTTTTTGTTTAACTCCTAAAAATATGCAAAACATCCACATTTTTGCAAAATTGGAAATATTACCATTATGAAATGAAACAAATTATAAAAAAACAAAAAAATGGATTTTTAGAGTTAAAAGCTGTTGATTCTTTATTTTTAGATAATTTTAATAAAAAACAACCATAATTTAATTATGATTTTGTGATTTTAAAACAAAATAAATGAAAAAATGATTATCGCAAATTTGTCAGGGTTATAAAATAGAGTCGTGTTTATGCCAACAGGATTCAAAAAACACAATTTATTTATATTTATTTTTTAATTTCATTCATATATAAAACACTCTCTTTACTACAATTTATTTTATATTTTATTAATAGTATATTTGTTTATAAATCGTCGCAATTTTCTAATGCCTTTCTAAAGCAAAGCGCATAATATATCACCCTAATAATTTAACTTGGTCGGGTTCGTTCAAATTTTATTAGTAAAAATTAAATTTAAATAAATTTTAAACGCGATTGGAAACGTGAAGATATCCGATTGTGCACGAAATGGTACAACAATCCTGAATAGTAAAACACATAAACCTATGCGGTTTTCTTGCTTTATGCCGCATAAAAAATCACTCCGAGACATATGTGCGTCATCCGGAGTGATTTTTTTATTAATTAAGTTGATAAACATCGTCTTGATTGGTAATAATATTGTTATCAACTAAATCTTCTAAGATTTTATTAAAATATTCTTTGTTTTTTAAATTTAGAGATTTGTAACCTAATTGCTCATTTATAATTCTAATTAATGAATCTTTTTCAATAGAATTAACCATTTGCAATATAGTTTTTACCAAATGAACATATTCATAATAGTAAACGGTCTCGCGTGATCTTTGAGTCTCGCCTTTTTTGAAGGTGATGTTTTCATAGTTTAGGTTGGAATGTATGAAGAATTCTCCATTCAAATGTGCTATATCACTTGAGTATCTAAGGAATGAATCATAAAATCTTTTGACAAATGAAGTAAATGATTGACGATTGCACAAGAAAGTCAATATTCTCTTGACTATAGACGAGTGTATAACTTGATATTTAACCAATAAATCTTCAACAATTCTTATTAGTGTATGGGAAAGATCTATTGAAGATGCAAAGTTTGATATGTGATAATTTCTAACTATTCCGGCTATTTGCTCGTTATTGAACTCAGGAAGTACATCAAAATTTAATTCTAGGTTTTGTTTCTCGGTCACGTTTAAATATGAATTCGAGGCAATTTCCGAGTTTTTAGACAGAATATTATATGTATAATCTTTACCATTCTTAATGTCACTCAATTTTTTTAATATAGCATTGAGTTCTGCTTTTTTATTTGTAAATCAACTGGTAGATCAAATTCTATGAATGTGTCAACCGCGACCATTAAGAACTTGTTGTCTTAATCTATCTCTATCACGAGACGTTTTAGAAGAGTGATATGTTGCTCCGTCGCATTCAATACCAAGGATAAATCTATTTGGGTTTGTTGGGTCAACAACAGCTAAGTCAATTCTAAATCCTGAACACCCGACCTGAGTTTTTAATTTATATCCGGCATTAGTTAATTCTCTATAAACCTCTTCTTCAAAAGGCGAATCAAAAGAATTAAAATCATTTACGTAATCAACAGTTTTGTCGATACCATATTCTGCGATTTCTAAATATTTTTTAAGAAATTTAACGCCTCTTGAGTCGGTTCTATTTAAATCGATATCACTAGCGTCCAATGAAGTAATAATAACTATGCCTCTTTTTGCACGTGTAAAAGCAACATTTAAACGCTTATAGCCATTATCGTGATTAATAGGACCAAATCTCATAGAAATCTTGTCATTTTCATCAGGACCGTAAACTGAATTTATGATAACGAATTCTCTTTCATCGCCTTGAACAGTTTCAATATTTTTAACAAAAAATGGGTCTTCTTTATCCCGATCAAAAAAGCTACTATACATTGGATTAGATTGCTTAAATTTCTCGATTTTTCGTTCTAACAATAACTGTTGTTCGGTATTAAAGGTCACAACACCTAGTGTAACATTAGAACCGTATGTATCAATGATATCTTTGATAATTTCAACAGTTTTATCAGCTTCCACTTCATTTTTACGGTCGACTAACACGCCTTCAACTTTGATTTTATTAATTGATTCGTATTTACCTGGTTCGGTTAATGAAGGGAATGTTATTAAATCGTGATATATTTCCTTGTTTGAAGGATAAATTAAATTTTCATAAAGTGAGCGATAGTGTCATCTTAATTTAATGGTTTTTAAAACAATATTAGACATATCAAGGATTGAATCAAAACCTTTAACCGAGATATCATTTTCATCATCAACATCAATATAATCGTTTTGATCTATTGTGTTAAAGAAATTAGTTGGCGGCAATTGTTCTGAATCGCCCACAATAATAACTTGTTTTGCGCGGCTAATTGCACCAATAGCGGTTTCCGGTCTGACTTGTGATGCCTCATCAAAAACTACTGTATCAAACAAAATATCACTATCTTTTAAATAAGCACTAACAGATAAGGGAGACATCATTAAACAAGGTTTTAATTGCAACATTAAATTTGGTATTTTTTCAAACAATTTTTTAAAGGACATTCTATTTCTTGATTTATTTACTTCAGACTTCAATATTTTAACCTCAAGATTTTTGGAACCCAAACCTGAAGCATTTGGAATATTGTTGTTTAAATTTGCAATAATTTTCGCTCTTGCTAATTGTTGAACATTCGCTTCAACATTTATAAAATTATCTCTTAAGGTTTCAAGTTTAGAACCATTAAAATCAACAAAGCACTCATTAATAAAATGATCTATTAATATTTTGTAAAATCTTTTCATAAATATTTCAAAAAGATTTTTTCTGTAATTGCCATTTAACACTTTTTCAACAAAATCATCTAACGAATATTTCTTGATATTATTGATTGAAGATACAAGGGATAACATTGAAGTAAAATCGTCTTTATAAACAGCAAATTGAGATAATTTTATTTTTAAATCATTTTTACTTAATGAATCGAAATTAGCAATATTTTCGTCAAAAACATCTGAAATTCTCTTGAAATCATCTTGAAACTTTTTCAATTTGTTTAAACTGTTCAATAATTCATTTCTATAGCGTATGTCTTCATTAAAAATATAAACCATTTTTTGTATATCTATTGAAAAATCAGAAATTGCAGAAAAAAGTTTAGTTTTTGAAGCAAAGACAATCATTTTATATATAGATTGTAAATATTGTAAATTTTTGTTTTTGGGTTTGAAATTAGAATTATTATAAGAACTCCAAAAATTATTTTCACATCTTTTTAATTCAATTAAATCGGGTAGAACATTTTCAATGACTGATTTATCTTTGGTCAAGAAATGTTTTTTGATAATTTTCTTAGCTTTATGCCACTTAGAAACTAAGAATCTGTATGACTTGTTATGATACTTGTTAAAAATTGTTTCAAATTCAAGTATATTTTCCGAAATAATTGATTCTCTAAAAATATTCTTGTTTTTCTCTAATAATTTAATTTTTTGTTCTAGATTTAAAGTCATATTTGAATATTGAGCTATTTCATTGTCATAATTGTTTATTTGAAATACAGATGTATCAATTTTTCCTTGTATACACATTAAATGAGTGAATAATTCAAAAAGAAATTTGATATTCTTAATATAAGAGACATCATTAAACGTAATAAATTTATGATTATTTGTCAAGTCAGAATATACAACATCAATGTTTCGACCAATAATTTCAATTAGTGAAAAGAAGTTTTCTTTTTCGATTTCGCTTAACCTAGTTAATTTTAGCCCTCATCAGACATTCAAAATTGGGTTTTTATCAAAATGATTGATGTAATCTTGTAATTCTTTAATATTAATTTTTAATTCATCTAGCTTTTCAGAATCAATATTTAGAAAATTATTGATATTGAATTGTAGATTTGAAACCTTATCGAATTTATAAAAATTTCCAATCATTTTATATAAGCTTTTATTTAAAGGCGCTCTTAATTTTAAAAGTTCTCAGCCATATTTTTTAAGTCTCTCTACTATGGCTAGATAATCATTAGTAAATTTAGATATTGGATCACTTGCAACTTGATAATTCAGTTTACCTTTTTCAAGAGTGTCATCCAAATCCTTCAAAATTGCTTTTTTATCTAAATCTAAACTATGAATAGGAATAACATAATCGTTTAATTGTATTTTTTTCAAGTTATTATAAACAACATCCAAAGCCGCTTTTTTCTCTGACACAAATAGAACTTTTTTGTTTCTGGCTAATAATTCAGTAATGATATTTGTAATTGTGTGTGACTTCCCAGTTCCTGGAGGACCCTGCAAAATGAAACTTTCTCCTTGAATTGCAGATTGAATTGCAACTTCCTGTGATGAGTCAGAATCAAGAACATGATAGTATTCATTAATATTGATTTTAGTTTCAACATTGTCTTCATTGATAATATCAAAATCATTGATGCCATCATTTTCTTCATTTGAAAGTGCCTTAATAAATTCATTTTCAACTATTTTATCTTCATTTTCATCTAAATCGACATACATATTGATTTTTGAAAAACTGAAAGTATCTAAAAATATGCGGTTATCTATTTGCCAATCATTACTTCTAAAATTAGTTGTTAGTTGTTCAACAAAATTATTGTACTTAGCGTAATTATTTTCACAGTTATCAATAGCATTAATATCTATATTAATACCATAAATAACTGAAAGTTTTCTGATTAGTGCTAAATTTGGAGTTAAAGTAAATTCATCATCAAAAAGCACATGATACTGTGTTTGATTTTTTAAATTCTTTGATTTCAAATTTGCTTGAAGAAACATTAAGGGTGAATAAACAAACCCGGAAATAGAAGTATTATTTTCTGCTTCGCTTCACTTTAAAATACCAAAACTTAAAAACAATGTATTAATTGAATATTGATCAATAAAATCTAGATATTTTTTGTTAATCTTTTTCAATATTATTGCTTGGTCTTCGTAGTCAACGTTTGAATAAAGAGTATTGGGTTTGCAAGCGCCAATTTTGTCTATCACATCATCTAATTTAACTATTTTTAAGTTTTTTTGCTGTTCATTAAACTCAGAATCAAAACTTAAATTAGCGATTTCTATCTTCTCAGAACCAACGTAATCTAATATTGTTTTTAAGTCTGGACAAATAACTTCTAATTTCGATTGCGTTTTTGATGTCTTTAGTGAATAATTCAACGCTTTATTTCTGTATGTTAAGTCAAGTAAATCGTTTTTTCATGTTTCTATATTTTGGCTTGCTTTATTACTCATTTGTTTCTCCTATGTATTTATTCAAGAAATAATTCTAAGTCTTGTACACTTTGCAATCCAGATTCGGCTAGGAAATCTAGTAAATCCACAAATCCTTCTTCTGTTAATGAAAAGTAAATCCTGTCATTTGTCTCAATGTGTTTTACAACAATTAGTTCATTATTATCGAACAAATCGTCAAAAATAACATATTTTGCGCCTAATTTTTTGGCTTTATCAAAAATCTTTTTACTTTTTGAAACATCTTTTAAGTATTCAATTTTGATGCCATAGGATCTTAATTCGTTTGATAAACAAAATAAAGGGGTTAAGTATTTTTCCTGTGTTGAAGCAATCAAAATATCTACAACTTCAACATCATCATTATTGATTTCTAAATTTTGCTCAGTTAAAATTTCAGCAGTTCTATCAACACCAAACCCTCAACCGCTAGCGCATAAATCTGGTCCATCTAATTCTTTGATTAAATTAGAATATCTACCTCCGCCAATCAATGTTGATTGACTCCCAGTATTTTGAGCGGTAGAAACGAATTCGTAAACAGTTTCATCATAATAGTCAAGGCCCCTTACTAATGAGTAATCAATTTGATAGTTAATTCCTGCTTCATCTAAAATTTGAACCAACTTTTCAAATTGATTTTTACTAGATTCAGATAAAAATTTGTTAATTTTAGGTGCTTTTTTAACAAAGTCTTTATTTCCATCAACCTTGTCATCCAGAATTCTTAAAACATTGCCTTCTAAACGAGCTTTAGAATCTTCCGTTAATTGGTCTTTATATTGTTCCAAATATTTTTTTAATTCCTTTTGATAATTATTTCTTGATTCTAAGTCACCGATTGTATTAATTTTCAGTATGAAACTCAATCCTAAAATTTGCAATATTGAGTGCGCTAAAATAATTAATTCGGCGTCCGCGTAAACATTAGCTTCCCCAATTGATTCAACGCCAGCTTGATAAAATTGTCTTTGACGTCCTTTTTGTGGTTGCTCATATCTAAACATCTGACCAAAATATGCAAACTTAGTGGTTTTTAAAGTGGCATATCACTTGTTTTCAATTAAAGCTCTTACGAAACCAGCTGTCCCTTCTGGTCTTAACGCAATTTCTCTTTCACCTTTGTCTTTAAATTCGTACATTTCTTTCTTAACAATGTCGCTACCTGCTACCGAACGTTTATATAATTGAGCTTGCTCAATAATTGGTGTATCAATTAAGTTGAAATTGTAATTTCTAACAGCCTTAATAAATGTTGCTCTTATAAATTCATGAATATTCATTTCCGCTGGAGATAAATCTCTTGTGCCTTTAATCTTTTTAATCATATTACCCTTCCTATATATATTTAATTATTATACTCTAATATAAATACCAAATATAAATATAGGGAATAAATTATTCTTTTTTGACCTAAAATATTGAATTTATACTGATAAAAATAAAAAATATAGTTTAAAAATAACCTAGCTCCAAAAAAAGCGTTTTTGGTATAATTCAAACTAATATGTGAGGCACCCAATGAACAAAATAAATAATAAACAAACAAACACCAAAATATCTACTAAGAAAAAAATTAGTTTTTTTGGTTCGATGATGATTGTTATGGGCAGTTCAATTGGAGCTGGAATTTTCTTCAAATCAGAAGAAGTTTTACAAAATTCAAGAGGTTCATTAATTTTGGCGATTGTGTGTTGAATCATTGCTTCATTTGCGGTTATTTCAATGGCTTTAGCACTTACGGAAATAGCAGGAATTAAAAACGATAATTTATCAATAATTGGATGAAATAGAATCTTTAATTCAAGATGGGTTCATAAAGCAAGCAAAAATTTCATGGTTTATCTAACTTTACCACTAACTTTTTTTTATATGCCTGTGTATGTAATAATGGCAATTCAAGATGGCGCTGGGGCATTAGCAAATAAACATGCATTAACATTTGGTACAAATTATGACTGGCTTATATGACTTTCAATTACAACATTGATGGGATTATATTTCTTATTGCTCCCTGTGTTAAATTCGAAAATTGGTAGCGCACACAATATTGTTGTTTTATGCATTAAGTTTTTACCACTGGTTTTTATTACTATAATTGGTTTTACGCTTGCTTTTACTGGTAAAGGTGGTGTAAACGAAATAAGTTTGGGCATTAAACAACATGAATTTAATATTAAAACTGGTAGCACATTTATTCAGTATGGTGGTCTAGGTGGATTTATTGGAGTATTTCTATCAGTTGGCGCAATATTTTTTGCTTATGATGGTTTTTATATTGCTGCGGGGATGCAAAGTGAAATGAAGCGTCCTGAAAAAACTTCATTAGCTTTATCTTTGGGATTGATTATTGTAACAATTATTTATGTAGCAATTGCTATTTCAATGTCAATTAACGGCGGGTCATTTACAAACATGAGAGGTTATATCGAAAACTTAATGGGTTTAAATCCCGGACGAATATTTTTTGGTTTAATAAATATTGCAATCGCTATCGGCGTTATGGGAATAATAAATGGCTTTGCAATGTGAATGCCAAGATTTATTGAATCGCTACTAGCTGAGGGTGAATTACCGTTTTGAAAAAAATCTATCGGAAAACTCAATCCAAACAAACCTGTTTTTGGCATAATATACTCATTAATAATTGGATTGGGTTCAAATATTGTATTTACTATTATTGGTGCTCTGCTATATCTCCCGGTTAATGAATCATACTTAATTTATAGTAGCGATCCATTTAAAGCAATGTCTAGATTATATGCTTTTACAGATTTAATAGCTAACTGAATAACTGTGTTCACTTTTGTTTTTATTGCTTTTGCAATACTCGGAGCAATAAAAAATAAAAAAACAAATAAAGTAAAAATTAAACACAAACAACGTTTTTTCAATTTCTTTGCCTACGTAACTGTAATTTTTGTTGGACTTGCAATGTTAGCCCAAACAATCGTACCTATTGCTGACTTCTTAATGGTGTTTGGTTTTGATGAAATATCTTATTCTTTAGCAAAAAATATAACAATAGCCGAAGCACACAATTACTATATTTCATTGATAGTTGGTCGAACCATGTTGGTTATTATGTTATTAATTTTTAACGCACTTATATTTTTAACTACAGTGATTGAGGACAAAATTCATATTAAAAAATTCGGAACTCTTGATAATTACAGGAATTATAGGGACGATCTGTTGAATTTAAAAAACCAGGAATAACACTCCGGTTTTTTGTTTTTATTCACAATATTTTTTATATTCTGAATATCCCGCTTCATCCATTTCTTCATATGGAACAAACTTTAATGCTGCGCCATTAATGCAATATCTTAATCCACCCTTGTCTTCGGGGCCATCGTTAAACACGTGACCAAGATGATTATTTCCCACACCAGATCTCACCTCTGTACGTACCATGTTGTGTGAATTATCTTCTAAATATTCAACACTGTCTTTCGAAATAGGTTTAGAAAAACTTGGTCATCCACAGCCGGCATCGAATTTATCGCTCGATGAGAATAATGCTTCACCACTAATTTGCTCAACATAAATACCTCGTCTATATTCTTTGTTCAATCCAGATGTATACGGTCTTTCTGTAGCATTATTTTTTAACACATCAAAACTTAATGATGATAAATTAAGCTCATTGTTTATTTGTTTCAAAATTTTATTTTCGTTTTCATCAAGATTATAATCAGTATTTAAGTCCACGTGGCAATAACCACTAGGATTTTTATCTAAATAATCTTGGTGATAATCTTCTGCCACAACGAAATGTTTTAATGGTTGCAGTTCAACACAAAAATTCTTAAAAATTTTCTTTTTTGTGTCAAATATTTTTTCAATAAATATTTTATCTTCATCTTTGGTGTAATAAACTCCGGTTCTATATTGTGTACCGATGTCATTTCCTTGTTTATTCAAAGATTCGGGATCTATTAATCTAAAGAAATGAAGCAATAATTCTCCCAACGATACTGAATTTGAGTCGTATACAACCTTCACGGTTTCGGCATGCAGGGTATTTTTTAAATTTTTATATGTTGCATTTTCATCTAATCCATTTGCATACCCAGAAACTGCATCTATTACTCCTGACACTCTTGAAAAATAGGCTTCAATTCCTCAGAAACAACCCCCAGCTAAATAAATAGTTTTATTCATATTCCTCCTTGTTCGGGAGTATTTTATCATGAAAACCATTCTGCATAATAAACAAAAAAACACGTTTTTATACGTGTTTAAAGAAAATTTAAATTAAACTAATTGATCGAAAATGTCATCACCGGTTTCAGTAACAATAGGACAATTTCAGTTTCTTGCAACTATGTTACCAGTTGTTCCTAATCCCTCAACATCTTTTAATACTTTTGGAGATTTAAATGATTTAGAGAATATAGTTAAAGGCAGCATTTCTCTTGTGTGGTTGAAACCAGGATATAATGGGTCATTACCATGGTCTGATGTCATGATCAATAAATCATCTTCTTTCATTGCATTAATTAAAGCCCCGATTTTTGAGTCTAATAAAGCAATGTTTGAAGCATAACCGTCCACATCTCTACGGTGTCCATAGTGTGAGTCAAATTGAACTAAGTTTGTGAAAATAAATTTGTCAACTGTGTCTTTCATTGCTTCTTCAATTGTGATATCCATTGCGTGAGCATCCCCATCTGAATGGATAGCTCTTGAAACACCTTGACCAACAAAGATATCATTAATTTTACCAACAGCAACGACTTCAACACCAGCTCTTTGTAAATCGTTTAGAATCAATTCACGAGGTTGGTTTGCGTAATCGTGACGATTAAATGTTCTCTTGTATTTTCCATTTTCATCTGTAATGAAAGGTCTAACAATAATTCTACCAACATTTCATTCTGGTCTAGATGAACAAATTTCTCTAGCTGCTTTTCCATAACGGTATAAATTGTCTAATCCGATTCATTCTTCATGAGCAGCAATTTGTAGAACTGAGTCCATTGAAGTATAAATAATAATTGCTCCAGTTTCTTTTTGTTCTTGAGCAAATTCGTCGATGATTTCTGTACCGGAACCGCTTCTGTTGCAAATAATTTTACGTCCGTCAAATGCTTTTGATAATTCAGCAACTAAGTCTTCTGGGAAACCATTTTCGGTAAATGTTGGGAATGGAACTAATGTTTTGATACCCATCATTTCTCAGTGACCTGCCAAAGTGTCTTTAGCATTTGAAACTTCTTGAATTCTTGACATGTATGCCAATGGTTTACGTACATGGTAATTTCCTTCTAATGTGGTTACATTACCGATACCAAGTTTTTTTCAATTATCTATGAAAAACATTGCGCTTTTTGAAGCAGATAAAATGGTGTTAGCGCCTTTATCACCAAATGCTGTTTGATCGCGGTCAGGGCCAATTCCCAAACCGTCTGTAACGATCATAAAAATACGATTAAATTTTGCCATGATAACTCCTATTTATTTTCTTTTTGTCAACGTAATACTTCTTCATTACAGTCATCGATAACTTTTTCAACGTCATCAAAAGTTGAAATCATCGAACCTGAAGCGCGGTCGTGTCCTCCGCCGCCTCATTTTAAAGCAACGTTTCTAACGATTGGTCCGTTCGAACGGTATTCACAACGAATCATACCGTTTTCTTCTTCGTTAAACGAAACTCAAATTGGGTATCCCTTAATATTACCAATCATATTTGGACGAGCCATATCGTTAGGTTTTTTACCTAGATTTGCTGTCGTTTTGTAATCAACCTGAATATATGCAACTTGACCTTTTGTTTTTAGTGATGACATTAAAGTTGATTGAACTTTTAAGTCTTCTAAACTTGTTTGTGCAAGTCCAAGGAATATTTTTTCTGCGTTTAAATTATTTTTATATAAGTGCGCAACTAATTCGTGAGTTCTTGCAGAAGTATCTGAGAACTGGAATCTACCAGAATCAGTAACTATTCCAAGAAACACAAAATTTGCGGCTTTTTCTGTAATTTTTCATTTCATTTGAAATGCTAATTCAGCAATCATTTCAGCAGCTGCAATTCTGTTTTCTTCTAATCAAACAGTAACTTTATCTAAATCATCTTCATTTGGATGATGGTCAATTCTTAATGTTTCAGCAAATAAATTTTTATCTAAAACTTCACGATTAAAAATTCTTTCTTTTTGGTTTGCGTCAACAACGACACCAAGCGATTTTTTCAAAATTTCATCTGATGGTATTTCGTCGAAATCTAAATCTAAAAAGTTACTAAATAAACCGCTTGAATTTCCGATAGCATAAACTTTTTTATTTGGGTAATTTTCCCTTAATAATTCTCTAAGACCAAATTGACTTCCTAAACAGTCTCCGTCAGGACGAATGTGGTGAAAAATTACGATTGAGTCATATTGTTCTAATTTTTTAGCGGCATCTTGTCATGTGCCTGTATTTTCCATTTTCACTATTTAGCCTCCCATCTTGTAATTGCATCATTTAATTCACGAACCACTTGGTCAACTTCGTCAAATGATTTTATTGTACATCCAGCAGCATTGGCGTGTCCGCCACCTTCATATTTATTAGCAACCTCATTAACTAACGGTCCATTTGACCGCAATCTACAACGAACTGAACCGTCTGCTTGTTCGACAAAAAATGCTCAACATGCGTTATCTTCTATATTTGCTAATTCATTTACTGAAACTGCCGCTTTAAGGTCATTAAAACCAAATTCTTCTTGAACGGCTTTAGTTGCTAGAAAATAAAGTACTCTTCCTTGCTTTTTAAAATTAGAAAGAATGTAACCAGAATATTTAATATCCTTTACTGTTCTTTTTCCTAATTCTCTGTGCAATTGAGAAGGGTCAATTCCGCCTTGTTCTTGTAGGAATGCGGCCAATCTATATGTTCTAGGTGATGTGTCTGCATACATGAATCTTCCAGAATCGGTAACTATTCCTAAAAATGTGTGTTTAGCAGCTTTTTCGCTAACTTTTCAACCTGCGTCAAAAGCAATTTGTGCAACTTGTTCCGCCGCAGCAACATAGTGCTCATCAACGAAAAGATAATCGTATTCAACATCACTACCGTTTGGGTGATGATCAATTCTTAATTTGGCAGTAAATTTATCAGTTAATAATAAATCACCGTTTTGAATACGATCTGAACTTGATGCATCAACAACAATTGCTAACGAATCATTGAAATCGATGTTTTCCACAGTGTCAAATTGATAATTCATAAAATTGTAAGTATCGTTATTATCACCGGGTGTAAAAACATTTTTTTCAGGAAAATTATCTTTAATCATTTGTGCTAATCCGTGTTGAGAACCTAAACAGTCTCCATCGGGACGAACATGATGAAAAATGACAATATTCTTGTATTTTTTGATTGCTTCAATAGCAACCAAACTTGATCCTATTTTCATAAATATCTCCTCTATTTTTGTATTTATTAAGTATTTTACATTATACCTTTTAATCAATTATTAGATAATAGATAAAATATTAAATAAGGAAACATTAACACAAAATAAATTCAGTAATTAAGGTTTATGATTTCCTTTTTTAACTGAAAAATGTGTGTATTGGTTAAAATTAATTTCTTAAAAACTCAATGTTAATACCATTATGTTCCAAATGATCTAATAATTCTGCATATAGATAATTTGTTATCGCATCGTTTGACATAGATAAAAATTTATCCAAGTCGCTAAATAAATAATAAATTGATTTTAATTCTTTGTTTCATCTTTGACTCGTGCTGTGTTTCGAACATAAAAAACCACCTTCATAATAGCTAAAATCACATAAATCATAAGAACCTGAGCATGCACAACACTTAGATGTTATTGGAGCAATACCAAAATAACTCAGCGATTGTGCAAGAATAAATAGCAATAGCCTTTTATTTAACCCTTCACCTAATCGATGGATAATTTGAAAATATGCATTATAAACTGGTAAAGATTTTGACTTTAGTGATTTAAAGATTTTTAAACATCTAGTTAAAAAAACTAGGTTTAAATTGTTTGAGTAATCCAACGAGTATAATGTTGTCGATTTCTTTAACCTTCCGATTGATCCTTTTTGTCTCGCTTTAAAATATTCAATTTCTACACACGAGCCCAATAATAAATTAGCTCTATTTTTTGATTCGGGTTTATTAATCCCTTTTGCCAATAGTCTGATGGGGCCACTGGGTCCGAAAAAATCAACAAGCCCATCCGATGAACCTGTTGGAGAATCCGAAATATTAATTACAATTACTTTTTCGATTGTTTCGGCCATAATTTTCTCCAATTCTTTAAATTAATTATATAATATAAAAACTTAGTTTTAAAATTAAGGCTCAAATCTAAAACTAAGATATTAATTTAATAAAACGGAGGCGATGTGAATAAATCAGAAGTCAGCAAGATTTTTATAGATATTTTGGAATCCACACCAGGTGTCTATAGTATTCAATGTAAGCAAGATGAGACGAATCAATGTCCTGAATGCGTCATAATAAATCAATATGATACGACATGGGATTTTACCGCAACTATAACATTAATTAAAAATAGTAATTGCAAAAATATTGTGTCATCAATAAATTCTTTGCTAAGATTTGCTCTTAGAAAGAATAACCAAAAATTAGGAAAACTTAATATTTTTATAGGAGGTCTAAATAATGATTAATAAATTAGACGGTAAAATTTTCTATGATCTGTGTTTATCAGGTGCAAATAACTTGATAAATAATAAAAATAAAATCGATGCTTTGAATGTCTTCCCAGTCCCAGATGGCGACACAGGAACAAATATGTCATCGACAGTTAAGTCAGCAATTGACGGTATTAATCGAGATTCAAGTGATTTGGGATTGGTCTCTCAAAAATTCAGTAAAAGTATGCTATTTGGTGCTCGTGGAAACTCGGGAGTTATTTTAAGTCAAATTTTCAAAGGTTTCTCAATCGCGTTTGAAGGAAAAACAAGCGTTGACATTGAAGGGCTACTAAATGGATTTAAAAAAGCTACCGAAAAAGCATATGGTTCAGTGTTAAAACCAATTGAAGGTACAATCCTAACCGTAATAAGAGAAACAACTGAAGAACTAGAAAAAATTGTAGACAAGAAAACAACATTCGAGGTATTTTTTGAATTAGCTGAAAAATTTGCAAGAAAATCTTGTGATAACACACCAAATAAATTAAAAATTCTGCGCGAGGTCGGCGTAACTGACTCTGGCGGGGAAGGGTTTTACTCAATAATCGTAGGGATGAACTCTTTCTTAAAAGGTCAACCAATCCAAATAGTAGAAAATAATTCATCAACAGATTCATTTATTCAAAGTGGTGAAGTATATGAAGGAGAATTCGGTTATTGCACAGAGTTTATTATTGAATTAAATGAAGTAAGCGAATTCAAAAAATCTCAATTCGAAAAATCTGTTGGTAAAATTGCTACAAGTTTAGTTGTTGTACAAGACAACGAAATTGTAAAGGTTCATGGACACACATTAAAACCAGGCGAATTATTGAATTTTGGTCAAAAATATGGAGAATTCATCAAAATCAAATCAGAAAATATGAGTTTACAAGCTGAACAAGCAAGAAACAAAAATGTAATTATTAGTTCAAACGACGAAGACGAAAAAGAATGCGCGATTATTTCATGTAACCTGGGTAACGGCATTATTTCGAGAATGAAAGAATTGGGTTGTGATGCAATTGTTGAAAGCGGTCAAACACAAAACCCATCAGCACAAGATATTGTTGACGCAATTAATTCAGTTAATGCTAAAAACGTTTTCGTTTTACCTAACAACTCAAATATCTTTCTAGCTGCTGAACAAGCCGGAAAAATTATTAATAATAAAAACGTTTATATTATTCAATCAAAGAGTCAACTTCAAGGAATAAGTGCTATGCTGAACTTCAATCACGAGTCAAGCGCAGAAGAAAACTTAGATTTATTATCGGAAGCTATTAAAACAGTTCAAACGGGCGAAATAACACAAGCCACAAGAACAACAAAACTTAACAATGTGAAGATTAAAGAAGGCCATTTTATCGGTTTAACAGACCATAAAATTGTTACATGTCAGCCTTCATACATTGAGGCAACTAAAGATTTACTAAAGAAAACAATTAAACCAGATCATGAATTAATAACTATTTATTACGGGAATGATATCTCAGAAATGGATGCAAACGAAATTCAAAACTTTATCGAAAGTCGTTACGATGTAGAGGTTGAAGTTGTAAATGGAGCACAACCAAATTACCACTTCATCATAGGATTTGAATAAATATGGCTGATAAAAGTAAAAAATATACAATAGCATTTGATATAAACGGCAATGATAATGGAATAAAAGCCGCAGTTGTCGCATCTTATCAATTTGCTTTACAAAACCCAAATTTTGAAATTATTTTAGTTGGGCCTGAAAACGAAATTTTAAGCATTCACGTCCCTGATATCAAAGAAAAACCCCGAAATATCTCAATAATTAACAACGACAAAATTGCTTTAAATCCTGAAAATATCAGGGCTTCGCTTCATGAAGAAACCTCAATGAATACAGCTATTGAATTAGTTAGAGAAAACAAGGCTGATGCTGTTTTAAGTTCAGGTAATAGTGGTTTGTATCTAGCTCTAAATACATTTAAGCTAAAAAGATTAGAAAACGTGTCAAGAGCGGCGTTTATGCCAATAATGCCCACAATAACAGGAAGAAAATTCTTAATGTTAGATGTTGGCGCCAATATAGATACTAAACCTGAATATTTAGTTGAATGGGCTAACATTGCAAACGTTTTCGCAAAAATTATGTTGCAAATTAAAACACCTCGTGTTAGTTTGATAAATATTGGTACCGAGGATAATAAAGGTTTAGAAATCATACGTCAAGCACATTCGATGTTAAAAGAATCAAAAGCAATAAATTACATCGGTTTTAGAGAACCGCGTGAAATTCTAAATGCAGTTTGTGATGTCGCAGTTATTGACGGGTATGGTGGTAATTTAGTTTTAAAAAGTCTTGAGGGAGCAATTTTAAGTTTTAAATCTTTATTAAAAAGCAAAATATTGGCTTCACCAATAAGAAAATTAGGCTACTTACTAGCAAAAAACGCATTTAATGACGTTGCAGAAACATTAGACTACAGAAATGTTGGCGCTGCTTGAGTTATTGGAGTAAATGGTGTTGCAATAAAATCACATGGTGGTAGTGATGATAAAGCATACACTGGGGCATTAAACCAAATTAAAATTGCATTAGAAAACAATATTTTAAGCAAGGTGAAAGAATCTGTAAAGGATTTAAATGAATAAAAAAGCTACTGAAGAATTTTTTGCATTTTTGAATAGATATTCAATTTTACCTAAAAAAATGTCATATTATGCTGTTGCTTTTACCCACCCAAGCTATGCAAAAACCATTAAAAACAAACAACTCGAAGATTATCAAAGTATGGAATTTTTAGGAGATTCTATTCTACAGTTCTTATCTTCAATATATTTGTATAGAGAATATGAAAATAGTAACCCTGGAAATTTATCGCTAATGAGAACTAAATTAGTATCAACTAAAAGTCTAAATAATTTAAGCGAAAAATTAAACCTTAAACAATTTCTTCTAACCGGACCGGGATTAATGCACGAAGAAATTCTAAAATCAGTAAAAGTTGGAGCTGATATCTTTGAATCGTTTATAGGCGCCTTATTTTTAGACCAAGGTCTGCAAAAAGTAAATAGTTTTTTACAGCAAACATTATTTAAAACAAAAATAGATGAGTCTAATCTTAAAGACTCAAAAACATTATTCCAAGAATACATCCAATCATTTTCGAGAAATTCAGTGATTTACAATACAACTCAAAATGATTCAAACACTTTTCACTCAAAAGCTATACATGATAACAACATTTATGGCGAAGGTGAGGGGAAAAATAAATTAGAAGCAGAAGAGCAAGCTGCTAAAAACGCATTAACAAAACTTGCTAACACTGATGAATAACCTCGAATTATTCAAAACGGAGGAAAAATGAAATTAATAAAAGTTGAAGCACACGGGTTTAAATCGTTTGCTGACCCAATATCTTTAAGATTCGATGGAGGAGTAGCCGGAATCGTTGGACCTAATGGTTCTGGTAAATCTAATATTAATGACGCAATAAGATGAGTTCTTGGGGAAAGAAGTGCTAAAGAATTACGGGGAGATAAAATGGATGATGTTATCTTCCAAGGTTCTCAAACCGCGAAGCCACTGGATCGTGCGGAAGTTACATTAACATTTGATAATAAAGACGGACAAAACTCAATCCCACATGAAATATTTACAATATCTCGTGTTCTTGAAAGAGGTAACGGCACAAATAAATATTATTTAAATGGTGAAGAATGCCGTCAAAAAGACATACTAGAAATAGCTATGGAATCTGGAATAGGAAAATCTTCCTTAGCCATTATTTCTCAAGGTACTGTTTCAGATATTGCCCAATCAACACCAGAACAACGTAAAGCAATTTTTGAAGAAGCTGCCGGAGTTTCAAAGTACAAATTTAAGAAAAAAGAAGCTTTAAGCAAACTAGCAAAAACTCAAGAAGGTTTAGACCAAATAACATTAGTTATTGCCGAAATCGAAAGAAAATTAATACCCTTGAGAAAACAAGCTGAGAAAGCAAAAATTTATATCACTAAAACCGAAGAGCTAAAAGAAGTTGAAGTAGGTTTATTAGTGCATAATATTAAAACTTATGGGTCAACATACGAAAGCTTAACTCAAGAGCTTGAAGGTGTTTCCGAAACCAAAATTGACCTCGAAGAAAGAATCAAGGAAGCCGAAGCCAAAATTTCCCAAAATACTGGATTTAGAATTGAAGAACAAAAAATTGCTGATCAATTAAGCAAAGAATTAAAAGAAGTTGAAGAAAGACTTCGTAACATTGATTTAGTTTTGGCGAAAGAAACTGCTCGTGAAAGATTAATTGCTCAAGGCGAAATTGAAGTAAGTGTTGAAGAGAGAATTAAAGCTTTTCAAAAACTAGCAGCTCAACACACTGGAAATATTAAAAATATCGAAAGACAAATGGAAGTGTTGAATTTAAGATATCAAGAAAACAACGTGGAAATTGCAAAACTTGATGAAGAAGTTGGATTATTAAACATTCAAAAAAATAAAAAAGACAGTGACTTAGTTAAGGTAAGAACTCATCTTCACGTTTTAGAACAACAACGGGAAGGCAATACGATGCTTTATAAAGGAACCAAAACTATTTTGGAAAATAAAGCATACTTCGGAAAACCTTTAAAAGGTACTGTTGCAGATTTGATTAAAGTTGATAACGAATACTTGCGTGCTATTGATGTCATTTTGAGTAGTGCAGCCCAACATTTAGTTGTCGATAAATCAGAAACTGCAGTTAAAGCTGTTAACTTTTTAAAACAAAACGATGGTGGACGGGCAACTTTTATCCCTCTTTCATCAATTCAACCAAAATCTGTTAGAGATGATCATTTACTTGCTGTTCAAGGCCATCCTGGTTTCGTCGCTGTAGCCTCTGAATTGGTATATTCTGCTCCTGAGTACGAAATACTTAAAAAATTCTTACTTGGTAATGTAATCGTAGCATCTGACATTGAACAAGCTAATAAAATTTCAAACATACTTGAACGTCGTTATATGATAGTAACATTGGAAGGCGATACAATAAGAGCCGGGGGTGTTATTGTTGGCGGGGCAAAAGTTCAAACACAAAGTTTATTAGGCTTCGAAGAAAAAATTGAAGAACTAAAAAAACTTATTCCTGGATTGAATGCTCAAATACAACTAGCCATCACTAAATTAAATGAAGTTAAAAACAAAAGAAAACAAGCCTTTGATTTAGCGACATCATTACAAAATGAAATTTCAACCTTAAAAAGCAAAAAAATTAATGAACAATTCACTTTAGATGAGTTAAATCTAAAATTATCAAATTTAAACGCCCGAATAGTTGAATTAAGTGAAGAAAAAGAATCTTCATTAGCAAATTCTAAGGCTGATGTAGAACTTTTAAACACACGTAAAGTGACATTACTTTCTGAATTAAATGCAAAAGAAAATAGAATTAGAAGTTTAACCATTGATTTAGACCAACTAAATATTGTTAAAAATGACTATAGTTCAACTCTTAATAAATTAATTCAATCATTTGCTCAAAAACTGACTCAAAAAGACAAATCAAAGATGCTATTAGATCAATCAAGAGAGCGTCTAGCAAGTCAATATAAAATGACATTTGAAGCCGCTTCAGAACAATATAATTTAGTAATGAATCAAGAAGATGCAGAAGACTTTGTTTGAACTTTAAGAGAAGAAATTGATAAATTAGGTTCAGTCAATATCGAATCACTTGAAACATTAATTGAAGAAGAAGCAAGATACAATAAGTTAGCTGAAGGAGAAAGAGAACTTTCAGAAGCTAAACAAACTCTTGAAAACGCTATCGCGGACATTGATAAAGTTATTACTACTAGATTAGTAAATATTGTTAACGATGTTAATGGACCATTCAATGAAGTATTTGCCACTATGCTTGGTGGTGGCCGTGCCGAGTTATATTGAACTGACCCTAATGATATATTAGAATCAGGTATAGAAATTAAGGCTCAACCCCCAGGAAAAAATATTGCGAACCTTAAATTATTTTCTGGTGGAGAAAAATCTCTAATTGCAATATCATTGCTATTCGGAATTCTAAAAGCTCGCCCACTTCCATTGTGTATATTAGACGAAGTTGAAGCAGCACTTGATGAAGCCAATGTTGTAAGATACGCAGAATATCTACAAGAGTTAAAAGAAAAAACACAATTTATAGTTATTACCCACCGTCACGGAACAATGTCGAGAGTTGACTCTCTATTTGGTGCAACTATGCAAAACCGTGGAATTACAACATTCTTCAGCCTAGAGTTGGCAGAGGCTAAAAAACTTGTTGATGATGAACAAATTGAACTAGATATTCCAGATGGTGAATAATAAATACCAAAATGCGCTTGAAGCGCATTTTTTTAAATAAAAAAGGCTAATTAGCCTTTTAATTATCATCAACGAAGCGCGTATTAAAGTTGCCATGGATTTTTAATATCGGTTTAATGCTTATTCATATTTTAGGATCAATAACTCTTAAGTCTTGAATAATATTTTTAGTTTCCAGCAACAACATAGTCGTATTAATTTTGTACACCTTTTCGCCCGAATATCCACTTGTTGTAGTGTAAATTGAATAAGAATGTCAGTAGTTAATATCGTTAAAATACTGCATAACTTTATCAAATGATTTGACACAAGATATTTCAACATTCACCTTTTTGTATTTAGGGTAAAGTACAGAGATTAAGCCATTAACGGCGGCGATATAAGCAAATGAAGTAATTTCCCTCATACCGACAATTACGCGTTTTCCTGAGCTTACATAGGTAACGTAGTGATTGTCTCCTATTTTTTTATAAATAATGACAATTGACTCATTGTGCGGTTGTGCAAATGCAAATATAATTAAAAATGTAATAGATGTCGCTAGTGAAACAATTGTTAAAATCCCACCTACACTTTTTTGTTTCTTGGTTGAAAAGAAGTAAGCAATAATGTCAGTTCCGCCAGTAGAGCCGCCAGATCTCCAAGCCAAGGAAATCGCGATACCAACAAATAAGGAACCTATTAACCCGTTTGCTAAAATTGGTCATGTTACTGGGTTTTCGTATTGCACTCCATCAATTTTTACAGTTCTTTCTCACCCTGGTGCCACATTAAACACATTGTGGAACCAATCAGCAACAGTATTATCTTTAGTACCGGCCGTTAACACAAAGTTAATTAATGTTTGAAAAATCATAAATTCTAATGTGTGTAAGTTAAATGATAACTTCGTCTTTTTTCACAGAAAGAAAAATAATGGAATATTGCACGCTAAATACATCAGACCGAAAAATGGTTTCGTTTGATGAAAAATCAACGAAATCAGCATTGGTACACCCGATAGTCCTGACGGAATGGTTTCAGAACGTTGAAGAAACACAACTGCCCCAAAGTTAAACATGAATGCAGCTAAAAACATGAAGCAAGTTCTAATGAAATATTGTTGCACTCTTTTCTGTTTAACGTCTTTTTCGTGAGGATTTTCAAGGTTATAGGCGTGAGCCCCCATTTTATATTCTTTAATTTTTTGATTAACTTTTCTGACCGCTAATGGTTCAGATTTTTTAGTAATTTTTCCTTGATCGTTCATATGAATATTATAATTAAAAATAAAACTTTTATATTTATTTGTAAATTAAATTTTAAATACTAAAAAATGATTTTTAACGTTAATTATTAAGTCAAAATGAAGTTTTTACTTGCTTTCGTTGCAGCAATAAACACATTTTTTACCAGATTTAAATTTTTAGGATTTTTAAATTTAATTTAATAATCAATCACATCAGCTACGTGGGTTATTAAATTTGCGCCGTTTTTTATTAAAAAATTTGTTGCTTCATCAATGTTCAAACCCGGATAACAATAAACCTCTTTATTGAAATCTACAAAATTATTTGCCAGATTAATTATCCCAGAACCTTGTTTTGCACCATAGATTACCAAAAATTTGCTAATTGAGGCAATCAATATATTTCTTTCTTTAAATCTAATATATTTTGGATTTACATAAGGCGGATATTGAGAAATATATAAAGAATTATTTAATTCTGCATTAATATCTATAAAATCATGACCGCTGACCAATACGTGTATAACTCCTTTATTACTTGACTGATATAACTGCACTATTTTTCGGTCAATTTTAGTAAAATCGCTAGTGACTAACACAAACTCGGACATGAATTTATTCAAAGAATTATTTATAAAAGATTCGACTCTATCATTATCTAAATCTGCTGTTAATGCGATTTTTTTTAGCTTCAGCAAACTTAAATCACCTTTGTAATAAAGTACATATGGTGAGTACTTTAAAAGTTTTAATTCTTCCGGATATTCCTCGTCAAAAACGGTTATATATTTAATATTGTTTTTTTCTAAAATGTTAAGGACTTGTTTTATATGGCTCTCGCCTACTTTTCTCTTTTTGACTAAGTCTTTAAAAATTTCATAATTATTTCCTTTATTTACATATGAAAGATAAACTAATAATTCATTCATTTTAACCTCCACATTTTATAAAACGTGAAGTTACAAAATGAATAAAAAAGAAAAAAATTATCATAATTTGTATAAAAATTCAATTAAATTTATATAAAAAAACTGGAAAACCAGTTTTTTTATATTTAGTTGTTTTTAGATGTAACAACTCTTGTTTCATATACTGAGGCATATGTACGATTTCTACGTTTTTCAAATTTTACGTATCCTGTAATTAAAGCATAAATTGTGTCATCTTTACCAATACCTGCATTAGTACCAGGGAAAATTTTTGTTCCTCTTTGACGGAAAATAATTGATCCTGCTGTACAGAATTGACCATCACCTAGCTTGATACCTAATCTTTGGCCGCGACTATCACGACCGTTTTTAGTAGATCCACCAGCTTTTGTCTTTGCCATTTTCTATTACCCTACAATCTTTTTAACTTCGACACGTGTATATGGTTGACGGTGTCCTAGTTTTCTTTTGTGTGTAGATTTAGCATTGTGACGGTATACGATGATTTTTTTGCTTTTGCCTTGTTTTTGGATTACTCCTTCAACATATGCTTTTTCAAGATATGGTTTACCAATTTTTTCACCAACTAGTAAAACCTTGTCAAATTTTACGACTGAACCTTCTTCACCTTCAATTTTTTCGATGAAAATTGTTTGTCCTTCTTTGACTAAAATTTGTTTGCCTCCAGTTTCAATAATAGCTAACATGTCTATTAATCTCCTGTTTTTTGTGGCTCATCTTAAGGGTGATAATAAATATACTTGAAAACCCGTTCAGAATGGTTACAAAAAGTAACAATGTCATTATAGTACAAAAACACTAAAATAAAAGCATTTTTTGCCGGATAAGTTAGTAACTTAAATAAATAGTTTTAAATTGAGTTATTGATTCTGGTTTTTGATTATTGTCATTTCATTTAATTGAATTATTTCCGACTTTAGTTTCCCCAGATGATGTCATAAACATCTTAACCACATTTGCTATTGTACTAATCCCAGCAAATACTATCGGCGCGACAGCTGTAACAACAGCCAATACACTGCCCCCATAAATATTTACTTGTTGTTCAATGGGAATTTTTTTAAATTGATACTTCATTTCACCTCCTGTTTTTATATATCTCATAATTAAACGAAAAACTAAATCAAGGAAAAAAATGACATTTTTATTAAAAAATAACAAAAAATAGCCTGAGCTATTTTTTATCCTCTTTCTTTGTTTTTGCTTGATCTAAATTTTCATTCAATTTCTTTAGTTCAGCTAAAATTAATTGTTCTGTAGTTGGTTCTGGAATTGGTTGAGGTTGTTCTTTTATTTTTAGTATTTTTTTGAAATCAACTGCTGCCTTAATTAAAAACACAATCATTAATAATAAGTAAATGACTAATGTAACAATAATAAAAGCAAATAAAGCAGCCAAAAATTTACCAATTAAAACGTCTCCAACTTTTCATTTTTCCAGAGTTTCAGCTCCAGTAAGTTTTGCTATAGGGGGAAGAATGACATCATTAGCAAGTGATTTGACAACTTCGTTAAATGATGCTCCTATCAATAGCCCAATAGCCAGCATGAACATATTACTTTTTTTAACAACTGCTCACGCATCTTTGCTTGCTTTTTTGAACATATTATTATTATACACATTGTGTATTTAAAATAATAAAAAAACAAGCGTTACTTGTTTAATTATTCTTTTTTACTGACAACAACTAAAGCATACTTAATAACACGGTCATTTAATAAATATGCTTCACAGTCAACTCTTTTAATTGTGTTAGGTTCAGCGTCGGGATCAATTACAAAATCAATAGGTTTTTGAGTGTTTGGGTCAAAAATATCTCCTACTTTTGGCAATAATGTTTTAAGTCCGTGAGAACTGAAAACAGATTCGAGCATACCAAGAACCATTTTGAAACCGCTGACATATGTTTTTACGCTATTATCTGCACTATTTAATCCTGACTCAACAGCAAGTTTAAGAGTGGCGAACGGATTAGTGAAATCCTCGAAAAATTTTTGAAGTGCGTATTCCTTGATTCTTTTTATTTCTTCCTCAGGTACTGTAATTCTTTTATTTTCGTTTATTTTATTATTTAATTCTCTAATTTTGTCCTTCAGTGTATTGTTTATTTCTTCTAACGCAAAAAACTTATCTGCAAGCAATTTGAATTCTAGTTTTGAATCCGCCAATTCCTTTTTAACATTTTCTAGTTCTTTTGTTTTTTGTTCTCTTTCTTTATCTTTTTTAAATTTAATGCTAGATTCGAATGATAGGTTTTCAATTTCAAAAGAAAGTGTTTTTTTTGCATAATCGGCCTTTGCATTCTCATCAAAAGTCACAATTATTTTATAGTGAGGTGCTCACCCAGTATTCATAATTAAATCGTCTATTTGTGAACTTATTGAATTTTCGCCTAATTTAATTAGAAAATTACGTCTTGATAATTTTTTAATAAATTTTTTACCTTCAAATACTTTAATATTTGTTTTGATTATTGTTCCTGATTTTAAATCTTTATCTCTCATAATTACTCCTTATCTTTATCACTATCTATAATCAAATCTTCCAACAATTTAATTGCTGTTAAACTTCTATGATAGTCCATTCGGTTAGAACCAACTAAACTAATTTCCTTAATTTTGCCGTCTGTTTCAAGTTTTTTCGTTATTATTGAACAATGGTCATCCCTAACAGCTATTTTTAATTTATCGTCATCATCAATTTCTCTTTCTATCGTTTCTCAAATAGATTGGTTTTCGATTAAATACAGTATTTTAGTTAAATCTTGTCTAGATATTTCATCAGCTAAAATTATTTTGTCTTTTCCATAAACAACATTTTTATTTTGTAATTCAAAGTCAAATACATTATTAACTAAACTTTCTAGAATAGATTCGTAGTTCTTTATTTGGCTAGCCAAAATTGGTGCTAAACTATCTGCCGTTTCACGAAGTTTTAATATAGGGACATCTATTAAACGCTCTTTAAAAATTCTGATTGCAATCCTTAAATCGTGCATGTCCGTACTATTTAAATCAAGTGTTATAGTTCTATGAGTAACTTCACCAAAAGAAGTAACTAAAACTATTGTAGCTTGATTCTCAGTTAAAGGTACCAATTGGATACTTTTTAGAGTAGATGATTCATTGGTTTCACTTGTAACTAACGTTATACCAACTGTATCTGAAATTACCTTGCATGCTTCTTTAACTGTTTCATCGACGCCAGTTCTTCTTTTGGCAAAAATGTCTTTTATCTTTTCTCTTAAAGATTTTGAATCTTGTGTAATTAAATGCTTTGCGTAGTATTTATAGCCTTGTATAGATGGTATGCGCCCAGAGGAAGTATGTGTTTTTTCAAGATATCCCATTTTTTCTAAATCGTTCATAACATATCTAACTTTTGCGCTTGAAAAGGACAAGTTAAATCGAGTTACTAATGTTGAAGATCCAACAGGTTGCCCTGTCTCAATATATAAGTCAACAACACATTTAAGAATTTTTTGTTTATCGTTTGTTAGTTCTAAATTATTCATATAAAAATTATAACATTTTTTAGCAAATTTAGCATTCGACTGCTAAATTATTTAAAATTACTTATTTACAGATTTTTCGATATTATACGTAAAAATATAATAATCATAATAAAGCAGTTGTTTAATCAAAATACTATTTATAAAATTAAATAAAAAACATCGATTGCTCGATGTTATTGATGAGTGATTATTTTTTAGCTGATTTTGCAAGACGTTGATTAAATTTGTCAATCATACCGGTTGCTTTTGTTTTTGCTCTGTCGCCAGTATAAACTACGTGGCAACCTGAACAAACGTCTACTGAAATTGATGTTTTTGTTGTACCGAATTCAAATTCTGTATTACATGTTGAACATGTTGTTTTAACAACATTGTATTGTGGGTGAATATCTTTTTTCATAATTCTTCCTTTAACTTAGTTAATTATTTTGAGTAGAACTCAACAACTAGGTTTTCTTTAATTTCAGGTAATACTTCTGTTCTTTCAGGCAAACGATCTAAAGTTGCTTCAAAATCTTTTAAAGTAATTCAAGCAGCTGTTGTTTTTTCAGCTAAGTTTGCAACAATTTGTGAATTTTTTTGTGATTTTTCTTTTAAAGCAATAACTTGTCCTACTTTAATAGTCATTGATGGAATGTTTGCTTTTTTGCCATCTACTGTAAAGTGGTTGTGTGCGACTAATTGTCTTGCTTGTCTTCTTGTGTTTGCAAAGCCTGCACGGTAAACTAAGTTATCTAAACGAACTTCAAGAAGTTGAATTAAGTTTGTACCTAAAACACCTTTAATCTTCGCAGCTCTTTCAAAGAATTTTCTTAATTGTTTTTCACTCATGCCGTATACGAATTTAACTTTTTGTTTTTCGTATAGGTGTAGACCATAGTCTGATAATTTTACACGTTTGTTACCGTGTTGACCTGGTGCATAAGTTCTCTTTTTACCTTTTGAGAACTCTTTTCCTGTTTCAAGAATTGAAAAGCCGTAACGACGTGCTTTTTTGAAAACTGGACCTGTATATCTCATGTCTTTCCTCTTTCTGCATAAAACATCAAAAGGGGTAATCTCTAACTAATTAATAAAACTTTAATGATTTCGGTTTTCAGCATCCCTACTTTCAACTCCACTGAAGCTTTATAACATTTAGTTATGATTGCCAGCTGTAATATGCTTTTCTATTATATATAAAAGATTAAATAATCAAAATTATTACTCGATATTTTCATTATTATTTTTTGTAGTTTTTCGTAATTTTTTAAGAAATTTTTTAAACTTATGCAATATTGAATTAATTTTCATTGCAATTGAGCATTGTTCTAAAAAAGAATAATTGTCTTGATATCTGTAAACCATACACATAATAATATCAACACACAATTTTTTTGATTCAAAATCATAATAGAAAATTACTTCGTGTTTTTTCGATGTTATTAATTTAATAAAAAAGTATTTATTATGATCTCATTTGTCTATCGCTTCAAAACTGAATGATAGTTTAGATTTGTTTTTTTTGTCACTGGTTATTGTAGTCGAAATGAAATTAGTTATCTTTTTAGTTTCTTCAAATTCTAATTTATAACGTTTTTTAATAGTTTTAATACTTCCGAAACTCTCTACTAATTTATTATATTTAAAGCTTAAAAGATTGTTTCTATTTGTATAGGAATTAAGCATTCAAATTAAACAAATGAAGAAATAATAATTGTTAAATTCAGAAGAATATTTTGGATTTGCAATAAAGTTATTTTCAGTATACGCAAATACGTAATTTTTTTCATTAAGTACAGTTTTATAATTGGAATGGTCAAAATATGTTCAACCGACACCATATTGTTTCAATAGATCTTTCACTGCATAAGTTGAGCTATAAGGAATGATAACTTTAAAGTCTGAAATATCTTTTTTTGCTCGTTTATATTCTTCCAAATAAAAGTCTAAATAAATTAGCGCAAGTGTATTAGTGTCTGCAAAATGGAATCTATTATTTAATAACAACCCAACGTTTATTTTGGAAGAATCGCCAAAATGAAAAATATTAGAAATCTTTCTTTTTATCATCGATTTTCTAAATAGTTTAGAAACTACTTTAACCCATTTTAGTCCATGACTTCTTTTTTTTGTTTTAAAATTATTGGCATAATTTTGCAATAAATTTTTCATTAAGACCAATGAAGTTGAATTTTTATGAGTTAATAAACTTAGTGATTTATATCGCTGTTTGACATTAGCGAAAGGTTTCAAAATTTCATTCTTCGAGCACAATTCACTTACATATTTGTCAAAATTTAATTTTATAAAAGGTTTTATGTCTCAGTCATAATTAAATTCATGATTATTAACATACATTTCATAAATTTCTGATTGTATTTCAGGAGCTAAATCATTAAATTTTGAATCTTTAATATTTACCTGTAAGTACTTAAATTGTGTATTAATTGTCAATTTTAGTAAATAATCAAGTGGATTAACCTTCATTGCATATTCATCAAGTATCATAGGTGCAGAACTGTGCTTATCATATTCATAAATAATGTGTCCATGACTTTGTAAAAATTTCGCTACTTTAGTAAGATATTTATTTCTAGTTTCACCTTCTAAAGATATTAAAATCTTAGATTTGGGTTTGATGTTTTCGTGGATGGCTTGAGCAAGTAATAAAAAAGAACAAAGACGTACTGGATCTTTTTCTGTTTTATTCAAAAAAACATAATTGTTATTAATATGTAATAATTTGTCTTTCTTTAAAACATTTTTGTCAGTCATCTTTGTCCCCCTTTAAAATTATTCGATTTCTTCAGCGTCGTCTCTTTCATCATCAATTTCTGAACCATCAGTATCATCTATTCCGTTTTCAGGCGTTTGTTCAAGAACTTTTTTAATGAATTCAGCCTTTTTAAGTGATACTTGCTCATCAATTTTATCGTCAACCTTAATTACTTCTACTGCTTGTATATTTTCTTTGTTTTTAAGATTAATAAGTTTGACACCTTTACTTGCACGACCGCTAATGTTTATTTGTTCAATTGGCACTCTAATTGTTAAGCCACTTGACGTTATTATTAGCAATTCATCCTGAGGGTTTACAAAACGTGAAAATACAATATTACCAGCCAATTTAGAATTGATGCCTTTAACACCTTTCCCTCCACGTTTTACAAGTCTGAATTGATCATGGTGAGTTAATTTACCAAACCCTTCAGCCCCAATAGTTAATACTAATTCACCTTCTAAATCACTCGAAGCGGAAACAACCTCTTGATTTTCTTCTAAATTAATACCTTTAACACCATATGCTGTTCTAGACAATGGTCTAAAATCTTTAGATTGAAATTTAACTATTCTATCGTTATTATTAGCTAACATAATTAACGAATCTTCTTTAACTATCATTGCTCTTACTAATTCATCACCATCACGCAAACTAAATGCATATTTGCCACTAGCATAAATAGTTTGATATTGTGTTAAAGGTGTTTTTTTAATAATTCCATATTTAGTTGCAGTGAATAAAAATTCATTTTCGTTATAGTCATTTATGGGTAACATTGAAACTATTTTTTCATTGTCTTTAACATTTAAAGTTGGAACTAAATTTACAAAAGGCGTTCCTTTGGATTGTCTAGATAATTCAGGCACTTCATGAGCTCTTATTCTGTATACTCTCGCATGATTTGAAAATAGCAATAAATCAGTGTGAGTTGAACAAGTAATTAAAGAAGCTACATCATCATCGTCATAGGTTTTCATTGTTGTTATACCAACTCCGCCTCTTCTTTGAGTTTTGTATTCTTCAAGATCAATTCTTTTTACATATCCTTTGGCAGATGTCGTAATAACAATATCTCTTTCAGGAATTAAATCTTCATCAGTTATTCTTCCACCAGCTTCCAGATTAATTATTGATCTACGTTCGTCTGCGTATTTCATTTTAACTTCAGTCAATTCATCAATAATCAATTGAACTAATTTTTCGTGTGAAGCCAAAATCTCTTCAATACGTGTAATTTCGGCAATTAATTGATTCATTTCTTCAATCATATTTTCAATAGCTAAACCAGTTAAACGTCCTAAACGCATATCTACAATAGCTTTTGTTTGTCTTTCACTTAAATCAAATCTTTCGCCTAATCTTTGTTGAGCTTCAGCGTCATTTTTAGATTTCTTAATGATTGCTATTACTTCATCAATATTTTCAACAGCAATTTTTAAACCTTCTAAAACATGAAGTCTATCTTTAGCTTTTTCAAGATCGAATTTTAATCTACGTGTAACAACATCTTCTTGATGCTTCAAGTAAACTTCGATAGCTTGCTTAATATTCAATAGTTTTGGTTCGCCATTAACTAAAGCAACGAAGTTAACATTGTAATTAACTTGTAGATTTGTTTGACGATAAAGTTTATTTAATAATATGTGTGGGTTTATATTACGCTTTAAGTCTATAACGATTCTAATACCTTCACGATTAGATTCGTCTCTTAAATCAGCAATGCCTTCAATAGATTTATCTTTAACTAAATCTGCGATTTTTTCAATGATTGCTGTCTTTTTGATTTCATAAGGAATTTCAGTAACAATAATTCTGCTCTTCCCATTTTTAAACTCTTCAATTTTAGCAATCGAACGAATAGGTATTGAACCTTTACCAGTAGTATATGCTTCCTTGATTCCTTCGTTTCCTAAGATCATGGCGCCAGTTGGAAAATCGGGTCCAGGTAAAAATTCCATCAATTCTTCTATTGATGAATCCGGATTCTTAGCCAATGCTATAGTTGCATCGATTGCTTCTCCTAAGTTATGAGGCGGTATGTTAGTTGCCATACCAACGGCAATACCTGATCCACCAGTAACTAGCAGGTTTGGAAAACGGGCTGGTAACACAACCGGTTCTTTCTCACTTGCATCATAGTTGTCTACAAAATCAACTGTGTCTTTTTTAATTCCATCCAACATTTCAGAAGCGACTTTACTCATTCTCGCTTCAGTATAACGCATCGCAGCCGCACCATCGCCATCAATTGAACCAAAGTTTCCGTGTCCATCAACTAATGGGTAACGCATAGAAAACTCTTGTGCCATACGAACCATAGCATCGTAAACAGATGAATCTCCGTGTGGGTGGTATTTACCAAGAACGTCCCCAACAATACGCGCACTTTTTCTGTGTTGTGAAGCGTGAGTGATACCCAACTCACTCATATCATATAAAATACGACGGTGAACTGGTTTTAAACCATCTCTCGCATCAGGCAAAGCACGCGAAACAATAACACTCATTGCATACTCAAGGAATGAATTTTTCATTTCTTTGTCAATATCAATTGGGTGCAGACCGTCTAATGGTTTTTCAATAATCTGGCTTTGAACGACATAATCTTCTTTATTTTGTGGTATTTGTTCTTCCTCTTCATCTTCAATTTCTGTATTTTCTTCTTGTTTGAAGGCAACAAATAATTCTTCGTCAGGAATGTAATTTTCATCAAATTCTTCAATCGTCGGTTTGTTTAATTCTTCTTTTTCATCTAATATTTTTTCTTTATCTTTTTCGTTAAATGACATGCTTGCTCCTATAAATATATATTTTAATATTAATATTATATCAACTTTGATTTTTTTATGTAGATAATAGTCATTAATTTACCAATATAAATATTCATATTATTTTGTAATTAAATCACTCATTTTCAGTATTTTTCTTCTTTTTAGTGATGCGATGAGTAAATATTTATTTATTCGTAATGTACTAGTTTATAATTAAATAGACAAGGGTGCTGCGGAAGCGGCTGAGAACATACCTATTAGCAGATCATGGTAATTCATGCGTGGCTAAGTTCTTATTTATTTTTATTCCTTGTCAAAGGAGTATTTTTATGAAATTTATTAAAAAAATAATTAGTGCATCAGCACCACTTACTTTGACAACAGCGACATTAATGTCAGCTAGTTGCAACAACAAAACAAACGAGAAAACAAAAGAAAACCTAGATTTATTGTGAGATACTGAGATTACTATAACTAACTCTTGAATAAATCCCGGTTTCCAAGAAACTAAAAAGGAAACTGATTTCTTGAATTTATTGAGTAAAAGATTTAATGAATTAAAGAATAAAGATGAAAGTACAAAACATCTACCGGATGTAAAATTCAATATTGAAACAAAAGATAAGGGCACATACATACAAGACATTGAAAACGATAATAAAAAAAATGACTTATTAATTGCAAATTACACTGTTTTTTCAGAAAACTTTTGACAAGACGGAAAATTTGTGAATGATAATAATGCAAAATTGGTGGCGCAAACCAGTACATTAAAATTTAATTGACAATCTTCAGATAATGATTTTTATAAAGATGGAACGTCAACAGATCCACTAAGAATCGCGGCAGTAAAAAATAACGAAATTTGAGTAAAAAACACAGGTTTTGAATATCCAGACTGACCTGAAGCCATTAAGCAAAATAAAATAAATTTTGATGGATCAAAATATGATACATTCTATTCAAAAGACAAATTAACATATGTTTATCATGGTGCAATATTAATATCAGGAAATTTTGCCAAACGTACTGAGATTACGAAAGATTGAGAGGATAAAAATTGAGAAAAATTTGTTACTCATGGTATTGTTTACAGTAAAAACACTAGCGCAGGTGGTTTTAAATATCAGGCAGCATTATTAGCGCGTCATTTCAATAAACCACTTAACGAGATTCTCGAATATTTAAACTCAAACTCTGAATATGTTTTTAAAGGGACTAAACCCAAATCTCAATTGGGTAAAGAGTCACAAAATTCAAAAGGAGTAAAAATTGTTCCTCATATCGCCTTTGATGATGAAGGTTCTTATAACTGAACTGAAAATAATGGTGAAAACAATTATTACAAACCCCAAGGCTTTAAATCGAATAAAAAATTCGAAGATCAGGAAAATGATGTCATTAGAACATTAACATTAACTAATCCCGCTGCATATGATGTAGTCCTTGGAAGAAAGGGTCTACACGATAAACAAGTAGAATTAATTGCGAAGGCGCTTACATCACTTACCTTGCAAGAAAATACATACGGAATCTATACTGGATACAATAAATTCCAACCGCTATCTAACGAATTATTTGAAAAATATGTCAAATTACAGGTTCAAGCTGAGACAGTTCAAGATTTAGTTAATGATATACCGGAAATTAACTAATGAACAAAATTATTGAATGTAAAGATATCAATCTTACATATAAAAAAAATTCCGAAGATGTTCTGCAAAACATAAATTTAAATGTTTATGAGGGAGAAATGATTGCTGTTATTGGCCCAAGTGGAGCTGGTAAATCAACTCTATTTAAAATGTTTGTCAGAGCAATCAAACCTCGCAGTGGCGAAATCAAGGTATTTGGGAAACACATTTCAAAAATATCAAATAAACATTGAAAAAAAATAATCGATAGAATTGGTTTTTTAACCCAAAAACCAAACCTTATAAATACTGATAATGTTTATGAAAATATAAGACGTTCCCATATTAAATATTCAAATTTCTTCTTTCAAATCTTCGGTATTTTAAACAAAAAACAAAAAACTAAAATATTTCAGACACTGGATGAATTAAATATTCTCGATAAAGCTTTTTCTCGTGTATCAGATTTGAGCGGCGGACAACAACAAAGAGTTGAAATTGCCAAATTATTGATTAGAGATGTTGATTTAATTCTTGCTGATGAGCCTACAGCGAACCTTGATAACCACACGAGCAAAGAAGTGTTAGATTTGCTTTTGAATCTAAAACACAAAAGCAAAACATTGATTGTCAATATACACGATTTAAGTCTTATTAAACAATATTTTGATAGGGTAATAGCAATTAATAACAAACATATTATTTTGAACAAAAAAGTTGAAGATGTTGAACTATGAGAACTAATAGAATCAGTACAAAAAACTCAGTAGCTAAAATATCAAAATTTTACAAATACCAGTACATAAGCGCGCATAATGATAAAACAACCGGTTGAAAAATCAACCCTATTTTCAAACGTATAGCAATATTTTTAATTGTCGCAGGCATATGCACTTTAATTGCATTTCAGGCTAAAAATATTAACTTTTTAAATTCAGATTTAATTCTAAAAAAATTACGAAAACTATTCATTTTCAGTAATAAAAGTACCGTTAATGGAAGCGCTACAGGCATTTATACAGACTTATGAAAAGATTCATTTAATTCTTTGTGAATAACAATAAAATTAGCGCTTGCCGGTACATTCGTTGGATTTGTGTTTGCTATTATTACAGCTATATTATCATTCAAGGCCGTAACAAATAAATTCGTTGCCTACATCTTTAAACTAACTATTTTATTTTTGCGTGCGATACCCGAAATTGTATTTATTTTATTAATTACTAATACCTTTCGAAATGAAATCTGTTTAATGATTGTGTACCTATGATTCACTTGATTATGATTACACAAATACTATATTGAAATATTGCAAAACGTAGATTTAAACCCGTACTATTTATCAATAAATCAAGGAAATACTAAATTTAAAGCATTTATTAAGGAAATTTGGCCAAGAATAAATAACAGAATTTTTGCGTTATTCATTTTTTCATTCGAATCAAATATAAGATGAGCAGCAATACTGGGAGCTTTAAGTTTACCCGGTATTGGCGTCTTAATTAACTATGCATCGGAGAAAACTATTCGTTTTACTCAGCTAGGTGTACCTTTATTAGTATTAATGGGTTTTATAATTTTCCTAGAAATAATAAATATTTTACTTAAGAATTATTTATTCGAGACAAAGTCAAAACCGTATTTTCAAAAATATAAATTCAAGACACTCGAATACCAAAGACTTGCAAAAACTATTAATTTCAGAAAACTGATTATGGCTTCTATTTTTCTGATTTGTACTGTAATTACAATATGAACAGTTACATCTACCCCAATATGATTTTTTAATCTTACAGAAACAAAATTATTTTTCAATGCCTTCTTTCACCCAAATTTTAGCGGATTTAAGTTAAATAGTTGAGATCATAATTTCAATCCGTTCTTAATGATTTGAGAGTCTATCAGTTTCACAATTATGGCTCTTGCTATTTGTATATTTTTCACTTTTATCTCTGTAAGACTACAATCAATTAGGCTAAATAAAATATGGTTAGCAGTTTTTTGAAGAGGATTCAATGCATTAATTCGCTTAATTCCTACAGTTGTATATTTTTATGTATTTTTACCAATTCTAACAGCTTCGCCGTTTTTTCTGATTATCATAATTTTAGGGCTTCATGAAATGTCTTCAAAATCTAAACAATTAGTTGAAGCAGTGGATAACTTGGATGAGGAAATTATTACCAACATGCGTATGCAAGGATATTCAAACAACCAAATATATTTAAAATTTATTATTCCTTCTTTGAAAAGAGAAATTATTTCATTAACTATATTTTATTTTGAATTAATTTTCAGAAATTCAATAACTTATGCCATCTTTGCACAAAACGAATTATCAATTGGAAATAATATCTATAAAAATCTAGATGGTAAAACCAACTTTAATCCTCAACTAGCAATGGGTTATATTTGAATTGCCACAATTTCAATTTTAACAATAAACATTTGCGGTCATATGATATTGAATTGAAATAAAATTCAATCAAATTTGTTTAAAAGAACAAAAAAGCTGTCTAACTAGTTTTTTAACTAACACATTAAATGTTAGTTTTTTTTAATTTTGTATTAAAATTAAACTTAATATTAATAGGAGTAATTATGAAGAAAATTAGAACAAGATACGCACCAAGTCCTACAGGATATCTACATATCGGAGGTGCAAGAACAGCATTGTTTTGCTATTTATTTGCAAAACATTTTAATGGAGAATTTATTTTCCGTCTTGAAGATACGGATATTAAAAGAAACGTTATTGACGGAGAAAAAAGTCAACTAGAAAATTTGGCTTGATTAGGTATTATTCCTGACGAAAGTCCATTTAAGCCCAATCCAAATTGCGGCAAATATCGCCAAAGTGAAAAACTTGATAGATACAAGGAAATTGCTCAGGAATTACTAGATCGTGGATTAGCTTATAAAGCATACGATAATTCCGAAGAACTTGAGCAACAACACGCTGAAAGCGAAGCGAAAGGTATTCCATCATTTAAATATGATGTTAATTGATTAAAAATCTCTGATGAAGAAAAAATCAAAAGAGATGAAGCAGGCGAGTATTCAATCAGATTAAAAATGCCTAAAAATGTTCAACTTAGTTGAGATGATATTGTTAGAGGTCCTATTAGTTTCGATTCTTCAGATATCGGGGACTGAGTAATTTTTAAATCTGATGGTTATCCAACATATAACTTTGCAGTAGTCGTTGACGACCACGATATGTCAATAACACACGTTTTGCGTGGCGAAGAACACATAACAAATACTCCTAAACAATTAGTTATTTACAATGCTTTAGGTTGACAAGCCCCTACTTTTGGTCATTTAACAGTGATTACTAATATGGAGGGCAAAAAATTATCAAAGAGAGATACATCTCTTAAACAATTCATCGAAGATTACCGCAATGAAGGTTATGTACCAGAAGCAGTGTTTAACTTTTTAACATTGTTAGGATGAACAGCCGATGACGCAAGCGAAGTAATGACAAAAGAAGAAATCATTGCTAAATTCGACCCACAGAGACTTTCTAAATCGCCTTCAAAATTTGACATCATTAAAATGCATTGATTCTCAAAACAATACTTTAAAAATATTGACAATACCGAAATTGCCTCAAAATTGAATCAGGACATTAACGATCTTTGAGTTAAATTATTTATTGAAACATTTAAAGAAAGCGTCGGGACTATAAGCGAACTAAATAATCACTTAAATTCATACAAAAATCCAGCAAAAACTACTGACTTTGTATTCAATGAACAAGAATTAGCAGTAATTAACGAATTCGTTAATCAAATTGAAAATGTTGATTTTACAGTTGAAAATATACAATTAGCTATCAATAATACCAAAGACAAACTAGGAATTGGCGGAAAAAAATTGTTTATGCCAATAAGAAAAGCCACTACTTTTGCTGAACATGGACCAGAATTAGCTAAAGCAATTTTTCTTTACGGCCGTAATGTTGTGGTTGAAAGATTGAGTTTATGAAAATAAAATTTTGCTCACTATATAAGCAAGAAGGTCAAGACCAAAAAGCCGAATTTGAGGCAGACGCGAAATACTCAAAAGAATTAATTAAACATCCTTTCGAAAATATAGAATTTGAATATGATGTTTATGAATTTCACGATCCTCAAAGCAAACAACCGACGCGTATTGAAATCAACCCTAAAAGCGTAAATGTAATTACAAATAATGCAACCCTTCAATTAAGACTCTTGAAATGTCACAATGGCTCTAAAATACATTTAGAAAAAAACGACATTATTCTTAAAACAATGATGGATAAATGCGTTGTTGGTGATAAGGAAGCTTATTTTCAGTATGAAATGTTCAGTATTAATGATCACCCAATGGGGGAATTCAAAATAACGATTTCACATGAATAAAGAAAATATCGCAGATTAATGCGATATTTTTTATTGATTGGCTTTTTTAAGTGCCGAATAATAATATGAATAAAGTTCTAATTAAGCTTGTGCTTTAGCTGCTCTACGTTCGTCTCTTGCTTGTTCTTTTTGCAATTTGTGTAGTCTTTTTGCAGCACGTTCTTTATTTTTTAATCTAACAATTTTTCTCATTTTTGCTCCTTTTGAATTGATTTGCTGAATGTATATAGCTAATCATAGACTTGATTCATGATTTAACGTTGTCTGTCGCTTATTATACCATAAAGAAATCTTTAAAAACCATTATGTTTTAAATATGTTTCAATGTCTTTAACCTTGTTTGTTCTCTCTCAAGGTAAATCTAAATCGTCCCGACCAAAGTGACCAAAATAGCTAGTATCACCAAAAATAGGTTTTCGCAAATTCAATTCCTTAATGATTGCTTGTGGACGTAAATCAAAAATATTGGTAATTATATTTTTAATTAATTCAACATTTCGATTGCCATCAGTTTTAACATTAATTGATACAGGTTTAGCCACACCAATTGCGTATGATACTTGGATTTCAATTCAGTTGCACAGTTTTTTGGTTGCTACAATATTTTTGGCAATTCAACGGCAAGCATAGGCCGCGCTTCTATCAACTTTTGTTGAATCTTTCCCAGAAAATGCACCACCACCGTGGCGTCCATATCCACCATAGGTATCAACAATAATTTTTCTGCCAGTTAAGCCAGTATCTCCTATTGGACCACCAATAACAAAGCGACCAGTAGGATTTATCAATATTTTATTAGGTAATTTTAAATTATATTTTTCCAAAACTACTGAAATTATATTGTTAATGATAAATTCTTTAAATTCAGTATCATTATAATTTTCATCATGTTGAATTGACATTAAAACTGTGTCCACATCCAGTATTTTACCTTCATCATCATATTCAACAGTTACTTGACTTTTCATATCAGCTTTTGCTCATTTAAATTGCCCGATTTGACGTAATTTATCTGCAAATTTTACTAATTCGTGAGCCAAAGTAATACCTAGAGGCATGTAATTGCTTGTTTCGTTGCAAGCATAACCGAACATAATACCTTGATCCCCCGCGCCGATTTCTTCATCTGATAAAACAACGCCCCTGCTAATATCTGGGCTTTGTTGTTTAATGTCTGTTATGAATTTAATGTTAACAGTTGGATAATCTAGTTTATCAAATATTGATTTTGCTATTGATATAGCATCAACTTTGGCATTAGAACTAACTTCGCCAGCTATTAAAACAATATTGCCCGTTGCCATTGTTTCAATCGCTACTCTGGCGTTTGAATCTTGTTCTAAATAAGCATCTAGGATACGATCAGATATTTGATCACATATTTTGTCTGGGTGTCCTTGTCCGACACTTTCTGATGTAAATAAATTTCTTTCTTTATTGGAAGAAATCTTTTGATTAATATTTTTCATAAATAAAAAACTCCTTTGCGTTAAATAAAACAAAGAGTTAAGTTTAAAAAGATTCACATGTTGAAGAAATCTCTCCCTGACTTTCCACCTTCCAAAATTGGGGTTGGCATGCCTCACTGCTGTCAAGCTAGGCAACTCTTTATGTTATTCGTTATATATGATACATTAAATTTTTATTAACAAATAATTTTATTATTATGTTTTTTACTTTTCTTTTTGTTGTTTTGTCTTATAATAACTTTACGTTATTTTAAATAAATAATAAGATCTTATAAATATTTAAAGGAGGAATCATGGCTATAGTTCCAAAACGTAAAACTTCGAAACAACGTAAACATAAGAGACGTACTCATGACGCTTTAGTTGTACAAAACCTAGTGGCATGTAAAAACTGTACTAACCTAACACAACAACACAAAGTTTGTGAAATGTGTGGTTTCTACAAAGATAAAATCGTCGAAGGTTACAAAAGTATCAACTCACGTAACAATTAATAATCCAGTGCACTTATAAAAATCTGAGCAATCAGATTTTTTTATTCACAATTAAAGAAAATTACAAAATTTAATTAGCAAAGCTATAGAAATTCTTGTATTTTCTTGTTGGTACATAGTTCAAAATATTTTTTTAAAGTACATAGTTTAATAAATAATATTAATATTAAATAGTTTATATATAATTAATAATTATGGAATATAAAAAAATAATTATCTTAACTATTTCAATACTAATTTTCTCATTCGCTTTGCTCCTTGAAGGTTTCTTGATTTACCTAACAATTCGCAAAACAAAACTTTCTTATTTCAACGAACATCTGAAAAAATGATCTCAGACAATCAAAAGTTCAAACTATAATAACTCTGCTACTATTGACAGATTTAGAACATTGTCGACAACAATGACTAATTACCTCGATTTGAAAAACAGACTAAATAATATGTACTCGAAAATGTGTGATTTAACTAAAGAAATTAACCCATTATTGCAGAATTTGCATGAAACAATTACAAAGTACAATTTGAATGAAGCTAAAACATTACACAAAAAAGCATCCAACATTTTTAAAGACTACAATAATTTGAATCAACAGTTCAGCGGGTTAAGTGATTCGCTAAATAAACATTGAAACACTATCGAAGTAGTGGCAGTTAATGCCTATGAAGTAATTAAAACACTTGAACAGATAATCAATGAAAGTAAAGATAAATTACCAATTTCCTATAATTCTTTAATTAATGAACTAAAAGAATTGAGAAAAAAAACCTCATATCTAGAAGCTCAAAGAAGTAGTAAGGCAATTCAAGATGTGTCCAAAGATCTAAACGAACATGACCGAAAGGTAAGAATTTTTGCCGAAAAAGTCAGTCATTTGGTTAATATGGAATGATTGAGTTTTAATTATCTTCCTGAATGTTTGAATCAAATCAAACAATTAGACCAAAGTAATGCTAATTACACAAAACTGAATGGTGATTTAGTTAAAATTCAAGATGATTTTATTAAAGAAACTTACCAAACAACAATCTCTAAAATTCGTGCTTGATTATATCATTACAGTGTTTTGACTTCCCAATTAAAAACCAAGCAAGAATTGTCAAATTTTATTGGTAATAATATCTCATTAATTGACCAAAATCTAAATAAAATTGAATTAATTGCTAATAATTTTGTTTTAATTACAGATGAGTACAAACAAAACGAAAAAACTCAAATAATTGCTAATTTCGTAAATTTAAAACAAGATTTTGCAAAAATTAAAACGGCTTTAACAAATGGCGATGCAAATGTATCTTACTTAGATATTGACGCATTTATCAATTCAATGATTGATTGAATAAATAAGTTTAACTATTTAATCAAACAATATAATGATGCCGAAGAAAGTAAACGCTATCAACAATACTATTTAAATATTTTACGAATATGGTACTTGTATGTTATCTCAAATAAAGATTTATTAGAGATGAATTCAACAAATGAAAAGGCAATTACACAATTAATCAATCTGAATGAAAGTTTCACATTGAAATCAACAATCGACGAAAACCAGCTAACGATTTTTACCGATAGACTGCTAGAATTGTGTAAATTGGTTTATTATGCTCAAACATATAAATTTATGGCTCTGGATTTAATTAACTCAATATCAATATACAGATTGAACAATGAAGATATTGATTCGCTGATTAAAATAAGTCTTGAAAAAATCCAAAATAAACAATACAAAGATGCGTTCCAATTGATTAAAGACTTAATTAGAAGGGAGAAATTAGATGTTCACTAAGATATTAATACGTTACGGAGAACTAACTCTTAAAGGCAAAAATAGACAAAACTTTATAGATGTTTTAGCTCGCAATATTTCAAACATTGTTGGCGAACGACCAGATGCTAAATTCGACCGTATGTATCTTTCATATTCGCAACACAATATGGATAAATTGAAATATATTTTTGGTATAAGTTCTTATAGTCCAGTTGTGGAATGCGAAAATAAAATTGAGCAAATTTATGATTTTGCTAACAAAATGATTGATTCTAATTCTAAAACATTCAAAATCTCGGCCAGACGTTCAAACAAAAATTTTGAGCTTTCTAGCCAAGATATTAATATGCAATTAGGCGGTTTTATTCTTAAAAACCACCCTAATATCAGTGTTGACGTGCACAATCCAGATCAAACAATTTTTGTAGAGGTCAGAGATAAATCAACATTTATTTTTCAAGACGCTACGCCAGGACTTGGCGGACTACCAGTTGGAATTTCGGGTCGTGCATTGCACTTGATGAGTGGGGGTATTGACTCACCAGTAGCTGCCTTTGAATTAATGAAACGTGGCTTAGAGGTGCATTTTCTTTCATTTGTTTCTCCGCCACAAACCGATGAAAAAACAATCGATAAAATGAAAAGATTAATTGCTCAATTAAACAACTATCAATGCAAAAGTATGTTTTATTTGTGTGATTATTCAAATATTTTGAATTACATTGCACTTGTATCAAATCAAGCATTTAAAATAACATTGTTAAGAAGAAGTTTTTATAGAATTGCATCCAGTTTAGCAGACAAACTTCATTTTATAGCTCTTTCAAATGGTGAAAATCTTGGTCAAGTTGCTTCACAGACATTAGAATCGCTATCTGTTATCAATCAATCTAGTTCAAAATTAGTTTTACGTCCTTTATTAACAAAAGACAAGGTAGAAACAATAAATATTGCAAAACAAATCGGAACCTACGAAATAAGCATTGAAAAAGCAAATGAAACGTGCGAAATGTTCGCTCCAAAAGAGCCAGTCACTAAACCACGTTTAGAAGATGTTATTAAATTAGAAAATGAACTAAATAATTTGGAAAAATTTGAAAGTAATATAATTTTAAATAACATAGAAGTAATAAAAATAAAATAGGAGAGTATATATGTCAAAAATTATAGATATTTACGCAAGAGAGATTCTTGACTCAAGAGGTAACCCAACAATCGCTGTTAAGGTTACAACAGAATTAGGAGCACAAGGTGTTGCTATGGTACCTTCAGGTGCTTCAACAGGTACAAGAGAGGCCTGTGAATTAAGAGATGCAGCATTCCCTGAATTTAAAGATAACTGATTCGGTGGCAAAGGTGTTATGAAAGCCGTAACTAACACAAACGAAATCATTGCACCAGAATTAATCGGTCTTGAAGTTAGCGAACAAAGACTAATTGATATGACGATGATTAAATTAGATGGCACAAAAAACAAAACAAATTTAGGTGCTAACGCTATTTTAGGAGTTTCATTAGCTGTTGCTCGTGCTGCTGCTGAAGAAGCTGGATTACCTTTATACAGATACATTGGTGGTACTAACGCAAGAACACTACCTGTTCCAATGTTAAATGTTATGAACGGTGGTGCTCACTCATCAAACACAGTTGATATGCAAGAATTTATGATTATGCCTGTTGGGGCTAAAACATTTAGAGAAGCATTACAAATGGCTAACAAAGTATTCCATAACTTAGGTAAATTATTGAAAAAAGAACACGGTACAACTGTTGGTGATGAAGGTGGATATGCTCCAAACTTAAAATCGCACGAAGAAGTTCTTGACTACATGGTGCAAGCTATTAAAGCAGCCGGACTTGTTCCAGCTACTTCAGGAGAAAAGGCTGTTGCAATAGCAATGGACCCAGCCGCTAGTGAATTCTACGATGAAAAATCAAAAAAATATGTTTTCAAAAAACTAAAACAAGCTATCGATGAAAAACGTAATGGCTTTGACCACTTACAAGATGTTAAATTAGAATACACTACTGAAGAACTTGTAGATTACTATGAAAAATTAGTAAATACATATCCAATTATTTCAATTGAAGATGGTTTAGCAGAAAGCGATTGAGATGGCTTCAAACTAATGAAACAACGTTTAGGCGATAGACTTCAAATTGTTGGTGATGACTTAACAGTTACAAACCAAGAAATTTTAAGAGAAGCTATTAAAAAAGACGTTATGAACTCAATTCTAATTAAACTAAACCAAATTGGTTCATTATCTGAAACATTAGACACAATGGAATTAGCTCACAAAGCTGGATTTACTTGTGTGGTTTCACACCGTTCAGGTGAAACTGAAGACACAACAATTGCCGACTTAGCGGTCGCTTTAAACACAGGACAAATCAAAACAGGTTCATTATCAAGAACAGATAGAATTGCAAAATACAACCGTCTATTAGAAATCGAAGATGAATTAGGCGAAACAAGCAAATTCGATGGTGAAAAAACATACTTTAATCTAAAAAGACATGTTTAATACTCGGTAAATACTCGGTAACGAGTATTTTTCATTATCTTAATATTAAAAGCAGCCGAATTTGGCTGCTTTTAATATTATTTTTCGTTTAAATCGTCAGTATCAGAATTTTTATTATCTTGATCTGCATCAGCTGTTAATGAAGCATTATTTTTTTCTTTTTCTTCGCTTACGTATTCTGCAATTAAAGATACTACAAAATAAATCAATAAACCTATGCAACCACCAACTAAAACAACATCAGCAAAGTTAAATGTTCCAATTTCTTTTCCTTGTCACTTTTCTAAAAAGGTACAGAAGAAAATATCTTTAACATGGCCAGCCCACATGAAGCGATCTAACATATTTCCAATTGAACCTGCACACAATAAAGCCATCATTACCACAATAGTCTTTGATTCTGTAAAAAACGGCACAGTTAATAAAGCTAAAAACATGATAATACTCAATATTTGAATAATTATAATTGTTGCCTTATTTTCTCACGGAAGCACCGTGACTCCATAGTGTTCAACGGATCTTACTCCAATTATTGCGCCTTCATAAATTACTGTTTTATCGCCTTTATAGTTAGCGAAATCAGCCCATTTAAACAGTGCGCCTTTGGTTATTTGGTCAATAGCTAATAAAATAATAAAAAGTATTGTGAATATTAAATAGTTAATTAATATTTGTTTTTTATGATTCACCCATTTATCTTTTAAATAATTTTTAAATTCTGTGAATTTTGATTTAAAATTTTGTCTTCTTTCGTCTCAAGTGGGTTTTGGTTTATAGTCATTGCCATTGAATTCTTTACTCATTTTTTTCCTTGCTACTCATTACTTTGACACAAAGTGGACATAAATCATCGATTATTTGTGCTGGCAAGAAATGATTTCAACAGCGTTGACATTTCGCAGAATCAAATGTTTCGATTTTGAATTCATCGCCAAATTCAACAATACCAACCATCAATAATTGTTTTAAGTCTAAGGATTCAATAAATTCTGATTCTGGTTTTAATGTCAATTTAACTTCATTACTACGTTTAATTAGACCTTCTTTAATAGTGTTTTCAATAGCTAAATTAACTTTATCTCTTAATTCAAAGAATTCATCCCATTGTTTAATTACTTCTTCATCAACTTCTTTTTCTCTAGCAATTGTTTCTAAATGTACTGAAATTTGTTTATTTTCTTTAGGTAAAAAAGTATAAGCATCCTCTGAAGTTGTAGGCATTATTGGGGCTAGAATGGTAATTAAAAATTCAAGTATTTCATAAAAGTTTGTTAATGTCATTAATCTATTAACTGAATCGAATTCTTCAACATATAAAATGTCTTTAGTGAAGTTTAAATAGAAACTAGACAATTCAATAACATAATTATTGATTAGCTTGATACCGTTAATGAACTTATATTCATCAAATGATTTCAATACACTGGCTCTTACTTGCTCTAATTGTTCTTTAATAAATTCGTGAACACCTTTTCTTGGCAATGTTTGATCATATTTGAAACCATCTAAATTACCTAGCATAAATTTAATGGTGTTTCTTATTTTTCTGTACGAATCTGAGTTCTGATTCAATATTGAATCTGAGATAGTTATATCGTTTGTGTATTCACTATTAGCAACTCAAAAACGTAAAATGTCTGCACCGTGTTTTTCAATTACTTTTAACGGGTCAACTGTATTTCCTTTAGATTTGGACATTTTTTCGCCCTTACCGTCTAGCACAAATCCATGTGAAATTAAGTTTTTGTAAGGAGCAACTGAATTGTAGGCAACTGAATTTATTAATGATGAGTTGAATCAACCACGATATTGGTCGCTACCCTCAAGATAAAGGTCATATGGTGGCTTAATGTTTTCATCAATTTCTACAGCAATAGAAGTAGAACCCGAATCAAATCAAACATCCATAATATCCATTTCTTTAGTAAAACCTAAATTTTTGAACTCTTTTGGTAATAATTCATCAGCATCTTTTTCTCATCAAATATTTGGCCCGAATTTTTCAATTAACTCAATAACGTGGTCAAATATTTTTTCGTCAAATACAGGTTTTAGGTCTTTATCGTAAAAAATAATCAAAGGTACCCCTCACGTTCTTTGACGTGAAATTGTTCAATCATTATGGTTAGAAATCATATTGCTCAATCTTTTCTTAGCTCACTCTGGATAAGTATTAACTGTTTCAAGTTGAGTTAGAATTTTATCTTTGATTTTTTCAATAGAAACAAACCATTGAGGAGTACCTCTGAAAAGAATTGGTTTATGAGTTCTTCAATCGTGTGGATATGAGTGATTAATAGTGCCTGATTTTAAAACTAAACCTTTATTTGATAACTCTTCAATAATCAATTTATCGGCCTTTGAATAAAATTGACCTTCATACGAACCACCTAATTTATTAATTTTTCCATCATCTGCAATATGCATAATCATATTTAATGAATGTTTCTGTCCAATCAAGAAGTCATCTTCTCCAAATAATGGAGCCATATGAACCAAACCTGAACCAGATTCCAATGTAACATGGTGGCCAATTACAACTGGACTTGGATTATTGTTTAATGGACTTGTATATAATGAATCAACAATTTCGTTTGCCTTTAATTCATCAACAATTTTGCATTTTTTTCATCCAAATGTTCCAGATACTTTTTGAACTAAATCAGACGCTATAACGTATCTTTTATTTTCGAATTCAACGATCGAATAGGCAAATTTTTCACCTATTGCAACTCCAGAGTTTGCAAGCAATGTTCATGGAGTAGTTGTCCAAATAACTAATCTATCGCCTTTTTTCAATTTAGATCCTGAAGGTTTAGAAACTTCAAACGCAACATATAAACTAGGGCTATCAATATCTTTATATTCAACTTCTGCCTCAGCTAATGCTGATTGTGATGAGGGAGATCAATAAACTGGTTTTAGTCCTTTATAAACCAAACCATCGATTACCATTTTCTTGAATAATTTGAGTTGTTGCGCAACAAAATGCGGTTCAAGAGTAATATAAACTTTCTCAAAATCAGTTAAAAGTTGCATTGATTTAAATTGTTCCATTTGAATTTTTACTTGACTTAAAGCATATTCTTTAGCACGCTTACGCAACTCAACTGGAGATAATTCATTTTGTGATAAATGAGCTTCCTGCAACATTTTATGTTCAATTGGCAAACCATGAGTATCTCATCCGGGAACAAATGGTGTATAGAAACCATTCATTGATTTATAACGAATAATTATGTCTTTTAGTATTTTATTCAATGAGTGTCCAATATGTAAATTACCATTTGCATATGGAGGTCCATCATGTAAAATGAAAGGCTGGTTACCTTTATTTTTTTCTAATACTTTTTTGTAAATTTGATTATCTAGTCATAATTGTCTAAATTGAGGTTCTTTCTTTGTTAAATTTGCCCGCATTTCAAAATCAGTTTTAGGCATATTTAAAGTGTCTTTGTAATTTTTTTCCGACATGGTGCTCCTTATTTCGTATATATAATTAATATAATTTTATATTAAGTTTTAATATTATATAGAACATTCGCTTCAATATCAAAAAAAGTGAGAAATGCTCACTCTTTTTTGCGGTTTATTTAACAGCAATAGCTATTCCTTTGTTGTGAAATTTAGAATCAGATTTAAATCATATTAAATCGATAAGCTCAGGGTAATCGCTAAATGGATTGCGTAGTCCATTATAATGTCTGGCTATCACATTATTTCTATCTACATCAAATGAATCAACGGCGTCTTGATTAGACCACTTTTTATAAACTTCTAGATACTTTTTAGTTATGTATGGGAAACTATTTTCAAATAAATCATTAGAAATAGAATTATTATGTGTAACGACAAAATAGAAATAAGCACGGGCTACATCACCTTTAAATTCATCTATCGGTTCACAAATTCTGTTTGTTTTGTCGACCTTAGTACCATTCCGACTGATTCAAGTTGGATTTTTGACGAAATAGTGTGGATAATTTCCTCTATTGCGATTAACAATCTTGTCAGTTGGAAATATAAAATGAGCATCGTTTCTTGTTGGTTCAACCTTGCCAAACCAAGACTGAGGCACAATGTGTTCTCTGTTGTATTTTCAACCTTCTTCAATTTCCTCTTTTCATTTTTCATTTGATTTTGAAGGACTTTTCTCACTGTTACCGTCGGCATCTTTTCCTTCGTGAAACTCGTAAGTGAAGTAATAAGGGTCTTTACCTTTAGGATTTTCTGAATAAATATCTAAAATGGTATTATCTTTTTCGTAGTATTTGTCTAAAAAAGCGTCTTTGTAAACGTTGTATAGGTAGGCGTACGTCTTAATACCTCTTATTTTGGATTGTTGCAACTTAAATAACTCATCAAAAAGTTCTTTACCGTTTAGGCCTTCTAATGAACTATAATAAGAATCTTTTTTATAAACTAGTCTTGTTTTTTTATCAACAGCAACAGCATCTGCTTTAATTTTGTATTCGAAAGTCTGTGGTTCTTGGTCTGAACCGGTTTTACGTAGTGAGTAAATTACGCTTCCGTTTGGTTTAACCTCAATATAAGAAATCTCATAACCTAATGGTAAATTTTCAACATTTAATTTAGAAATGACATTTTCAGTATCAGTTGATTTAAAATCTATTAATTCTGTCGGCTCTATGACTAACCTAGAGGCAATCTTTTCAAGATATGAATTATTAGTATTTTTATTATCACATTTAGCAGCGCAAAAAATGCTTGAAGAAGCTAAAAGCGAAATAGCTAAAACATTTAGTTTAAAAACTTTATTCATATTAATTTAAAACTATTTCAAATACTTGTTGAGGGTTTGAGTTATCTGAACGCAATTTAAATTTGATAACAATATTGCCATCAGAATTTTTTTCTAAATAAGGAGCTTTTCGGTTACCGTCAGCTTTAACATGAGGAATTACCTCATTTTTATAATTGTCTAAAAACATTCCATTTAATTTTAAATAACTCATTTTATTATTTGCGTTTTTGCTATTTGTGCCATATGTGAAATTATTATTTTTGAATTTTATGTATCCAAAAGGTTTATTAACTCCTTTGTCCTTTGCAAACTCTTTAAGTTCATTAATTTCTTTAACATAATCAGATACTAATTTATCAACTACAAATAATTTACCTTCTTTAGCAACATCAAGAATAGATTTAATTTCTTCATATTTCAAACCTTCGTAAACTTTAATATATTTTCTTATGGTTTGATCAGGTAATCTAAAACTGAATACTAAAGGCATTTTTCCTTCTTTGTATAGTTTTAGAGATTCTTGATATTTCTTAGCTGTGTTTTTAGTATTGGTTTTTACATAACCAATTGTGAAAAAATTATGTTTATTTTCTTGTAGCGTTGCCCCAGGCAATGAACTAAATTCTTTTTCACTAGTCCATTCATTCATTTTGATATCTTTTTCAGTAAGCATTCAAGCTGGTTTATCAGTTGGAATCTGTATTCTCAATTCTTGAATCATTTTTTCTGCGTCAGTCTCAAAATCGCCTTCTTTAAGTTGAATTGATCATGAATATGTTTTAATACTACCATCAGCAGCATTATATTTTACCGAAGCAGTTATTTTTCTTTGTGAATTGTCTCAATTATATGTAACATAATTAGTGATTTTGCCAATAGAAGTTTTTTCATTAGCAATTAATTTATTAACACCAATGCCTAATGATTCTAATGATGATTCACTAATTCCTGCTAAACCATCAACAGTAATAATTACTGCATTACGTTTAGCTTCGTTATTGACATAATCACTATAATACGATTTGTCACTAACACTAAACATGAATCCGCTTAATATACTTTCTAATTGTTGATCATTAAACTTGTCAATTTTAGTAAATCCATCAATATTAACACGGTGGATATAATCTTGTTCAGTTGACTCCCCAAAAGATGAATCCTTAGCGAGAGAAATATTTAAATTAAGATTTCCTTCCTTAAGATTTTTAGAATCAACTTCTACAGAATTGACTTTTACACCATACTTATCTAATAATTCTTTACTTTCTTCTTCACTTTTATCATCAATCTTAATGATTAATTGATCCTTTAGATTATCTTTGTGTTCGTTTAAATAATCAAAAACATTCTTTGTAGATTTATCTTTAAGATCTAATGTTAATCTATTTACTACATTTTGAATGCTTAATCCAGGTTTGTATCCAAATGGTCTTGATTCAATATTCAGATCATCAATATTGTAGTCATAAATATTTGTAATTCCGAAGCTAAAGGTTAAATTACCATTATAATCTCCATCGATTGATGTTACTTCTAATGCAAATACTTCATTCAATGTGTCAATTGGTAGGGCAATATCACTGTCAGGGTCATTTTTGACAGTGATAATATAGTCGGAATTGAATTCTTTAATATCTTCTAAATACACAGTGTTAATTTCAGTATTAGTTTTAGATATTTCGAATTTTGCCTTATTTGTTAAGTAATTGATCATATCTTTTTTTGAAGTGTATTTATTGAAACAATCAAATGTTTTTTCAACTTCAGAAAAACGTTCAACCAAATTATTTCCTAAGTCCTTAACAATTGCATCATATTTAATTGTTAATGTACCAAGTTTATCATCACTTTTTTTGATAATTAAACTATCAAATGGTATAGTTATTTCTACTTTATTATCAATATTACCTTTTTCATCAAATAATTCATAAAACATATTTTTATCAATCTTTGAACTAATATATGAACGGTAATTATTATCTAATTTATGTTTGAACTCTAACTTTTCTAGTAATTTTTTCATATTTTCGTTGCCTGAAACAACTTTTAAATTAGATTTTTTAAAACCTTCAATTGCAAATTCATTTACATTAGATTTAATATCTGTGTCTTTAATTTTCAATAAATATTTAACTAAAAGTTTTCCTTCTTGATTATCAGCAATTACTGAAATAATATGCAAATCGTATTCATTAATATCGCAATTTGTCGCTTGAACATTATCTTTTCCAAAATCAGAAGCAATTTCGTATTGAAGGTTTTCTTGTTCAATATTTTTTATACTAAAATTAACATTTTTAGCTTTTTCATTGATTTCGTTAGCATTTAATATTTTGAAACCTTCAATCGAAATTATTTTTTCGACTCTCTTATTTGATTTATCAACAAAACTAAATTTAACAGATAATTTACCAGTACTATCATCTGACATAACGTTAATAAGTTTTACTGATTCATTGATTTTTGTATCGTTTTCGTCTAATGATACAACCTTTATTTCCTCTTTTTTTATTGAGCTTGCATAAACACTATGAATTTCTTTTGCATCCACATTAGCAATTTTTAATTCAAAGTTTGAATCTTTGTTTTCGTTTGAAGAACAAGCAGCAGCAAGTGTCGGGGTTGAAATTGCTACTATTCCACTTCCTATTAATAATAATTTCATTTTCTTCATTTTTTTTACTCCTCTCAAATCCTTTAACCATTATTAAATTTTAAAAAGCAAAAAAATATTAAACAAAATTAACTTTCTCAATCGAATAATGATTTAAATGATTATTTTATTTCAAATATACATCCTTAAAAATGAATTACGTAAATTATATACTTATTGCATTTAGACAATAAAATAGCTTTTAAAATACATAATTATTAATATATTTTCCACATTTTTTTCATTTTTTTTAATCTTTGACCATTCTACATTTAGAAAAAATCAAATTTAAAAAACATTGCAACGCAATGTTTCAATAAATTAATTATTTTGATGATTTATTTAACCAAGTTGCATTTAAGAATTCATTAAACAAAGGATTTGATTTTAAGACTCTGGTTGTAAATTCAGGGTGATATTGAACACCTAAATAAAAAGGGTGATTTTTAACTTCGCAAATTTCGGCAACTTTTAACTCCGGATGTATTCCGCTAAAAATGAATTCATCGTCTTCTAGCGAATGACGATATTTATCAGCGATTTCGTATCTATGTCTATGTCTTTCATAAAAAATTTCTTGACCATAAATTTTTTGTGCTAAAGAATTTGGTAAAGCAATAATTTTATCTTCGCCTAATCTTAAAGTTCCGCCCAATTTCATTGTGTCACCATTTTCGTAAAACGGAGTTAACACAAAATTTTGTTTGATTTTTTTATCAGCAAACTCTTTACTTGTAGGATTTTTTATTCCTAATCTTCTAGCTTGTGCGACTGCCATAGCTTGAAATCCTAAACAAATACCTAAAGTTGGAATTAAATTCTTCCGTGTATATTCTGCTACATTAACCTTAGAATAGAACCCTCTAACACCAAAACCGGGAAGAATCATGACACCATCAACATTGCTAAACATTGTTTCAATATTTTCATCTGTTATTTGTTCAGAATCAACTAATTCATAATTTAATTTTACATTTAAATGAGCAGCAGCAATTTTTAAAGAAGAAATGATGGATAAATATGCATCTTCAAGACCAGTATATTTACCAACTAATAACAAATTAACTGGTTTTTGTCGCTTTGATAAATATTTTTTTATGAATTCATTCCATTCATTATTTGCATTTTGAAGAATTGGTTTTCTAATATTAAAGTGTTTAAAAATAATTTCGATGATTCCTGATTTTTCTAAAAATAATGGAATTTCATAAATGTTTGCTTTATCAGGAATATTAATAACGTTTTCGGGTTTTAAAAAAGCATTTTCACTAACTTTTTTTATTATTGATAAATCAACATCTCCTTGTGAACGCAACAATAACAAATCAGGGTTTATACCAAATGAACGAAGAGAAGCAATTGATACTTGACTCGGTTTAGATTTATATTCTTTTGAAGCGGTTAAAAATGGCACAAAAGCTAAATGCGCAAACATTGTTTGTTTTTTGTATAAACTGGCGAATTTACTTATCGCATATATGTAGGGGTTTGACTCCAAATCTCCTACAGTACCACCAATTTCAATCAGCATGAAATCTGGTTTCTTATTTTTTGCTAATGACACTATAATGTCAATTATTTCGTCAATTACATGGGGCACAATTTGAACTGTTTTTCCGCCATATTCTCCCTTTCTTTCTTTTTCAAAAATTCTAGTGAAAATACGTCCGGTTGTAAAGTTAGATTCTTTAGTTAGTTTAACATCTATAAATCTCTCATAGTGGCCTAAGTCTAAGTCAGTTTCTCCACCATCGCTAGTTACATATACTTCTCCATGTTCCATCGGATTCATGACTCCAGGATCAATGTTTAAATATGGGTCAAGCTTCAAAACAAAAATATTGAACCCTTGAGCCTTTAATAAATTACCTACGCTTGCTGCTGTAACTCCCTTTCCCAATCCACTTAATACTCCACCTGTTGTAAAAATAAACTTTGTTTTTTGCATAATTAAACTCCTTAATAATATTTTAATCATATAACAAAGATGTGAAAATCCCTCCAATTTAATAAAAATAAAAAACCTTTGGCGGACTTAGCTAAAGGTTTTGGAGGCATAAATTTTATGTTTTTAAAGGAAATCGCGAAAAAAAAGCCCTACTTGGGGGCGATTTTCATCATATGGTGGCTCCGGCAGGAATCGAACCAGCGACACACGGAGCTTCAATCCGTTGCTCTACCTACTGAGCTACAGAGCCAACATGGCGGTCCAGACGGGGATTGAACCCGCGATCTCCTCCGTGACAGGGAGGCGTATTAAACCACTTTACCACTGGACCATTTGGTGGCGGAGGTTGGACTTGAACCAACGACCTCAGGGTTATGAGCCCTGCGAGATACCGAGCTTCTCCACTCCGCGATGTGATATTTTTTTTGTAAATAGGGTGCCATTTAAGGCAAATGGCGGGTGATGAGGGATTTGAACCCCCGCGGGCCGTGAAGCCCCTGCTAGTTTTCAAGACTAGTCCCTTCAGCCGGACTTGGGTAATCACCCATGGTGGACCTAACTGGATTCGAACCGGTAACCGACCGGTTATGAGCCGGTTGCTCTAACCGTTGAGCTATAGGTCCATAACAGTTAGATAATTCCATATAATGGTAGCGTCGAAGAGAGTCGAACTCTTGACCTTCCGGGTATGAACCGGACGCTCTAACCAACTGAGCTACAACGCCATAATGGTGGAGGATATGGGATTCGAACCCACCACCCCCTGCGTGCAAGGCAGGTGCTCTAGCCAAATGAGCTAATCCCCCAATGGTGAAGAAGACAGGATTTGAACCTGCGACCACTTGGTCCCAAACCAAGCGCTCTACCAAGCTGAGCTACTTCTCCGCTGGTACGCTTTTCGTTTAAAAAGCAAGATTATTATACCATATCAAAACACCCTTCAAAGTATTTATTAAAATTTTTTTTAATATTTTACAAGCGCGAAATATGTCCTATAAAATAGTCTCAAAACAGTTAATAAGGTGCGAAAAAGTAATAAAATAAGTAATATACGGAGACAAAAAAATATGAAAAAAAATATTAATTTAAGTAATGAGAAATTTATTTCTTTTAAAAAAGATTTAAGACTTACTAAAAATGAATTTTATAATCTAGTTGAAATAAAAAATGATTCTGAGTTAAGTTTAATACCTTTATTTAGATTTCACAACAAGACTACTAAAGAAGAAATAATCGTTAAAATTAACAATGTTAACGAATTCGTTTCATTCAGGACTCAAAAACTAGACATCAAGGATTTTGATACTTTTGTTTTTGATATGGATGGAACATTGCTTGATTCTAAAAAAAATATCGTGCCTACTAATCTTGATAAACTAAATGAACTAAGAGCATTGGGCAAAAATATTTGCATTGCAACTGGTAGAGCTATATTTATGCTTGAAAATTATCTTAAACTAATACCATACAACTTACCTTTCTTATGTGCAAATGGCGGTATGGTGTACGACCATCAAACAATGGAGATGATTTCAAACTTTAATATTAAAGATTATGACGCTAAATTATTGATGGATAAATGCGAAGAATTAAATTTAGGTTACTATGTGTTTTGAAATAATGGCCTTGTCGGAGTAAATGTCGAAAATTCTGAAGACTTCAAATCACGTGATTATTCAAAAATGATGAAACCCGAGCACTGAGCTTTAAATCCAGGTCGAGAATTTTTAAAAGGAAAGACAATTTGTAAAATTTTAGTAACATTCGATGCCCACCAACAACAAGACATTTTAAATTTTGCCGATTACGTCAAAGAATTTAAATCATTAGTCGGTGTACAAACTCAAAAAAACTTCTTTGATGTTGGTGAACCCAGTTCAAAAGCTAAAGCGTTAGAATCGATTGTTAACAAATATAACATCGATTTAAATCGAACTGTTTCATTTGGAGATGCAAACAATGATGCCCCAACATTCGAAGTAACAGCATTATCATGTGCGCCTTTAAATTCAATGGAAAATGCCTTGAATGCTACTACATTTGTTTCAAACAAAACATCAAATGAAGATTGAATTGCGGATTTTATTAATAAATATTTGCAAAAATAAAACACTCCGATTAAGGAGTGTAAAACTTGAGCTAAAATGATTATTCAAGTTAAAACACGGAAACGTGTTTTTTATTTTAAAATTGCAAATTCAACCAGAGTATCCAATAAAGCCCCTAAAGGTTTTCCTTTTAAATCAGCAGTACCCGCAATATCGCAGTGAATATAAGGAACATTATTAGTAAATTGTTTTAAGAACATTGCGGCTGTATTGTGATCCGACGTCTCGTCGTTATTGTAGTTATTCAAATCAGCAACTAAGCTTGCAGTGTTTGGTTCATGGAAATCTTCATGCATTGGCATTCTTCAAACTTTTTCCTTAGCGTTATTAGCAGCAGTGTTGAAAATATCTCAATTTTCCTCATCTGTTGAATAAATTGCTGAATATTCATGTCCTAAAGCACTGACACATGCGCCTGTTAATGTCGCAACATCAACTAATGATGTTGCGTTCAGTTTTGTTGCTGCATAATATAATCCATCAGCAAGAACTAGACGTCCTTCGGCGTCTGTGTCGGTTACTTCTACAGAAATTCCAGCCATTGATTCATAAACATTTTCTGGTAAAGAAGCGTCACCGTCTTGACGATTATCAGTAATGCACATTACGGCTGAAACATTCTTTTTAATCTTTAATTCAGCAGCAGCCTTAACTGCGTAAGCCGCAATAACTGAACCAGACATATCAAACTTCATGCCCTCCATGTGATATCCTTTTGTATTCATCCCGCCAGTATCAAATGTTATTCCCTTTCCAACAAATACTACTTTTTCATCAGAATTAGGATCTCCGTTATATTCAATTACAACTACTCTTGGAGCAAATGTGGAACCTTTGTTTACAGACAATAGCAATCCCATGTTTAAATCGGAAATTTGTTTTTTATTTAATACTGTAATTTCCAAATCTTTATTTTGACTGAATTCGTCTGCAATGAAGTCAGCTAATTTTTCTGAATTACAGAAGTTTTCGGGCATTATTTGTAAGTTTCTTGCTGAGTTTTTATTTAACGCAATTGTTGCGCATTTATGAGCAATGTCAACATATGAAGCATCGGGGAAAAGAAAAGTAAATTGTCTCTTTTCTGGTGCTTCTTTTTTCTTATTGAATAAAACAGCTTCATATAAAAATACTCTTGAATAAAAAGCTTTAATTACCGCTTCCATATCCAAAATACTGTTTGTAAATGTTATTAATTCAATTTGATAATCTCTATAACCTGTAACGATGTTTCGATCAATTAATTTTACCAATTCTGAATAATTTAATTCTTTTTCAATGAAAATGTAAGCGATTTTGGTATCCGTAAATTCAGTAATTTTTCCGTGTTTTTGAGATATTTTATCGTTCAATTTTTCAGCTTGTTGTTTATTAATTGCTTTAAGAACGAATCTATCATTTCTAAATGTCGAGTAATATCTAATCATACGACCTCCTAATATATATGATTATTATATATTTAATTTAGAAGTATTGAATTTTTTCAGTAAAAATATCAATTTTTTGCGTTTTTTTATTTATACATACTTATTGGCGAATAAATAATATGCAAATAAATAACAACACATTTAAATCTATTCTTATTTCTTATTTTGCAACTTTTATTAAAACAAAATCAATTAGTTTTATGAGTTGACCAAACAAGTTAATTAATTATCAAATACGAATTGAAGTTGTCTGAAACAAAAATTTTATATTTCACTCGTTAGGTTTATCAAAAATTAAAAATAAAATTAAAAATAATTACAAACTAAATGAATTTATTAGCGATGTTTATTTTAACAGGATGTGTTACAGCAACATCAATCAATTATTGACCAAAAACAAAAAACGTATTGTGTTGAAGAAAATTTTGGCAATTAATTGAATTACTTCCCACTTCAAAGATAAAGGTTTTTTTGCAAATTTTAAAATCAAAAAAGGGTTTGACAAACCAAGTGCATATGAACAAAGCGAATGCATCCTTTATAGCAAACCAATAGAAAATAAAATTGTTGCATTACACTGTAAAATCGGTAATAAATACAATTTAGATATTAAAAATAATCGCTCAATATTCTGAAACAACAATAAGGATACACTAAACATTGTTGTTATTCCTATATCTATAAAATTGTTAAAAAAAGATAACCTTAAACTGATAAATTTTTGAAATATTAATTGAACATTTTTAAATGAATGAATAAATAAAAAAACGAGTGCTGAGCACTCGTAAAAAGATTATTTAAAACTTGCCATTAATTTTGTAACTCTAACTAATTGTGATACATAAGACATTTCATTATCGTATCATGCGAAAATTTTGTAAATTTTTTCACCATTAGCTTCTTTAACTTTTGTTAATGTTGAGTCAAAAATAGAACCGAAGTGTGAACCAATAACATCTGATGAAACAATTAAGTCTGTATTGTATTTCAATGTTTCGTTAGCTGCTTTTTCAAATGCAGCATTAATTTCTTCAACAGTTGGTTGTTTTTCCAATTGAACTGATAAATCAACGAATGATCCAGTAATTGTTGGAACACGTAAAGCAAAACCATCTAAAATTCCAGAAGCTTCAGGAACTACCAAGCCGATTGCTTTCGCTGCGCCTGTTGATGAAGGAACAATATTTTGTCCTGCTGCACGAGCTCTACGTAAATCACCTTTTCTGTGTGGGCCATCTTGTAACATTTGGTCTCCTGTGAATGAGTGAACTGTTGTCATAAATCCATTTTTAACACCAAAGTTATCAACTAAAACTTTAACAACTGGCGCTAAACAGTTAGTAGTACATGATGCTGCTGAAACAATAGTGTCTTCAGCATTTAGTGTTTCGTGGTTTACGTTGTAAACAACGGTTTTAACATCTGAACCAGCTGGAGCTGAAATTAAAACTTTTTTAGCACCTGCAGTTAAGTGTTTTTCCGATAGATTTCTTTTTACAAAGAAACCAGTACATTCAAGAACGATGTCAATTCCTAATTCGCCTCAAGGTAGATTTTCGGGATCTTTTTCAGCAAATACTTTAATTTCTTTGCCGTCTACTCAAATAGATCCGTTTTCAACTTTAATATCATTTGATAATGGTCCAAAAGCTGTATCGTATTTAAGTAAATGAGCTAGCATTTCAGGTGCTGTTAAATCGTTTACGGCTACAACTTCAATGTCGTTTTCTTTTGTTTCTAATAAATGACGTAATGTTAGACGTCCGATACGTCCAAATCCGTTAATTGCTATTTTTTTCATGTTTGCCTCCTCATGAATTCTTTTCGATATTTATTTATTTGTAATAATTTTACTAATTATTTATCTGCTTATTTATAGTGTATCGGTCAAAATGTGAAAATTTTAAGGGACTATTACCACAAAAAAATCACACCTTTTTTTTCTTTTTACCCTATTAGATAATTGAAAAAATAAAATAAAAGACCAAAATGGTCTCTTATAAAATATTATTCTTGTTATAGAAATTATTTGAATTCAACTGATGCGCCAGCTTCTTCAAGTTTTGCTTTTAGTTCTTCAGCTTCGTTCATTGTAACGTTTTCTTTAACTACAGCAGGTAATGTTGAAACTAATTTGTTTGCATCCATTAGTGCTAATCCTAATAGTTCTTTAACTACTTTAACGATTGGTAATTTTTTACCATTGTCAGCAGTAATAACAACGTTAACTGATGATTTTTCTTCTTTAGCTTCGCCAGCTGCAGGTGCTGCAGCAACAGCAACTGCTGAAGGGTCAATACCAAATTCATCTTTCATTGCTTGAACTAATTCCATAACTTCTTTAATTGACATTTCTTTTAAAGCAGAAATAAATGTATCTTTTTCTAATTTAGCCATTTTATTGTTTCCTTTCGATTAAATTGTTGTTTGAATTACTATTCGCTTTCTTTTTCACTATATAGTTTTAAAGAAAGGGATAGTTGTTGTAGAGGAGCGATAAGTGAACGTGCAAGTATACCAAGTGCTTCTTCATAGTTTGGTAATGTAGCAACTTCAGCAACACCTTTAGCATCGATAACTTTTCCTTCGAAAATACCAGCTTTAAGTACTAATAATTTATTTGTTTTAGCAAATTGACTTAATACTTTAGCGGCAGCTAATTCATCCTCATTGCTGAAAGCATAAATGTTAGGTCCAACTAAGTGGTTTCCTAAAGCTTCAAAATCTGTATCTTTAAGTGCATATTTGAAAATACGGTTTTTGAAAACAACTAACTCAACGCCAGCTTTTTTAGCTTCAACACGTAATTCTGTTAATTCAGCAACAGAAAGTCCACGATATTCAGCAACAACAAGTCCTTTAGTATTTTTGATTTTCTTTGAAATCATTTTTGCTTGTTCTTTTTTCATTAATTTGAATTTAGATTCTTTTGCGTTCATATGGAGTTTCCCCCTTTCGTAATTAATAATTAGCAATACGATTATAAAATATAGACAATATGTTTATGGTATACATTCGGTAACAAATTAAGTTAACACAGTTACTGTCTTTATGTATTGCTACGCTATTATAACGCAAACAAGTAAATTTTAAAAATAATTTTACCTATTCATAAATTTATTTTTTTATCACGTAAACCTATTTATATATAGCAAAAGCCAAAAGTTATTGAGCTTAAAGTTATAAAGAATTACTTGTATAATAATATTGTTATGAATATGAAAGATAAATTTAAAAAATTTTGAGAAATCATTAATCAACATGAATATGTTACATTATGTACTCACACTAACCCGGACGGCGATACAATCGGTTCTTCAGTCGCATTTAAAGAAATTATTGAATTAAATTGTAAAAACATTAAAGAGGTAAAAATATCTGGTGGTGACTGTCCGAGAAACTTAAATTTTTTATTTGAAAAGGAGCTTTCGTTAGTCGATGATGAATTTTTTGATAAATCTTTAGTTGTGGTCGTTGATACATCTGCAAAGAAAAGAATATTTGATAAAAGAGTCATAACGGAAGAATCGCTTAAATTTGATCATCATCCTTGTGAAGAAAAATGAAAATTTGAAATTGGCGGTGATTATTGACCTGCTACTGGTCAACTACTTGCTGAAATGGTAATGACATTAAATTTGAAATTAAATCAAAAAGCTTTAAAGGGACTGGCGGTTGCGATATTGACCGATACAAACAATTTCGCTGAAAGAAACATCTCTTCAACAACATTTGATGTCATGTCATATTTGCTTAAACAAGGTTTAGAATATAAAGAAGTTCTTCTTCAAATGCAGCTAAACAAGGAAGAGAAAAAACTTATTTTCGAAACAATATCAACTGCAAAAACTGATGGTATTGTCACCTATATAATAAGCAAAGAAACTATTTCAAATGATATTGTCAGACCTTTAGTTAATACATTTTTAGATATTGCCGATACCGAAGTTTCACTTTGTGTACTTAAAAATGTAGAGGGTAAATATCGCTGTTCTATCAGATCGCGTTCGTATTATGATGTTAATAAAATAGCAAATTATTTCGGGGGCGGAGGTCATAAAAACTCGTCAGGATTTGTTATAAACTCATTAGAACAACTATCTGAAGTGGTTGCTAAAATTAACTTAAAATAATACTTTTTTATAAGTCAGATTTTTTTCAAAATCTGACTTATTTTTTATTACTATTCAAAAAATAAAAAAATAGGAGCAAAAACAATATAATATAAGAAAATAAATTCCCTAATTTTACAAATAGCCCTTTAAATAAGTGATATAAGTTTAAAAAAATTTTTTACGTTACTCGCATATTTTGTATAAAATAAGAATGCATTTAAATACACGTCGTTATGACTTTAGTCAAAACAAATATTAAATAAACAATCCAAAAAAACAAGCATTCGCGACGTTTTATATTAAATACCAATAAATCAAGTAATTTATTGTTGCTTTTTTTATTCGTCAAATTTTAAATATTAGAAAGGAGATTCATCTATGGAAAATGAACAAAGAAAACACATCAAACAAGATCGTGCAAACAGATTATTTGGTAATACCCCAATTAAAAAAGCTATTTGAATAGTTGTTATTCCTTCACTTCTTACAGCTTTAATGGTTGGATTGTATTCATTCGCAGACACTATCTTTATTCAGCAATTTGTGCCAAAAACAAAAATAATTTTTGATACAAATACTAACCCAGGAGAAATTTATAATTTCTTACCTTCCTTAAACATTCGTCACATCACGCATGATGAATATTATGCTTTATATGAAAAATATAAAAGTGTCGGAGCCGGCATTCCAGAAATTAACGGTAATTTAATAGTCTCAACTGCTAACGCTGCATTTCAACCTTTAATTGTATTTTCAAACTCAATAGTTTTTTTAATACCGGTTGGAGCAAGTATTTATTACACAAAATGTATTGGTAAAGGTTATGAATTTACTGGTAAAAACTTATGAGCAACTATGTTTTGAGTTTGCTTTAGTCTATCACTTTTAGCAACATTAATCTCATTTACTCTTGTTGGGTCTGGATTAATAGACTCGTTGGCTGGTCGAAACATTGTTGACCCTAATGTTGTAAAAGACAGCAATGAAAGAGAATTGCTTCAAGCATATTACGATGCCGCTCACAATATGAGTGTTTCGTGAGCAAGTCAATATGTATATATTTATGCATCAGGAACAATTATTCAAGGTTTAAGCTTATTCCTTTCTTACTTTATTAGAGCTGAAGGGTATAACGTTTATACGATGGGAGTCGGAATCGGTTCTAACGTTATAAACATTTCTCTTGATGCTATCTTTATTATTGTTTTGAAACAAGGTGTTTTAGGAGGTGTCGTAGCCACTGTAATAGGATGAACATTTAACTTATTAATGTATGTGTGATACGTAATTTACTTAAATGTAAAAGGCAAATCATGATTGGACTTTAGAAAATTGTTTAAATTTAAATTTAATAAAGCGCTTCTTGGACCTACATTTTTACTTGGTGCTAGTGGGTTTGTTCGTGGTTTTGGTACAGCAATAGCTTTTGCGGTATTGAACTTACTATTTACCAAAACTTCATTCTCCTTGAGCGGAAGCTATCAATTCTACTTAGCTAAATGTATGCCCGTTTTATTCCTATTCGTAATGGCAATATTTGGAATAAATGATGGTGCAAGATCGTTATTATCATTTAATTACGTAAAACGTGACTTTAAAAGATGTAGAGAAATATATATATGAACATTAATAGTTGCTGTAACTTATGCAGTGTTGTCATATATTTTAGTGGCCGCAACTGCCGAATCTGTCATTGTTAAAATTCTAAATACTACTGATGATACTAAATATGAGGTTGCAAAATTCATGAGAGTTATGATGTTAAGAATTGTCTTTCTATCATTCTCAATTTCATCAGTCTTACTTTTCCAAGGAACAAATGATATTGAAAAATCATTATTATCAGTCTCAATGGAAAATTTCATTTGTTACCTAATAATTGCCCCTTTAAGCTGATTGATAGGTTCGTTAATATTCCGTTATACCGGAAGCTATGAATGAAGTAATTATGCAATACTTATTGCATTTGTAGTTAACTCATTAATTTCGTCAATGATTTTATTTGGCTTTTCTTGACATTATACAACTAAAAAACTACCAAATATCGACCAAGCCAAATTGTCGTGAAGTAGAAAAATTGAACATAAGTTTTTCGCTCAAGCTGCTGAGTATGAAAAACAATTCGCATAATAGAGCTTGGCTCTATTTTTTTACTGATTTACTTATTATTCAATTGAAAACAAAAAATAGAGATTACTCTATTTCTTTTTTATTCAATTTTTCTTTTTGAATTCTAATAATGTTTTTTAAGTCTTTTAGTTCTTTAAGGGTTAATTCACGATAAGTGCCTTCAGGCATTTTATCTACATTAATATTAGCAAACGATACACGTTTTAAATTAATCACTTTATGACCAATAGATTCGAAAAGCTTTTTAACATGATGATATGAGCCAACATGTAATGTGACAAGATAACTTTTGTGCTCAACTTGGTCAACTATTTGCTTTGAAAGTTTATTATTTACCATTACCCCTTCATTTAACATTCTGAATTTTCTTAGTGAAAGTGGTTCATCAATACGCGCACGATATGTTCTGGGTATTTCATATTTAGGGTGAGTTAATTCATTAACCATTTGCAAATCATTCGTCAAAATGATTGTTCCAGTTGTATTGTAATCAAGTCTCCCAACCGGAACAACTCTATAATTATTAGGTACTAAATCAACCACTGTCTGACGCCCAAACTGATCTTTTGAACTAGAAACAGTTTTTTTAGGTTTATTAAGTACGAAATATACAAGTTTATCAACTTTGTTTTCAATTACTTTACCATTAATTGTTACAATATCATTTTTAGTGACCTTGGCACCTAATTTAGCGACTATGCCGTTAACAAGAACTTTTCCTTCCTTAATCATTTTTTCAGCCTCGCGTCTAGATGCTAAACCCGCCTGAGCTATAAATTTGTGTAATCTTATTTCTTCCATTTTTCCATCTCTATTCCATCCATTTATCATAGATTTTTTGCTGTTCATCATCAAAAACCACACCTTTAGATTTATTATATTCATAATTAACTATAACCACTTGTTTAAAACCTTCTTCGAGATTTTCAAGAGCTAATTGACGTAATTTTTGAACTCCACTAAAAGCTCTGCCATCACAAATTTTGTCCGCAATAAACAAAATTTTATCTAATTTTGTTAGATTGCTTTTTAAAGTGGTGTGACACTCGATAGCGTCAACAATAGATTGGTCATTAATCATATAAACATATTTAACTCATAATGAACCACAAACTTGGTGTAACTTGTGTCGAGGATAAATGCTCTTATCAAACCCATTTAATCCAAAACTAGATATAAACTCTCTTGATGCTTGTTCCGGAACTTCTTTACAAATATCGTGGAAGAGACCTGCATAATATCCCTGATTATAAGTTAAACCATTAGCTTTTGCTAATTTAGCGCTGAATTCAGCAGTGGCTACTGAATGTTTAGCTCTTAAAGCCGTTAATGTGGAGTGCACAATTTCTTTAGCAAATAGTCTGTTTTGACCTATAAAAGCATTGACCTTGGGGTCAGTGTAAGACAAAACTCCTTTTCTGATGGCGGTTGAGGATTCTTCATACAATTCGTTATTAAGTTTTATGAGATTAAATCTTTTAATGTTTGTTTTATTGAAATTATTGCTTCGTTTAAAAACTACGAATTTGGCAGTTTTGGTGATTTCTTCAATAAATTCTCATTTATGTAAGGTAGGCAGACAATCTGAACCAATAAGGAAAAATAATTCATCTGATTCGTATTTTTTAGCAAAATATCTAATTGTTTGATAAGTATAACTTACACCGCCTTTCTTAATTTCATACTCCGAAATTTCAAAGTTCTCAGGGCAATCATATATTGATAACTCTATCATTTTAATTCTGTCCTGAGCGCTAACATTTTTTTGTTTTTTCTTGAATGGATTAGTGGCTGCAGGAATAAAAATCAATTTATCTAGCCCTAATTGTTCATAAGCATATTTGGCAATCTTAATATGTCCATTATGGACTGGATTAAAACTACCTCCAAATAATCCTATTTTCATAATTATCCTTTCTTTGCTGTATCTTCGCATAAATAACGTGACTGAATATTTTCCTTGACTTTATCTCTTTCGAATTCGTCACCAGTTTTTAATGATTTTACTCTCATTTTATAATTTATATTTTTAATAATACTTTTAATTTTGTCTTCGTGTTCAGTAGCTTCAAATAATGATATTGGTTTTACGACATCAAATTCGTTTACTAAACGAGATAATTTGACTCCAATGCCTCTAATAAAATTCTCTTTAAATATGTTATTGAAAATTGAACTGGCTTTAGAGTAAATCTCATCGCTGTCATTAGTTGGAATATTGAGCGTCATTTGTTGACGAGTTCAGCGTTTAGCAGTGCTTCTTACCGAAACAGTTATTACGTGACCAACAGCATTACGATTCTTAGCTCGTAAACTTACTTTTTGACATAAATTAAATAAAATTTTTAATATCTCATCGCGTTCATCCAAATCAAAAGACAAAAATGTTAATTCATTTCCTATTGATTTTAAATCATTATGTCCATAATTTAATTCTTCATTAAATATGCCCTTCGCTTCATCGATGAAACGCTTGGTTCTTGAACGAAAAATTTCATATAAATCGTAATCATTTTTGTCACGAGAGGCTAATTTCCCTATTGTGTCAATTCCAATTTCCTTTAACCTTTGAGAAGTACTCTCACCGATACCAAAATATTCATCAATTCCTAATGGTCAAATTCTATCTTTAATATCTATTACCTTGGTATGGAGAACACCAAAAGGTTTGGCTAGATTAGTTGATAATTTAGCCAGAAATTTATTGTGGGAAATGCCAATGGAAATAGGTATACGAAACTTCGAATATACACGTTTTTGTATTGATTTCGCTAAATTGACTGCATTATTTTCATCAGTAATATTTGTCACATCCACCCAACACTCATCTATTGAATAGACCTCTATATTTTTAGTGTAATTTTCTCCTAGAAAATCAAATATTTTGTTTGACAAATTAATATATAAATCGAAATTTGGCTCTATAAAAATTGTTCTTGGTTCTTTTTCTAAAATTTTGTAATTGGGTCACCCTGATTTTGCGCCTTTTGCTTTTAACTCATAACTTACTGAACAAGCAATCGAACGTTTAAGATTTTTGCCAATTGCAATGGGTTTACCATCATACTGAGGGTTCAATACGCGATGTGCGCTAGCAAAATAAGAATCAAAATCAATATGAAAAATTATTTTAGACATTTAACTCTTCTTTAAGAGCACTTGATAGTAACGTTGCACAATAATATCTATTAGGGTGTTCTTTAACATTATTAAAAATTGCTAACTCTCCTAGTTCATTTTCAATTGAATTATCCCCACCATTTTTAATAAAAGATTCATATTTTTCAATGAAATTAGATGCTTCATCTACACTTTTGCCATTAAGTTCTTTACAAATTAAATCAGTAGAAGCAATCATAAATGCGCAGCCCTTCGCATCAAAATACAAATTATTTATTTTATTATTGTTAATTTCAAAACTGAATTCAAGATAATCAGCACACGCTTTCCCATGTCTGGTTATTTTATTATTATCTAGTATTTTTTTATATTCGGGTTCTAAGTAATGCGCCATAATAATTTGGCGTTTTTGTTCGTGATTAAATGACAATGAAATCCCCTCCTTTTTCTAAAGAATCAACAAGTTTTCTGATTTCTTTTTTATTATTATAAACTCCTAATGAGACTCTGACATATGAATTTTCCTGTGTTATATTTCTAACATAATATGCGCAGAAAAGTCCAGATCTTACATATATATTTTGAGTACCTAAATAGTGCGCAATATCATGAGAATCTACACCTTTAATATTGAATAAAATAATGTGATCATTTGGCTGTGTATAAATTTGAATATTCGGAATTTTTGATAGTTTTTTATAGGCATAATTAGATAAATCATTCAAAATTTTTTGTGTTTTTTCATATCCTAAATAAGTATTAAAGAAATCGAGCGCTTTATCAAACATATAAATACCAGCAAAATTAGCCGTACCTGATTCAAATAAATCAATTGAGTCATTTTTAATTCAAGTGCATGATTTATCTATGTTAAGAACTGATCCACCTCCAAAAAATACAGGTTCAAGTTTTTTTAATAAATCATTTTTTATTGCTAAGACCCCTAGGCCTGTAGGCCCATAAAATTTATTACAACTAAAAGCTATAACATCAGAAAATTTTGCTCTAACAGGTTCGTAGACAATTGCCTGAGCAGCATCATTAACAATGATTGCCCCGACTGATTCGGCTTTTTGTTTAATTAATTTCATATCAGTAGAAACATTGAAATTGTTATTCATCTGAGCAAATGCGATAACTTTAGTTTTATCATTAATATTATTAAGTAAGTCATTTTTAACTATTATTTTTGCACCAGTCTTTTTTGAAATTTCTATTCATGGAACAAAATTTGATGAATGATTAAATGAACTTAATAAAATTTCGTCACCTGCTTTAAGTTTAGATTGTATCATTAATGCAAACATATTTAATGATGCTGTGGTACCTGAGGTAAAAATAATTTTTGTTTCATCGATATTTGTCTCTAATAAATCACAAATTTTTTTACGTAAACTATTGATAATAGCAATATTTTGGATTCCTAACGGTGCATTGTTAGTTCTCACACTAACAGAATATTTTTTATAAAAGTCTGTACTTGCCTTAATAGCCATATCAGGCTTTAAACATAGTGCAGCATTATCAAAATAAGTAATTTTTCTTAACATTTTAAAATGATTTCTTAGTTTTTTCATAATTCAATTTTATTGCACTATTCGAAATATCATTCAACTTTCCAAAAAATTTCCTTTTATTTTTGTAGATTTAATGTATATTTTTATTTATACCGAGATAAGCTTGTGTCGCTTAAATCGATATACCATTCGGTTCGACGAATGAAATCCAGTAAAAAATTATCCCGTTAACGAATTGGTTTAACCAATTAAAAAATATTGAGGAGAAAAACAATGAGACAAACAACTATTGTAAACAAAGAAAACGCAAATAAAAAATGATACGTTGTTGACGCCGAAGGACAAGTTCTAGGTCGTTTAGCAGCTACTGTCGCAACAGTTTTAAGAGGAAAGAATAAACCAACCTTTACGCCAAATGCTGACATGGGTGACAACGTTATTATTATTAATGCTGAAAAAGTTGTATTAACAGCTAACAAAGAAGAAGACAAAGTTTACTACCACCACACAGGATACCCTGGCGGTCTAAAAAGCATCACTGCTGCTAAGTTAAGAATTAAAAAACCTACAGCAATCGTACAAAAAGCTATCTACGGTATGTTACCTCATACAAAATTAGGTGATAAACAACGTAAAAACTTATTTGTATATGCAGGTCCAGAACATGCACACCAAGCACAACAACCAGAAAGTTTAGAGGTAAAATAATATGGCTACAAAATCAGTTATCGAATATCGTGGTTTAGGACGTCGTAAAAGTTCTACAGCGCGTGTTATTTTAAGACCGGGTAAAGGTACATTTACTATTAATGGTCGTGATGCAAGAGCTTATTTAGCATCAGATTTATTTTTACAAGATGCTTCACAACCTTTAGCATTAACCGAAACAGTTGGAAACTTCGACATTACAGTTAATGTTCGTGGTGGTGGACTAAGTGGTCAAGCCGGTGCTATCCGTTTAGGTATTGCTCGTGCATTATTATTAGCAAGTGATTCATACAGAGCTAAATTAAAACCAGCAGGTATGTTAACTCGTGATGCTCGTGTTAAAGAACGTAAAAAACCAGGTTTACGTAAAGCGCGTCGTTCACGTCAATTCTCAAAACGTTAATTTTAATTTTTTATTTAATAATCTAAAAAGTTGCGGTATAATTAATTCCGCAACTATAAATGCGAGCGTAGCTCAGCTGGTTAGAGCACACGACTGATAATCGTGAGGTCGATGGTTCGAGTCCATTCGTTCGCACCATTTCATTAAGTTGACCAAATGACCCTAGCGGTCATTTTTTTATTTTTTTTATAGAATTGTTTAAAATTAATAATATGTTTGAAAAAATAAAACTAATTAAAGACGCAATGATTATTAAAGATGATGTCGATCATTCTAAATCAACAAATGAAGAAGCTTCTCGTATCTTATTTAATAATAAAGGCCATAAAATTGAGATAATACATTCTTTTGAATATAATTCCGATTGAATGATAAACAATGATTTAGAACACGCTTTTTTAATCAAGGGAACAGCAATACTTGAAGATGAAAACAGAAATGTTTTTGAAATGTCAGAAGGAGACTGTTTACGAATTGAAAAAAATGTTAAACATAAAATTATTAAGACATCACAACATGCAATTTGATTAGCAATTCATATAGGAGACATAAATGAATAAAAAAGTTAAAAAATTAATTATCCCAGCAGCTGGATGAGGAACAAGATTTTTGCCAATGACAAAAATAGTTCACAAAGAATTAGTACCTATTCTAAATAGACCATCTTTAGATTTATTAGTTGACGAAGCTTTGGGGGCTGGCATTGATGAAATTATTTTAGTAATTAGCAAACGCAAACAAGATATATTGAATTTATTTTCAGTTAATGAAGCTCTTGAAAAAGAGTTGGAATCAAAAAACAAAAATAAACTATTAGATTTGGTTCGCAAAACTAATCGTTCTAGACACATCAAATTCGTTTTCCAAGAAAAACAAAACGGATTAGGAGATGCTTTAGCTTCAGCAAAAGAATTAATCGGTAATGAACCTTTTGCTGTCATTTTAGGAGATGATTTAATCAAATCAAGCACTCCTGCCATTAAACAGCTAATTGAATTTTATGAAAAAACAGGAGCTAATATCCTGGGTGTTCAAACAGTAGAATCAGAAAATGTTCACAAATATGGCATTGTTAAACCTCTTAATAATGAAGAAAGAAATTTGAAGTCATTTGAAATCAGTGACGCAGTAGAAAAACCCGCTTTGGAAGTTGCTCCGTCACACAAAGCAATTCTTGGAAGATATGTATTTAATCCTGAATTATTAGATATTTTGTCTAAAATTGAATATGATGGCAAAAATGAAATACAAGTGGTTGATGCATTTGACGAGTTAAAAAACAAATATAATCAAAAAATCTATGCTTTTGAATTCGAAGGTACTAGATACGATCTTGGTTCTACAGAAGGATTTGTTAAGGCAACTATTGATTATTCATTGGAAAATGCTGAAATTAAAGATAAAATTATGGAATATATCAAACAAAAAGTTAAATAATAACACAAATTGTGTATGATTAAATTCGTAAAGGAGAATCATGAATAAAAAACTTTTATTAACCCTAGGGTTTGTGGCTAGTTTGCCAATGGTTACCGTTGCTGCTAGTTGCTCAAAACTAAGCAAAGATGGTCAAGAATTACAACAATATGTTGAAAATGTGGAAAAAACTCTTTTACTTAAAATGAAGAATCAGACCTTCAGTAGCGATAAATTAATTAGCAAATTAACACCAAAATTAGAAAAGGTGATTTTAGATGCTAAAAACTTAATTAACGATACTCAAAAACATGAAGATTCAGAATATAAAACACATCTTCACAATTTAGTAGATGTAGTCAAAGCTAGTCAAGAAAGAATAACTTTACTTGACACTAGAAATAATTTAAAAAGTATAATGAAAACATTAGAAACAAATATTGAAGAACATCAAAAAGCTCCAAAATATTCAGACGAAAGATATAAAAAAATAAAATCTTTATATGATGATTTAAAAGCTAATATTGATAAAGATGATATCGTCCTATTGCAATCATTATATAAAAAAGCTCAAGAATTATAGAAGGAGGCTATCATGCCAACACCACACATTAGCGCCCAAAAAGGCGAAATAGCAAAATATGTATTAATGCCTGGAGATCCATTACGTGCAGAATACATGGCTAAAAAATTTCTTAAAAATCCAAAATTAGTTTCTTCAGTAAGAAATGTATTATTTTACACCGGAGAATATAACGGAATGCAAGTAACTATCGGTGCCTCGGGAATGGGCGCTGCATCAATCGGTATTTATGCGTACGAACTTTATACTGTTTATGGCGTTGAACAAATTATTAGAGTAGGTTCAACTGGTTCTTATATTGAAGAATTAAATGTGAAACAACCAGTTCTAGTTAATAGAGCTTATGCAGATGGTTTCGGATTCGTTGAACTTATGGTTGGCGAACGCACACACGAAATGTTTCCAACAAAATCTACAATGGATTCACTAATTGAAGCAGCAAACGATATGGGGGTTGAATTAAAACAAGTTTCTTGTCATACTACAGACGTGTTTTACGGTCTAAGAAGCATTGAAGAAACAAAAAAAGTTACTCAATGTCAAGTTGTGGATAATGAATGCTTTGCATTATTTGCTACTGCTTTAAGATGTAATAAAAAAGCTGGTGCTTTGCTTTCGGTTTCTGAAAACATCGTGACCGGAGCTAGCCTTTCTAGTGATGAAAGACTATTAGAATTTTCAACTATGTTTGAAATCGCCTTAAATTCACTAAGCAAATAATATATAATGAAACAGAAATGTTTCATTTTTTGTTAAATATTGAATAATGTGTATATTCGTAGAATGGAGATATGATGAAAAACAACACAAAACTATTTCAAAATGACTGAATAAGTGTATTTAAATCTGATAAAGGTTTTACTTATTGTCAACGTCGTAGTATTAACTCAATTGCTGCACTATTGTTTAAAAAAGTTGATTCTGGATATGAATTTATGATTCATTATCAACCTCTTCCAGAAGTTGAAGAAAAGAAAAGATGAGATCAACCATATCCATCTGCTATAACTGGTAGTATTGAACACAATCAAACTCCAAGTCAATGTTGTATTAATGAAGTGTTGGAGGAAGCTGGTTACAAAATAGAATTATCTAACATTATTGCTCATAATGTTTGTGTTGCAACTACACAAATGAACGAAAAAGTATTTAACTTTGTCATTGATGTAACGGACTTAACGGCTCATGACATACTAACTGATGGTTCAATATTCGAATCAGTGGCTTACAATGAATGATTCGCGCAGGAAGAATTTGAGTCAATTTTAAAATCGGAATTACATCTATCTTCATTAAGCGCTCTTTATACTCTTTTCCTACTTAATAAGTAAATCTCATTTTGAGATTTTTTCATTAAATTGTTAAATCTTATTGAATTTTTACAGCAAAAATATTAAAAATAACTTTTTTTTGTTCCCATAAATATAATTTAAATATATAATAGTAGAGCAAAAATGGGACAGTACTCAAGAGGCTGAAGAGGCGGCACTGCTAATGCTGTAGGGGTGGCAACACCCGCGGAGGTTCAAATCCTCTCTGTTCCGCCATTTTTTTATACTTTTTTTGTTAATATTTATGATATACATTAAAATAATATCCAAAGTAGAAAGAGAAATTATGAATAAAGAGGAATCATTAAAATATAACGGTTTAACTTCAAAAGAAGTTTTATCAAAAAAACAAGAATTCGGACCTAACTCGTTAATTAAAAATAAAAAAATAAATCCGGTAGTGGCTTTCTTTAAACAATTTTTAGATCCTATGATAATTTTATTAATCATAGGTGCTGCAATTTCATTAGGATTAGCCATTTTCGAACATGTTACTAATAAAAAAAGCGGGGTAGACTTAACTATTAGTTATGTTGAACCAGCGATAATTATTTTAGTTATTGTACTAAACTCAATGCTCGGTGCATATCAAGAAGTTAAATCCGATAACGCTGTTAGAGCATTAGAAAAAATGAACGAAACGTACTCGAATGTAATTCGTGACGGAAAGGTCGTAAAAATAAAAGCAACAGACCTTGTTCCTGGTGATTTAATTATTTTAGCGGCCGGCGATACTATAAGCGCTGATTGCAAAATTATAGAATCTTCTAACCTAATGGTGGTTGAATCTTCATTAACTGGAGAAAACTTACCAATTTCTAAATTTGCTGATTGAAATGCAGAAACTAATACTATATTGGCGGAAAATAAACACTTATTATACTCAGGAACATATGTTACCAACGGTAAAGCAACAGCATTAGTTGTTGCTACTGGAGTTAATACTGAATTAGGTAAAATCAATGAATCTATGCAAAAACAAGGAAAAAATATTACGCCTTTACAATACAAACTAAATAACTTAAGCAAGTGATTTGGTATCGGTGGTGTTGTCTTACTATTTGTAAGTCTTTTTGTTCAAATTTTACTAAACAATATTTATACAGGTGTTTGAGACAATTTAGACATCTATACACACTCGCTAGTAACTGCAATAAGTCTAGCAGTAGCTGCAATTCCAGAAGGATTAATTACTTTTACGACTGTTTTATTATCCGTAGGAGTTAAAGCTTTATCAAAAGAAAGGGCGTTAGTTAAAAACTTATTAGCTGTAGAAACACTTGGTTCTGCGTCTATTATATGTACTGATAAGACAGGTACCTTAACTGAAAATAAAATGAAAATAGTAGATGTTTTTGATTTATCATCTAATTTAATATTAAGTAAGAATAAAGACAAAAGTAAATTTAAAAACATAGCCTCATTATTAACTATTTGCAATGACGCTTTCATTGATTTTGATAAAAAAACAAGAACATTCAATGAGATCGGGGATCCTACGGAAACTGGAATGTTGAGATTTGCCCATGAATTAAACATTACCAAGGAAGAGACGTTAGCAAAAACACCAATAATTCAATCATTGCCTTTCGATAGCGACCGTAAAATGCACTCGGTTTTAGTCGAAATTAACAGTGAAAAATGAATGATAACCAAGGGTGCACCCGATATTATTATTAGCAAATCTATTAATATAAATAAAGATGAAATACAATCAATAAATGATAAATGGGGTGGCGAATCATATAGAGTTATAGCGTTAGCTCGTAAAAAGATTGATAAAGAGAAAATTTCATTTAATGATGAAGAAAATTTCGAATTTATTGGTCTTATTGCCTTAATCGACCCCCCACGTGAAAATGTTCGTGAAAGCGTTGAAAAAGCTAAAAGAGCAGGAATTAAAACAGTAATGATTACTGGAGATCACATCATTACAGCTAAAGCTATAGCTAAAAATTTAGGTATTTATCAGGAAAATGATTTATGTATATCAGGTACCGAATTATCTAAAATGTCTGACGAAGAACTTAACGAAAAAGTCAAAAAAATAACTGTCTATGCTAGAGTAAATCCAGAAGATAAACTTCGTATAGTCAAAGCATGACAAAAACACGATGAAGTTGTTGCAATGACTGGAGATGGCGTAAATGACGCACCTGCGCTTAAAGCATCCGATATAGGTTGTGCTATGGGTATAACTGGAACTGATGTATCAAAACAGGCAGCAGATTTAATATTGGTTGATGATAATTTCAACACAATTGTTAGCGCTGTTAAAAATGGACGTACTACATTTGATAAAATCAAAACAATTATTATGAACTTATTAGTTTCCTCAATAGTTGAAATCTTGGTAATGTTAATTGGTATGATCGTATTCTTCTTTGCTTATAAAGAACATTATTTACATGAATTTTATATTTTCGGTGCTAGTCAATTACTATGAATCAATCTTGTATCTCATGGCCTACCAGCAATAGCCTTAGGTTTTGTGGATAGCGGTAAAAACGTTATGGATAGAAACCCATATAATAAAAAAGAAAGTATTTTCTCACGGGGAATGGGCTCAATACTTATTTGACAATCATTATTGTTGAGTCTTGCAACTTTAATCTCATACACAATTGGCGCTGAATATGCAATCAAAAATGGATTAGAGCTAGCTCAAATTTCATCTACTTGCGCCTTCATTACTTTGGGTCTTGCCTGTGGTATCAACACTATTAATTTCATGAGTGAAAAATCAATTTTTATTTCTTCATTCAAAAAATACTGATTAGTTTGAGCTGCAATAACATTTTCTGCAACAACAATTTTACTGATTGCATTGGTTCCTCAAATTGCCCAAGTCTTTAGAATGGCGGACATCATTAATCACCCAATTATAATTATTTCATCAATACTATTAGGATTGGTTCTTATCGCAATGATAGAATTAATTAAATTATTCAAACTTGTCAAAGTTTGCGTGAAAAGCAATAAAAAACTTAGTTCCGACTAAGTTTTTTATTTAAATCAGTTTACATCTATTCAAAATAAAAAACGAATCGTAGCGATTCGAGTTTAATTATTTAATATGGTTTATTATTCTAGTTTTTATTTGTAAAGAAATCATCCTCAATTGCTTGCATATTTTCATCCGAAACATTAACCTGCGCGTTTTTTGTTTCATAGTAATAGGTAAGCAATCTTTTTTCTTTTTCAGTATCATCTAAGGTTTCGTCGTCAAAAACAATTATATTTCTGATCTCTGTAAATAAAGGATCTTGTCTAACTTCTACCGGAATCAGCGTTGATGTACCCAAACGTTCGTTAAATATTGTTTTCGCTACATCCGTAGCAATATTTGCCAACATTTGATTAAATTTCTTACTACCTTCTTCCGTATAAACTTGATATGGGTTTTTTTGAGAATATTGAACCAAATTCACATTAGAACGTAATTTATCCATTGTGTTAATATGATTTTGTCAATATCTATCGACAACTGATAAAACTATTCTCTTTTCTGTAAATAGTAATAAATCTTTAGCATAGTTTTTCTCAACGTTGCCTCTTCAAATAGCGTATTTATCAAGAATTTGTTCAGTTAAATATTCTTTCATGTCACTTTCATGAATTTTGCTCAACTCTTCAAAATCAATTTTTTCTCTAACACCTTTACCTAGAAAATCATTATTTAAGTGAGATAAAAGTTTTTCATAAATAAATGAACCTGTTTTATTTAGAAATTCAGGATTAGTTACTATCGAATTAACTGCACTTTTTATCATTCTTTCAATAATGAATTCTAAATCTTCGTGAATTAATATTAAATCTCTCTGAGCATAGAAAAGGTCACGTTGTTGACGAATAACATCATCATAATGTAGAACACTTTTACGCGAATCATAGTTAACACCTTCAATTTTCTTTTGAGCGGCTATGAAACCTTTAATAAGCGATTTAGTAGTTATTTCAGCATCGCCTTTAGAAGCAAATTGTTCCTTAAATTCTTCATAATTTGCGAAACGCTTCATTAATTGATCATCAAGCGAAACATAGAATTTGGATGTTCCGGGGTCCCCTTGACGTCCACTACGACCTCTTAGTTGGTTATCAATACGTCTTGATTCTGCTTTATCTGTACCTATAACATATAAGCCACCTAACTCTTTAGCTTCTGAGCTTAATTTAATATCAGTACCACGTCCAGCCATATTTGTTGCTATGGTTACTGATTTCACTTGACCTGCATTCGCGATTATTTCAGCCTCAGAAGCATTTTGTTTAGCATTAAGGACTGTATGAGGAACCATCGCATTCAATAGATATTGGTGTAATATTTCGGAATCTTCAATTTGAGCTGTACCGACCAATATTGGTTGACCTTTTTCGTATAATTCTTTAATTTTTTCAGTAACAGCTATTCATTTGCCGGCTGCTGTGGCAAAAATAGAATCTGGTAGATCTTGTCTGATAACGGGCCTGTTAGTAGGGACAACATTAACACGCATATTATAAATATCAATGAATTCTTGTTCCTCCGTTTTGGCGGTACCTGTCATACCACACAACTTTTTAAACATGCGGAAAAAGTTTTGGTAAGTAATGGTTGCTAGAGTTTTTGTTTCGCTCTGTATTTCCACGCCGGCACACGCTTGAATTGCTTGTTGTAATCCTTCAGAGTAAGCACGCCCTTCCATAATACGGCCTGTAAAAGCATCAACAAGTTCAACCTTGCCATCTCTAACAATATACTCAACATTTTCTTTCATTACTTTATGAGCTCTAAGTGAGTTTTGAATACGGTGCACCATTTCAGAGTTTTCAATATGGTAAAGATTTTCAAATCCAAAATAATTTTTTGCTCTTTGAATACCACTGAATGTCAATGAAATAGCTTTTGATTCTTCATCAATTTCATAGTCATCTTCAGTTAATGTTCTAACAAATCTATCAGCAAGGAAATAGTCTTGAGTATCTTCGCCTTCTCCGCCAGAAATAATCAAAGGGGTTTTTGCTTCGTCAATTAAAATTGAATCAGCTTCGTCAATTAGACAAAAGTGAAGGCCTCTCTGAACTTTCTCTTCCATTGAACTTGCCATATTATCTCTTAAATAATCAAAACCTAATTCTGAGTGAACAGAATAAGTAATGTCTGCTGCGTAGGCTCTTCTTTTATCGTCAGTTTCCATTTGGGCTTTATTGATACCAACCGTCATACCCAATCAATTGAACACTTCGCCCATCTCAATAGCATCACGTTCCGAAAGATATTCGTTAACAGTAGAAACAATAGCTCCTTTTCCCTCAAGAGCATTCAAATATACTGGCGCAATTGAAGTAATTGTTTTACCTTCACCAGTTTTCATTTCCGCAACCGAAGCTAAATCAAGAAGCAATCCTCCTATCATTTGAACATCATAAGGTCTTTTCCCAAGAACTCTTTTGGTGGCTTCACGAGAAACGGCAAAAACTTCCGCTCTCATTGATTCTAAACTCTCTCCATTAGCTAAACGGCTTTTGAATTGAAATGTTTTATTTTTAAGGTCTGCGTCGCTAAGTTTTTTAATTAATGGTTCAAAAGCATTAATTTTTTTCAAGGTCTTTTCTGCGATACGCATTTCTGTAGATTTAAAGTCAAATATTTTCATATTTTTAATTTTACATCATTAACAATATAAATTAAATTTTGATATTAATATTATTAATTAAAATAGTTGATTGTTATGACATACATTTTTGTTGAATAAAAAATGAAGAGAAACTAAACAATTTTAGAAATTTGATTACTATGTTTTATTTTATAAAAGAGTTAAAACTTAGCCTAGTTTTACCAAAACAGTTAAAATTTAATAAATTATGGGATAATAATTATAATTAAAAACTCATTGTATGTTAAATAAGTTAATTTAGGTAATCATAATTCGCATTTGAAAAAATCTCAAGACATTATCTAAAAAATCATTATCAATTATCTGGAGGTATTTGTAGTGGATTCTATTAAAGAACTTTTAATTAAATTATTTCGAGAGAATGTTAAAGGTAAAAAGCCAGACGTTAGTGAAAAAAATGTTGGACATGACGGTAAGGTTGGAAATTGATTGGAAGAGCAATTCGGAAAACATCCAGATTCTGACAATGTCGCAGATTTCTACGGTTACGAATTAAAAAGCGAAACAAAAAGTAAAACTACATTTGGAGATTGATCCGCTAATCGATACATATTCAGAACCGGTCAATACACGAATTTATTTAAAGACCAGTCAATTGGAACTCCACAGGATATTTTTTGTATGTTTTTTGGTCAACTAAATCCAGAAAAAAATAACCGCTGTTCTTGGTCAGGCAAGCCAATACCACATCTAAATGAATATAAAAGTTTTGGATAAATAATGATTATTGAACCAAACAAAGACATTGTTATAAAATACTCTTATAGTAAAGATCAACGCCAAAACAAACATACAATTATACCTTTACAACTACAACATGGAGAAATTGAACTTGCAAGATGATTTGGTTCAACATCGCCATCATCAAACAGTACAGACAAAAGTTTAAAAGATAAGTTAGAAAACAAATTCAATCAAAAAGACTGATTCACTTGCAAAACTGATTCAGATGGTAGATATAAAGAAATATGTTTTGGCGGCACTTTTAATTTTGAGCAGTGAATTGACCTTGTTACTAAAGGCATTGTTTTCTTTGATAGCGGCATGCATCAAGGGAATAAGCGTCCTTATTCGCAATGACGTGCAAATAATAAATATTGAGATAGTTTAATAATTGAAAGATACGAATAAATAAAAGTTGATGGATATTAATTTTCGCATCAACTTTTATTATAAAATTTTATATTTTTCTAAATATTTAATCATCTCATTTGCAACAGATTCAATAACATTAATACAAACTGAATTTCCAAATTGTTTATATGACTGTGTTCTTGTGACTGGTATTATGAAATCTTCAGGAAATCCCTGAAGTCTAGCACATTCTCTAGGAGTTAACATTCTTGGATTTTTATTACCCTGTTCAATCAATGCTTCGCTTCCGTCTTTATAATATCTTGCACTTATAGTGTGAGTGTATTTACTCTTTGTATTAAACAAACAAAATCCAAATCCATTTCCTTTTTGTTTGTTATCTTTTTTTCGTTTAAGGTGCCCTTCGTAAAGCTTGTCAGATATTGTATATTTTTCAGGGACATTATTTTCTAAAATATTGCCTACACATACATTATCATCAACAAAACCAACCGGATACTTGAATTCATCAAATTCTTGTGGAAGATACTCTTTGTTAAAACCAACAATTATTATGCGTTCTCTGTTTTGAGGCACACCAAAATGATATGCATTCAATACTTTAGGTTCAGGAACATAGTAATTTAATTCTTTAAGAATGTTAAGAATTGTGTTTATAGTATTCCCTTTATCATGACTTCTGAGTTGTTTGACATTTTCTAACATAAATGCTTTAGGTTTTTTTTTTAAGAATTTCTGCAATATTGAAGAAAAGAGTTCCCCGCGCATCCTCAAATCCTCGTTTTAATCCTGCTTGTGAAAATGGTTGACAAGGAAAACCTCCTAACAAAATATCATGATCTGGTATTAACTTTGGATTTATTTGAGTAATATCACCAGCTGGAACTTCACCGTAATTTATTCTGTATGTTTTTTGTGCAAACTTATCTCATTCGGATGAAAACACGGTTTTTCCTCCGACTCTTTGAAATCCCAATCTAATCCCGCCAATTCCAGCAAACAAGTCAATCTGAGTAAATTTTTGCTTTACCGGATTTTTATACTTTGCCCGTGTTGGAAAACTCATAATCTTTTTGTATATTACATCTGGAATGTTTTCCAATCCTTCTTCTCAGAATTTAAGTTTTTTTTCTTCTTCCTTTGAAAATCCTAAAGCGTCAGAGAATTCTTTACGAGTAATATCCAACTTTAGCCTTTTGGCTTTTATATTTCAACTTCTATGCAAGAATCTATACCTCCTATTTTTTAAATTAATCATTTAAAATACTTTTGTGCAGCTTAGCAAGTACTACCCTGTATTTTAATTTCAATTAATACTGATTTACACATAAACTATAGTTACGTTATTATTCTCATATAATCTCAATATGGTGCAAAGTGCACAATAAAACGTATTTATTTCCTTGATATACAATCAACAATTACCCCCCTTAATCTACTATTTATATTACCATTTTTATTCCGTAAAATCAACCGAATAAGAAGAATAATTGCGATTAATATTGTTCCATAGTAAACACTAAACATTTTGGTTGGAATTGTGGAATTGTTGTGTCATAAATGATATTTATTCCTTAGTAAAATTCTCAAATATTAATTATTGTCTAATCAATTTCGGTTTCATTAAAGTTATTAAAGTTTCTTTCAAGCACAAAAGATAAATCTTATTTTAACCTAAATACAGTTTTTATATTTGAAAACAATAATGTAATTTTCTTTTTGGGACAATATTGTAATAAAAAACTCACTAGTAAATAGCGAGTTAAAAATTAATAATTAAATTTTTTTCTTTGTTTTTCCTTGTATGAATTTACTCTATCTAAAACATCAGACTTCATTTTGTCATTTTTTGTTCTATAAACGTAATCTATAATCGCTTCGGAAAGACCGTTTTGTTTACAATCCGAAGTATAAAGGGAAACCTTAGATTTTACATAATCTGAAGCATTATCCATGGCATAACCATATCCTACTTTTGATAACATAGATAGATCATTTTTACTGTCGCCAATAGCCATAACATATTTTAATTCTGTATTAAAAATGTTGTTACACATTCATTCAACAGCTGACCCTTTCGAAACATCTTTAGCAGTTATTTCAATAAAATCAAACAAGAAAACCATTTCAATATCAAGATTCATTGAATCGAGTTCTTTATAAATTTGTTCAATACAATGAACCGGTTCCAAAATTTCAATTTTAAAAATGTCTTCAATCTTTGGCATAGGTTCTGAGTCATAATTAAAATCATTAAACTCAGATAAAAATTTCTTAGTGTTATTAGAAACTTTATAAATTCCAAATCCGTTTTCGTTGTTTCAAGAAATTCCGCCATTATATTTTTCAACAACTGACATTATTTTAGATAGCGCGGAATTAGAAATTGTTTTTTTATAAAGATATTTTGATTCATGAGTATCATAAATTTCAGCTCCGTTTGAGGTAATTAAATATCTAGATTCAAATTCTCTGGTTAAATCCTTCATTTTTTGAAAAAGAGGATTGCCAGTGGTTATTACAAATTCAACATCTTCAACCTTTGCGTTAATTATTGTTCTCTTATTTTCGGGAGTTATGATACGTGTTGGATACTCGTAAATTGTGCCGTCAACATCGCTAAAAACTACTCTTTTAAACTTATTTTCCGTCATATTAAATTAAAGGATTCTCAGTCATTTCTTTCGGAATCTCAATACCCATGTATTTAAGAACTGTTGGCGCTATATTTCCTAATTTACCATCCGACAATTCAACATTTTTGTCAGTGCAAACTAACATAACGGGATTATCTGTATGTTTGGTAGCTGGTCCGCCTTTTTTGTCAATCATTACTTCAGAGTTACCATGGTCAGCTGTAATGAATAATGTTACATTATTGTTGTTAGCTCATTCTAATACTCTAGCTAATTGAGTATCAAGTCATTCAATTGCTTCGATTGTAGCATTCAATACTCCAGTGTGACCGACCATATCTGGATTGGCATAATTCATGATAACTAAATCATTTTCCAGCCCGTGTGCAATTAGTTGGTTAGTAATTTCCTCAGCACTCATTTTAGGGGCTAAATCGTATGTTTTGACCTTTAAAGAATCGACCATTATACGTGATGAATTGTCATATACGACGTCAACACCACCGTCCATAAAATATGTGACATGCGAGTACTTTTGAGTTTCAGCTAATCTTAATTGTTTTAATCCGGCATTAGCTATTACGGCGCCAATTGGATTTACAACTTTCATCTCTTCGATTGCTACTTGACTATTAATACCTTCGTATTTCATCATAGATACAAAATTATCTAATTTAACCGCGTTAAGACAATTATATTCGAATAAATCCGAACCTATAAAGCAGTGAGATAACTGTCTTGCTCTGTCAGGTCTGAAATTGAAGAAAATAACTGAATCGTTTTCTTCAACAAATAACCCATTTTCACTAGCGGCAGGAATTAAAAATTCATCAGTAACATTTTTACCATACATACTGTTAACATATTCAACTGCGTTAGAAAATTTGTTGTCAGTATTACCTCTTATTGCATCAAAATGAAGTTGAATACGGTCGAACATTTTATCTCTGTCCATACCATAATAACGACCCCCGATTGAAGAAATTTTGAATGAATATTCATTACAAATTTCTTGTAGACGATTTAAAGAATTGAGTATTGATTTTGGCGCTACATCACGACCATCGCCAATCGCATGAATAGAAACATTTTTCAATCCTTTTTGATGTGCTAATTCAATTAAAGCAAATAAATGATCTTCATGTGAGTGGACGCCACCGTCGCTTAATAATCCAACTAAATGCAAAGTCTTACCTGACTTTTTGACATCATCCATCACCTTGTTTAAAACCTCGATATTATTAAAATCACCAGTTTTTATCGCATGATTTATTAAGCTTAAACCAGTATATACAACCCTACCTGCGCCAATGTTTAAATGACCAACTTCTGAATTCCCCATTTGTCCTGCTGGCAAACCCACAAATTCGCCCGAGGCTTGAATTAAGGAATGAGGATATTGATTTAAAAATTTATCTAGAGTTGGAGTCTTAGCTAAGTCGAAGGCATTACCTTCGTATTTTTTTCCTAAACCCAACCCGTCTATTACTATTAATACTGTCTTTTTCATTTTTCTCCTTATTTTTTATTTCTTAATAACATTTTAATATTTTTTACATATTTATTCCATATATTTATTTTACACACTAAAATAAGGTGGTATTTATATCATTTTTTAATTGTATTTAACTTTGCTAGAAAAATATTTTTAATAATTTGGGACATAATAAATTTAATATTAATATAATTAAATAACTATTGGGGGGGGGGTGAAAATGGTTTACAAGGCATTATATCGTAAATATAGACCAAGAACTTTTAGCGAAGTTAAAGGGCAAGATCATATTGTTCAAACACTTAGAAATATAATTTTAAATCACAAGGTTAGCCACGCTTATCTATTTGCAGGGCCGAGAGGTGTTGGTAAAACATCAGTTGCCAAAATCTTTGCAGCAACATTAAATTGTGGGCACGGTAATGATTTAACACAAATTTGTGATATTTGTCTTAACAAAGTTGACCAAAACTTTGACATCATCGAAATGGATGCTGCGTCAAATAATGGTGTTAAAGAAATTAGAGACCTAAGAGATAAAATCCAAAACTCGCCCGCACACGGGAAATATAAGGTTTATATAGTCGATGAAGTTCATATGCTATCCAAAGGGGCATTTAACGCATTGTTAAAAACACTTGAAGAACCGCCTGCACATGCTATATTTATTTTGGCTACTACCGATCCTCAAAAAATTCCTTTGACAATTTTGTCTAGAGTTCAAAGATACAACTTTAGAAAAATTCCTACAAAAGTAATTACAGAACAATTACAACATGTTTTAGCTGATGAAAATGTAGGATTTGAACCTAGTGCGCTAAACTATATAGCTAGACTAGCAACTGGTGGAATGAGAGATGCTTTATCAATCGCTGATCAAGCATTGGCTTATGGTAATGGAAATATTCATTTAGATGATATAGTTTTTGCGTTTGGTATTTCTTCTAACGAAAATCTAATTAATATAATTAATCTTCTTTATGAAGGCAACATTAAAGAAGTTTTACATATTTTTGAATCATTGAAATCAGGCGGATTGGATTCGAACCAATTTATGTTGGGCCTTATAAACACTTTCAAGGATTTCATTATTTATGAAAAAACAGGCGACATCAAATTGCTTGAATTACTAAATGAACAAGAATTGAATGAATTGGACATTGATTTAGATTTCGCATTAGAAAAATCAGAATTACTTTATAAGCTTTATAAAGATTTAATGTATGCCGACTCTCCATTTCAATTAATTGAATTAAATCTTTTAAAAATGTCTAATGATACTGTAGAACCAGTTAAAAAAGAAAAAGAACAGACATCTAATATTAAAACAAATCCTAATGATAATTTACAAAAACAAGGAGATGAAATGATTACGCCTTTAAACAATAAAGATAGACAAGAAGATACCATAAAAACCGCATTAGAAGAAAGCCGCGAAATGATTTTAGAAACTAACGATGAGTTAGGCGATACCCAAACTATCAATAATGATATTTTAAACTCTGCAAATGATTTTGATTTTGATGATGATGGTTTAATATCCACTTCAGAAATCACATTAGATGATGAATTAATAAAACCTCACGATATTATTGTGCCAAATTTTTCTAGAAATTATGCTTCAAAAACATCATTCGAAACCACTCTAACAGATGATGAATTAAAAAACTTATTATTACTTTCTGATATGACTTATATAAAACAATTAAATGACAGCATTAATGTTTTAAAGAAATTGTCTATTGATAAAGTGTATGACCCATATATAGAGGTTTTAAGTGGACTTACAATTCTGGCCGCCAATGATAATTTCATGTTATTAAATACGAACGATGCCTCAAAACTTAATTATTTAAACGATGTTTCACATGACTATAATTTCCAAGAATTTATTAAAAAATATTTAAATTCTTATAAACATATATTTTTGATTAAAGATAGAACAAGATATAAAGACATATCAAAAGCTTTAATCAAAGAAATTAACGAAGGAATTACAACACAACCAATTCCATTAAAACCAATAAAAATTAATAAAGCTCAAACACCAACAAGTTTACTGTTTGAAACACTAAAATAAAGGAGGTCAATATGGACCAAGGAATGTTAAGAAAAATGCAAAAATTGCAAAAAGAATTAGAACAAAAAACAGAAGAATTTATGGAATTAACTTTTAGTGAAGAAAAATATGGCCTAGAAGTTATCGCAACCGGAGCTAAAAAAATTGTTTCTATCAAAATTAAAGATCAAGATTTATTAGACCCCGAGGATGCTCAAACATTAGAAGATTTAATGACATTAGTTATTAATCAATTATTTACTAAAATTGATGAAGAACAAGAAAAATTGATGCCACAAATGCCTAATGGCTTTGGCTTCTAATGAAAATAGATACACTAGAAAAAGCTAATGAAGTTTTTAAAAAAATACCTGGAATTAGTAAAAAACAGGCCGAAAAAATCAGTTCATTTATTTTGAATCAAAGTACTGATTTTTCAATTGAATTGGTCAATGCAATCCAAGGTATTAAAGACAATATAATTTATTGTTCACAGTGCAACTTCATTCGTGAAAATAATAAATGTCTAAATTGTGATGACCCTTTGAAAATGAATTCATTAATGATAGTTGAAAGCATAACTACTTTAATCAAAATAGATGAAATGGGTATCTTTTTTGGTTTTTATTTCGTTTTACCAGAATTGTTGAGTGTTAAACAAAATAACGATGATAAATATGAATATCAACAACTTTTTGAATTTATTGGTAACCACAATTTTGAAGAAATAATGATAGTCCTCTCTCCTTCACTGGAAGGTGAAATGACTACAACTCATTTACAAAAATTATTACAAAAAAGAGGCATAAAAGCAACAAGAGCAGCAATTGGAATGCCAATGGGTTCAAATCTTGAATATCTTGACCCATTCACAATAAAACAAGCTATAAAAAACAGAAATATTTAGGGGGGGGGGACATATGTTTATAACATTTGAGGGGCCTGACGCCAGTGGCAAAACCACAATAATCATTAAATTAGTTGAATACTTAACCTTAAGATTCCCTAATTTAAAATACCTAACAACTAGAGAACCCGGTGGTAAGGATTTAGTGGAAGCCGAAAAAATTAGACAAATAATTTTAGATAAAAAATCAGTATTAAGCCCTGTCGCTGAAGCTATGTTATATTCTACAAGTCGTAGAATTCACTTAGAAAGAGTTATTTGACCAGCATTAAAAGAAAATAAGCTTGTGTTGTGTGATAGATATGTAGATAGTTTTTTTGCATATCAAGGATACGCAAGAGGCCTAGGTATCGATTATGTTAAAACAATGACTAATCTCATTATTGATAACACCATGCCAGAAATCACTATTTTCTTAAATATAACCCCCGATGATTCTAAATTAAGAATGAACCAATTGCGTTTAGTTGAAGAACATGATCGTTTAGACAATGAAACAGATTTATTTAGACAAAAAGTTTATGAAGGGTATTGAAAATTAATTAATGAAGATCCCGAAAGATTTATAGTTGTTGATGCAAATAAATCTATTAGCGATGTACTGGACGAATTAGTTGATAAATTATTTAGTAATAAAAGATTTAGCCAATGAATAAAAGAATCAGGTGAAAATGTTAGCCAGTAATTTGACCAAAATTATTGATTCTTCTATTGAATGCAAAAAAATAAATCATTGTTATTTATTAAAAACAAGTAAAGGTGTAAATCTAGATGATAATATTATTTACATGATTAACTCATTCACGGGCTTAAACATTGAAAATCTAGATCAGTCTTCTTTGCCTTCAAATATTGTTATTGCTGATGCATCAAAATCGCAAGGTGAAGGATTAAAAAAAGATAATATTGTAGATATCTTTGAACAAAGTAACTTTTCCAATTTTCTCGAAAATGGATTAAAAATAATAGTTTTTAAAAATATTGATTTAGCATCACATCAAGCTTTAAATACCCTATTAAAAACAATTGAAGAACCTGCAGATGATGTGGTATTTATTTTGACGACCCAAAATATCAATCAAGTGCTAACAACTATCAAATCGCGTTCTTTTATCATAAATGTAAATAAACAAAAAAACGATATGTTACAAGACGAAATTTCAAATCTTGGGTTTGATAACGATCAAGCCTGACTTCTATCTAATGTTGTGTCTGATATATCGTTAATCTTAGAAAATAAACAATTCTATGAATTTTCTAAAATTAATGAATTACTGGACGCTTTAATTAAATCATTTAAAAATAAAATTTCACTAATTATATTGTTGACAAAATTAAACAAACGAGAATATCATGACGATTTAGTTTTTCTAATCGAATGCTTAAAATTTATACTTACTTGGGCATGAATGCCACTTGATTTCCTTCCTAAGAAATTTCAGTCATTTGCTAAAAAAATTGCTGAAGCAGAATTCAATTACAAAAAGTGTTTTTTAGTTCTTGACAAGTTTTTAAATTCCGTTGGAACTAATGATAATTTATTTTTACAGGCAGAATCAATGTTTGTATACATATTGGAGTGTTATGAGTAAAATCTATATTATTGGAACACCAATCGGCAATTTAAAAGACATAACCTTGAGAGCATTAGAAACATTAAAAATTTGCGACGTAATCGCTTGCGAAGACACTCGTGTAAGTGGCAAATTATTATCATATTATGGAATTGATAAAAAATTAATTTCTTATAGCAAAATAAACGAAAAGAAGACAGCAGAATACCTTATTGAAATGTGTTTAAACGAAGAAATTAATTTAGGTCTAGTTTCAGATGCTGGAATGCCCATGGTCAGTGACCCGGGTTTTGAATTAATTTCACTTGCGAGAAAAAATAATATTGGTGTCGAATTAATCCCCGGCGTCAATGCCGCAATATCAGCGTTTGCCTTAAGCGGTCTATCATCCACATTTGTTTTCCACGGATTTCCTAAAGAAAAAAAAGGACAAAGACAAAGCCAATTCGAATCTTTATCACCTGACTTTTCACATATCTTTTATGTCTCACCACATAAATTAAATAATTTTCTAGATGGTTTAGAAACGGTTTGGTCAGATAAAATACTAATTTTTATCGCTAGGGAATTAACCAAAATACACGAAACTCAGTACTTTGGGAATATTAAAGACGTAAGAACTCAACTGGAGAATACAAGTCAAAAAGGCGAATTCACTATTGTTGTAAAACCTGTTGAAACTAAAAAAATAAAAATTAATAAATATGCAGAATTTTCAAAAATCAGGAACTAGAAATTGTTAGTTTTTGATTTTATTTATCTAATTTTAAATAATAAATTAATGTTTAGTATATAATACGCACAACTAGAAACTTTAAAATTCAATTAAATAATTTAGCGAAATGGAGGATATATGAATCATATTAATATTTTTGCATTAGGCGGTTTGGATGAAAATGGTAAAAACTGTTACGTTTTAGAATACAATGAAAAAATCTATATCATCAATGCCGGAACTAAAGTTCCTATCAATTCTCAAAACGGGGTTGACACATTAATTCCTGATTTTACTTATCTTGAAAAAAACAAAGAAAAAATAGTCGGGGTATTTGTAACTGATGTTAAAAACGAAACGTTTTCAGCATTACCTTGATTATTGATGCATATACCGAATCTAAACATCTATACATCATCATTCAATAAAATAATGATTGCAGATCGTCTTTCGAAATATAAAATCATGAACAAAGATTACAAGATAATTTCTTTAAGCAAGATGGCTAAATTGGGTGAAATTTTTGTTCAACCGATTGAACTTGCTGGTTCAATGCCTGGACATATTGGTTTTGATTTTATTACTCCAGATGGCGATGTGTTATTTATGTTTAACTTTGTTGAAGGGAATTTAGGTATTTATGGAAAACTGGATTTTCAACATTTAAAAACAGGCTTTACAAAACGTAAGTTAATTGCATTGGTGGTCGACTCGGGACGCGCAAACTATTCAGGGAAAGCAGTAGATAAAATCAACCTTCCAGAATCAATTAAAGATGTTTTTATGAGCGCGAAAGATAATGAAAGAATAATTATCGGTGCCTATGACGAAGAAATGGTTTCAATACATCAAATATTGGAACTAGCAATGAAAACAAACCGTCCAATAATCACTTATGGTAAGACATATGGCCAATTATTCTATCTAATGCAAAAGGAAAATCCTAATTTGAAATTGCCGGAACAAATCGATTACAAAATGGCCAACAAATCAGACAACGCAGTTGTTTTGGTCACGGGAGCTATCGAACGTCTTTACTCAAGATTTTTAAGAATTACAGACAATAATGATGTGTTCTTAAAATTAAAACCAACAGATAATGTAATTATGATTGCACCTCCAATTGCGGGACTTGAGAGTATTGCAGCAGTATCGTTAGACGACATAGCTAGAATTACACCTAAAATTTCCGATGTTTCAAATAAAGAATTCTATCGTCACCGCCCAGCAAGACAAGATTTAATTGATTTAGTTAATGCTTTACAACCGCAGTATGTCATTCCAGTTCAAGGACTTTACCGTTATTTATCAGAGGCTGCTAAATGTATTAGTAAAGAAGCTAAAATCAAACCACAAAATTGCTTGTTATTACAAAATGGAAAGATAGCGCACTTTATCAACGGCAAGTTATCTAGCACCAAAGGTAAAATTAAAGGTATCGGCGATGTTATTATTGATGGCTTTGGAATCGGAGATATTAGTACTGAAGTTATAGCAGAACGTGAAATTTTAGGTCGTGATGGAGCGATAATTATTACATCAACCTATAATTCAAATACAAAAAAATTAACAGGGCGTACACAAATTAATATCATCGGCGCAATCTCGAAAGAAGACAAAAAAGAAGCGGAAGAACTAATTATTTCAACAATTGTTAGTCTTTTAGAGACAGAAGAATTTGAAGGATTGAAAGATTTTCAAAACCGCGCTCGCCACGTAATAAGAAAAAGAATTTTCAAAACATTTAATAAAGAACCAATGATTATTGTTTCTTTAAATCAAAATTAAAATAGAGTTGTGCAACTCTATTTTTTAATTATTTAAACGAATTAATTTGTGCTTAATCTTTCTTTGATCTACGAGATTTTGTGGGTTCAGGAGCTCTAAAATCCTTTGGTAAAGAATTATCCTTCTTAATTACATCGATATAATAATCAATCAATTTTGGATTAAAGAAATATTGTTGTTTTTCATATTTATCCACAACTAATTCAAGTGTTTGATAAATAATCTTTTTTAAACTTTCAGGATATTCATATTTCTTTGAATTATGAGCAAATTCGTCCCTATCAACAATTGCAAGTTCGCGTTTTGGATACGACTTGATATCCAAATCAAAATCAATGAATTTAATAGTATTATCTTCGTAAATTGGTTTTGAGGCCATATTTACATATATATAATTATGTTTTTTCTTTAACATTATTAAAGCATTATAGTTCTCATGTTTAGGCATGAATCAAATAACGGGTTCGCGATAAACTCACGAACTTTTTTCTGTTTCGGCAACTCTTGTTTTATAAATAAAGAGTGCGAAATGATCATCAGTATTTCTAATGACCTTAACCCCATTTCACTGGCGATATAAATAACCATTGTATTTATAAGCCTGGACATTAACAATAGCTCCCAAGAGCGGGAACTTCATTTCTTTGTTTTTATTTTCTGGCATTTTTCCCCTCGGAAAGATAAAAAATATCTTTATTTTTATTAAAAAGCTCTAATCGCTTATTTTTCCAAATTAATTCGATATATAAATTATAAAATATTTTTTAAAAACTACGACATACTTTACGAATACACACGTTTCATAGCATAATAAGTAAAATAAAATAGGCAATGCCTATTTGTTGATATTGAATTTATACAATGAAGCAACTGTTAAAGTCACTACTGTTCAACAGCCTGAGTAAAGTATGCAGATTCAAATATTAATTTTTTGGCCAAATAAAACAATATAATCTATACCTAAGGCTTCTTTACCAAAATTAATATCATTTTCTGAAATATTTGCCAAACTTAAATATTTAAATACATTAGTAAATTGGGTCTGCGGAATAACAGAACATATTTGGAGAAGCACATTATTATTCAAAGAGTTTCAAGGAATATATACCCCAATCAAGAAACCTATAATCGATGAAAATAATGAACAAAACGCACTGTAAACAGATTTGTTTTTAAAAAAACTAAAGATAAGTGTAAATAATATTGAATTAAATAAAGTTGACAAAACAATCATTGGCACAAAATAAAGATAGTTATATCAACCATTAATCGCCGTATGTTTAATTAACATGTAACAAATAGCAATCAAGAATAATCCGGTTGAAATAATCATATTAATGATTCAATTAATTAATATAAAGCTCACTCTTATTGTTGATGACTTAATCGGAGTAATTGAAATATCTTTTAAAACACCACTTAATTTGTCATCAACTATTTGAGTCGCACCAGTCACGGCAGTTGTGATAGTTGTTATTGAAATAATTCCAAATAACAAAAACCCATCAACTAAAGCGTCTTTAGTAATTTTAGAAGCATTTGGTATATTTTCGAAACCACCTGCCATCAGTTTTCTTATTAATATGAAATAAATGAATAAATAGATTAATGGTGTTAAAAATGTGAAAAATACTTTGGATTTACTTTTAAAAAAGCAAAGGAAATTTCTTTTTAATAAAGCATTAAGTTGTGTCATTATTCTTTCTCCTTAGTCACGTTTAAGAATACTTCATCCATACTTCCTTTTAGAATTTCATAATCTTTAAGATTAGTGGAGTATTTATCAATGAATTGTTTTAAATCAATGAAATTTACGAATTTAATAAATCAAAAATTATCCTGTCTGATAGCCCCAACTTTATTCATTATTGTTTTAAAATCTGATGTTTCGTCAAATTCATGTATTTTTAAGATTGTTGTTGAATAATTAGATTTAAGTTCAAAAGGTGTGCCCTCTACCAATTTAACACCTTTCTTTATTATGATCATGTTATCGCAGTCGTTTGCCTCCTCCATATAGTGAGTAGTTAACAAAATTGTAAGATTATGATCTTTTCTAAGTTTTTTCAATATCTCTCAAACCATTTTTCGTGATGAAGGATCAAGTCCAGTGGTTGGTTCATCAAGAAACAAAATACGTGGATTGTGAACAAGCGCTCTAGCTATATCCACTCTTCTTTTTTGCCCGCCCGATAATTTACCATATGGTCTATTTTTCAATTCATTTAGTTCAAATTCACTCATGATTCTATCAACAGTTCTTTTTACGTCATTTAATTTATCTTGATACAATGAACATCTTATTACTAGATTTTCATATACTGTTAACTCGCCATCTAAAACCGATTCTTGAAAAACTATCCCTATTTTATTTCTTATTTTATCTATGTTATTTGTTAGCAAATCACCATCAATATAGATATCTCCTGAGTCTTTATTTAAAAGACCTAGAATAATATTTAATGTAGTAGTTTTACCGGCACCATTAAGTCCTATAAAACCAAATAACTCTCCTTCTTTTACCTCAAACGAAAGATTGTTTACAACTGTTAGTTTGTTAAATTTCTTAACTAAACCTTTTACTTTTATCATAGTTTTTTTGTTCATTTTCACCTCAATAATAATTATAAACATATTTTTTACGCAAAACATTTTAACTATGAGTGTCTTTTACTTAAATATATTTGATTTTCCTTTAAAATTTAGTCACTATGGGATTTTTTAAATTTTTAAAAGAAAAAGTTTTTGGCCGAAAAAAAGATAAACTGGCCGAAAAAGAACAAAAAATTGAACAATTGGAAGAACAAAAACTAATTGAATCAAAAAAACTGGAAAAATACTCGACTGGACTAAGTAATGCATCCAGTCTTGGGCGCAAAATTTTTAACCTGCAAAATAAACATAAAAAAATTAATGAAGAATTTTTCGAAGAATTAGAAGAAATTTTGATCATGTCAGACATTAATGCTTCATTGGTGTACGCAATTATAACGCATCTAAAAAATGAAGTAAGATTGCGTAATTTACACGATACTAAGGATATTGGTGAATTGACAGCCGATCAGATGTTTGTTATCTATACAAATAAAAGTGTTGTTGATACAAACCTAAACTTCAAAGATGGACGCCTTAATATTTTTGTTTTTGTTGGGGTTAACGGTTCTGGAAAAACTACTTCTGTAGCAAAGATCGCCCACAAATATATTCAAATGGGTAAAAAAGTTTTGGTTGCTGCTGCCGACACATTTAGAGCGGGGGCAGTTAGTCAATTAGATGTTTGGGCAAATCGTGCTGGCGCCGATATTGTTAAACCAGCAAAGGAAGGCGTTGACCCTTCATCGGTTGTTTTTGATTCACTTAAAAAAGCTAAAGAAGAAAATTATGACTTGCTGCTGATTGACACTGCTGGTAGATTACAAAATAAAATAAATTTGATGAAAGAACTGGAAAAAATGTACGGAATAATAACCCGTTTCCAAGATGATGCGCCTCATGAATGTTTATTAGTATTGGATGCGACAACAGGACAAAACGGTGTTAGCCAAGCGCGCCACTTCAAAGAAGCGGCAAATCCAACCGGAATTATTTTGACTAAAATGGACGGTACAAGTAAAGGTGGGATTGTCCTTTCAATTAAAGATGAATTTGACCTAAATGTAAAATACATTGGACTAGGCGAATGTTTAGATGACCTTGAACAATTTGATCTTGAAAAATTCATCTACACAATGACGAAAGATTTAATGGTGGAAAATGAGTAAGATTAATGATATTGAGCAACGCGAAATATATATCTCGTTATTTGAAAAATTTCAAAATTTATTAACTCAAACTCAAAAACAAGCTTTCCAACTTTATTTTTTAGAAAATCTAAGCTATCAAGAAATTGCCGATATTACAGCCACAACTAGAGCAGCAGCATACGATAGTGTAAAAAAAGCAATTCAAAAATTAGAAAAATACCAAGAAAAAATCAATTAGCTGCCTTAGAATTTATCTCATTTGTAAAAAATATGCTAAAATAGACAAATAACAAAACTAAAAATTTATTTTAATTATATTTATGGTTATAATTAAAAGGAATTTTACACACATAAGATTACACATAGGAGACAAGAATGGCAAGAGAAGGATTTACTTTCCAATGTACAGAGTGCAAAATGGAAAATTACATTAGTAAGAAAAACAAAAAAAACCACCCAGAAAAAGTGGAATTAAATAAATACTGTGGCAAATGTAACAAACACACAAACCACAAAGAAAAGAAATAATAATCATAATTAACCGGCTTATGCCGGTTTTTTATTTTAATAAAAAAATAGCTAAGAAGCTACTTTTAATCAAGGTTCAAATAAAATCAACGCTATTATTACATTTCCTAATATTAATCCAAACATAGGGATTTTTTTGAAATATAGAATTAAAGAAACGATAATTCCGATTGGAACATATACATATAAAACAATTGCTCTTCATCCAGAGAAAAACACGGCTGTTTTATCATTGTAATCTAATCCAAAATATTCCTTAGCTGATTTATTAAATATCACTTGCGGTGCAATTAAACCAATAAATAATTGAATTGCCAAAGCAACAATTATCCCAGTTACAACCGGATTCATAATATTAATTAATTTTTTCAAAAACATTGAATCTTCAAACTTATCTGCATATTTCATTGCTAATTTCATCATCAAAATAGGTGGAATGCAAAATGCAAGGTAAGTTATTAACATCGCTATATAGCCTCATCATTGACCTTCCGACACCAAATATCCAGTAACAGTTGCAAATTTAGGACTTAAAATTCCGGGAGTTGAATTAGAAATAGCAAACACACTGTTTATTTGTTCGGCAGTAATAGTTATATTAAATCATTTAGCAAGAGATTTTCATAGCCAAGTAAATATTGGCATAAATATTTGACCACCACCAAACACAGACAATGAAACGAGAACGATAAGAGGCAGAGAAACTAATAAAGCTAATAATCCCATTATTTGACCTCACTGGTATTATCTAGTTGTTTATCAATCTCATCAATATTAATTACCTCTGTTATTGAATTTGAATTTTCGACATTTTCAATTGATTTATCAGTATTTAGGTTATTTTTTTCTTGTTTTAATCGGCATCTTAAGTTTTTAATATTTTTTCTTTTTTGAACATAATAAATAGCTGCAAAAATGCCAATAATTAAAAACATAATCGCTACTGGAACGTTATAAGGAGTAGGAACAAATAATGAAAAAGCCATTGTAATTAAAAATAATATTGTTCAAACGCTAATCTTGTTGGTTTTTATTCCTTTTTTGAAATACGATCAACTAAAACCAATCAAACTTCCCACAATAGCAACTAATACTCCTACCTGAACAACATATAAATATTCAAGCGGTAACTTCGACAATACAAAAAATAAGGCTATAGTGACCACAATATGAGGTAATGATGCTAGTAAAACAACAAAAAAACCTTTTCAAAATCCGAGTGTTTTCATTGCAATATAAGACAATGCTTCAATAGCCATCGGGCCGGGCAACATATTTGTGATAACAACATTTTTGTCGAATTCATCACTATCAAGTCATTCATATTTATCAACAGCATAGCGTTTTATCACAGGCATAAGGGCATTGCCTCCACCAAAACCGATAAAAGTTACCATAAGTATTAAGACAAATACGTTTCAAAACGTAGGTTTTTTCTTTATATGATTCTCGTTATTCATTATGTCTCCTTTATTGAAATAAATTTTACTAAATACTTAACTAAAACAATCTCATTTGATCTGTTTCATCTAATTTTGCAAAAATACCCATTTTTTCCATTTTTTCAACTAATGTTTTATTGACTTTAGCTCTGGTTATAAAATCCTGAATAGAGCTGAATGATTTTTCGTTACGGGCATTAACAATAGACTCAGCAACCGAATCACCTAAACCGTCAAGCGATTTAAAAGGTGGTATCAGACATTTTTCATCATTATCAATTACTCATTCATGAGCCAGAGAACGCTCAATATCTATATTTGCTATATACAAACCTCGTGCGTATAGTTCGCGGGTAATTTCCAAAGTAGGCATTAAATCAATTGATTTGTTATCTAAATCTTTACGATTAACAGATTGAAGTTGAACTAACTTGTTATGAGCCTTCTTACCGTTACGTACATCAACCATGCTTTCTACATCAACTGCTTTAGCGTGGGTTGCAAAATAAGAGGCGTAAAATGCCAATGGTTGATTTATTTTAAATCAGCCAATTCATCAAGCCATTAAAACATATGCTACGGCATGAGCTTTAGGGAACATATACGCAATCTTAAGCATTGAATCTATCTGTCATTCTGGAACATTGTATTTTCTCAATTCGACTTGTTCTTCAGGTGTTAAACCTTTACCTTTACGGACCTTTTCCATGATATTGAATGCATAACGATTGGGAACGCCTTGTGCAACTAATTTAGCAAGAATGTCGTCACGACAACAGAAAATGTCAGGAAGACTAAAACCCTCTTTCATTATTAAATCTTGATTGTTTCCAATTCAAACATTTGTTCCGTGGCTCAACCCAGATATAGATACTAAATCAGCAAATGATTTAGGTTGAGCTTGCAATAACATTTGACGAACAAACTGAGTACCAAATTCAGGCAAACCGATAGCGCCAGTTACTTCACCACCAATATCAGATGGTTTTATCCCTAACGGATCTGTAGAATTAAACACCTTAACAATTTCAGGGTCATTTTTAGGAATATCAGCAATTTTCAATCCAGTATATGTTTCTAACATTTTGATTATCGTAGGGTTATCATGGCCCAATAAGTCAAGTTTTAACACATTATCATGAATAGCTTTGTATTCAAAGTGAGTAGTAAATCAGGTTGAATTTGTATCATCGGCAGGGTAATTGATTGGAGTAAAGTCGTAAACATCATATTCAGTAGGAATAATGATAATACCTCCAGGGTGTTGACCGGTTGTACGTTTTACACCGTCAATTTTAGTAGCTAAATACATAGCATAAGCATCTGAGTAATCGGTATGTGTCTCTTCAACAAAATTCTTTACATATCCAAAACCAGTTTTAGGTGCAACAGTAGATATAGTTCCAGCCCTTAAAGTGTGTGTTTGACCGAATAATCTTCTTGTTTCATTATGCACTTCACCTTGAAATTCACCAGAAAAGTTAAGGTCAATATCAGGAACTTTGTCGGCTTTGAAACCAAGAAATGTTTCAAAAGCAATATTATGCCCATCTCTTTCCATATCAATTTCACAGTTAGGACATTTTTTATTTTTTAAATCATAAGCAGAAGTAATCCCAGGAACATTTGCTAATTCAAAAAATTTACAATTGTTACATAAATAATATGGCGGTAGGGGGTTAACTTCAGATATTTCGCTTAGTGTTGCAACAAGAGATGATCCAACGGAACCCCGACTACCAACGACATAGCCTTCATCTAATGATTTTTTAACTAATCTGTGTGAAATTCAATAGATTACGTCAAAACCATACTCAATAATAGGAGTTAATTCTGCTTTAATTCTTTGATCTACAATCTCAGGTAAATTCTCTCCATATTTTAATTTTGCATTTTGATAAACCAGTTCTCTAAGTTTTCTTGAAGAGTCATCAAATTTAGGAGTATATAGTCTGTCTTTTATAACAACAACTTCTTCACACATATCTGCGATTTTGCGGCTATTAGTAATAACAATTTCTTTAATTAAGTCTTCATCACCAAGAAATTCAAACTGATCCAGCATTTCATTAGTGGTTAAAAATTCTTGATCAGGTATAGTTAAGGTTCCTTCTTTGGCTCTTCCATAATTGTATAAATAGTGGCGAGCTGCACCTATCCCCTTCGCATAAACCAAAATTTCAAATGCTTTTTTATCGGCTTTATCAGCATATCTGACATCGCCTGTAGCAACTGGAATTTTATTGTATTCTTTAGCGGTTAGAATAATGTCTTTCAAACCTTCATAGAGTTGTTCTTTAGTAATAAATTCCATGTCAATCCAATGTTGAAACACCTGCGGAGCGGGAATTTCAATATAGTCATAACGTTTAATTTCCTCCAAAAATTGGCTACGCGAAGCATAGAAATAATCGTCAATTAATTTAGATTTCAGCGTTCCAGAACCAAACAACAAGTCAGGATCTGGTTTAATATCCTCATAGAATGTTCTTGGCCCATAACTATAATTTTTTGTTAAACAATTACTTACCATCGCAAATTGTTTTTTCAAACCTAGTTGATTACGAACCAAACTTGTAAATGCATAAGGAAAACGGTCTTTGAATTCATTTTCAGGTTTGAATTCTAATAAATCATGAAATGTGAAGATGTTTTTGGTTGACATCATATGCATCATTTCTAACCAGATATCAGCTAGGACTTTGGCGTCATAATCTCCACGGTGAGCAACATTTGGGTTATAGTTAACACCTAAATTAGCAGCTAAATCTCCAAGTGAGTGTTTTTTACGCTCAGAAAAAATTAATCTCGATACTGCTAAAGTATCAATAACTACAACATTTGGAAACTCCATATTATTCAATCTGAATTGTTCCTTAATAAAGTTGTAATCGAATTTTGCGTTGTGTGCAAGAGCTATTTTGCCATTTAAATCATCATAAATTTTTTGTAAAGCGGATTTACAATCAAGACCAGTACTATCAATATCTTTTTGCGTAATACCTGTAAGTTGTGTGGTATACGGTTTTATTTTTTCCTTTGACTTTACTAAAAATTGTGTGGGTTGAGGAGCAACTTTGTTAACATTAATTACGTATGAACCATATTCAATTAATTCATGAAACTTTGGACTTAAACCAGTAGTTTCAATATCAAATGAAACATAAGAATAATCTGTAATTTTTCCACTTGGAACTTCGCCATAAAAAATGATTGGGTTTTTATGGAATACGGAAAAAGAAGCTGCATACAACCCTTTTACTTTAGATTTTTTTGCTTTTTGGTAAAAGTTAGGATAACCTTGAACGGCATCTAAATCGCAAATTGCCACGGCAGGCATACCAAATTCTTCTGCTTTTGAAATAATGTCAGGTGGATTAAATAGTCCGTCCATAGTATTCAATTTAGACGAAACATGCAATTCTACTCTCTTTAGGTCTTCAGGGGCTGTGTCAATACGTTTTTTAAGTATTGATTCTGTCTTTTCAAATGAATCAATATATATAAATCATTCTGGCTTTCCAAAAGTTTGATAAGCACTAGTACCGAATAATTTGATAAAATTCCCAGTTTTTAAATCTTTATTTAGAATCTCTTCATCAAGTGCTTCGTCCTTAAATCATTTAACATTAATTGCGTCAGTGTGATCGGTAATTGAAAATGAATATATATATTTTTTATTTTTAGTAACAATTAAATCGGTAGCGTATATTTCACCAGTAATAGTTACATTTGTTTTTTCGGGTAAGTGTTTTATATTAACGATTTCAACATCCTGATATTGCTTTCTAGATCATTTTTTGCTAGGTTTGTTATCAGTGGTTTTACTTTGTACAGGTTTAGAATTCATCAATTTTAAAAATTGTTCTTGTGCTAATAAATCATTATCTCTATTTGATTCGTCAAGTTCTTTCAATATAACACTTTGATATCTTAGTTTTAGATTTAAATTTTTATAACCATATTTATTCAAAGAATTAGATAACTGTTCAACCAAATCTTTAAATTCATTAAAACGGTCCTCACTAATAGTTGTAACTTCAAAATTCGAGCCATCCAAACCAATTAATTCCTTGTTTCAATCAAAAACTTTTAGTTTTGAATATTTACTTTTCGTACCAATTATGTATTCAATAAATTTAACCAAATTATTGTGTTTATACTGTAATAAGTCAAAATTAAATGTTATAAATACTTTATAAATTTTATTTGATCTTATAGCTACTAACAAAGCAAAAAAATCTTCAGGATTTATTTCATCTCTGAAGTTTATATTAACACTGATTTGGTCAATTTCAGTTTCATATTTAGTAACTTCAAGTTCGGTTTTTATCAAATTATTCGGTACTTTAAAACCTATTGAATCACAAAATTTTTTAAATCTGTTATTACTTTCATTCATAATTCCCCCAGCCTATTATTATCATTATAATTTAAAAGAACAAAACCATAAATAATGATTGATATTTTCTTAATAAATTTGAAATGAGCGCCGAAGCGCTCGTTTCTAAAAACTATCAAAATAATAAAATAAAAACTCATCAACCATTGCGGCTCGCCTTTTGTAATAAGTGGTTTTAGAGCAAAGCATATCTCATCAGAATGGGTCATCACAAGGATTCAATAACTCATTATCTAATATTTCGCGACTAATATCGCTCATACACACCAACACCCTTTGCATATTATCTGAGTAATAGTTGTATAGGTTTTTAATATCACTAGTTAATGATGAAGGTTTCTTACTATTTTTAAATTCATTCATTCTTTTGCTTTTAGCTCGCCCTAATTCTAATTGGCATATATCTTTAACACCTTTATATTTTTCAAGTTGTGTTAAATTATAATTTGAGAAGTTTTGGATTAAAAAAGAATTCATATTATCTCCTAAATAAAAAACTTAGCGAAATGCTAAGTCAATCTATTAGTAAGCGCGTGCAAAAATCACAAAACGTTTTGTAACATGATGGCACGTAATACATGGTTTCATTTTTTCGTCTCTTTCCATTGATTTAGGAATACAACGTGTGGTAGCACCTGTTTCAGCTTTAATTTCTTCCTCTTCTTCGTCATGACAGCAGAAAGGAGCTAAAACGAATTTAGATTTAGAAATTTGATCCACAAATTCTTCATATGTGTCAACGGCAACAATATTTTTGTCTAATCTTTCTTTTGCTGTTATGTATAGATTATTGTGAATGTCATTAAGTAAAGTTTTAACTTCTTTTTTAACTTGATTAATTGGCATTACAATTTTTTCTAGAGTGTCTCTACGAACTATTGTTACCATATTGTTTTCTAGGTCTCTAGGACCAATTTCGATTCTTAATGGAGTACCTTGGATTTCGGAATTAGAAGCTTTAAATCCAGGGTTTTTATCAGAATTATCCAATCTTACTCTATAGATTCTTCCTAAATCTTTAACTAATTGTTTTGCTACTTCGCTTACTTTTGGGTTTTTAGATGCAAATAATTCAAGAATATCGATTTGAGTTGGCGCAATTCTAGGCGGGATAATTATTCCTCTATTATCACCATGGGTCATAATAATTGCTCCCAACAATCGAGTAGAAACACCCCACGATGTTTGATAAGCAAATTGAATATTGTTATTTTCGTCCTTAAAAGTAATTTCAAAAGGTTTTGAAAAATTTTGAGCAAGATAGTGACTAGTACCGGCTTGTAAAGCTCTACCATCCTTCATCATCGCTTCCACTGTATATGTACTGCATGCTCCCGCAAATTTTTCTTTAGGTGTTTTTTTGCCAACAATTACAGGAATAGCTAAGTAATTTTTAAGGAATTTTGCATAAAGCGAAATCATTGTTCTGGTCAATTGACGCGCTTCCATTGCATTATTATGACATGTGTGACCTTCTTGTCATAAAAATTCGCGACTTCTTAAGAATGGGTTAGTTGTTTTTTCTCAACGAACAACATTTGCTCATTGATTATAAATAATCGGTAAATCTTTGTAAGATTCAATTGAGTTTTTAAATAAATCAGCAAATAATACTTCTGATGTTGGTCTAACAAAAACTTTTTCTTCTAATTTAGCCTCACCAACTTGTGTAATGGTTGCTAACTCGGGATTAAAACCTTCTATATGATCTTTTTCTTTGTTAAATAATCTTTCAGGTATTAACAAAGGAAGATAAACATTTTGGACTCCTTGTTGTTTAAATTCTTCATTTAAGTATTTTTGAATCAACTCTCAAATACCAAATGAATTTGGTTTAAAGACTAACGTACCTTTTAATGGTCCATACGCGATTAAATTACCTTGTTTTACGACATCGGTATATCACTTCGCAAAGTCTTTTTCTAATGGTGTAATTTTATCTAATTCTTTCATAAATTCATTATATATACTTTTTTTAAAAACTTAATATTTTTATTAAAAAAATGTGTTTTCGGTCGCTTTTGCAAAAAAACACATTTTATTTAATTATTTTCTTTAAAATTTTCAGTTTTAATTCAGAATACGGATGCTCACTTAATTCAGTAGAAAATCAAGTTCTACGATAATAACTAACTGAATTTGAAAATTCTAAAAATCCTGCATGTCCATGACTGCGTCCATGACCTGATGATCCGACACCGCCAAAAGGTAAATAATGATTAGCTAACTGAATCAATAAATCATTAATCACTAAAGCACCTGTTCTTATGTTTTTAAAAACCTCATCAACAAATTTTTTTTCTTTAGTGAAAACGTAAGTTGCTAAAGGTTCTGATTTTTCAGATATCTTACGAACTATTTCTGAAAAATCTTGATACTCAATAACAGGTAATAATGGGCCAAATATTTCTTGCTTCATAATTTTATTATCTCAATCAGAAATGAATGCTTTTGGCAAAATTTGAGTATCAGTGTATTGAACGTTAATATCACTGGGGATTAAACTCATAATTCTTTTATGATGTTGTGCGCTTATTATTTTGGGAAAATTCTCAAGTTTATCCAATTTTGCATTTATGTAATCTTGACAATATTCGATAAATTTAGTTCCTTTATTTTTAGGAACAACAATATAGTCTGGAGCAACGCAAGTTTGACCACTATTGATAAACTTAGCAGCCATAATTTTATTCGCTGCATTCCTTAAATCTGCACTATAATCTAAAATGACTGGACATTTGCCGCCTAGCTCAAGAATTATAGGTGTGTGAAATTTAGCAACTTGTTCGCTGATTAAGTTCCCTACACGTTCCGAACCGGTAAAAAAAACAAAATCAAATTTGTTTTTTAACATCTCTTTAATATCATTAACATCAGGGCTCATGACATATACCTTATCTGTTTTTAAATCTTCATTAATAATTTTCGTTATCAAACTAGAAGAATGTTTTGAAAGTTCAGATGTTTTTATTATTACTCTATTTCCTGCTGCAACAGCAGAAATTAGAGGCATAAACGTTAAATAAAACGGATAATTTCATGGGCTAATAATGAGACAGTGCCCCATTGCCTGTTGAATAATTTTAGAAACGCCAGAAAATACAGCCAACGGTGTTTTAACTTTTTTAGGTTTCATTCATTTTTTTAGATTTTTAAGTACAAATCTAATTTCATTTAAAATTAAACCAATTTCAGAAAAATAAACTTCATTCTCATGTTTGTTCAAGTCTTTTTTTAATGAATAGTTTATGTTGTTGATGTTTTCTTCGATTATCGATTTTAATTTTTTAAGAATTGAAACACGTTCTTCATAGGAAATAAACGGCGTTTTTAAAACATCGCGCCTTTGAGATTCATATTTCAATAAATCTTCTTGTTTCATAAATTACTAAGATCTTTCTTCTGGTTTAGAAAAGACATAACGTCCTGTTTCTGTAACTAAGACATCGTCTTCGTTTCTAGCGCCACCAAGACCTTCAATATAAATTCCTGGTTCAACTGTAATAACCATTCCTGGTTCTAAGGTGTAATCATAACCTTTAGAACTTACATATGGCAATTCATGAACATCAATGCCTAAGCCGTGTCCAGTACCATGAACGAAATATTCACCATAACCCGCATTATTAATGTAGTCACGACAAATTTGATCGATAGTGCTTGCTTTAATACCGGGTTTAACTGCATCTCTACCAGCTTTAGCAGCAGCTAAAACAATGTCTAAAATTTCTTTAGCTTTTGGGTTATTAATATTAACTTTGCCATTCTCATCGGGCATAATAATTGTTCTTGTAATATCTGCGGAATAACCTTTATATAAAGCTCCAAAATCAATCTTTAATAAATCACCGGCAACTAATTTTCTATCCGTTGGGTGATGATGAGGTTCAGCCGAAGAAGACCCTGTAGCAACTATCTCATCGAAACTTTCTTTCTCGGCGCCTTTTAACTTCATTAAATAATTCAACTTCGCAGCTACTTCCTTTTCAGTCATACCTGGTTTTATTCATTTATAAAGTTCGTTAAGGGCTTCTAAAGAAATATCTATTGATTTTTGCATTATTTCAATTTCTTCATTTGATTTTAAAATACGTAATTCTTGACCACGGATGAAAACTTCTTCGGTTGGATTAATTAAACTTTGTAAATATTTGTGTGTTTGAAGGTTTAAATAATCTTCTTCAAAAGCAACTTTGTTGTATTTTTTTTCCGCGAAGAAATCTTTCAAAGAACTTCCAACCAATAAGTGAACATTAACGTTTTTGGCATTATTGCGAGCAAATTCAATGTATCTACCATCAACGAATAAATGTGCTTCATTTTTTTCAATGATTACATACCCATCAGTTGTTGGAATACCTGTTAATCATAATCTAGTTTGTGGTGCTTCAGACACGATTGCGTCAATATTGTGTTCTTTAAACACTTTATCCAAATATTTTCTATTCATATTTTCTCCTTTAATATCCCATTTTCTTTAAAAATTTAGGATCATTTATCCATTTATCAGCTATTTTAACTTTTAGACGCAAATCGACTTTAGTATCAAATAGCATTGACATATGTTTGCGGGCATTAATGCCTATATTTTTTATCATTTGGCCATCTTTTCCAATAACCATCCCTTTTTGCGAAGGTTTTTTAACGAAAATTAGGGCTTCGATATTAATTTGATCTTCATTTTCAATAAATTCATTAACCTCAACAGCAATAGAGTGTGGAAGTTCTTCGCGAAGCAATTTCATTGCTGAAACTCTAATTATTTCTTTAGCCATAAATCTCATTGATTTATCAGTTATATAATCTTCATCATAATATGGTTCGCCATCATAACAACAAGATTTCAATTCTTCAATTAAGCTCTTAATTGAAGAGATATTATCCGTTGAGATACTGTATATTTTTTCAAAACCATATGATCTCAATTCTTCAACTTTGGCTAATAAAATATCAGGCGATTTAGCTAAGTCCATTTTTGAAATAACAGCTATTTTATTTTTTTGATTTTGTATTTTTTCTAAAATTACCCTATCTCCCGACCCAATATTTTCATTTACGGGCGAAAGAAATAAGATACAGTCAATATCTTTCAATGAATCGTACGCATTTTTGTTTAATGATTCACCTAATTTGTTTAATGGTTTGTGTATTCCGGGAGTATCAACAAAGACAATTTGATAACCTGGTTCATTATAAACCCCATTAATTTGATCTCTTGTTGTTTGTGGTATGTTGGAAACTATCGCCAGTTCATAGTTTAAAATTTGGTTTAACAATGATGATTTGCCAACGTTTGGTCTTCCGATAATACTTACAATACTTACTTTCATTACTTAATTTGCTCACTTCTAATTGGTAAAGGTACTAATTCAACTAATTTGAATGTTTTAACTACATCTCCTTCGCCATTATATAAGTGAACTAATGCATCATCTTGCATAAATTCTGTCAACACTTGTCTACAACCAGCACATGGTGAAACCACACCAGCTCCAGATGAAATAATGTGAATTTCTTTAAATGTTCCTACTACTGCACCGTGTGCTACTGAACCGAACAGCGCTGAACGTTCAGCACATAATCCTGATGGGAATGCTGCGTTTTCAACGTTAACACCAGGTCATTCTCTCCCTTCAGCATCAATTGCGATGGCTGCCACTTTAAAGTGTGACCAAGGGCAGTATGAATATTGTAAAAGTGATTTTAATTTTTTAACGTCCATTTTTATTCCTCTCTAGTAATACCTAATGGATTGAATATGTCGTCAACCATTTTATCCATTTCGACTTTTTCAGTTTCTGTTTCATGATCATAGCCCATTAAGTGAATTAATCCATGAGCAAATAAATAACAATATTCTCTTCTCACTGAGTGATTAAATTCTTCGGCCTGAGACTCAACTTTTTCATGACTAATAATTAATTCACCAATCGGTAAAATTGGCAATTCATTATAGAAGTCATCATTCCCGAAATCAAATGACAAAATATCGGTTGCGTAATCCTTTCCTCGGTATTTTTTGTTTAATTTTTTGATTTTTTGATTATTTACTATCGAAACATCCAAAACGATTGTTTTATCGATATTAAAATAATCTTGTAGATTCCTTAATATTTGTTTGTATTCATTTTCAAAATGGAATGATGTACCATTTTCAATATTAATATTAATTTCAATCATAAGTTAATTATATAATAATGACCTAATACTTCAATGATATAAAATTAGATAAAATTGAGCTTTTGTCATAGTACAATACACCTTCTATATGCGTATTTGGGATTAGCCTCATATTTCGTGGCAATTTGTAAAAAGTAACTAAAACATTTTCATTGATTTTTTTAACCGCACTTACTTTTAATAGGTATATTTTATTATCGTAATTTATTGATATTTCTTTATTTTTATCAATATAAAATAAAGATTTTTCAGGAGCTAATAGCACTAAATTCTTCTTTTCATCAACAATGAAATTAACCTTAATTGTTTTTTCAATTTTATAAGTTAACACGAAGTAGAAAACAAAAATTGATAATAAAGTTATAACAACTAAGTATATTCAAAATCACTTAGTTAATTTTGTTAATTTTGTCAAAATCCACCTCCTTGTTTACATGCACATATTTCTTATTGTGACTGATTTCAATAAAGAAGGCGTCTTTTTGATATTCTTTTATTTTTTGAATCATCAATTTAAATATTTTTTCGTCAACATTATCAAATGCCTCATCCAACATTATCAGTCTATATTTTTTAGTGAAAAGTTTAAGCAACACAATAAATTGTTTTTGACCTTTAGAAATGTTGGAACCATTATTAACTAGTTCAGTATATAAATTCAACCTTAATGAATCCATTAATTCATCCAGTTTATATTTTTTAATATTTTCCAATAATGTTTCTTGATTTTGCTTATTATTAGATGTAATAAATTCAATAATATTAAAGGATGGTAAATATGGGTCAGAACTTATCAAAATCGAATTTTCTTTAAGACTTTCATTATCAATAAAATCAAGATCTATATCGTTAATCCTAATTTGACCTAATCAATTGCAAATTCTGTAATTTAGTAAATTTAATAAAGTGGTTTTCCCACCACCATTAGAGCCTATAATTTGCGTATTTTTTGGCAATACTAAACTTTTAATGTTTAGTATTTTTTTGCCATAATCAAAGCCGAAGTTAATATCAGTTAATTCAATCTTGTCTATATTTTTAATTTCAACCCCTTCATTTTTTATTTTAGATTCTGTTAAATTTAAAACAAAATTTACCATTTGAATATGTTTATTAACTATATTTTTCATCATTATTATTGATGTTAATGAAGTAATGGGTTGTACAAAATAATTTAAAGTTGTAAGAACCATTACTAATGTGCCAACTGTTAAAGAATTCTTGAAAATTAATAAACAACCAGTAAACACAATAATCATCCCCAAATTTCCAATCACCAGATCAACAAGTAAATTATTAACTATTTTCTTATTGAACATTGAATAATCAGCGTTCATACTTTTAAGCATCTTCTCCCTTCTTTTCAACTCTTTAAAATTTTTATCAAGTGAAGTATTAAAAGTATTCAGTGTAAATATAACATCTAAATCTGATTCTGCTCTTTGATGGGCTTTTGAAATAAAGTCATTATATTTTCTATTAATATGCATTTGAAAAATAACATTTGTAAAAACAGCAAATATTAAAAATATTAAAATTATCAAAAATAATAAATAATTTAATCAAATAAGCAAAACACAACTAACAATAATTGAAGCTGTTTCTACAAAAAAAGAATAAACAAAATTAGCTTTATAATTTGCAATAAAATTAATGTAACTGGCCCTCTTTATCAGTTCGTTATGTGTCATTTTATTTAATTCATTAATTGGCAATCTTTGAATTTTTAAATAAAAATTTTCAGAAATTTCTAACTCAATTTTATTGGATAACTTTCTAATAATTATGTCTTTTATCGAGGAATTTATAAATCGGAGAATATTTATTCATAAAAATGAAATAAATAGAACAATTAATGTTTTGATTAAATTATTAGGTAAGACGTAATCAAAAGTTAGCTTTACAAAAAATGAAGAACTAAATGTTAATATAACCGATAAAATGGCAAGTAATAATAATCCGAATGTTTGTTTTGTAAATGTGAACATTGAACTAACTTTGTCTTCAATTTCATTTATAGCTTTTTCGTTTTTTGAATTATCCATTTTATAAGCAAAAATGATTACATTTTGATAAATAGATTTAAATTCGTCAAAAGAAAGTTTATTTCTGCCACCAATATTGGAATCTTGTACCACTAAATATTTATGTGTAATTTTTTCTACTATTAAATAGTGTGCTAGCTCATTGTTTTTAACTAACACTAAAAGCGGGAAATCAACTTTATTAATATTTTTAATTGAATCGAAATCTGCATTATATGGATCTAGTTTTACCCCGTGTTGGCTTGCAATTTCACTTAAATTTGCTAAATTTATACCTTGCGGAGTATAGTGCGCTTTGAGTTTTAAATAGTTTATATCGACATATTCTTTATTTAACTTCAAAAAAAGATATTGCAAAACATGCAGGCCGCAGTCTTTAGAATCGTATTGTTTAGTAATTTTCATATCATTTATTGACCAGAAAGTGTCCATTTTTTAAAAAACGGAAAAAATTAATAAAAACGCATACTTTTTACTATAATAATCATAAATGTAAGGAGAATTATGAGTAAAAAAATAGTAGCTATGGCTAGCGACCACGGTGGTTGCGAATTAAAAAATGAATTAATTAGTTATATCAATGAACTTGGATATGAAGTTGTAGATTTAGGACCAGCTGATTCATCAACTTCTGTTTCTTACTCACTACAAGGCCATAAATTGGCTAATTATATGAAAGAACACGAAGTGAGTTTTGGATTAGGATTTTGTGGAACAGGTTTAGGTATTTCATATGCGCTAAATCGTCACCATGGAATTCGTGCTGCAAGAATTGCTAGTGTCGAAGATGCTCACTTAGCAAAACAACACAATAATGCCAATGTTCTGGTTTTGGGCGGAAGACAAGTACCGCTTGATGAAGCTAAAGCAATGATTAAGGAATATATCAACACCGAATTTGAGGGTGGAAGACATCAAAATCGTATTGATGATATAGAAAACTTTTAAACAAAGCGCTGACTTTGTTTTTTTATAAACTTACTATCATCAAAAATCTATGGGAGTATAATCAATAATTATGCGTGAAGTATTTATATCAACTATAACCAACTCAAACCTCATTGGAGTATGTATTGCGAGCGTTTTATTAATATCAATAGGTTATTTGTTCACTAAATTTGGAATTTTTAAATCGTCTTGAATTAACCCTTTTACTAAAATTATTCTTGAAATTTCAGTTCCAGCAATAGCTCTAAAAGGATTTATGTCGAGTATTTCCCTTAACAAACTTAAAGAGCAAGCTTGAATATTGTTATTGTCCTTCCTCTTTTACATAATTCTTTGCTTTTTTGTGTGATTATGAGTTAAATTCGATTGAAAACTACCGAAAATAGTTAAAAATGCTTCAAACAAAACTATGCTAGGCACAATATCGGCCACCACCAATAATGATGTGCCAAAAGAACGTGCATTAATGATGTTTATACTGATAATTTTCGGGGCAACAGCCACATTTGGATTACCTGTAATTAGTGAATTTTATCAAGGAACATCGCATCAAGCCGGAGCAATAATTAGTGTAAGTATGTGAAACATTCCACAGAGAATAACTTTGTATACATTTGTTTTTGTTATTATTTCAGGTATTAAAATGAATAAAGAAAACTTAAAACAAACATGCAAAAAGTTAGCTACCAATTCAACATTAATGATTACGGTTTTAGGATTATTTTTATGATTAACTCAGTTGATTCCAGGATTAGGAAACTCAACAAAAGATATTGACGCTATTCAAATTGATGTTTTCACGAAACAAATAGACGGTGTTAATTATTTCGACACAATAGAAGTTGTTAAGAAAGCAAAATTTGGCACTAATTTCAACTCTATTTATATCGCAAAAGACTCAAGCAAATACATTTTTGATGCCTCTAAAAATCTTTACATAGCAACTAATATTGAACCTGCTGGATGAATGGATTTCCACACAACTATGCCTTATGTTAATAATGTTGTTTTGACATTATCACGTTTATGTACGCCGCTTGTCTGATTAACAGTTGGTATGAAAATGAGTGAAAAACGCCTTAGAGAAGTTTTTACAGATAAATATGTTTGGTTATACACATTTATAAAACTAATCATCGTTCCACTAATCATGCTAGCAATCATGTATTCGTTCTATACTGCTAAAAAAATACCTGCCGAAGTTTGTTTAACTATTGTTGTTGTTAGCGTAACGCCTCCGGGAACGGTTCCTGCTGCTCTATCATTAATGTATAATAAAGCACCAAACTTCACTGCGAGAGCTTCGGCGCTTTCAACAATAATGTCAATAATTCTAATTCCAATCTTCATTGTGCTTTGTGAATTTATATTTAAATTAACATAACAGCGTCAAAGGCTGTTTTTTAATTAAATTTTAAAATCAATTATGAAAACAACTGCTATAAATGGATACTTTTCACATTTTCCCTTAAATCAAGGTCTTGACTCTGTAGTTTGGATGGCAATTAATATTTTATGGATATAATTTCAGTATAGTATAAAATAGTTTAAATGGAGAAATATGCTAACAATTTATCAAAATGAAAATGTAAACGCGGTATCAACCGAGTTAGATATCTATAAATTTAAAAATGAAATTGATACTTTGAAGAAAGAATTTGAAGAAAATATTTCAAAATTAACAAACATTGCTCAATCAAAAAATATAATATTAATTAAAAATTCGTTGGAAGAAGCACAAAGAGCCTTAAATAATGTTACTTCTCAATGGTATAACTTCCTTTCACTAATAATCTCAAAATCTAAAGTGAATAGCGTTGACAATACAGTAAAATCAATTTATGAAATTGCGTATGAAAAACTGATGGAATATAACAGAGATGTTATGTGAGGTACAACATGTTATTAAAAGATAAAATTAATTTTTTAAAACAAAAAAACTGAATCAAAAACAGCTTGAAAAGATATTACTTATTTTTGTTTCTTTCTACTCTGCTTTTTTCAGTAATTTTATACATTTTTGTTTTGGTAAGTACCAGTAATTTTGAATTATTTAATATCCTAAAAAATAAAAACAAAGGACAAGATATAGCTTTTAAAACCTACGTTTATTTGTATATTCTACTAATTGTTTTATTATTTTTGCAGGTTATTTGATTCTTAAATTCGCTTTCAATAATTTATATTAACAAATATTATGAATATAACTGATTTAGGGCATATAAATGATTAAAATTGAAACTTTTTGTTACTCTGAATATAAGAGTTTTGAAACAAATGACTACTAAAAACGAACAAAAGGATGATGTCGAAAGAAATATAATTTTCAGAATGCAAAAAAACGGTTTCGTTTTGCATGGTTCTAAATCACTTGAACTAAAATATAAAGATTATTTCAGAAAGGCAAACGATTTAGATTTCATTTCTTATGAAAAAAACTGTAAATTAAATAATATTGGTAATTTAAAAACTATTTACAACGATGGTTTATTTGCAAAATACTCTTATGACAATAAGCCGGTGGAAATCTTCTTGCCCAAATTTATACAAAAAAACAAAATTTGAAACAAAAATGGATTTTTTCTTCCAAAACGCCACTTTTTAATTTCAATGAAAATACACCAACTTTTTAAAAGTTTCATGCTTAGTAAAAAAAATCTCGACAAAAGTGATGAAAAAGTAGAAAATGCGTTGATGGATTTAGCATTTTTGATATCAAAATCAAATATTTTAAGTATCAAAAAAATTATTAGTCACATTGAATATATGTATTTTTCAAATTTCTTTGTTTCCTATTTTATGAAATCCGATGCGTTTGTACCCACAAAAGATAATATTAATTCTTTCTTAATTTATATTAATTCCAAACTCAATTTAAATGGTCATCTGTTTGAATTAAATGAGTTATTTAATTTAATTTTTAAAAAGATGAATCTCAAAAAATTTAATTTAATCAGCAAGAAAATTAATGAAATAATCAAAGATAAATATAAATTTGAACAGGAAATATTAAATATTTCTACACATAAAGATAAAACAATTTGTAGTCTGAAAAGAGTTTTTTCCTCAGACAATGAATACAATATTTTGATGTCTAGATTTAAAGAAATCGATTATAAAAATCTATCGGGAGTTTTAAACTCACTTATAGACGAATTCAAAGGAATACAAAACGAAAACAATGGAAGCATCAGTATTGACATCAGGGAGCTTTTACTTTTAGAACTAGCCAAAAGATTAAGAAAGGAAAATTATGAATAAAAAAAATTATCGCACATCATTAATTTTATTCTTAGTAACTTCTTTAACCTATTTATTCATTTCAATAACCGTTTCAATATTCTCTATCATTGAGCAAGTGAATAAATTTGCTGCTCTGCCTATGTTTACATTTATATCGTTAATGTTTTGCTTTATGATATTTGCAGGATTTACATCTTTATATCAATATATCAATTCTTGTGTATTTATAGAATATAGAAAAAACTCTCTAATTATTGAAATAATAGTAATTTTATCAGTATTTGCATACTTTGCTATGATTGTGACATGAATTCTATTACCTGTGAAACATTATATCAATATCTTTTTATCGTTTTCAATTGTTATCACAGTGTTTACGATTATTTCTATAGCATTGACAATTAATAATTTATTATTAATAAATAAAAAATAAACACTCATAATCAAGTCCTTTAATAAGCAACTCAATATACTTGTGTTGCTTTTTTCATAAATCTCCATATAATATTAATATGAGCAATAACGAAGAACAAATTTACACTGGCCAAAATCCAAAAAAAATAAAGAAGGCATATAATAAAAAGATTAAAAAATCAGTTATTAATAAAAGTGTTATACCTAACGAAAATAAACAATGGTGATTACTAGAAAAAATAATCAAATTTTTTATTATGCTTATTTTGTGAATTGCAACTCCAAAAACTACATGGAAAAATAAAAGCAAAACAAAAGAATTAATTGATAGAACGTATAATCGTTTTACCGCCAAAGATCTAACTTTTATACCAATTTCTCTATCGTTTTATTTTTTGGTTTCTTTTGTTCCTATCTTAACGGTAGTTATTGTCCTACTTTCATTCGTTAAAGACTATAACAATGTGTTTTTAAATGTAATATTAGTTAGAATCATCCCAGGGGTTGAAAACTTAATTAATGTGCCAAATCTTAATATTAATCACGGTGTACAATACACAACAATTGCCATTTTATTATTAACATCTACATGACTGGGCTCAAACGGTTGGGGACGATTTATCTACTCTCAAAACTATATTTATGGACACGAAACGTTAGGCAACTTCTTTATAAATAGAATTAAAGGGTTCTTTATTGTTGTTAGTATAAGTATCTATTTATTTTTAGTAACCGCTTTTTATATTTTTATCTATAAATTAATAGCAGCTAATTTAAACTCATTTGGAGAAAAAATATTTTTCTATGTTTCTTTCGATATTTATTTAATGATTGTCCTATATTTTGGTTTTACCTTAATTTACAAATTAACACCAAGTTTTAAATTATCATGAAACTCTGTATTACCTGGTGTTCTTATTGCTTCATTTCCAAATATGTTATTTATTGGGGCATTTGGTTATCTTACTTCATTAATTAAATACAATCAATATGGAGCAATCGGAACATTCATGTATATTGCTTTGTTCGTATCATCGCTTTCTTACTTTATTTTCCTTGGTTTAATCGTTAATGAATCCTATTATAAAACTTATCATTCAAGCTACACAATTGCAAAACGTGAATGACTTTTTAAAAAAATCAAATAACTTTTTTATTGGATTAGCCTATTTTTCAATTTAATAGGCTAATTTTATTTCTTAAATTTACACATTAATTAAATTTAGCAGTCTAATTATTATTGTGCTAAAATATATATCATGAGTAAAAAAGATTATTATGAAGTTTTAGGCGTTTCAAAAGACGCATCAGAAAAAGAAATTAAACATGCGTACCGAAAACTTGCAATGCAATATCACCCAGACAAGTTAAAAGATGGAACCAGTGATAAAAAAATGCAAGAGTTAAACGAAGCGTACGAAGTTTTAAGTGATAAACAAAAACGTGAAAACTACGATAAATACGGTTCCGAAGAAGGGCCACAAGGATTTGGCGATTTTGGCGGTTTTAGTGGATTTGGCGATATATTCAGCAATTTCTTTAATGGATTTGCCGGTTTTGGTCGTAATTCATTTGAACCATCGCGTGGTAATGATATGTTAATGCGCTTGCAAATAACATTTAATGAATCAATAAAAGGTAAGGAAGTCAAACAAAATTTAGACAAGTGAGAGGTATGTAGTCACTGTAATGGTCGTGGTGGTGCGACACCGGCTGATATTGTTACTTGCGATTCTTGTCATGGTAGTGGGCAACAACAAATTCAGCAAAGAACACCTTTTGGCATTATCAATAACACTTCGGTATGTAATAAATGTAAAGGAAAAGGAGAACAAATAATAAATAAATGTAAAGTCTGTTCAGGCAAAATTTACATCAAAAAAGAAAAAGTTGTTACTTTTTCAGTGCCTGCTGGCTCTGATAACGGAGATAGAATCAAACTTACCGGCTATGGTGGTAGAGGAGAAAATGGCGGCTCTTCAGGAGATTTATATGTTGAAATTAATGTTCAACCTCATCAATACTTCCAAAGAGATAATCTAAATATTTATTTAGAATACCCTGTTTCATTTATAGATATAATCAAGGAAAACGAAGTGCTTGTACCGACTCCTTACGGAACAGAAACTATTAAATTACGCAGAACCTACCAAAACGGCAAAACACTTGTTTTGAGCGGAAAAGGTGTTAGAAAGAGCAATCGCGCAGGTGATTTAAAAATATTATTGAAAGTTATTATTCCAGAACTTTCAAGCTCGGATATGAAAAAACTTTCAAAAGATCTTGAACAATATTCAGATACCACAAATACAGATTTCATTAAACAATTCAAATAAACACCAATCGGTGTTTTTTCTTTATCTTAATCTTAATTATTATTTAAAATATAATATATATTATGAAAACAAAGAAAAATCAAAATTTTATCGAACAACTTAATCACAATGACTATAGTCAACAAAGTTTATTTGCTAGTTTTTTAGAATCAGACCCTGAATTTTTTGACGATGTCTCAATTTATTACAAATTAAAACCTAATAACTCACTTGTTTCAATCATGAATGACCCTTGCTTATTTCAATACAAAGCAAAAGTAAATGACATAATCAAATATATTGAAGTTGAAGATTGATATCATCTTGAAGTTAATTTAGGAATGTTAATTTCTAAATTGTCTAACTTTAAAAAAGATATATTTAAATCAGTGTCGCTGCAGCGTAAAGATATATCTAAATTTATGAATGAAAATGTATATGAAATGTTAAATAGTGGTTCGAATTTAGATTTGGGTTTAGAGTCTCGTTTCAATAACGAAGATACTGTAACAATGGCTGAATCAGCAGAAATTGTTATAAATAAAGTACAACTTTAATTCAAAAGTAATATTTTTTAGTAATATTAAATAATATAAATTATATTAGTTCAATTCAAATGGAGGATTTATGAAAAAAATAAATGTCGCAATCGATGGGCCATCTGGCGCTGGTAAATCGACTGTATCGAAAGAGGTAGCGAAGCGTCTAGGATATACTTTTATTAGTTCTGGTAGCGTCTATAGAGCTATAGCTTACGTTGTTTCTAACAAAAATATTGACCCTAAAAATGAAGAAGCAGTAAATGCTATTTTGGATGACCAAATTTTAAAAATTAGTTTAGATGAACACGAAAGAATATATAGTGATGGTGTTGATATTAGTTCATTAATTAGAGCCGATAAAATATCAAAAATTTCATCAGATATTGCCGTTTACAAACATGTAAGAGAATATGTTGTTAAATACATCCAACAAATTACCAAAGCTAAAAAGGGTTATATTATGGATGGTAGAGATACAACATATCGCATTATGCCATATGCTGAAGTTAAAATATTTTTAACCGCTACTGCTCACGAGAGAGCTAATAGAAGAATCCTCCAAAACAAAGAATTGGGCTATAACACAAATTTTCACCAAGTTCTCAAAGAAGTTGAAGCACGAGATGAACAAGACTCTAACAGAAAAAATGATCCATTAAAAATTGTTGAAGATGCGCACGTTATCAATTGTACGGAGATGAATTTCGAAGCCGTTGTTGTTGAAATAATAAGATTAATAAAGGCGGTGGTAAATGAGAAATAATGTAATAGCAATTATTGGAAAACCAAATGTTGGAAAAAGTACACTTTTTAATCGTTTTGTTGGCAAAAAAAGTTCAATAACATATGACGAACCGGGTGTTACAAGAGACAGACTATATGAAACTTTTGAATGGAGCGGTAAAGAAATTAGAGTCATTGATACCGGTGGTATTGAAGTAGAAAATAGACCGTTTCAAGAGCAAATCAGAACTCAAGCTAAAATTGCCATTGAGGAAGCTAATGTAATTATTTTTATGGTTGATGGTTCTGCCGAAATTACTAATGATGACCAAATGATTTTAAGCATGTTAAGAAAAAGTGAAAAGCCTGTTGTGGTTGTTGCCAATAAATTAGATAACACCGATATGTTTAACTGAACGTGATATTCATTAGGAGCTGACAAAATTTTCCAAATTAGTGCTCAACACGGCCATGGAGTTGGAGATGTCCTTGACGAATGTCTTAAAAATTTATATTTGGACGATGAGAAGAGCGAACGAAACTTTAGATTATCAATTATTGGTAGACCAAATTCAGGAAAATCATCACTTCTCAACCTTCTTTCCGGCGAAGATCGTTCAATTGTAAGCGATATAGCCGGTACAACTAGAGATAGTGTTAAAACAGTTGTAGAGTTAAAAGGTGAAAAATTTGAAATTGTTGATACCGCAGGAATAACCAAGAAAAGTAAAATTGTTGATATGATTGATAAATATGCACTAATGCGTGCAATTTCTGCGCTTGATGAATCAGACTTATCAATTATCATGATTGACTCCTCAAGAGAACTTAGCCATTTTGACGCTCGTATAATTGGTTATGCGCTTGAAAATTCAAAACCTATAATTGTTGCAGTAAATAAATGAGATTTAATTGAAAAAGAAACAAACACAATGGTTAATTATGAAAAAAATATGAGAAACACATTTCATTTTGTGCCGTGAGTACCATTCTGTTTCATTTCGGTATTACATAATAAGCGTGTAGATAAACTAATCGACACAATTATTAAAGTTAAAACAAACCTTGAGCGAGATGTAAAACCATCATTGCTATCAAATCTAATAAGAGAAACACAACTAATACAACCTGCAGCACCATACAATGGAGGCCGTTTAAATATCTACTTTGCCAGAAAATTATTAGACACAAGAATACCGACATTTCTAATCTTTGTAAATAATAAAAAATATTTGCACTGAAGTTATGAACGATATCTTGAAAAACAACTTCGCCAAGTTATTGATTTTACCGGTTGTCCAATCAAGTTAATTTTTAAAAATAAATCGGGGCTTGAGTAATAAGCCTTTTTTTCAATACTTTTGGGCGATTATTCGAAGTTTATCAAACACAAATTTAATAAAAATTGTTATAATAATATTACATGGTTATTTTTGATGATATATAAATAATCATTTAAACATGAAAGGATGCATTATGACTAAAAAAGAATTCGTGGCAGAAGTAGCTGAATTAATGGATGTACCAGTTAGAGTTGCAAACGATTTTTTCGACAAATTCGTTTTTGTTCTTAAAGAACGTTTAACAAATGATGAGAAAGTACAATTAAGTTCTTTAGGAACTTTTGAAACCTCAATTAGAAAAGGGCGTGAAACTCTAAACCCGTTTACAAAAGAAAGCATTACAATCGAACAAAAACGTGTTGTAAAATTCAAACCATCTAAATACCTAAAAGATGTTATTAACTAAAACCTTTAATTGTCGGTAAAAAGTCAATCACACCAGGATATGTGAGCTCGACTTGAAAGCCGATTTTTTTTATTTCATCGTAGCTCCAAGATTTTTTCCAATTCTCTTTGAAATACACTGAATTTACAATGTAAAATTCATCCACATTGCTGAATAAAATTATGAAAAATGCATAACCTCCTGATTTATAAATTTTGTCTAAATATTCAATTTGGTGTTTTTTAATATTACTGTTGGGTAATCTAGATTCATTAGTTGATTTTGCTTCAAATGCAATAAAAATTCCATTGAAACAACCTATGTAGTCAACTGTACTCTTTTTAAAAATATGAGCATCTAGCAATTGACGATTATCATTAATTTTATAGAACTTAATGGGTAGACCTTTCTTCTCTATAAAGGCTAAATTATTTTTTTCGTAATAATTTAAAGTTTGATTGATAATTTTTTCTAATAACATTCCGCGATTTTTGTTCATACATTTTCTATTTTATTTTTTCAAAAATTCATCTTAAAAAGGAAAAAATTAACATTTTTATTCAAAAAATTCAATGGATTACTGATCATCTAAATTTAATATTGTATTAATTACATATTAATATTTATTATTTATATTAAAATTTACATATAATAAACTTATGAAATTAGGAATTGATTTAGTTTTGATTGATAGATTTAGATCTATAAAACAAGGATTTGAAAAGCGCTTTTGCCACCCATCGGAAATTGATTATCTCCATAAATTAACCAGTGAAGAGATTAGGGTGTCATATTTAGCGTCACTTTGGGCAATTAAAGAAGCGCTTTTTAAGGCTGACAATAAATTTTTTGATTTTTCAAAAATTAAAATTGTCAAAGAAAAATCTGGTGTTTGAACATTTGAAGACTGAAAAATTTCAACGAGCCACGAAGGAAATATGCTAATAGCAATCGTGGCATTAGAGGAGGTATAAAATGAGTTTTAATTTTAAAATGGTGTTTTTATGGTGGCATTTTTTATGGTGTCTTTGAAGATTGAAAGCAATGGTAAGAAAATACCGTCGTATGCCGGATGAATTAACTCCCCAACAAAGAAATGACTATTTACTTAAAAGAGCAAAACAGTTATTGTGATATTTCAATGTAAAAATCAATGTTGAAGGTTATAGCGACTTACCAAAATCACCTGCATTACTTTTACCAAATCACAAATCCAATATTGACCCGCTAATTATTTTAGCTGCCTTAGAAAAGAAAGACTTTGCAATGTTGGGCAGAAACAAAATTCCAACATTTTTGGGAAAAATTGAATTAAAACGTAAAAAATTCGCAAGTGGTGTTTTAGAATTATTGGACACAATCTTTATTAATCGTCAAGATTTACGTCAATCACTTAAATCACTTAATGAATTTGGGGATTTTGTTAAAAATAATAAACGTTACGGGGTTATTTTCCCTGAAGGCACACGCATCACTACTGATGAATTAGGTGAATTCAAAGCGGGAGCTATCAAGGTTGCTCAAAGCCAATATCTAACAATCGTACCAGTTTCAATTAGCGATACTCGCCAAGCATTAAACAAAAACAGGGGAAAAAAATTATTAGTAAATGTTAAGTTTTTAAAACCTATTAAACCGGCCGACTTCTTAGCAATGGATAATTTAGCAATCGCTAACAGGGTAAAAAACGAAATAGAAATGAGTTTAGACAAAAATGAATAATTTATACGAATCAGACTATAAAAAATTTGATATTAGTATCGAAAACTTTGATGGGCCATTAGATTTACTTTTAGCATTAGTCCAAGATAAACACAAAGATATTATGGATGTTGATGTTGCTGAATTGGCTAGCGCTTATCTGAAAATAATTCAAGATTTACAAGAAAATGAAATTGACCTTGCCGGTGAATATTTAGTCATGGCTGCAACATTGCTTGCTTTAAAAACAAAGATGATGTTGTTTACTCCAGAAGAAAAACCTGAAATTGAAGAAGACAAGCGTGAAATTTTACGTCGTCTATATGAATATCAACAATTTAAAGAAATATCTAAAACGCTTCGTGAACAAGAAGAACTACGTACAAATATTTTTATTAAAAAACCAAGCGACATTGAGGAATACCTTCTCGATGACGACAAAACACAACTAGACGGTAATTCAACGCCGCTTAAGCTAATCACAATTTTAAGAAAAATGTTCGAACGAACATATGCGCAAAAACTTAGAAAAACCAAATTAGACCATTTTCAACTCACTCCGCAAGATCAAATACCTTTTATTCTAGATCTTTTCAAAACTGCTGACAATGTAACATTCGAAATGATTTTTAATCAACCTTCAATGAATCACTTTGTTATAACATTTATGGCTGTATTAGTGCTTGTGAAAATGCAAAAAATTACTATGGAACAAAATGAACAATTTGGCACAATAACATTTGCGAAAGGACCAGATTATGAAAAATAATATTTTAGAAGCATTGTTATATATTCAAGGAGATGACGGATTATCTCTTGAACAAGTTAAAGAAATATTTAACTTAAATACAATTCATGAAGCAAAAAAAGTTATGGCCGATTTTACTAAAGACTATAACAACCGTGATGGAGCGCTTAAAGTTGTAAACTTTAACGACATCTATAAACTAGCTACACGTGAAACCTACAAAGAATACATCACAAAAATGGTACAAGTGGTTAAAAAACACCGTTTATCAAATGCCGCTATTGAAGTTGCTGGGATTGTGGCCTATAAACAACCAGTTACTCGTTCAATGGTAAATAATATTCGTGGCGTTGCTAGCGAACAAGTTATGAACACACTTTTAGCTAAAGGTGTTATCGAAGAAGTTGGAATTAGTCCAACACCAGGGAATCCAGTTTTGTATGGTATTACAAACAAATTTTATGATTATTTTAGAATTAGAACTCTTGCTGAGTTGCCAAAGTTAACTGAATTCAACTTCATTGATGGAGTGGAATCAGAATCTCAAGAAGACTTTAGTTTCTTTGATTCACAAAGACCGGACCAATATGAATAGTGGTTTTGCCACTATTTTCTATTAGTTATGGCAAAACAAGAATTTATTGCAACCAGTAATGACCAAGGTCGTAAATTACTAAAGTTTTTAACTTCTATTTATAAAAATGTTCCTATATCAAAAATTCATAAAGTATTGAGAAAAGGCGATATTCGTATAAATTCTAAACGCAACAAAGATCCAAACTATATTATAAATTCAAATGATTTAATAACAATTTATGGCTTAAATGATTCGGATGCGTTTTTATTAAAATCGAATCCGAATCTAACCTTAAACTCCGAAATTATTTACGAAGATGAAAATATTCTATTGATAAATAAATTGCCCGGCGTTGAGGTTCATTCAAACCAAAATTCCTTAGATCAACAAGTCTATTCATATCTAAGCTTTACTCAAAACACAGCTTTTAAACCAAGCCATGTCGGTAGATTAGATAAATTAACAAGCGGCTTAATAATTTATGCAAAAAACTACGAATCGCTTGTCCAATTAAACTCAAAACAAGATTCATTAGTCAAAAAGTATCTTTTCATACCTGAACATCATATTGAACCTGGTATTTATTCTATTTTAACTTCAAAGGATGATTTAGTACAAAAAATGGTTGTTGCTCAAGAGAATTGAAATAATGCTAAACTCGCAACAACTAAAATTGAAGTAATTGATAATCAATACTTTGCTACTTTATTAAGTGGGCGTAAACACCAAATTAGATTAACTTGCGCAAACTTACAAGCACCGGTTTTAGGTGATATTAAATATGGTGCACAGAGAGCTAAAAGACTCTATTTACACTCATATTCATTGGAATTTAAGAATTTGGAAGGATGTTTAGAATACCTAAATAATAAAAAATTTAAAGCATATCCAATTAATTGAATCAAGGAGGAAAAATGAAAACAATAGATAAAACAAAACTTGTTGAAATAGTTAGTTCATTAATGCTTGAACCAAGCGATGAAGTAATCAATCAAATATTAGTTGAATGAGACACTATTCAAAAACAATTATCTTTTTTAAATAAAATAGATACCAACGGAGTAAAACCGTTAACCCACATCAACGAAACACCGATAGTAGACTTTTTCAGAGAAGATGAAGTTGACTACACTGGAGCAATAACTAAAGAAACAGCATTAAAAAATGCATATGATTCAGATGATGATTACATCATAACTTCGAAGGTGGTACAATAATGGAAATTAAAAATCTAGGCAATTTTGAAAATGCTTTAATTTCAATTGAAAAAGACAAAAATAATGCTGTTGCTCATATTTATAATTCACCCAAAAAAGTTGGAGACGGGTTACTAAACAACGCAGTTTTTACAATTAAAGATGTTTTTGCTACCGAGGATGTAAAAACAACTGCTTCAAGTAAAATATTAGAAAATTTTCATCCGGGTTATAACGCCACTGCTGTGTCAAAATTAATTAATGCAGGAGCTATTCCAGTTGCTAAGGTTTATAATGACGAATTAGCTTTGGGAGGCACAGGTACCTTTAGTGCATTTGGTTTGATAAAAAATCCACTTGACCCTCTACGTTTAGTTGGCGGTTCATCTTCTGGTTCAGCCGCAACTTTGACTAAAGACATTTGCTTCTCCTTGGGATCTGATACCGGTGATTCAGTGCGTTTACCAGCATCATATAATTCGCTAGTTGGATTCAAACCTAGTTATGGTGCAATCAGTCGGTATGGGATGTTTCCTTATGCTTCATCGCTTGACACTGTAAGTTATTTCACTCACAATGTAAATGATATTGCCGTGATTTCAAAGGTTCTATACGGTATTGACAAAAATGATTTCACGACTGTGGAAGTTAAAATTAATAATATTGAAAAAATTAAACCTAAAAATATTGGAGTTTTAGACATAAATAATAATTTGCTATCAGATATGGTGCAAAATTCTTATACAGATATTATTAAAAAACTCCAAAATACTGATATTTCAATAGAATTAGTAAAAATTAATGAAGACCTAATTCGTGCCGTAAAGCCAGTTTATGATATTATTTCTTACTCTGAAGCATCAAGTAACCTAGCCAATCTTAATGGTATAGCTTTTGGTTCAAGAAAAGATGGTCAATCTTGACAAGAAATAATGACTAATACTCGTTCTCAAGGATTTGGAACGATGGTTCAAAGAAGATTAACATTGGGTAGTTTCTTTTTGCATTCAGAAAATCAAAAAGAACTTTTAATTAAAGCTCAGCAAGTTCGTCGGCTAATAAAACAATACTGAGACCAATTACACAATAAATACGATCTAATTATTTTCCCAGCTAGCGGCGACATAGCACCATTTATTGAGTCCTCAAAAAATATTTCCAGAGATTACATGGAATACATACTAACTACTTCTAATTTAGCCGGATTGCCGTCAATTACCGTTCCCTGAATTAAAAATTCTGAGGGTTTAGGTGTAAACATGGCGTTAGAAACACCAATTTATACAGATGAAAAATTACTTTCATTTGCACTTTGAATGGAAGAATTTTTGGGAGGTAAAAATGAATAGTTTTGAAGCAATAATAGGTATAGAAATCCATGTGGAGTTAAACACGAAAACAAAAATGTTCTCAAGCGCTAAAATTGATTTCAACGCTGAACCCAATACTTGTATAAATCAAATTGATTTGGGTTATCCGGGTACATTACCTCTGTTAAATAAACAAGCAGTAATTAGCGCTATAAAATTAGCAAAGGCACTAAAAATGGATATAGATACCGAGATGCATTTTGACCGCAAAAACTATTTCTACACCGATTTGCCTAAAGGTTACCAAATCACACAATTCTTTAGACCAATAGGTTCAAATGGTACTTTAGTTATTGACCAAAATACTGGAGATACAGTAACTATCGAAAGAATTCACTTGGAAGAGGATACAGCAAGGCAACACCACGGGGAAGTTACTAAACTAGATTATAATCGTGCCGGTACTCCGTTAATAGAAATAGTTACCACACCTTGCATTAAAAACGCAGAACAAGCGGTTAATTATGTTTCAACAATTCGTCAAATTGCTCTTTCATTAGGAATTTCTGACGCAAAAATGGAAGAAGGCTCTTTAAGAGCTGATATAAACATTTCATTGCGTCCTAAGGGTTTTAATAATTTAGGAACCAAGGTTGAAATTAAGAATATCAATACATTTAGAGGAATTGCAAAAGCAATTGAAAACGAAATTGAAATACAAACCAAAAAACTACGTACTGGTGAAAAAATTCTACAACAAACAAAAAGATTTGACCCTGAAACTCAATCTAATATAGTAATGAGAACAAAAACTGGAGAAGTTGATTATAAATATTTCCCAGAACCAAATATTCCAATTATAAAAATTAGTGATGAATTCATAAGCAATATAAAACTGAATGAATTACCTTGAGAGCGTACTGAGCGTTATAAATCAGAAGGTATTCAAGATATTTACATAAATTCATTAGTAAATGATTTAGAAATGGCCAAATATTTTGACTCAATTAATTACGCTGATAAAGAAAAATTATCAAAATTGTTTTTCGCTGAAATTGTTTCATTAGCAAATTCAACACAAAAACATGTTTGCGATCTAAATATTGACCCAGAGCAATTATCTGAATCGATACAACTGATGGATTCAGATATTATAAGTGGGCGTTCATTTAAAAAACTAATCCCATTATTGCAAAATTATCATGACAATGTCAATGAATTAGTTAAAAAGCACAATTTGGAACAAATATCAGACATAAATATAATCACAAAATGAATTAATGAAATAATTGAACAAAATGCAAAATTAGTTGATGAATACACCTCACGTCCCGAAAGAGTATTGAAAATGATACAAGGGTCTCTTATGAAAATTTCTGGCGGCCAAGTAAACCCTACTAAAGCAATAGAAATCGTCGAAAGTATTTTAAAAGAAAGATTTAATAATTAGCAACTTTGTTGCTTTTTTATTGCATTTTTTCAGTAAAAACGCAATTTTTTTACTTTTTTAGTAAAAACGAATCTAAAAAGATACTAAAAATATATGAAATGATTAAAACTTATACCGCTACTATCTATTCCTTTATCAACATTGTCTTGTACCGTGAATTTTTCGCAATATTCTAAGTATAAATTAAATAGTTATTTTGTAGCAGATGGAGATACAATTTATGCTTATATTGATAAAGTTAAAGTAGGAATTCGTTTTTATGGCATCGATACGCCAGAAACTAAAAAAAGCAATAATTCTGTAGCAGATTTAGAAAATTTTTTCGCCCAAAAAGCTAAAGCTGAAGTTATAAAATTATTAAATAAACAACCCATCAAAATCGTTAAAATTACAGAAGATAAATATAAAAGATGGGTATGTAAAGTATTTAGTAATAATGACAAAGATATTGCTCTGCATCTGCTAGAATCCGGTTTAGCGAGAGTGAAATATATTTCAAAAAGTAGAAAAAATATAAATTATTGAACTAATAATTATGAGAATATACAATATTTAAACGAACTTAAAAAGAGCGAAAATCAAGCTAAAACTACAAAAAAAGGTCTATGATTTTATGGTGAAAGAAAAGTTTTTTACAAAAAATAATTCTCTTTTATGTTAAAGAATTATTTCATTTATGAACAATGTTGCTTAATTATTTACACCAATAACACTTAAATTCAATAATATTCAGCAAATTATTCACTATTGAACAGTTATTTATCCATGTAAAAAAGGGTGATAAAATAATTATTTCAAAAATTAATACTTAATATATAATTAAAAAGCAATTTAACAATTGCCTCTAAACTAGTGGGAGATATATATCGCTAGAACCACAATATCGAAAGGATAAATTTATTATGGCAAAATCAAAAGCTGATATTGTTCGTGTACGTAAATTAGAATTCCCAGCGGGACAAGCTAAACCAGGTCCTAAATTGGCCGGTGTAGGTATTAACATGCCTGACTTCACCCGTGCTTTCAATGACGCGACACGTGACAGAGGTAACGAACCAGTTCCAGTTAAAATTACTGTTTACAAAGATAAAACATTTGATTTTAAAATTTACACTGCACCTGCAAGTTACAAATTAATTAAAGCTGCTGGAATTCAAAAAGGTAGCTCAAACGCTAAAACTACTAAAGTTGCAACAATCACTTTGCAACAACTTAAAGAAATCGCTGAATACAAACTAGTTGATTTAAATACAAACGATGTTGAGGCTGCAATGGCTACAATAGCTGGTACAGCTAAAAACATGGGTATTTTAATCGAAGGTTGAGATGATGTTGCTGCTGAAAAAGCTGCTGCAAAAGCTGCCGCTAAAGCTGCTGCTGCTGAAGCATTTGAAGCTCAATTGGATGAGGACGCTAAAGCTGCTGCTGAAGGTTCTGATGCATCATTTAATACCGTTGAAGAAGAAACTGAAGGAGAAGAATAATGGCTAAAGTTGGTAAAAAAATTAAAGCTGCGTGAGAATCATTTGATAAATCAGTTGCTTACGATTTAACAGAAGCTATTGACTTAGCTAAAAGAACTTCATACACAAAATTTGACGGATCAATCGAATTAGTATTCAAATTAAACCTAGATGTACGTAAAGCTGACCAACAACTACGTGGCTCAGTTCTATTACCTAACGGAACAGGAAAAACTGTAAAAGTATTAGTAGTTACAAACAACCCAGAAAAACAAAAACTTGCTAAGGCAGCAGGTGCTGATCAAGTAGTTGACGGTGCTGCATTAGAACAAAAAATTAAAGAAGACGAATTTGACTTCGACGTAATGGTTGCTGATCCAGCAATGATGCCATTATTAGGTAAATACGGTAAAAAACTTGGGCCTAAAGGTCTAATGCCAAACCCTAAAACTGGTACAGTTACCCCAACTCCTGAAAAAGCAGTTGAAGAACTTAAAAAAGGTAAAGCAAACTATAGAACAGATAAAGCCGGAATTGTACATACTCAAATTGGAAAAGTATCTATGGATACAGCAAAATTAGTTGAAAACGCACAAACCGTTATTTCACTAATTAAAAAACTAAAACCAACCACAGTTAAAGGTGCATACATGCAAAACTTAGTTGTTTCACCTACTATGGGTCCTGGTATCAAAGTTAAAATCGAAAAATAATTATTTTTAATCAAGCAAATGCTTGATTTTTTATTATTTTTTATCAGTATAATTAATAGCAAGAAAAGAAAAAAGGAAAGAGGGAAAATGAATAATATCATAATACCTGACAATATTCCTAGTCGTCACATGACTTTAGGATTAGTTATACTAGATATATGTTTTTTAGTTTTAATATATGGCCTATTAATATATAAGAAAAAATACATGAGTACTTTGTTCGCTTTAGCGGGCGGAATATTATACTTTCTAGTTGATTGGGGGATTTTTTATAAAACGCTCGGTCAAAGACAAGTTCATGGAGCTAATCCATTCTGGTTTTTATTGTGATTATCACTTAGCTATGGAACAACGAATTTCTTGTTTATATGACTTGCAATAAAAAAAGATAAACATTTAATTCATTTCACGTTAATGATTTTAATTTGATGAATTTGTTCACCAATGATTGCTAAAGCAATCCCTGGTCAAAATGACATAGTGATTTGACGAGAAACAGGTAAATATCACTGGGTTATGGCTTTAATGCTAATAGTAGGATACTTTGGTGTTATTATATATAATCTTGTTACTAAGAAATCGCAACTTCCCATCATTAGAATGTTAATTATAGGAATTGTAGTCCAATTCGGTTGAGAATTTGCTTTAATGATTAACGGAATAAGAAAACTACAATGAGGACCTATAGTTATTGACTCGTTAATTGAAACCAATTTAGGAATTCCTTATATTTATTTAATATATAAAGGTTTGTCAAAAAAATGAAATGAAGATTTATCTAAAAATATAATCGCTTGTTAAAGTGATTATTTTTTTCTTAAAATACACATTTCTCAATGAATGTGGAAAGTTTCTAATTATAGAATAATCTTATATAATCTATTCACTAAGGAGTTAATATGTACCAAACAAAGTTATCAATTAGACAAACACAGAGTGCAATTCAAGATTTGCGCTCATACTTCCAGGACTTGCTTAAATTAGAATTAAATTTAACTAGAGCTACCGCTCCATTATTTGTTACATCTGAATCTTGTTTAAATGATGGTCTAAATGGCGAAAAACCGGTTTCATTTTTGCCAAAAAATTCAACAAAAGAATTACAAATAGTTCACTCATTAGCAAAATGAAAAAGACAGGCATTACACGATTATGATTTTAATCTTTATGAGGGTTTGTTTACTGATATGAACGCAATTCGCCGTGAGGAAGAATTAGATAATATTCACTCATATTATGTCGACCAATGAGACTGAGAAAAAATAATAGATAAAAACGATAGAAATATTGAGTATTTAAAATATACAGTAAGCAAGATTTATAATTCGATTTTACTCACTAAAAAACATATTAATGAAAAGTTCAAATTAGAAGCAAAATTTAATAAAGAAGTGTTTTTCATAAGCTCTCAAGAATTAGAAAATCTTTACCCCGAATTAACTCCAGAAGAAAGGGAACAAAAACTAGCCAAAGAAAAAGGAACAATTTTTATTTATCAAATTGGCTGACCGTTAAAATCTGGTTATGCGCAATCTCGTCGAGCTTTTGATTATGACGACTGAGAATTGAATGGTGATTTAATTATTTATGCTCCTTGACTTGATAAAGCAATTGAAATTTCATCAATGGGTATTAGAGTAGATCGGGACGCGTTATTAAAGCAATCTAATAGAAGTGTTCAGGAATTAACCGAAATGTCTGAGTTTCACGCTGGTATATTAAATAATGTTCTACCATTAACAATCGGTGGTGGAATAGGGCAAAGTAGATTATGTATGTTAATTTTAGAAAAACATCATATCGGAGAGGTCCAATCTTCATATTGGCCAGAAAAAATGAAGCAAAAACTTGCTGAACAAAACATACACTTACTATAATAACGAGAAAATTCTCGTTTTTTTATTTATTTAACGACTAAAGACATATGAGAATATCGCAGGTTTAGTTTATAATATTAAAATTATGGAACAAACAATGTACAAATCGTTAATGAGCATCAAAAATAAACATGATGAACTAGTCGAAAAATTAACCGAAGAATCAGTAATTAACAATATAAAGGAGTATACAAAAATAAATCGTGAAGTTGGTAAAATCAAAGATATTGCCAATGTTTTCACTAAATATTTAAATTTAGAAAAAGATATAGCAACAGCCAAAACTATGCTTTCATCAAAAGATCAAGACGAAATAGAATTCGCTAAATCAATTATTGATGAAAACGAACCACAGCTAGTTGAACTAGAAGAAAAATTAAAAATTCTCATTCTACCTAAAGATGAAAATGATGATAAAAACGTTATCATTGAAATTCGTGGAGCCGCTGGAGGGGATGAGGCAAACATTTTTGCCGGCGATTTATACAGAATGTATTCAAAATATGCTGAAGAAGTTGGTTTTAAACAAAGTGTTCTTTCAACTTCGCCAGCAAATGCCGGCGGATTTAGCCAAATAGTATTTATGGTTAAAGGAGAAAATGCCTACTCGAAACTAAAATTTGAAACAGGCGTACACAGAGTCCAAAGAATACCAACAACTGAAAGTTCAGGACGTATCCATACATCTACTGTAACTGTAACTGTAATGCCAGAAATTGATGATAGTATAGATATCGAAATTAAACCTCAAGATATTAACATTGATACATATCGTTCTTCCGGGGCTGGTGGACAAAGTGTTAATACCACTGATTCAGCTATTAGAATTACACATATTCCTACTGGAATTGTAGTAACATCCCAAGATCAACGTAGCCAAATTGCAAACAAAGAAGCTGCAATGTCTGTTCTTAGATCTAAACTTTATGACCTCGAAATGCAAAAGAAGCAAGATGAAGAATCAGGATATAGAAAATTAGCAGGGCACGGCGATAGAAGCGAGAAAATTAGAACATATAACTATCCTCAAGACCGTGTAACTGACCATAGAATTGGTTATTCTACATCTTTAAAACAGGTAATTGAAGGCAAATTAGATTCGATTATTGAAAGTTTGCTGACCGAAGAACAAAACCAAAAAATAGCAGCAAGTGGATTAAAATAATGCCTACAATTGAAGAGTTAAAATTAGAAAAACGTCGTTACGGATTAAGCGAAATAATCTCTAATGAAGAACTAAAAAAACTTCAAGAAGGAATGCCTATTCAATATATTATGGGATATATTGAATTTTTAAATACGAAGATAAAATTAGACCATAAGGTTTTAATACCTCGATATGAAACTGAAGAAATGGTTGATTTGGCTTTAAAAAAATACGTGAAAAACAAAATTGATTTTAAAGTACTTGATCTTTGCTGCGGTTCAGGTTTTATTGGTTTGGCAATTAAGGTAAATGCACCAAAAGTACAAGTAACTCTTTCGGATATTGATCCTATCGCTATCAAACAAACTAAGGAAAACGCAATTGAAAATCTAGGCAGTGATACACGCGTAAATATTATCCAAAGTGACTTATTTTCAAATGTAACCGAAAAATTTGATTTAATAATATCTAACCCTCCATATCTCGATGAAAATATTATCTTAAATAATGACAAAGATTTAAAATGAGAACCACAACATGCTTTATACACAAAAGACGAAGGGTGGTATTTTTATAAAAAAATACTTGATCATTATAAAAGTTATTTAAACGATGATGGTGTACTTATATTCGAAATTAACCCCTTACATATTCAAAAATGAAATGAATTGAATAATGTCAAAATTTTAAATGATATAAACAATAAGCCAAGATTTGCTATTATTGTATAATTACGCTATGAATATTACAAATTTAGTTATTGAAAAGGTTCAAAAATTTACCAAGTCTAAAGTTTCATTAAACTCTGAATTAAAAGAACTTAAAATAGATTCATTAACTTTGGCTGAACTTGTTTTTGATCTTGAAGACGAATTAAAAATTCGTGTCAGTGATGAAGAATTACTGAAATTAAAAACAATACAAGATGTTGTTAATTTAATTGAAAATACTAAAAAATAGCCTATGCGGCTATTTTATTTTTAATTAAATACACCTTAACTTTTTCTTGCATTTTTGTATTCAATAACGGTGTCACAAAATAAGTGATTAAAGAAAATAAAGAAGTTAATAAAATAGCAATAAAAGCACATTCTAACATCACGTTTCTTGAATTAGAACTGTGTTTGTTTAATTCAGCCACCATTCTTGTTGTTAATGTTTGTTGAGGGTAAAGCAACGAAAAGACATTTGAATTTTGTCTTCCTGAAGTTAATAAAAATGGTGATGCTTCAGCAACAAATAGAGTCAGCACCATAAAGAAACAATTAAAAATTGTTGGTGTTATCAATGGAAGGACTAATTTGAAAAATATTTTTGGGTTGCTTAAGCCTTTATTTGCGGCTTGTTTAATTAATGTTTTGTTAATTTTTTTGAAACCGTTATTAAACTGTTTAATCATAACTGGTATCAACAATACAACAACAGAGGCAACACCGGCCAATAATGATGAATCATGGCCTTTATCTAATGTTCAACCAAAAAGATGGATAAAAATACCATACGCAAATAAACCATGCACTAATGATGGTAAACCTCCACTTGTTATTAATAGTGAATTAATTAACTTGCTAAAAAATGTTTTTCTTGAAAATCTCTCAAAATAAATTGAAACCATCAAACTAAAAGGTATAACAATAATCGCCGTTCAAATCGCACCATATAATGTGGTTGACATCGATCAAAGCGTTGTATCTACACCAAATTTAATAGTCGATGTCGGTTTAATTACTGATAAAAATCCGAATATTAAAATATAAATGAAAGCACTAATGATTAACAAACCAATAATTATAAAGAATAATCACTCAATTGATTTTTGGATATTATCATAAATTTTAGTTCTTTGGGATTCCTTATTTTTTCCATTATTTCACTTGTTGGATAATATAATTAAATTGTCTTTATATGTTGTTTTAAACGTATTTGTTTTCGTAATTAAAGTAATGAGAAAATTAATTACTCCAATCACAATAATTAATGTCAGTGATAATGCAAATAAATATTCTTTCACATATTCACTTTTAAGAGCGAAAAAGTTAGTTGTTACCATTGTTGCCGCCGGTTTAATGGAGTTACTGAAGAAATTTTCGCCGCTAACCCATAAATTATATGAATTATTACTAATCATAATAAATGAAGCAGCTGACGCCTCACCAACAACTTTAACAAAAGCCGTAAAACAACATTTTAAAATTTGCTTTTTATTAGATTTCAGTAGTAATTTGTAAATAATCAAAGATGAATTGATTCTTAAATCTTTTGCAATTTTTTGTTGGTTAAAATCTATGGAATCAAAACTATTTACTAAGTTATTTATCAGAACTGCAGAATTAAATATAATAAACATTAAAACACAAGTCATAAAACTTTTTCCATTAAACGAATTAAACATAAAATGAGTAAAATTCGTTAAAACATTGAGAGCATACAATGCAAAAATCACTGAAGGGGCACTTCCTATTATTTTCACGACTAGCTTTATAATCTTGCTTACTTTATTATTAAGTCTAAATGTGATTAAAACTGCACTTTTTATTGATAAAGGAATACTAAAAATTAATGTAAAAATAGCAATTATTATAGAGATAGTTATTGAATTAAATATACCACCCTTAATACCATCTACACCATCAAAATCTAATGACCAAGGTTTAAATCCAAATTCCTTAACGATATCAGATGATTTCCATATTATTACACCTAAAAAGGCTAACATAATAATTAAAAAAATTATTGCAACAAATAAAGCAAGAAATTTAATTGGTTTTTTAGATGTGAATTCCCATTTATATTTACTATTTTTTTTCATATATAAAGTATAAAAAAATATTTAAAATGCAATAATATTTATAAATAAAAGATATGGGAGAGATTCAAAATGGAATTATTAGATATTTATGACAATGAACGTCAAAAAACAGGTAAAACATTTATTCGTGGAGAAAGTTTAGAGTATGGAAACAACCATATAGTCGCTTTTCTGTGTTTATTTAATAAAAAAGGTGAAATGTTAATACAAAAAAGAGTTTCAAATAAACCAAAATACCCTGGTTTGTGAGACGTTAGTGTTGGTGGGGCAGTCGATCATGGAGAAAGTTCTGTTGAAGGAATAAAACGAGAAGCTTTAGAGGAAATTGGTTATAACTTTGAACCTCTGCATCAAAAAGCGGCATTCACAATCAACCTAAAGAAAATATATTGTGACTATTTCATCGGTGTTACTGACTGAGAATTAGATAAGTTTGAAATTCAAAAAGAAGAAGTTGAACAATTAATGTGAGCTGATTATGACACGGTCATTAATTTAATAAGAGAGAATCAGTTCATGAAATACCACGAATCCTTAATCAAATATATCTTTGATATTTGACAAATGCCGTATACCAGATTAAGTGACCCAAACTTAATGTAAGGTTATAATTTAAATATGACAAACTATATGCAATTTTTAAAAGAAAATATCAGTAAAGAATTATTAAGCGAACTTTCTGACATCGAATTTATATATAAGGGGTTTCACAACTATACATTTAAAGCCAAATATAAAAGAAAGGACGTTCAGGTTAGAATACCTATTTCTAATCTTGTTAATCACGATATTGAGGAGCTAGTACTAAAATCACTCTCTGCAACTTTGTATTATGAAAATGGAATATTAATTCGTGAATGATTTCAAGGAAAAACACTTGAATATATCAAATTAACAAAAGAAATTCAACTGAAAGTAATAAAAAAAATAAAAGAATTTCACCAATTGACATTAAATGTCCCAAAAATGGATTTTCATCACTACAAAAAAGGCAGTAAAAAATATGTAGATTTAGTTGCAAAATACACAAAAGACGCCGATTTGGTGACTTCGCACTGTGACTTGTCTGCTAAAAACATACTAATAAACGAAACAGGCAATATAGAATTAATAGATTTTGAATGAGTTCGTAAAGCTCATCCTTTTTTTGATGCAATAACATTAGTCCAATCGCAGAATTTTAATCCCGAGATTGTTAAAACTGAATTTTGTATGACAGACCAACAATTTGAAGAAATAACATTTATATCAGATGAATTTAGACAACATGGTTATGAATCGGTATATTCAAATTTTGTTATTAATAGTGATACCCCAAAAATAGGAAAAGGATTAACAAATCTTTCTTATGTACAAAATGATTTATTTATACAAATTAAACAAAAAAACGGATTTAATCACCTGAATAAATTGTCTTTATTTGACAAACTAAAATGTAATGAAAAAGTTATATTTGAAAATGAAAATATGATAATCAGAAAATACATAAACTCATTAGATATTAATTTTAGTAACGAATATATAATTGCTAACATTGCAAAGGCAATATCTGAGTTGCATTGTTCCCAAATTCAATTAAAAAACAATTCAATTCGTCAAAGAATTGAAAAATACATTGAAATGTTAAATGACCATATAAAATTTAACTTAATATTTACCCCAGACATAATTAAAACATTATTAATATACGCGGAATTTTTAACTAACGACGTTCCGTCCCATAATGATTTAAACAAAGAAAATATTCTGCTTGATAACACTAATAATATTAAGTTTATTGACTTTGAATATTCAAGTATGAATAATATTTATTTTGATCTTTCCTATTGCGCTTCAGCTTTAGTGCTGTCATCAGAGTTAGAGTTAAAATTCCTTAATTCTTACTCTGAAAATAGCAATAGAATAATAGATATAAACGAGTATTATAAAACCAAAGCGTTGGCAAATTTTTATGGAATTGCATGGTCGCTAACAATTAATCCTGAATTTGATTTTTCTTGACTGACGAACAATGTTTTAGATAACCTCATATACTTTAAATAAAAAGCATTAATTAATAAAACAATCAAAAAATTATAAAAAAGTTCGTTTTTTTATTGCGCACTTATTTTTACTTTATATATATAATGTTATTATGATTAAATTAGAAGTTACATATAAAGACAGAATAGATAAATATATTTCAGATAATACCGAATTATCAAGAAATGACGTTAAGCAATTAATCTTGCAAGGCGCAGTTTTATTGAATGATAATACGATACCAGTCAACAAACCAAAATACATTGTTCAACAAGGTTGAAATATTACTATTACGAAATTAATTGATAAAGAAACTAATGTGGTTCCTAGAAAAATGGATTTAGACATTGTCTATGAAGATGATGATTTAGTAGTTTTAAACAAACCCACAGATTTGGTTGTACATCCAGCTCCCGGCCATCATGACGATACATTGGTAAATGGATTATTATTCCATTTCAAAACACTATCAAATGAAAACGGTTTATTAAGACCGGGCATAGTTCATAGAATAGATAAAGACACAAGTGGATTGTTGATTATAGCCAAAAATAATGAAACTCATGTTAAATTGGTTGAAATGTTAAAAAATCATGAAATTCATCGTTCGTATTTGGCTATTTGCGATGGTTTAATTGAAAATAAAACAACCAAAATAAATTTACCAATTAACAGACACGCAAACGATCGTAAGAAGATGACTGTCCACAAAGATGGGAAAGATTCAATCACCACAGTGTATCTACTTAAACATTTTTATTTAGAAAAAGAACCAAAATCATTAGTAAGATGTCAACTTGAAACTGGTCGTACCCATCAAATTCGTGTACACTTAAAATATATTGGGCACCCAATTTATGGAGATCCTGTATATAACAAAAAAATTGACGAATTCAATCAACGTTTGCATGCTTATAAATTAGAATTTATTCACCCTATCAGCGGTAAAAAAATTACTGTTTTTGCACCTATACCAAATGAATTTAACATTGCAGATTTCGATTTTAACGAATTGAAAAACGAAGAATAATTAAGGAGAAAAATGAAAAGACAATATTTAAACATAAATAGTACAGCCGAATTATGAAAGCTGGAAAAAACAACATTTCGTAAGTACGTGATTGGTTCATTAATATCTATACTTATTGTTACAGCAGTGATATTAGTACATCAAATATCACAATTTATTCTTCAATATAAAAATGGAATGTTTGCAACAAAAACTGACAATAGTTCAGTCCTTATTTACGTATTAATTCCATTGTTTTATATCGCGATATGAGTTTGAATATCAATATCATACATTTTGGGAATGATTAAAAGTTATCAAAATAAAAGTTTTGAACATTTAAAACCAGGCACGGCCACCTTTTTTGGAATAATGTCATTTATAAGCTTTTTTGATATTATTACTTTCTTTATATCCAAAGGCAACACATCAAACGTAAAATTGAACACTTTACAAATAATTCAGGTAGTATTACCTATTTTAATTTCATTCTTAACAATATCTTTATATTATGGGTTTGTGCGTGAAACTAAATTTATTTATATAGCTTTTGCAAATGCTAAACAATTTGAGCTTATCAAGACAATTGGACAAAGTACTAACATGTTTTCGGACTTAAATAATATTTTCAATCATAATTCAATGTCTCCAGAATCGTCACAAAATCAAAGACCTAATCAACCTGTGAACGAAACTGAAGCTGAGATAGTTAAATCTGATAGACAACAAAAAATAGAAAAATTACTAATGCTTCCAAATCACCGTTTATACGAAATGGCCAAGAAATTGTATATTAGTGGCTATGAAAAAATGGAAAAAGAGGAATTAGTCAACAAAATAATTGACATTACTGACAAAAAATAATTGGAATTGTGGCGCTTTGCTACAATTTTTATTAGGAGATAAATGGAATATAAAGTAGATATTGAATTAAGAGAATTTAAAAATCTAAAACAAATTTTGGGTTTAGACGAAGCGGGCAGGGGCTGCTGTGCTGGTCCATTGGTCGTTGCGGGAGTGGTATTTCCTCCTAATTATTCTAATCCGTTAATAAACGATTCTAAAAAATTAAATGCTAAACAAAGAGAAATGGCGTTTGAACAGATTAAAAGAGATGCCATTAAATACGATATTAAATTTTTAACCAGTATTGAGGTTGATTATTTAAATCCTAAAGCCGGTTCCGTAAAACTAATGACTGAAATTGCAAACCAATTTAACGATGTTGATTTAGTTATTACAGATTATGAAAAATTGCCTAATTGCACTGTCAAACAATTGAATTTAGTAAAGGGTGATTCTAAATCTCTCACGGTGGCGGCAGCTTCAATTTTAGCAAAAGTTTCAAGAGACAGATATATGGATGAATTGGATTTAAAATATCCCGAATACTCATTCAAAACACACAAAGGTTATGGAACTTTGAAACACAAACAAGCTATGGAAAAATATGGATTGATTCCAGAACACAGAAAAAGTTATAAAAATGTTAAATCAGCATACGAAACATTTTTAAACAATAAGGAGTAAAATGAGTTTTTACAATAGAACTATCGAAAGATATAGTGTTCGTGAATACGACACAAACAAAAAAATTTCTGATGAAGATTATAATAAAATAATAAATGTTATTAAATCTGCACCAACATCTTCAAATTGACATTCATCAAGTGCGATTGTAGTAAGAGATAAAGAAATATTAAATAAATTAGGAGAAACTAGCAAATATACTGGCGCAATTAAATCATGTGATATGTTTATAGTTTTTTTAGCAGACTACAATAGAATGAATATTGCAAAATCAAAACACCCAGAATTACAATATAATAATCATTCTTCAGAATCATATACAGTTGCAGTCGGTGATGCATTTATACAAGCTACAATGGCTCAAGATATTGCTACAGATTTAGGTTTAGGAACTTGTTTTATAGGTCTTGTCAGAACGATTGAAAAAGAAATAATCAACCTATTAAATATAAAAGGTCAAGCATTCCCAGTAGTTGGATTAACAATAGGCCACAGACTTAGTGAAGGACATGTTAAACCTAAATTAAACCGTGTGTACGAAAACTTCTATGACTACAATAATTTAAATAATGAAGTAGATCAATACGATGCTCAACTTATTAAGCATTTAAACAAAATTTCGCCAGATAAAAAAGCATTTTCATACACTGAAGCCACCATTAAATCCGCTTCATCATATCGCATGGATACTGATTTAATCGAAGAAATTTGAAATCTTGAATTAGTAAATAATAAATAAAAAATGGTTTGTCAATAAGACAAACCATTTTTATACAAAAAAGTATAAAAAAACACCTGTTTGTGGAACAGGCGGTACATTAAAGTTATACAACCTCAATGACGACTCATCGCTATTTATTTATACCATATTAACCAATTTAACCTAATTTATTTTTATAAAGGATATAAACTCCGCACAAATATCAACTTTCAAAAAATAAGAAAAATTTATGAGAATCTAATTAATTCTGATATCGCCCCGAACGAAAAGAACATTTTGCGTTCTCAATGAAATGAACTTTTTAATGATGTCGTCAATAAAGATGACGCCTTGGTTGAAATTGAATTAATTAATGATTCCTTAATTTGAGTTGATGAGGAGTACTACAACGAAGAAGAGGACTATTATACAGGTCAAATTTGAAACACGTATCATCATTCAACTGATGCAATATCAGGCGATGAAAAGGTGTATTCTTTAAAAGTTAGAGTTAAGTCTAAATTTGTTAATCGCAATGTTGAAAATCATTATAATAAACTCTGAAATGAAGCGTTAAGCGTTGTTAGCGACGAAATAGTGTTAAATACAGATACGGGTGGAAATTTAATGACTAATCCATTAAAAGGTACTAACCAAAAAAGTAATAAATATAATCTAAACAAATATTTTGAAACATTAAATAATAAACTTAAAGATAAAAATAGTAGTTTAGTCTTAAGTTATAAGATTTCATCTGAAGATAGCGCCAAAAATAGCATAGATGTTTATGTTAAAGATATAGCAACTCATTCAAAAAATCTTGGCTCAAAATTACTTAAATCTAACATTAAAATCAAATATCGTGCAACTAAATGACTCGAAAACGCAAAAATGGATGAACGTTTAAAAATTAATCTTGGTAAATATATTAACTTCGAGGATTATAATACGGAATTAGTAGATGATGTATTGGTTAGAGCTGAAAATGATAAAGCGATTGGGAATTATGGAAATACTTACTATGCTGGTAGATGGGTCGCTCACACACCATTGAGCGTCAGTTTTAATACGACATTAAGTGAAAACGAAGTTTTGATTATCAATGGCAAAAAAGTTGATGTTTTAGACCAAACCTTTTTTAAGAGCTTAAAAGATAATCGTTTAAATGCAAGTGATAATAGTAGAGTTTTGGATTTCGATGCCGACCCGCATTCTGAGATAAATGAGAAAAACTCGCATAAACTAAATGAATACAAAATTCAAATTATTCAATACGAACCTAATAGTGGAAATAACGAAGAGAATATTAAATTAATTTATAGCAAAATAATTGAAATTAATTCACGAAGCTCCAAAATGGATTTTAAATGATATGCTTGAGAGCCTGAGAATTATCCCGAATTTAAAAATTATTAATTGAAAAGTATGTTAAAGAAACTAATGGGGAATATAAAAAAGATAGTGCCGGTAATTTAATAGATAATCCAATGTATGATGCCTCGATAGACCCTAAAACAGGAACAAAGAAGCAACTAGTTTGGTTTGATTTAAAACCATTTGAAGAAGAGCCAATATTTATTGATAATAAATATGAAACATTTGCCGATTGAAGTAAACATCCCAAATGAAATGAAGAAATTGATGAAGAATATTATGCCGATACTAAATTACCATATAAATCACGTACTTTGTTTAGACCAGGTTGAGATGAAGACAAACCGAGTGGTTTCATCGCTGAGGCGGTCGTTCTTGGAAAAGGTGGATTAAAACAAGTAATTGGAGAAACAGAGAACTTTACATTGTTTAAATTAGAAAAAACAAAAGCACATAATAATAAATATCTTCTTAAGTATAGTAATACAAACACAATAAATTCTATTGACCAGATTAAAGAAACTGGAGAAACATCATACTTTTCAACTTCTGGAATTTGACTGTTTGTCTCGAATGCCCCTAATTCAATTAGTAATTTTAAATTAATATTAATTCAGGAACCAGGTGAAAAAAATTCAGATAGTAAAAATCCGCCAAATTCTTATTTTACGGATAATGTTGTTTTAGATAGCGGTCAAATACAGCCTTTGTGAAAAACAACAACCGGAGCATCATTTTATAATTATTTAATCTCGGTTGGATTAACAGACAAGGAAATATACAAACTAAATTATGAAGATGCTATGGAATATTATAAAGGCTATATAGAGCGTCTTTATTATAGAGATTACTTCAATAGTTATATTAGTATTGCCCCAACACTAAAAACCATCGCAGATGATAAATTTAGTGTGGATGAATTTGCTAATAGATATAAAAATACCAAATTAGCAGAAGTCGAACTGCTTTCAGACTTTACTAATAAAGATAAAGTTAATATCAGCAAGGTAGAAATAAACCCTGATAAGACTGGAGCATTTATCTACTTTAACCTTAATACGGTTGAAGAAATATATATGCTTAATCAAAACCCTATATTTATGAAAATCAAATTCAAGGATATTAAACCAACTAATAACCAAATTATTAATCTTGAATTAAATAGACAATACTTTATTGATACCGCTAAACATAATTACATCAAAGATTTTATGACTCAAATTTGACAAAACAAAAAATCTTGATTTAACGGACTTACCGATGAAGAATTTAATAAACTTAACTTTACAACAGATTTTAGTTATTTAACAAAATTATTAACGATTAAAGTTGAACTAGTTAAACCCGATTCTAATATCGCAATAATGCCTTATAAAATATTTTCAATTCCTTTGAACGTTTTTAAAATAAGCGAAATAGATAATTTTGACGAAGATAAAAAGAAAAATCCAAATCATAATTCTGCTAATGATGAAGATGAGCCTAATAAGTCTCAAACAAAAGCTAATATATTTGCTAATATAACTTTAAAAACAATTGAACTTAATGGTTTAAATGATGTAAATGAAATTAAAAATTTCATAATTTCGGAAATTAAAAAACAAATTCAAGGACTGGAATTGGATAAGGACTATCAAATAAAAAATTTAGATTCGGTTGCTTTTGAAATGTCTCTTCCACAAATCAGACCAAGTGATAATAAATATATTCATAATGCTATTTTGGTTATTGAAGCAATTAATGGCCGTGGAATATTATATGGAAAAGTCAATAACGTTGTTTTTCATGTGTTCGAACATGAAATTAATTTAAAAGAAATTGAAATACCTGACTTTAGCTTTGAAGCAGGCAATTTATCAGAAATCAGAGAAAAGATAACTCGATATACCTACGAAAAATTATTACAACGTGGATTAATATTAGGCCAAGATGTTGAGATTAGCAATCTTGAAAATGCGGTCAGAAACCTTGCTAAAGGCAAAGGATTTAAGCAAGCGGTAGTAATTAAGGGAATTAACCGAAAAGTCGTTAATTTAACTAGTTATAACGCTATAAATAACGCTAAGATTGTTGTTGATGATAACGGGAAGCAATTTTTATTTGATTTAATGTCAATTAAAACAAAAAAATTCAGTTATAAAGAAAATGTGTTATCCAAACTGAGAGACAAAGTAATAACCGATATTAATGAGTATTTACAAAAAACTTACGATATTAAATATGGAATAGATTGAGATTTTGATTTAAATGAACTAAATAATTCCTTGCGGCTTTTAACAAATGAAAAAAATATATTAAAATCGATACAGATAAAAATTCGGCCAATTGCCGGTAGTTCAAAAAACGCTGCCGAGTTTACAATTGAAAATATCTTGAATAGCTCCGTCATTGATGATTTAGATGATGTTGTTGTTGAGTTGCCAAATAATAATGATGATATCCAAAAGCAAAAAGTAAAAAATAAGAAGCTTTTAATATCTATTTTAGCCCCTTTAGGCCTTATAACTTTGGGAATTGGTATAGCATTAGGCTGATTTATTAAAGTGAGATACTTTGATAAAAAAATTAAATAGAAAAAATATTTTGCTTTTCTTTGAAAATTAAAACGCTAAAAACTAAAAAATTCTTTGGAAATAAGAAAAAGTAGTGTAAAATAATAACATAAGACGACACAGCTAAACCCTAGAATCCGGTTTTTCCGACAGTCTATAAAGGATGTAAAGGCACACAGTGTTTGATTCCTATACTATACTTGATTCAACATAGTGGATAGAATATGGTAAGTGGCCCCCTAAAAGAGCGAAAGCTCTTTTTTTGGTTTTTTATTACTTTATAATTTTATCAAGGAGGTTATTCATGCAAAATAACACATATTGAAGATTCAAACAGCAACAGTTTAGAACGTTGAAAATAAGTAGAAATTTAGATAAAACTGAAATTGCATCATCACATCCTCTTGTTGTATTTTACACAGATGATAAGGTTTATTATTTAACTGCTAAAACATGAAGAAATCAAATTCCTCAAGATAAAGACCTAGATGTATATTTTAAAAACGGTTCTATAGATCACGGTAGAGGTGAAATAATAAATTGTTCATCAATTAACATAATGAATAGAAAGGAATTTGAGTCTATATTTGAACCTATGAAGTATCCTAATGGTGAATCAATAAGTTCAGATAAATATGCAGAAATTATCAATAAATTAAATGAGAATATACAGGATGGTAATATTGCTTTTAATGAATGCTATTTATCTAAAGATAGAAATAATAAAATAATTGTAGATTGAAAAGATAAAGTAAATACAAGCGAAATTAAAGATTTAAAAGAAAATATTAATGCTATATCATTATTAGATAAAAATGAGCTTCAGGACTTTTTAAATGGTAATGACAAAATATTAGATAATAAAAAGAATGTATTAAAAGATAAACCTCCAAAATCTTTATGTTCTAATGAAATGAAACCAAATGCTGGTAAACCGTTCCCGAACAATCCAAAACCCGAAACAAGTCCTCCTGCAGAAACTTTTACATTGAAATTAAAGATGTAATATTAATATGAACATAGCGAGGCTATGTTTTTTTATAATTGAATTACGAATTATGAAATTAATATATTTAGTAATGAACTAGATTTGAGAAAATACTATTTTAACAAAACAAAAAAAATTCAGTTATAAAGAAAACGTATTATCCAAACAGAGAGACAAAGTAATAGTCGATATTAATGAGTATTTACAAAAAACTTACGATATTAAATATGGAATAGATTGAGATTTAGATTTAAATGAACTAAATAATTCCTTGCGGCTTTTAACAAATGAAAAAAATATATTAAAATCGATACAGATAAAAATTCGGCCAATTGCCGGTAGTTCAAAAAACGCTGCCGAGTTTACAATTGAAAATATCTTGAATAGCTCCGTCATTGATGATTTAGATGATGTTGTTGTTGAGTTGCCAAATAATAATGATGATATTCAAAAGCAAAAAGCAAAAAATAAGAAGCTTTTAATATCTATTTTAGCCCCTTTAGGCCTTATAACTTTGGGAATTAGTATAGCATTAGGCTGATTTATTAAAGTGAGATACTTTGATAAAAAAATTAAATAGAAAAAATATTTTGCTTTTCTTTGAAAGTATAGTATACTAATAACGAATAAAATGAGCGGTTATTTAATCATATAAATAGCGTATAGCTCTAAGCCAGCACAAGAAGGGTGCTTAAAAGAACTAATGGAAACATTAGTTTTTTTAATATAATTTTGTTATGAGAAAATTTAAATAATTAGCAATGAACAATCTACCAATTATTAACTTTGATAGACGCGGTTTGCGAATAACAGGAACAAAGTATCATCCAGTGGTTGTTTTTTATACCGGTAATGATGTATGATATCTAAATTCTCGGTCATTAAATTATAGGGGCACATCAAGCCCTAAGAGGTTTTTCTCTGGCGAAATAAAATTAATTGATAATGACGGATATGAATCGTTAGTTGATTTAACGAGCATTCAAGTAATGGATAAGAAACAATTTCATAGTTATTTTGCTGAAGGCGAATTTAGTAGATTAGATAATTTAATTGATAGTAGGCAATGTAAAGAAATCATCACTGGTTTATTTGAAAGAATCAACGATGAAAAAAACAAGGTTCTTACAATTCAACGTATTAACTTAGAATTAAATAACGGCAAATACCAAGCGCATAATAAAATCATTCACTCACAACCAAATAAGTTGACGGACACGCCATTAACTTTTGAAGAAAGCACACAAATAGCCAATTTAAAACAAATATTAAGACAACTTAATAAAGTTGATGTGCAAGATTTAAGCTGATTTACAGAACAAGATAATGTCCAACTGGAAATACGGAAGCATAAAAATACTTTAATTAATTCAGAAAAAGTGCAAAAGCAAAAGGTCGTGGAGGAAGAAAGCGACTCACAGGCTTTTACATTTAAATTAAAGATGTAATATTAATATGAACATAGCGAGGCTATGTTTTTTTATAATTGAATTATGAATTATGAAATTAATATATTTAGTAATGAACTAGATTTGAGAAAATACTATTTTAACAAAGCAAGAGAATTAAATTTTGCTGAAGAAGAATTTCGAAATAAAATACGTTTCGAAAAATATCCAGACTGGAAAATAGCAAAACAAAAAACTCATAAATGAATTACGATGGGCGGTAGTTTCGAATTAAATTATACGATGTATGAATATCTAGATAATAGGGGCAAAAAACGTCGAATAACATATTATCATGATGTAATAATAGAACGTTTAAAGCGGTCTAAATATGATTTTGATTTAATTAAATTTTGTATTATAAGCGACTTAAATAATCAATCATTACCGTCTGAATTGATACCTTTAAAGCCATCAAAACAACTATTATATGAGATGAAAAAACGATTCAAAATCGACGAGCAAATCGATATTCAAAACAACAAAAAATATTTAGAAAATGCCAATAGATTTAAGCTTAGAAATCAGAAAAAAATTCACGTTGAAATTGATGATTTATTCACTAGATTTCAAGGTATAAAATACCGTCCTAAAATGAGGGTTAGAGAGGTAATTTTACACACTAATTTTCTTAGTAAAAATGCAGCTAAAAAACACTATCAAAACAGCTCGGCAATATGTTATTTTTTCACTAAAAATTTGCAAGATAAATCATCAAAAAATGAACTTACAAATTTAGAAAATTTCTTTAATAAAGAGTTTAAAAAATTAAATATTTGCCGTAAAAAAACCGTCTTAAAAGGCGATGGCGCTATTTGAATGGGTGATTTTGCAAGTAAAATCAAGGTTAAATATAGCCTTGATTATTTTCATTTAGTAAAGAAAATAAACGATACTTTTGGGTTTGGAAAATTCAATTCTAAGGACAATAAACAGCTTTATAAATCATGATTTAGCACGACTTTTGGCGCAAGATGAGTTGATTTATTTGGGGCGATTTTTGATAAAAAATATGCTTTAAATTATCATAATTATGAAACTTTAAAACAAACATTTCTAAATGAAGCAAATGATTTGGGTGTCGATAAAAAATACATAAGAGAAGCAAAATTACTATTCAAATATATTAAAAATCATGTTAATAACATTTGAAATAACGAAGGAAAAATCGTTTTGAATAAGAGTTATACCGAGCATTTTGTTTATCACTCATTCAAAAAACATATCAAAAAACCGAATGCATTGTTTTCAAAAAAACATATTAAAACTAAAGTTATTTATAAAAATTTATTGCGAAATATAGCGACTATTTTTAACGATATAGGCTAAATTTTGCTGGTGTATAAACATTAAATAATTACAAGAAACAAAATTATTTTATTAATGTTTTTAGGCGAAAAATTATGCCTAATTATATGGTGGTGTCAAATCAGTGCCAGTGTCTATAAAAAACTGTATAACATAGTTATATAAAACAACAAAAAACCTTAATTGGTGCCAAATCGGCGCCAGAAATGAAATGCTGGTGCCAATCTGGTGCCAAATATTTAAAAAATCATATTACTATGTAATATGCAAGATAAATTGGCACTTCGGTTAGAAGTTTGTCGCCAACCTTATCTTGCCTTAAAAGGTGCGCGTGCGCGCGTAAAGGAAAAACAAAAACCTGACACCAGGTTATTTTGTTGTTTTTAAATTAATGACACCACGATAAATTTTGGGCTCATTAAAAAAAATGCTCAAAAATTTAACGAATCATAAAATGAGGTATAATTAAATCAGATATTTAAGACGCTTGCGCTTGAATTAACACACTAAAATTTTACGCTTCCTTAAATGCTTATTGTATTGGTAAAATGTAAATGCTAAGGAGGCAATATGAATATTAAATATGATTATCCATATGTTTTTAAAAACAATGAACAGCCACATAAACCCGTAATATTTGTTCATGGTTTTAACTCAAAACCAGCGACATTTTCAATTTTTGAAAATTATTGAACAAAAACGGACTACTACGCAATTCAATTCCCGGGCTGCAATGGCGTAAAAGCGATAAAAAATCATGAGTTAAGTGTGAACCAATATGCTGAATTGTTAATCAAATTTATGATTGATAACAATCTTAAAGATGTTACATTAATCGGTCACTCAATGGGGGGCGGAATTATTTCATTAGCTTATAAATTGCGTCCTGATTTAATCGGTAAAATGGTATTTGTTGCACCGATGAATAAAACTTCTTTAAAAACTGTAGATACTTATAATACAACATATTTCCCAAAAAATTTTGAAGAATTTTTAAACTTTTTATCTGTTCTTTACTATGATATTAGCAAATTTACAAACGATAAAAAATGAATGAAACTAGCTAAAGAAAATTTCGATCCCAACGAACACAATAACGCCGATGTAATTAAATTAGGTAATTCATTGCCTTTGTTAGAACTTCATGACGAAATTGAAGACGGATTAAAGTCAATCAAAGTACCTTCATTATTAATTTTAGGTGAAAAAGATGGAGTAATTGATAGAGAAAATTGCCTAAAATATTTTAACAAAAACGTTGAGAATATCAAAACGGTTTTTATACCGAAAACTGGTCACATGATGTTTGAGGAAAATTGGGAAGAATTTATTTCAATTTTAGAACCTTTTATAATTTCTTAAAAAGAATAAAATATTATTTTAAACAAAAAATTAACATTTTTGAGATGTTAATTTTTGTTTTGGATTTTTAATTATTCTTCGTCATCAACTTCTGGAAGTTCTATGTTGTGGAAAACCTCTTGAACATCGTCGTCATCTTCAAGTTTAGCAATGAATTCCTTAATTTTTTCTGCCTTTTCTCCATCAAATTCAACAGTTGAATTTGGTACATATGTAACTTCACATTGTAAAAATTCAGTGATTCCTAATTCGTTTTCTAATGCTGACTTAAGTTCTGGGAAACTTTCAGGAGCACATGAAATAAGATATGAACTTTCATCGGTGTCAATGTCTGTTGCACCATGATCTAGTGCGCACAATGTTATTGTATCTTCATCGATTAAATCTTTAGAAACCTCTAACACTCCTTGTAAATCAAATTGAAATGGAACTTGACCTGTCTTGCCTAATACGGCATTTTGACGGTTGAATAGTGCAGCCATAGATGATTTAGTTCTATTCATGTTGTCACTTAGAGTTTTGATTAAGAAGGTAGCTCCTCCTGTTATTGTTGCATTAAATAATGTTTCAACAAAATTTGCTCCGTCTTTAGCTTCTCCTTTAGCTTTTGCTAATGCTCTCTCAATATTTGCTTTTGGCATATTTTTTGATTTTGCTTTAGCTATTGCAAGTTTTAAAGCTGGGTTAGAGTCTACATCAGCTCCTCCTGGTCCTGTAGCAACAACATAAATTTCTTTAAATAATTTTTGAAATATTTTTCCTCTTGCCTTATCTTGAGCACCTTTACGGTGCGCTATGTTCGCTGAATGTGAATGTCCTGCCATTTTATTTCTCCTTTTTAAAAAATTCTTTTATTGATTTTGGTTGATAAGCCTTTTGTCTTTTATGATGAGTGTTTTTATGCAACCTATCGATTTTTAATTTTATATCACTATTTATTAAATTAAAATTATTATTTAAATAATTATCTAAATCGGCATAAGAAAATCCAAGTTCATCTTCATCACTTTGACCCTCTCATAAACCTGCTGATGGTTTTTTATTAATGATTGATTCAGGAACATTTAAATATCTCGCCATCAATTGCACTTCATTTTTTAATAATCGACTTATTGGCAAAATATCAACTCCGCCATCACCATGTTTTGTAAAATATCCAATGAATAATTCATCTTCATTGTCAGTTCCTGCAACAATATAGTTGTGTTGTTGAGCCAGAGCATACAATGTTGTCATTCTTAATCTTGGCTTAATATTACTTAAAGACATTTTGTCTTCTACACACGTTACACGTGTAATTTCGTCAAAAGTATTTTTTAAGTCTACAGTGACTGTTGATAGGTACAAATTTTTCTTTAGCTCCTCAATATGTGCTAAATCAAAACTCATTGAATCAATGGGCATCACCACGCCAAGTGTGTTATCAGGAAAAGCCTTTTTGGCTAATGCTGCAACCAAACTTGAATCAATTCCACCGCTTATTCCAACTATAATTCCTTTTGCGTGAGCTTTTTTAACTCTTTGGGTTAATCAGTCAACTAAATAATCTACATACTCCTTAATCTTTTTAGAATCAGGTCTTGCATTAATTGAATTATCAACTCTTAAACCAACGCGCTTTATCGACATAATTTCCTCCTAATAAATAGTTATTACAATTATAAAGTATTATTTAAAGATAAAAGTATTAGAAATTACTATAAAAATTGCAATAAAAAAAGCCATAAGGCTTTAGCTTACTTCAGAAACGGATTCGACTAGCTTAGAATTTCTCATATGACTAGCTCTACTATAAGAATTATCGCCTTCATCTCCAAAAATTAAATTTCTTAGTAAAACCATATCAGGATTATCAGAGCTTAGTTTTTCTCAGGCAGAATTGCTCAAGCCAACCATGAATTCAAAAGTTTCCGGATCATTGTTTAAGTCTGGCATTTTTAAAAAGAAATCTAAATTTTGATTTTTAAAATTAGCAATATATGATTCGATTTCGTCTCACTGTGTTCTTAAATTAAATTCATCAAATAATTCAGACCCGTATTTAACGTCTACAATTGATTCTTCAGTGTTTACAGCTCGAAAAGCTTCCTTGTATTGTTCTTCATTTCTTGTATATAATGAATCGACGAATCATATTAAAATTTCTACTTTAGGAGTTTTATCATTAGCTCTTAAAGCTTTAATTCTTTTCGTAAACATTTCAATAGTTTTACCCACTTCATTTTTTGAGCCGATATCTCTTTTTTTAGGGAAAACTAGCGATAGTTTCGTATTATCTTTATTTTTAAAAGCAAGCGGTGCTCTAAATTTAATTATTTCACTAGCATTAACAATGTCTTCTGGAGTTAAGTTTTCTCCGTCTCAAGCTTCAATCTTTGATGTGTCCACATAATTTAAACAATATGAATTTTCAACATGCTCAACTTCTGCTTCATTTAAAACAAATTCTCCACATTCAATAATAAATTTATAATACTTATTTTCTTGAGTTCTTAAAAATGATTGTTCCATTTTAGTTAATACATTGAACGGGTGTAATTTAGAATTAAATCTAAAGGGACTTTCTAATAACTTTAACAATAATTTTGGTCCATTCCCATTCATTAATAATTGTTTTAATCTCAATTCAAAACTTGTGTAATCCATGTTATTCTCCTAATTCTTCTAATATTTCAGTATTTAAGTCATCGATGTCTTTTCAACTACTGAATTCAATTTTGTGTTTTTTAATCGTAACAAATCTGTTTCACCAATGTCTATTTTTGTTTAAAGAAAACGAATTTAAATATTCATTTGCCTTTATTGGATCATCCTTGATTGGTGAATGTCCTTTGCCAATTATGGTAAAAGGAATACCCAGTTCGTTTGCATACTTCTCAAAATGTTTTGCACCAATTATTGCATCATTAGACCCTACTACAAAATTCATCTTTTTGGCATTTGCTGAATATAGTTCGCCCAATGAATCCAGATATTCTTTATTCAAGATAACTTTTTCAAGTAAGGAGGCTCACACACCTTTTTTACTAAATGATTCAACCAATTTAGCTGTTTTTTTGAATTTTTCACTCACTTTTACAATTAACTTTCCGATTACATCTGATACAAAATTTGTGGGTGCTATTGCTGATTTTAAAATACTATAACTATTATTTTCAGTCATTGTGGGATTTACGGTAGACATCATTATAACTTTATTGACACGTTTATCGTCTGCTAAATTTAATGCTACAACACCACCCATCGAATGACCTAAAACAATAATATTTTTTGTTTTTATAGAATTCAACAGTAACTTTCCAATATTTATTCAGTCTTCGATATTTATTTCGTCTGGGTTTGGTTTTTGAGTATATTTCGAACCAATAAAATTAGCTGCAACAACATTATAAGTTTTTTTAAACGGTTCAAGTTTACTTATAAAATCACTACTTGAATTTATTCCATGACAAAATAATATTGTTGTATCTTTTTTATTATCTTCTAAATAAACGGGAACTTTTTTATTTTTATATTTAATATAGTTTAATAGCATAGTTTAATTATAGATTAATGATTATCTTTTAACGATATTAAATCAAATTAAATTTTGAAATAAAAAAGTGGGTTCGCCACTTTAAAATTTACTGTCCGGAATATATAATCTACCATCAACTGATGATACATTCGAAACCGTAATCAATGCATTTTCGTCAACTGCACGTATCTTTTTAATTAAACGTGGAACTTGTTTGTATAAAGTAATTGATGATAATACCTTGGTTTTTGAACCTGAGTAACCGCCTTCACCCACCGTTACTGTAAAACTATTAATTGTTTTTTGGTCGCCAATAATGGCAGCTTTAATTGCTGACATATGAGGTGAATAAACTTTACATTGAACAATTTTAAATCTTGGAAATAATTTATTCAATGCAAATACAAAGACAAAGTTAGAGATTAGAGTTGAAACAAAGTTAGGTGAGAAATACATTGCTGGAGACCAACTTAATTCCTTAAATTGTTGCAATGTTTCAATAATTCTTCCTTTTTCAAATTCAGTAAGGTTCACTTTATTAGTTTCGAATCATGTTTCCATATTTTTGAAGAAATCACTGTTCATTATTGATGCTGTATCAGTTGCAGAAATACCTTTAGCGAATGAATTAATCAATAAGCTTCCTGGTAGATATGAACCAATAGCAACTGCAACAACCAAAATACCTAGATTAATGTATCCATTAATTGTTCCAAAGTTTTTTTGTTTAACAACAGACATGTATTCCCCAATAATTCCAGTAACACCTGCTGAACCACCAATTATGGCAATCACAGCAAAGAAAAATGCTAACAAGAATCCATACACAACACCAAAAATAATTTGTGCTATTACGTTACCCGCATCATTTCAGCTTAAAGGAATCAATTGTCACATTTGATCTTTCCCAGATCAATATTCACTTGAAATATAATTCTTTAATTCATCGGGGATATCGCTGTGTGAAAAGTTTCCGATGATATATAACTTATCTGAACCAGGAATTTGCCCAACAGCAAATGAAACAAGGCTAGACACCACCAAGAATAGTAATGTAAGCATTGTAAATACCTTTCCAGTCTTTTTCCATCCAAAAATAAAAATAGGAATAGATAAAATAATATATAAGATTCAGAATAAGGCGTGGTCAATAACGTTATAAATTGCCGGAGTAATATTTGGGTTATTTCTAAGCAAAACGTTAGTAATTCTAGCAGTCGCTTGACCAAACGCAGCTGCTCCAAAGTTATAAATACCTGGGTTTTTAACTAAAAACACACTAATAATCCCAAAAACTACTGCAAAACCAGATGTAATTAACATAAGTTTTCACATTGGCATTGGTGCGTAAAATCTTGAGAGTCTTAGTACAAAGTTAGACAATTTTGTGTATTTATATTTTGTGTTTTTACGTTCAACAGTTTTTGAAACAGGGCTGTCAGGTTCTTGAGTAAAAATATCGACATTTTGAACTTGATTTTTAGTTTCTGAAGCAATAAATTCTTTTTGATTTTTGCTTTCCTCACTGGTAAACTCACTCTTTTTTTCAGAATTTTCCATTTTTTCTCCTTTCATGAGTAATTTGAATAAAAAAACTGCACTAAAAAAATTTAGTTACACTTTAATGTATTAATTATAAATTATTTTTCACAAAATTCAAAACATATATAATTAGAATATAGTATTTAATATTAATATATATTAAAGATACAATAATAAGGAGAAATAATGAGCGAAATAAAAGAATATGGCGCCTCGAATATTAAGGTTCTAAAAGGTTTAGATCCTGTCAGAGTGCGTCCTGGAATGTACATCGGTTCAACAGGCCCAAGGGGTTTACACCACTTAATTTGAGAAATCGTCGACAACTCAGTTGATGAATGTATGGCCGGTTACGCCGATAAAGTGACAATAACATTAACCAATGACGGATACGTAGAAATCGAAGATAATGGTAGAGGTATACCTACTGACCCACACCCAGAGACTGGTTTATCAACTGTAGAAACTGTTCTTACCGTACTACACGCCGGTGGTAAATTTGACTCAGATAGCTACAAAGTTTCCGGTGGACTTCACGGTGTTGGTGCTTCGGTCGTAAATGCATTGAGTGACGATTTTCATGTTTGAGTAAAACGGAATGGTAAATTACATTATGCGCACTTCCAAAATGGTGGTCATATTGCTCAACATCTAACAGTAATTAATTCTGTTGAAGCTGATGACACTGGTACTAAAGTTAAATTTCACCCAGATTTCAGTATCATGGATCAACATCCGTTTGATAAAAACGTTGTTGTTGACCACGCTAAACAAATAGCTTATCTAAACCGTGGACTTAAAATCAGTGTAATTGACCAAAGAGATAACACTACTAATATTGAATTCCATTTTGAAGGCGGGATTGTTGACTATGTTAAAGAATTGAATAAAGGTCAAAAATTAATTCACCCAGAAGTCATATATGCTGAAGGCGAATATTCGCACGGCGATGAACCTGCAGTTGCTGTTGAGGTAGCCGTGCAATATAACGAAAAAATTACAAGTAATGTTGTAAGCTACGCAAATAACATCATTACAGTCGAAGGTGGAACACATGAATTAGGTTTCTATGATGCTCTTGTTCGTTTAATTAATAATTACGCAACCATTAATTCGTTTATTAAATCTGAAGATGAAAAATTTACTCGTGATGATGTTAAAGAAGGTATCGTTGCAATTATTTCAATTAAACACACCGAACCTGTCTTTGAAGGTCAAACAAAAGGAAAACTGGGAAATAAAGATGCGCGTGGAGCTGTTAATAAAGTATTTAGCGAATCTCTAGAACGTTTTTTAAACGAAAATCCCAATGAAGCTAAATTATTAATTCAAAAAGTTTTAGCTGCCAGAAGATCTAGATTAGCTGGACAAGCAGCAAGAGATGCTGCACGCCGTAAAACAGTATTTGATTCGGGTTCTTTACCAGGCAAATTAGCTGATTGTTCATCGAAAAATGCTGAAATCAGTGAATTATACATTGTCGAAGGTAATTCAGCCGGTGGATCGGCTAAAAATGGACGTAACAGAGAAACACAGGCTATTTTACCTCTACGTGGTAAAGTTATAAATGTTGAAAAAAATACACCAAGTAAGGTGTTTGCTAATGCTGAAATTCTATCATTAATTTCCGCATTAGGAACTGGAGTTGGCGAAGAATTCAATATTAATAAATTAAGATATCATAAAATTGTTATTATGACTGATGCTGACGTTGACGGTTCACATATTAGAACGTTACTATTAACATTCTTCTATCGTTACTTTAGACCTCTAATTGAGTATGGTTTTGTCTACATTGCTCAACCACCTTTATTTAGACTTCAACAAGGTAAAACTATCAAATATGTTTATACCGATCAAGAAAAAGAAGAACTAATGGCACAAATGAACAATGGACAAAAAATCACCGTTCAACGTTATAAAGGTCTTGGTGAAATGGATGCTGAGCAACTATGAGAAACCACAATGGATCCCGACAATAGAAAAATGTTGCAAGTCCAAATAGCAGACGCTGCTCGTGCTGACTGAACATTCACAACTTTAATGGGTGATGAAGTTTTCCCGCGTCGTGAATTTATTGAAGAAAATGCCAAGTATGTTAAAAATATTGATTTATAATTAACTTAAAAAAAGCAGTCTGACTGCTTTTTTCATTAAATTCTAAAAAAATGAAAAAAAGCAGTTTTTTATACTGATAAATAAAGTTTTTATATTAAAATAACGATATAAATTTAGAAAGGAATAATAATATGTTATACGAAATTACTGAACAAGAATATTTAGAAAACGTTCAAGGCAAACACGAAAAACCTTATGTTTTAGTTTTCCATGCTATATGATGTCCGCCGTGTAGAAATTTTAAATTTTCGTTGGAAGAATTAGCTGAAAATGATGGTGTTGATGTATATCGTGTTGATGTAGATGCTAACAAACAACTTTCTCAAGAGTTCGCTGTTAGAAACTTGCCAACTTGATTTGTTTTTAACAAAAATGAAGTTGTTGAACAAGTTACAGGATACCACACATACGAAGAATTAGCTAACATTGTTAAAAAATACTTATAGAAATCGAGGCAATTAGGTACTCGATTTTTTAATTATCAAATATGTATTCTGTTTATTATGACAAAAATACTTCCTAATTGTTATAATTTCACTACTATGAAAATTATAAGCGATAACAGAAGAGGACTGCATAGCAACACAATACACGAAAAATACGAAGCGGGAATAGTTTTACAGGGTTGAGAAGTCAAATCAGCTCGTGCTGGAACTGTACAGTTGACTAATTCATATTGTTTTTTCAAAAATAACGAACTTTATTTAAGTAATGCTACATTCAAACAATTTATGTTAGTTAAATGTGACGAAACGCAAGATCGAAAGTTGTTAATGCACCATAATGAATTACTTAGACTTCAAAACAAAAAAGAAAGAATGGGTAATGCGACAATAATACCCACGAAAATCTATTTTAATAATCAATCAAGAATAAAAATTGAAATTGCTTTGGTAACAGGAATGAATAAAGCTGATAAAAGAGAAGCTATCAAAAAAAGAGATAATGATCGTTATCTTCAAAAGGTTCTTAAAAATTTTAAATAATAAAAATGCCGTTTGGCATTTTATTTTTGTGTAATGATCATTGGCTTGAATAAATTTGATAACGTCTCACCTGGAGTGTAGGTGTCATTGAATTTGGCCATTTCAGTGTCAAATATCATTTTTTCGATTTGCTCACCTATTTTGCGGTAATCAATAAAAATTTTAGTTTTATATTTCTTTTGAGTGTCATAAATTGATTGAAAACCAATGTCCGTTAATCTTAGTTGGTTATCGTTAGATGACACTAGGTTAATGAAAGTTTCATGTGTTGAACAAACAACATTTGAGTGTTTGTTATCAATTAAGAATTTTTGGAATTTTTGTAATTCGTGTATTTTTTTATTTTCAACAAAATAACGTTCATATTGAATCTTCATTTTATCGCAGGCTTTATGGAAACCTGAAAATCTTAGTTCTCTTTGTCTTGGAGATAACTTATTATCATCAGCATATATAACCTGTTGATTTGGTTCGATATAATCAGAAAACGTTTTTGTGACAGAATAAAACGCATTTTCCACATCAACGTCAACTCAGTTAACTCCTTCGATTTGTTCGCCGTATACAACCGTTATAGAGTCAAATACTTGTTCTCTGATAAATTTAATAATTTGTTCATTTTCGGTTTTAGGTAAAAAGAAAACAATCGCGTTAGGTTTTCACGCCATACAATATTTAATAGTTTCGATATATTCGTCTTGTTCAGGGGCAGAGTGAGTAATAAACACTTTTTTATTGCGTTTTTTTGCTCCCTGTTCAATACCGTTCATGATATGGGTATATGAATTTTCATACCATTCAGGAACAATGATGAATATCGAACGACTTCTTCCTTTTATCAGTCTCGCACCATTGTTTGGGTAATAACCGTGTTCTTTAACTACTTTATCAATTTTAGCTCTTGTTTTTTTACTTACGTAGCCACCATTATAATAGCGACTAACAGTACTGATAGAAACTTTTGCTAATTTTGATATATCTTTATATGAAAAACTTCTCATATTTAAATTATATAAAATTTAAAGATATATTTTTTTAGTTTATAATAATTAAGTCAATGGAACAATAACCTTGTAACCTGGTCAGGGCGGGAACGCAGCAGCCATATCAAGAAGTGTTGTGTCTGTTGACTTTTTGTATTCAATTACAGTAGTTTTCGGAACATATTTTTTTGAAGGAGGTTTTTAAATATTATTTGAAACAAACAAAATTGTTGTTTTGCCATATTGTTTAGTTTTCTGAATTAGCATGTTTTCTGGAATAATAATTTTATTAATATCATCAGTTTCAATTATTAAATAACCTAAATCATTTAAAAAATTATTAGTTGAAATTAGGTTTAAACATTGATTTAACAAATGATATTCTTGATATGGCGGATCAATAAAAATAAAATCAAAATTACGCCCTGTTTTTGTCTTTAAAAACTCAATTGCACTCATTTTATAGACTTCAGCATTATGAATTTTTAGATTATTTAAATTTTCATTTATTGTTTTTATGGCCTCTTTATTAATATCAACAAAATATGCCTTCATTGCATTATTGCTTAAAGATTCAATTCCCATAGCACCGCTGCCAGCAAATAAATCAAGAACTATAGTGTCTTCTAATTCAAATCTTAGTGAATTGAAGATGGCTTCTCTAATATTGTCTTTAGTTGGTCTGGTTAAATCTGTTTTAGGTTGTTGTATTAACAATCTTCGATATTTTCCTGAAATTATTCTTAACATTTTTCACCTCGCAAAATATTGTTTATTTATGGTATTATAATTAAACTATGAAATACAACGTAAAATTAGTTAAATTGCCAAATAAAGTTCTAAGACAAAAATCTAAAGATATTCCAATTCCATTAAGACCCGAGGATGTAGAATTAGCTGAAACTATGATTTATCATATTGATGATAGTCAAACCGAAGGAACGATATTTCAACCAGGTGTTGGTGTTGCTGCGGTTCAATATGGTATTTTGAAAAATATGTTTTATATAAACACTACCGAAATAGACCCTCTGTTATTGAATAAACAACCAAATCAAATAAAAGATGTATTCATCAATCCCAAAATAATAGCAAAGTCGGACTTTAAAATTTCATTAGAAGATGGTGAAGGTTGTCTAAGTGTCGGACGAAACATAAGTGGCCAAGAAGGTTATGTTTATAGAGCTAACAGAATAGTGTTTGAAGCTTATTCATATACACAGAAAAAGGTTGTAAGAATGGATCTTGAAGGGTATTTAGCAATTGTCGCACAACATGAACTTGACCATCTCGAAGGAAAACTTTTTATCGATAGAATAAACAAAAAAAATCCTTGAAATGCGGAACCCAACTCACGTTTGTTAAGCTAATATTTTTAAATTTCAGTATAAACTACTGATTTTTTATTTTTTTAAATTGGAAGATAGTAAATTATTATCTTAATAAATATTAAATAGTAAAATAAAGTCATGGAAACTTTAAATAATTATCTCGAACCAATAAAAAAATTTTTTGGTTCCGCAGACAAACCTTCAATGGGTTTATTGCCAATTGCGATATTTATCATTTTTTGCTTAATAGCGGCTTTATGAGGATATTTCAAAGGGGTCTGATCCGCAATAACAATGTTAATTTTAACAACAATTGGCGCTGTTTTAGCCTTTGCAATAGCCCCAAAAATACATTGGGTTGAAAAAATCATAGATACGAGTAAAGAACCTTATAGTAATTACAAGGAAGAAATTGAGGCTATAATTGCGGGTTTAAATCTCTTTGTGATACTGGCCTTAATCCAAATCATCGCATTGATTATCACTGGAATATCAATGAAAATTTCAAGATTAACAGCTCGCCAACTAAAGAAAAGAAATAAAAAAACCTTATTAGTTAAAACGTTAGGTTTGGCTGTCGCCCCACTATCGGCGTTGCCTTTTGCGTCGGCCACGGTTAATATTTCTGGTATCTTTGGATATAATAACAAACCAATTCAGATAAACGACGCTTTGTTGGAAAAATTGTCACAAGGAAAGATTAAGGGATTATCTAGATACTTGCCAATAGTGACTACAGCAATAAAAATTTCAATGGATAAAGAAAACATACAAAATATTTCAAACATTAGTGAAACGTTTACCGAATCCCCTAGTGCCGATTACAATAAGGAAACAAATACATTAACTATTACTCCATTTAGTAAAGAACCGACACAAGAACAAATCCAAACATTTAATTCAACAACAAGCTTAATTTCTACTATTTTGGATGGCACTTCAAAAACCGAAGAATCTTATAATGTGTTTGTAAAAAGTATTGCACAAATACCTGTTGATGAAGAACAAAAACAACAAGCCAAACAAGCATTGAATGATTTTGTTCAAAAAGTAAAAGATGAGGGTATAGATCCATCCAAAACCAAAGTAAACCTTAATTTAATTTCTAATGATTTAAAACCTATAACAGCAAACTTAACAAAAGAGCAAAAAACAAGAGTTGTAACCGAATTAGCAAATCACTTCCTAGGAAGTATAGATGAAGAAACAACAGCAATTGCTGTGGGTTTATTAGATTCATTAATAATTAACCAAAATGCGGCTGCTTAGCCGTATTTTTTTAAAATAATAGAGTACAATATAGAAATTAGAAATGAGGTGAAAATGAATATATCAATATCATATGTAGCAAAAAAATTAAACATAACCGAGGGGCAAGTAGAAACAGTTTTAAATTTATTGGCTGATAATTCAACGGTTCCATTTATTGCGCGTTATCGTCAACAACAAACAGGCGGACTCGATGAAGAAGCAATTCAAAAAATAAATGATTTATATACTTACGATGTTGAATTAAACAAACGTAAAGAAGCAATTATTGAAATCCTTAAAGAGAAAGAACTTTTGACTAAAGATATTGAAAATAAACTTAAAAAAGCAGAAACTAAGTCGGAAGTAGAAAATATTTATGAGCCATTTAAAGTTGGTAAAAAAACAAAAGCTACTGAAGCAATCGCCTTAGGTTTGGAACCACTTGCGCTTGAAATAATGAATAATATAGATCCGAAGTACAATCCATATCAAGATGCGCAAAAATATTTAAATGATAGTGTGCCAACTATTGAGTTTGCTATTGAACAAGCTCAATATATAATTAGTCAAATAATTTCTCAGGATGCTTCAACAAGAGAATATGTAAAAAAACAACTCTGAAACTTTGGACAAATCGTTACTAAAATTAAGAAAAATGCAGTTGACGAAAACCAAAATTTTCAACAATATTATGATTATTCAGAAAAAGTCAAAACCATTCCAAATCATAGAGTTCTGGCTATATCTCGTGGAGAAAATAAAAAAATATTATCTTATGACATAAACTATAATGAAAATGTAATTTTATACACGTTAAATAATATTTATTTCAAAAACAAAAAAACCGGAAAAATCATTAACGAAGCAATAAAAGATAGTTTAGACCGCCTAATTCTTCCTTCAATCATTAGAGAAATTAAAGCCGATTTGTTTGCTAGAGCAGAAAAAGAAGCTGTTGAATTGTTTGCTAATAGTTTAGAAAACATGCTGTTATGGCCTGCGGTTAAAAATAAAACAGTGCTGGCAATAGACCCAGCCTATGTTAACGGTTGTAAGATTGCTGTAATTGATCCGCAAGGAAACTTTTTAACAAAAAATATTATCTATCCAACACCTCCAAGAAATGAAAAAATACTTTCCACCAAAATAGTCAACCAATTAATTGACAAATATAATGTTAATGTTATTGCTATTGGGAATGGTACTGGTTCACGAGAAACTGAAGAGTTCATTTCTGACCTATTGAAAAATAGACCTAATAGCAAAAATGAAGACATTGCATTTGTTGTTGTTTCAGAAGTCGGTGCATCTGTTTACTCAGCATCCAAAATTGCACAAGAAGAATTCCCTGATTTTAGTGTAGAAGAACGTTCTGCAGTAAATATTGGGCGCAGATTCCAAGACCCATTAAATGAGTTAATTAAAATTGACCCCAAATCAATTGGAGTGGGACAATATCAGCACGATGTAAATCAGAAAGACTTGTCTAAAGCCTTAGGTTTCAAAATCGATAAAGTCGTCAACAAAGTAGGTGTAGATTTAAACACTGCTTCAAAAACTATTCTTACTTATATTTCTGGATTAAGCGAGAAGATGGCGGAAAATATCATTGAATATAGAAATGAGATTAAAAAATTCAAAAACAGAAATCAATTGAAGAAAGTCAAGGGAATTGGACCAAAAGCTTTTGAACAAAGTATCGGATTTTTAAGAATTCATGATTCTAAGAATTTCTTTGACAGAACATCAATTCACCCAGAGTCATATAAATTAGCTACTGAAATATGCGATTACCTTGAAATAGATTTAGATGATATCGACATCGATACATTGGAAAATCAAAATATTGAAGAACTAGCAAAAAAATTCAATTCCAATGTGTTTGACGTTGCATTAATTATAGAATCACTTAAAAACCCTACCAAAGACATTCGCGACGAGAAAGATGGATATATTTTGAAGAAAGACGTTTTAAAAGCCGAGGATGTTGTAAAAGGTATGCTTATAGACGGAAGCGTACAAAGTATTACTGACTTTGGCATATTCGTGTATATTGGAATTAAACAAAATGTATTAATCCACATAAGCAACATGAAAAAACATCCAAAACATTTCGTTAAATCGCCAGCCGATATTGTTAAAGTCGGAGATAACATTAAAGTTGAAATTATTGATAATGATTTAGAACGTGGACGTATCCAAGGAAAATTAATTTACGAAGACTAATTAAGCAGAATAAAACCTGCTTTTTTTATACTTTTTTCCTTATTTTAAATACTTTTAAAATAATTAAGTATGATATTAATATGAATAAATATACTAACTTATACAATACAACTGAATATACATTTTTAGATTCAATAATTAGGATTGATGACTTGGTTCGTTTAAGCAAAGAGCACGGATTGAATGCCGTGGCTTTAACAGATCATAATAATTTATTTGGTCTTGGTGCTTTTCTTAAAAGTTGTCAAAGATATGATATTAAGCCGATTATTGGAGTTGACTTAGACGTGGATGAGTACAGATTCATTTTACTAGCTAAAAACTATAAAGGTTTTCAAAAAATTAATTCTTTAATATTCAAAAAATCAAAAAATGCAACAATAAATATTGACGAAATCATTGACGAAAATATCTTTATCATAGATCACCCCGAATTAGGTTATTATGCCAAAACTGGAAAAACGGATTTAATTATCAGTGATAGTTATTATGTAAATTCCTATGATACTTCTATTAAAAATAGTATCATAACCAAAACAAACAAACTCTTATACGTAAAAGATAATGACACGCTAAATATTGTTCAGAAATTGTCAAATAATACTGAAAATAAGTTCGCAAACGACTATTTCGATAATTCAGTAACTGACTGCATAATAATAGATAGAATTAACTTCATTATTGATAATTGTAATTTTAAATTACCCTCAAAAAAACTTAATTTAGCAGACTTTAACAATAATGACGATGAAGATAATGAAAAATTATTAATAAAGTTATTGAATGATGGTTTAACAAGAATTTCACATGAGTTGCCCAAAAATAAAGATCTTTGGCGAGAGAGACTTGCTTATGAATTTGAAACAATAAAATCACTGGGTTTTATAAATTATTTTCTAATAATTCAAGATCTTGTGAATTGAGCAAAAAATAATAATATTGCTATTGGCCCAGGACGTGGAAGTGCCGCAGGGTCATTCATTTCATATTTATTAAATATTACATCTATAAACCCTTTAAAATATGATTTATTATTTGAGCGTTTTTTAAATCCCCAAAGAGTGTCATGACCTGATATTGACATAGATATTCAAGATGACAGAAGAATGGAAGTTTTTGAATATCTAAAAAACAAATATGGAAATGAGTATGTTGCATTAATCTCAACTTTTCAAACCTTTGGCGCTAAAATGGCGATTAGAGATGTCGGAAGGGTATTGGGAATTAGTTTAGTTACAATTAATGCAATATCAAAAACTTTAAGCACTAGTGAAACATTAACCGAGGCAATGCAAAGCAACATTAAATTTAAGTTGGCCATTGACAATTACCCAGAGTTATTAGAACATGCGTTAAAAATTGAAGGGCTTCCTCGTCAACAGAGTTATCATCCAGCTGGGTTAATTATTTCTAAGCAACCAATAATATCTTATGCGCCGGCTTCTTTAACAAATGATGGAAGTTATCAACAAGTTCAACTTACAATGGACTATACAGAACAATTTGGATTATTAAAGATTGATTTATTAGGGTTGAAGACATTAACAGAGGTACAAAACATGGAATATTTTATTCCTGAAAATGAATGGTTTGATAATTTGCTTGATAACGATCCAGCCAAAATGGCATTAAATGACCAATCCACTTTTTTAAGATTGAATTTAGGTTACACCGAAGGGATATTTCAATTAGAATCTCCAGGAATGAAAAAAACTATTGCAACTGTTCAGTTAAACTCATTCGATGATTTATACGCAATTATTTCTCTTTTTAGACCAGGTCCTTTGAAATATATTAAAAACTATGCGCAAAATAAACAAGACGCTGATTTAATAGAAAAAATTCATCCAGTTTATGATGAAATATTACGACCAACATTCGGTATTATGGTATATCAAGAACAAATTATGTTGATAGCACAAAAAGTAGCTGGAATGAGTTTTGTTGAAGCTGATTTTTTAAGACGAGCAATCAGTAAAAAGCATGAAGATGAAATTAAACAATACAAAGACAAATTTATTCAAGGTGCTTTAAATAACGGTCTAGAAATTTCACAAATTAAGAAAATTTATAAGAACATTGAACAATTTGCAGAATATGGTTTTAATAAATCTCACGCCGTGTCTTATGCTTATCTAACTATGAAAATGGCCTATTACAAAACTTATTACCCTTTAATTTTTTATTCAGCATTAATTTCAAATAGTAGAGGTGCACAAGATAAAATTGGTAAATATGTTGAAGAAATAAAAAAACAAAATTATATAGTTAACTCACCAAACATTTTGCACTCTCTAAATGCTTGTTTAATAAAAAATAAACAAATTTATCTACCATTTGATTTAATCAAAGGCTTCGGAAATGACGGAGTAAGCAAAATAATGAGTTCAATAAATGAATTGGGTCCATTTACAAACAATTTAAACGAAACTATTATAAGATTAAGATTTGCAGGTTTGACCGAGAACGCTTTAGATCTATTGGTCCGGGCAAATGTTTTTCGTGATTTTGGTCATATGAAATTTATTGAAAATGCAGTAAAAAACCTTTTAGAATGTTTTAAGTTAGTTTCAAATATGAATAATTGGCAAGAAGCCAAAGAAAAATTGACCAAATCGGGCTATCTTTCAATGGTTCACGACGAAGTTGAAAGAGATATTAATTATGAATCAACAAATGAAATATCTTTATTAGGTGCGTGTTACAATGCTTTTCCAACTATTGAATACGAAAAGCAATTTAAATATAAATTATCAACAATTCCTGATACCATAACAACAGAAATTGCAGTACAAGTTGTAAGAAAAACATTATTAAATGGAAAATCATTTTTTGTTATAGAAGTGAGCGATTCAACAATGAATCAAGCATTCTTTGTTAATAATAAAAATCAAAACGAATGGTCGCCTATTAATGTGGGAGATATAATAAAAATAAAAGTTTCAAATTCACGTGGTAAATTAAGATTGCTAGGATTTGGAATAATTTAAGGAGAGTTATGAATAAAGAAAAATTTTTACTAATTGATGGTAACTTTTTGTTGTTTCAATCGTTTTATGCATCATACCACCCATCAAGATCAGTCATGACCGATATGAACGGAAAAACAACGAATGGGGTTCATGTATTCTTGATGACTCTACATAAAATATTAGAATATATCAATCCTCAATACTTATTCATTGCTTTTGATGCTCATGGCAAAACTCACAGACACGAGTTGTACGATGATTATAAAGCTGGGCGTACAAAAGCTCCCGAAATAATTTTTGAACAATTCGCAATCATTAAAGAGATTTTAACTTGTTTGAAAATAAAATGATTTGAACAAGTTGGAGATGAGGCTGATGATTTAATTGCTACATTATCAAAAATTAAAGATGTAAATAAATATATATACTCAAAAGATCAAGATTTATTACAGTTGGTATGCGAAGACACGAGTGTTATCTTTAAAAATAAAGAAGGCGATTTCGATTTATACACAAAAGATAATTTTGAACAAATTCACATTATCAAACCTTCGCAAATTCCGGATTTAAAAGGTTTGGCCGGTGATACATCAGATAATATTAAAGGTGTAGCTGGTATCGGTAAAGTCGGAGCATTGAAATTAATTAATACTTACGGTTCTATCGAAGAGATTTATCGAAATATCGATAAAATAAAAGGGGCAACTAAACAAAAACTAATTGATGGACAAGACGATGCATTGTTTTGTAAAAAACTTACTATATTAAATAAAAATGTATCAATGAATACTGAGTTATCATTCTATTCATGTTCTAAAATTGACTTAAATAGCGGTCTAGAGGCAATGAAGAAATACAGTTTAAATACTGCATTTAGTAAATGATTATCATTTTTAAACTAAGGAGGCTTAATTTATAAAGCTTCTTTTTTTACCGGAAAAAATAACATTTTTTTCTGTTTATTCGGTTAAATAATGGTTAAAAGTCGCTTTTACAAGTAAAAAATATAAAATTTAAATGTATTTAAGATATTAAAAGGAGAAATATGAAAAAGAAAAAATTAGGCTTTTTAACACTGGCCTCAACATCACTAACTGCGATTCCTGTTATTGCCGCTTCATGCAATAACAAAAAGGACGAAAAGAAAAACTATGATCAATTGCTAAAGTTAACTATTGATTCCGAAATTAAAAAAACTAAAGAAGCTAAGGATGTATTAAAAACAGATATTTCTATCAGTGAAATTAAAGATGTGAAAATTGAAATAAAATCATTAGTACCAAGTAATAAAATAAAAACAAAATTAATTATTACTTTGACTGTAACAGAGAAAGATGGTAAATCATTAGAAGTTATTAAAGAACTAGATGGTTTTAAAGAACCAAGTAGTACAAAAACCCCTGAAACACCAGGAACGAATGCTGATACGCCAGGAACAAATACCGAAACACCAGCGAATAATAAGAAAAATGTAGCAAACGAAAATTTTGTAAATGCCGTACATATCACTAAAAGTGCAAAATCTTCTGAATTTTTCAATAATATTCAAGAAAACGCAACCATTTACTATGATTTTGGAACAAATTCATTTTTTGACAAAGAATATGTCAAAGGTGACAATGAAGCTAACAAAAATAGAGTTGAATTATTCCACTTAGAGGATTTTGTACCAGCATTTGGCGTTAATGTAGTACACCCTACAGAAGCAGACAAAAACATTAACAAAGTAACGCTTGTTAAAGATGGAAACAATTATTCACTAAAATTTAAATTTGGACAATACGATGCAAAAACCAAAAAAACCACAATCTTTGATGAAGTTTACACAACTAAAGCTGAAGCATTTGAATTTAGAACGAAAGCTGAATTGGACACTAAAATAGATACATTAACCTTATCATACCCTGATGTAGATAATGTTTTTGATAACCAAGCAACACAGGATAAAGTGAAATTATCTGACGAAAATGAAAAAATGGTTATTAAGTCATTTGATATTCTAAAAGGACAAGGAAAAGTAAAAGTTTCATTTGTGATTACAACACAAATTGGTGCCGAAACATTAGAAAGTAAAATTAAAGAAGTAACTATTGAAGGATTTAAAGTTGATAATTTTGAATCACAATTAGTCGGAGTAACTCTAAATTATCCAGATAAACAAAACGTAACTATAGAAAATATTGATGTTACTAAATTTACATTATCTAAAGATGATGCCCCATTTGAACTAACGGAAAATGCAACAGCAACATACAAAAAAGTTGAAAATAGCGAAAATAAATATAAAGGAACAATTTCTGTTGAAGCAACATTTGCAAAAAACGAACAAAATGTAGTAAAAACATACGAAATTAGTGGTTTTAAAACTGAAGCATTTAACTTACAAACATATGTTGATTCATTCAAATCAGTGACTCTTGATCCATCAATCAACAAATCTGAAACCTCAACAAACTCAATTACTAAAGATAGTTTTTCACTTGGTGAATTTGATAAAAAAGCAGTTAACGTTGAAATTACTAATGGAAAAATTAATGAAGCTAACACTTCAGAATATATCCTTACTTTAACTTTCACTGATTTAGTAAATGAAGGCGTAGAACTTTTAACAAAAGAATTTACAATCACCGGTTTTAAAGCGGGTGAAGAAATTAAACATTATTCTAATGAAAAAGTAGCTGAATTCGCTAAAGCACAAAAACTGTTTATTGTTGACCCTGTCAAAATTGAAGAAAATTTAGAAAACTTTGAAAAAGCAATAAAAAGTAAAAAACCACTAATAAAGGTAAAGAATAATAAAATTACATACGCCGATTCAACAATCACAGGTGATGTAATCGGGCTTTCCTTAAATCCTGATTTAGGTGTTATTTCATTAACACATGGTGGAAAAAATAATGGAACATATGTTAAACCTTATCCGAGAGTTAAAAATAATGGTGGAATCAGAATTATTAAAGATGAGAGTGGTACATTTAAACTTCAATTTAATTTAATTCTTGATGACCATGCCACGGTCGATGATGTTGTATATGAACAAATTTTATTCAACATTAATAAATAATGTCAGCAATAAAAACGGCGATTTATTCGCTTTTTTGTTGCTTTTTTAAATATTTTGATAACAGATGCAAACTTAGCAGCTTTATTTTGTTCTTATAACATTTAATAGTTTATAATTTAAATATGAAAAAAATCTTCAAAAAATTAATCTTGTTGAGCGCGTCGGCTGGTTCATTCATAGGAGCTTCAAGTGCTTGTTCCTTCCAGAATGATTCAAAAAATAATCCTGAATTTAAGTTAACATTAAAACAAAATGTTTTGATTGATCCAAGCGATAATGACTATACTAAATATTTCGATTTTAATGGCAATGAACATGGATATGAATACCTTGTAATTAATCAAGTTGAAAATAATAATCAAATGACTTTAACATATGAAATCATTGATAAAAATAAAGATGTTGTTGCTATTAAAATACTTGTTATTGACAGTAAATATGTCAAACCAATTTCAATAAACAAAGACAATAATAAAAAAATAGCAGGAAATATCGATGATCCTGATTGAACTCCTGAAGGCGATAATTGAATTGATGAGACAATTATATCGGACGATAATAATGAAAGTGTGAATAATTCTGTAGATAAACAAAATCCATCGGAAGATAACACTAACACTGAAGACAAAAACGACGATGTTCCAGTACCAAATCCAGTTCCAAACGAACATCAAGATAATCAAAATGTACAAACAACGTCAGATGATAGATTAAGAATAGCATTATGAAATGTTGCTAATTTTGGAGATGGGGCTTTGGAACCTAAATATCAAGCAATAACATCAATAATATTTACTCAAAAGTATGATGTTGTAGGTTTAATTGAATTAGACTCAATAAAAGTGATATCTCGTCTTGTTAATTATTTAAATGTCTTAGAACAAAAAAATAACACTAATAATCTTTGAGATTTCATTTACAAAGAATTACCTGTTGATTCCAAAAAGAATATTAATGTTAAAGGAGACAAAGCTGCTGCTTATATTTATAATAAGACTAAAGTTGTTCCTGAAATTTTGAATAATAGCCAAAACGGAATAATCTATGATAATTCAAATTTCCAAGTTTTTAAAGGCCCTCTTGCACTAAATGCATATTCAAGAGCACCGTATATTGGCAAATTTAGATCAAATGTTGAAGGATATAAAAACGTTAACTTTACACTAGCTATTTCTCATTTTGATGGGCCTGGCGTTAAAACAAAAATTGGCGAAGAATCATTTAAAGGTATGGGTTCGAGAGAATATAACGAAGCAAAAAACATTAAAAATGTATTAGACTGAGTCAAAAAGATTAATGATGGTGATGATGATTTAATTTTTATGGGTGATACTAACATTCCAAGCGGAAAAGAATCAATTGCGTTCGATTGAGTGAGTGAATACGGTGCTATTATGCCTTTAGGCGAAGGAGAAGAGGCATTGTCTTCGCTAAAAACTGAATTTGGCAATTATGCAAAACCTTATGACAAGATTGTTCATAAATCAAATTTAAAATTTGAAAATGCTAAGGTTTATAAGCTTTATAGTTTTGTTGAGGATCCTAGCATATTCCAGTGAGCTAAAATAACATCATTAGTTGATTGGATAACTTATTATCAAAATTATCAAAAATACAATAAAACATATTCTTCTAATTCCAGATACATCTATAACGGTGTAAGCGATCACTCTCCAATAAGTTATGATTTAATTTTAGATCCTAATGATCCTTATTAAAAAAACAGTCCAATTATAAAGGACTGTTTTTTATACCTCAATTAAAGAAGTAATCTCAATACCACTATCTTTAAATTTTTCACGGCCATTAAGATCTTTTAATTCTAATAAAAGAATAATTCTTTTGACGATTGCTCCTTGTTCTTCTAATAGAGTAACAATAGCTTTAGTTGTACCACCCGTTGCTAAGACATCATCAACAATAGCAACTGTTTGTCCAGGTTTAATGAAACCTTTTTGAATTTGTAAAACATTATTACCATATTCTAAAGAATAATTTTTGCTGAACACTTCACCTGGTAATTTTCCGGGTTTACGCACCATAACAAAAGGTTTTTTTAAAAATGCTGCGGTAGGAGTACCAAACAAAAAACCACGGGCATCAGGACCGACAATTATATCACAATCCTTAGCTATTTCTGACATCTTAGTAATTGTATAATGTAATGCTTCACCATTGCCTAAAAGAGGGCTAATATCTTTAAAAATTATGCCTTCTTTGGGAAAATTTGGAACATCTCTAATGTATTTTTCTAAATTCATAATAAACCTCGCTAAATTGTTACAGCAACATCTTCAAAGAATTCGACAATATCATCTTGTTTGATATCGTCAAATTTCTTGATTTTCATACCGAAGTCTTTTCCTTTTTCAACTTCTTTAACATCATTGATATCTCTTCTTAAGGTTTCGATTTTGCCATCGTGAATAAGTTTTCTATTTCTAAAGACTTTTACTTTACTGCCCGCTTTTACAACACCTTCGTCTAACATTACACCTGCAATAGTACCGACTTTAGAATAGAAGAATGTTTTAATAACGTGTCCAGAACCAATCTTTTTCTCTTCATAAACAACTGCTTTTTCACCGTCTAATCATAACTGCATATCTTCAATTACTTTAAAGACAACATCATAGAAAGCAATCTTAACACCGCTTTGTTTAGCACTCTGTTTAATATTTGAACTAGCTTTAATTCTAAAAGTGATGATTAATGCATCAGATGTTTGTGCCAGCAACAAATCGGAGTTTGAAACTTGTCCGGTTTGGGCTCCAATAACTTTGATTACTGCTTCATCATTACACATACCATCTAATTTAGATTTTAGAGCTTCAGAAGTTCCTTGAACATCCGACCGAATGATTACGTTTAATATTTTCTTGCCATCTTCGTCAGAAGTTTGGGCACGGTTAAATAAATCGAATTTCTTATCCATTTGTTGTTTTTCTTGTGCTATTTTTTTAGCGAATTTTTCATCCTCAAAAGAAATAAATCTATCTCCAGCTAATGGAGAGGTGTTTAAACCAGAGACAACAACAGGCATACCAGGAGTAGCACTTTCTAGTGTTTTGCCGGTTGTAGACTTAATTGATTTGATTCTACCATATGATGAACCAGCCACCATAAAGTCACCCTTATATAAAGTTCCATTAGCAATAATTAGGGTAGCAACGACACCAACACCTTTATCGGCTCTAGATTCTAAAACAATTCCTGATGGGTAACGGTTTTTGTTCGCTTTTAAATCCATCAAATCTGAAAGGGTAATAATATTGTCTAATAATTCGTCAATACCTTCACCAGTTTTAGCTGATCCAGTAATCATTGGTACGTCTCCACCGTATTCTTCGATAATAACATCATTTTCAGCTAATTCACGTTTAACACGTTCCAAATCCTTGGCTTGTTTGTCAATTTTATTAACAAAAACAATCATTGGAGCATTAGCTGCTCTTGTATGTTGGATTGCTTCTTTTGTTTGCGGCATAACGCCATCATCGGCAGCAACAACTAGAATGACAATGTCGGTAACTTGAGCGCCACGTGAACGCATTTCGGTAAATACTTCATGTCCGGGCGTATCAATAAATGTTATTGTGCCTTTATCATGAAATACTTGATATGCGCCAACGTGTTGCGTGATACCACTGGATTCGCTTTCAGCCACCTTGCTTTCACGAATATAGTCCAATAGAGTTGTTTTACCGTGGTCTACGTGACCCATAATTGTGATTACAGGAGGTCTTTTAGACAGCAATTTTTCGTCATCTATAAATTCGACAGTGTTTAAAAAGTTTGAAGCATCAACACTTTGTTCTTTTTTAAAGTCTAAATTTTGTTCTAAACATACCTCAGCAATTTCTTCTTCTTCAAGAATGTGGTTGATTTGGTACATTTTTCCTTTCATCATAAAACTTTTAATTAAGTCATTTGGGTTCATTCCAATTTTTGTAGCAAATTCCCCTAATGGAAGTGTATTTGTAAAAATAAACACACCGTTTTTGACTTCTGTTTTAATGTCGTTCAATTGTGCTTGAACGTCATCTTGATTTGTTAATCTATTCTTTTTAGACATTCTGCCTCCTTTAATTCTTTTTCGATTGACTCATATACGTTTTTAGTGACATTAGTACGAAAACTTCTGTTTAATGCTTTGGTTTTTAAAATGAAATTTCAATTTTCATCGTTTGCAACGAAATAACAACCGCGACCTTTTTTTGTTTTTTTAAGATCAAGACTTATTATTCCTGTTTTTTTGTCATAGTCTACACGCGTTAAATCATTGACGGGTAAAATTTGACCAGTTACAATACATTTTCTATTGATTTGGTTCATTTATTAATCTTCTCAAGCGTCGTCATCTAAAAACTCGTCCAGGTCAAACTCATCAAGCCCATAGCTTGATAAATCATCATCAACCTTGAAATCTTTCAAGGCTTCTTTAACTTTTTTGTAGTCTTCAACATCGTTTCTTACTTGATGTTGATTTTTACTTTCTTCTTCTAATTGTTGTGCAATTTCATCAACTGTTTGAGGTTGTTCTACATTAGTTGCTTCAGGGGTTGTGTGTTTTTTAAATAATTCCTCGAAATCTAGATCAAAACTTGATGTATCAATATCAGCAAATTCTTGTTCTTGGAAATTTAACACATCAGTATCAAATGAATCTGCACTAACTTTAATTTTGTCAAGATCGACATCGAAACCAAACGCTTTTTTGTTGTTTCTTGTGTTTCTACGAATTGGACTACTTTTTATCTCGACTGCATTAGAATAATTAAATTTAATTCCTTGTTCTAAAGCATCTTTTTCAGAAATAACATCTAAATTACATTTTGTTAAGTTTGAAGCCAATGATACATTAATACCTCTACGGCCTATAGCTGGTGTAAGCCCATCTTTAGCAACTATTACTCAATAAACATTACGTGTAGAGTTTTGGTCTTCGCCATTTTTTGCAACAACATCGATAATTCTTGCTGGCGACATTGCATTTCTAATGAATTTCTTAGGATCTTCATCATATAGAATGACATCGATTTTTTCGCCAATTTCTTGATTAATAGCTGTAATTCTTTGTCCATTTGGACCAATAATTGAACCGAAAACATCAAAATCAGCAGGGGCTAATGCGCTAGCTTTAAATGCAACCTTAGTTCTTTCACCCGGTTGACGTACGGTTTCCACAATTTCGATAATACCTTCATTTATTTCCGGAATTGAACGTTTTAACAATTCTTCAACATTTTCCTTAGAATCCATCGAAACTTGCACTTGACTTAATTTAGCTTCCTCTTCCACACTCAAAATAGTTGCAAAAGCATATTGACCAGCTTTAATTTCTCTTCTTGAACTTATGTGGTTCGATGGAAGATAAGCTGTTGTTGGAGCATCATGTTCATCTGTAATTTGAACATTTCATGACCCATCGGCGTTTCTAGCATTAAATTGAATTCTGACTCTTTCGCCAATTTTATCCTTGAATGTTTCGAAAACTTTTTGTTTTCTAAGCGATGACATCCCTTGTTTAATTGACGAGTGAATGGTTTTTAACAAATTAGAGTATTTTGTATTTTTTACCGCTTCAGATAAACGTTCAAGATCCAATACACGTTCAACAGTATCTCCTTCTTCAAGAGATTTATCAATTGCTTTTGCATCAGAAAGTGAAATGTATGTGATGTGCATTAACAACACATCGCTTTCTCTACCAGGGGTCATACTTGAATTTAAATACCCTTGAGCTTCCTCATCGCTAATTACAATCATTGATTTGATTACTGGTGTTAATGTTTGATTTTCCTCGTTTAAAATATATTCAACTTCTACTTCGGGGTCAATTTTAGATAAAATCTTTGTTGTTTCTTCACTGAATACATTGACAATATCACTTAAGTTTAGTTTTTGATTTTCTTCAAAAGATTTTACAATTTCGTAAAAGCTGTGTGACATACTAACTTTTTCTGTTTTTGACATAATAACTCCTAAAATTTAATGAATTTTTCAACACTTAAAATGTTTGATTTATCCACTTTAATTTTTCTTATATTTCCTTTTTGATTTCATTTAATAATAATGTCTGCATCATTAAACTGTAATAATGTACAGATATATTCATTTACTTTGTTTTCTGTTTTGTAAAGTTTTATTAATAAATTTTCACCAATATGATTATTTAATTCATTAACTTCATAGCTCAAGTTAATTCCGGGTGAATGAACTTCAAGACCATCAAAACGATCAATGTTTTCGTTATCGAATCACTCATTGATTTTGTAACTTAGTTCATTAACTTTTTGCATATCTGTGTACTTTACAGTAACTTCCAACAAAATAAATCCATCACTAGATGTTTCTTTGGCTGATAAAATATCATCACCAAATACTTCTTTTAGTTTTAAATCTCAATTCAAATTTTCTCCTTAAAAACAACAAAGAGTTGCGGGTGCAACTCAATATTATTTGACTTGATGACATTATTATATCACAATATGTTATTTTTTTAATTACTGCTCATTTCAGTTTTCTATTTGTGTTTATTACTAGCTTATCAATTTGTTGGTTTTTAATAATTAGCTTCTTTTTAAACGTTAGTGTTTAGTAAAGTTATTGATAAATAAAATTATGAAAAACTTCAATTTTTTCATTAAAAAATGTTTTGTGACGAGTAAAAATGTTGTAACATAATATGATAATAATTATTATAATACCGTTAATGACTGAACGCTAAGTGTATCGACGCACAAGCTTAGAATTGGGCCATTTAACGGGCGTCGTTTCCAGTCAAAATTAATTCTTTAGAGTCTCGCATTGCTCCTTTTATTAACCATTGTTTTAGGTTTATGTTTTTTTCTTATAACGGTTGGGTCTTCACCTATTATAAATAAAGGCGGTTCGCTTACGCCTTGATTAATAAAGCGGCCTAACAAATAGTATCATTTCGTGCTATGTTTGCTTCTTCCATTTCATCATAGTACTTATAATAATAAATAATGCGAAACAAGAGGTCCCTCCTCTTGTTTTCTTTATTAATTGTGAATATTAATAAAATTTTTGATTATTAAGATTTTATATTATAATAATTAAGATTTTTTCAGTTCGTCAAATCGAACTAAACATGAAAAAAGAGGAGGCTTATATGGCAAATATTAAATCAAAAGTTAAACACATCGCTAAATCTGAACAAAACAGAGTAAAAAATGCTGCGATGAAAACAAGAGTGCGTAAAGCAATAAGAGCTGCAAGAGAAGCAGTTTTAGCAAAAGCCGAAAATGCAAGCGAACTTGTAAATAATGCTCACTCAATTATTGCTACAGCAGTACAAAAAGGTGTTTTCCACCCAAACAAAGGTGCTAGAAAATCATCACGTTTAGACAAATTTGTTAACTTGCAAAATGCTATCGTTGAAGCATAATAAGCATCCATCCATTTAAAAACGGGTAACCGTTTTTTATTTTATTTTTCTAGAAATCATGATGGTAAAAAATAAAAAGAAAAACCCGCGCGGGGTTTTCCGTTATTGTTAAATTATTTTAGAATTTCTTTAATAACTGTAGCAATTTTGTCTTTGTTTACCATGAATAAACCTTCTAATGCAGGTAGAGGCATAGTAACATCTGGTCCGTTTAGACGAACTGGAGCAATTTTTAGGTCGTCAAATGCTTTTTCGTTAACACGAGCGATAATTTCAGCTGTGATTGAACCTGATTGTACAGATTCCGAAATTGCTAATAGACGTCCTGTTTTCTTAACTGAGTTAATAACAGTTTCGGTGTCTAAAGGTTTTAGAGTTCTTAGGTCAACTACTTCGATTGAGTAATCTTTTCCTTCAGCTGCCAATTGTTTAATAGCTGCGAATGTTTCGTGAACCATGTGACCGTAAGTAACAATTGTTAAATCATCACCTTCAGCTTTAACATCTGCTTTACCAATTGGTACTGTGTAGTATCCAGCTGGAATTTCTTGTTTAAATGCACGGTAGTCGTGTTTGTGTTCTAGGAATACAACTGGGTCATTATCTTCAATAGCTGAAATTAATAGACCTTTTGAGTCATAAGGTGTAGCTGGCATAACTACTTTAAGTCCTGGAATGTGGCAGAATAATGCTTCGATTGATTCTGAGTGGTGTTCTAGAGCTCTAACTCCACCACCACAAGGCATTCTTAGTACCATTGGTACTGATAATTTACCACGTGAACGGTTTCTTAGACGTGCTGCGTTACCAAATAATTGTGCTAATCCATAGAATACGAATCCTGAGAATTGAATTTCTGCTACTGGTCTTAGACCAGCAACAGCTGAACCGATTGCTGTACCTGTAATTGCTGATTCTGCGATTGGCGCATCAAAACATCTATCTACACCATATTTCTTTTGTAGTCCTTGTGTTGCACGGAATACACCACCTTCGAACCCTGCGTCTTCACCATAAACGATAACTGTTTTATCTCTCTCCATCATAATGTCTAATGCATTTGTGATGGCTGCGATGTTATTTACTTGAATTTTTTCCATAATATTATCTCCTTAATGTGAATCCTATTTAATAAATCTTCTGAATGCTTCTTGTTGTTCAACTAGTTCTTCAGGTAGAGTTTCGTAGGTGTATTTGAATATGTCGTCGTAGCCTTCTGTAGCAATCATTTCTGTAGATTTGTCGTATGCAAGTTTAGCAGCTTCAGTAGCTTCTTCTGTTCAGGTTTCTTTTTCTTTTTCAGTAACAATTCCATTGTCGAATAAGTATTTTTCGATACGGTGGAATGGTTCTCATTTTTCGTGTTCAATTTCTTCTTCTCTTGTACGGTATACACGTGGGTCATCACTAGTGGTGTGTTGTCCTTGACGTCATGTAACCATTTCAATTAGAACTGGACCGTGTCCTTCTCTTGCTCATTCTGCAGCTTCTGATAGAACTTCGTGAGCAGCTAACAAGTCATTACCGTCAACACGTAGTCCTGGTAATCCGTAGCTCATAGCTCTTTGTGAAAGTGTTTTAACTTTGTAGCTATTGTGTTCTGGAACAGAAATAGCTCATCTGTTGTTTGAGATTACAAATACAACTGGTAAGTTGAATAGTGATGCTCAGTTTAATCCTTCGTGGAATTCACCCTCGTTTGTACCACCGTTACCGATAGTTGTGAAAGCAACTTGTCCTTTTCCAGCAACTTTAAGTGCTTTAGCAACACCTGCTGCTTGAGAAATTTGTGAACCAATGATAACTTGCATTGGAACAATGTTTGATTTGAATTTAGAACCCAATTCTGAACCTCTTCAGTATAGGTAAACTGATTCTAATGATTCTCCACGTGCTAATAATGTAGCTAGCACACGGTAGTGAGGAATGAATCAGTCGTCTTTCTTCATTACAAAACCTAAAGCCGATAAGAAAGCTTCTTCTCCTAACATAGGAGCAAATGTTCCTAAACGTCCGGTTTTTTGTAGTGTTAATGCATAGTTGTCTCATGAACGTGAACGAATCATGTTTTTGTACATGTCTCTTAATAGTTCTTTTGACGCTGTTGGTTTGTATGATTTGTCAATTAGATCACCATTGATGTCTAAGAAACGAACCATTGCATCTGGGCAAGTCATTACTTTGCCCTCTTCGATGAATTTAAATTTCATATGCGTATCCTTTCATAGATTTGTATATTTCATACATTAATATTATATATAAATAACTTTTTGGTAAAAAAAATATATTATTTAATGTGGAAATTAAAAAAGTTGTTTTTTTAGCTAAAAAAGTATATAAATTTAACTTTTTGGTAAAAAAACAATAGTTATACACAAAAAAATGACTTAAAAATCTCAAAATTTGTGAAATTGTTTTTCTATATGCGCCAGCAATGCTACATTTTCCTTTATATGCTTGTCTATCGTGTTTTTCGTAAAAATAAGTATCAAATGTAGCATCAAAAAAAATTTTTAAAAATGTGTAAAGATTTCCACAAATACTGATATTTGAGAATGATATTTGAAAATTTCTCGCATTAATAAACTTTAACTTACGGATTTCAATAAAAAATGTAGCTTTTGCTACATAGTTTTAGATTTATATAAATCAATAAATTCAATTAATGGATCAACTGTCTTCAATAAGTACTCAGCCATATTGGCACCAAAAATAGATAAATCACATGCTGCGTATAATAATTGGAATAAGTTGATATTTATTTCTTGAATATCTGTTAATTTTGCTTCTTCAAATTCTAATGTTGTTTTATTAGTTTGGGAATTATATAAAGGTACAACCTTATTAAAATCTAATGCGTGTTGAACCGGTAGTTTTTTATCCGGGTATGATAAGATAGCATACATTTTATTTTGAATTGATCAAATAGATGAACTTCCAATACTGTAATGTTTACCGAATAAAACATTGTTTCTTAACGCATTTAAAGATTTTCCCAATAGATTTACAACATGAGACGGAACATCCATTGTCTTCAACTTGAAAGTTAAATCAAAATCATTATCTTGAAATTTTTGATCTTTAAAATTGCGTTTATTTGTATTAGCAATTTCATTAAAGTAGTTAAAAATAACAAAATCAGGCATTTTAACGGTTGCTGTTGAAAGGTGCGCTCCAAAATCAAATGTAATATATTTTAATCATTGAATCTCGTCAGAAATTTTAGGTTTTAAGATTTGGCGAGAATCGCTAGTTAATTTTTGTTTGTCTAGTGCAGAATATGTTGAAGTTTTGTCTAAGACATCAACATCCTGAAGTTCTAGTGTATAACCATTTACTTTATATTCGTAACAAAAACCGACATCTTGCAATGTTTTATCATGTGAAATATCTGGGTAACTAAATCTATTCAAAATCTTTTTAGAAGCTTTTGTTGAAATGTATTCAACATTAAATGCGCCATCCAAAATAGTCTTTTTAATTGACTCATTGTCAAATTTAGTATTTGTGAAATGATCATAGACAGAAATGTAAATTGCGTTGTTTAAGTCAACTAATGATTTCTTTGTTTTTTGTTTTAATGAGACACAAACTAGCATCAAAATGAATCCTAAACCACACAACCCTCCCAATACTGGATAACCGATATTAGTGTACTGTTCAAATGTTGTTTTCAATGGATTATCAAAAAAAACTAACATAACAAACGCTATTAAAGCTAAGGCAAATAACACAAATATTACTGAAGAAATGCCAGTTAATATTGAAAATGATTTATTTTTTTTCTTTAGATTTTTTCTCTGTAACGAAAATTCTGCGGCTTTTTCGTGATTGAAACTTCCAACTGTTTTAGTTAACAAGTTAAAATGAATTTTTTTGGTAAGCAAGTTTTCTTCGCTTTCGTTTTTCAAGTCCTTCTTTAATTCATATCACTCAGGCATACTTCCTTGGTAATTTTGACATGTTTCTACCATATCTTCATCTATTTCTTTATTAATTGTTTCATACATTAATTTACCAATTGACATTTTTTGTTTTAGTAATTCTTTTTCCATTCTTTTCTTCTCCTTTTCCTTATTTGTATATGAATTATAGTTCATTATTATAATATTACATATAAATGGGTGTGTTTAAAGCACAAAAAAAGCTGCAGTGCAGCTTTTTAACGTGATTTTTTTAGTGTTTATCTTTTTCTAATTCTAATTTTAGATGCGCATTACGTGCAGCTTCTCAAACAATTTCATTAAATGTTGGGTGTGGGTGTGTTGTGAATGTAACATCAGATACAGTCAATTTATGTTGCATTGCCATTCCAATTTCAGTAATATAATCAGTTGCGTTTGCCCCAATAATTGAAGCCCCTAAAATGTATCCTGTAGCACGATCGACAACAATTTTACAAAAACCTGCTGTGTCTTTTGTTGCAATTGATTTTCCTAAGTAACCAAATGAGTATTTTGATGAAAATGCATCGTATCCTAATTCTTTGGCTTTTTCCTCAGTAATACCGACTACTGAAATTTCAGGGTGAGTATAAATACATCCTGGAACTGGTTTGGTCAATTCATATTTAACATCATGACCTATAATGTGTGCAACTGCTGTTAAAGCATGTTGGTAAGCAACGTGTGCCAACATATTTTGTGCTGTAATATCACCAATAGCATAAACATTTTCAACATTTGTACGCATAAATTCATCAACAAGAATTTCTTTTCTAGTGCCTAATTCAACACCTGTATTTTCAAGGTTTTCAGTTGCTGGAATACGTCCAACAGCAATCAAGTAAACATCACTTAGGATAGTTTTTTGTTCACCATTCATTTCGTACATTAGTTCTTTTTTATCGTTTAGACCGTTAGTTGACGCACCATAAATAATTTCAATTCCTGCAGCAACTAGATGTTTAGTAATTTCTTTAATAACATCTTTGTCCATACCCGTTAGTAATGAGTCGGTGTTTTGAATAATTGTAACTTTTGAACCTGCTGCAGCAAATACTTGTGCAAATTCAACCCCAATAACACCACCACCAACGATGGTAATTGTTTCAGGTAGTTCTTTGTCATAGTTAATTGCTTCACGAGATGATAACAATTTAAAATCTTTATATCCTTGTTCGAAACCATTTAATTGTTTCAATCTACGAGCGTGGCTACCCATTGCCATAATAATGCTTTGTCCTTTATAAACTTTACCATTTACCTTAACAACGTGCGAACCAAGTCATTCGGCCTCACCTTCTTCGATAGTAGCTTTTGAACCTTTCATAAGCATTTTTACCCCGCCTGAAATTTGTTTAACTACAGCAGCTTTTCTTTCATGCATTTTCTTTCAAGTGGCTTGACTATCAACTTTGATGTCTTCTAAGTTTGCGACAACTCCATAACTTGCAGCATTTTTTAATGTTTCAAGAACATGAACTGAAGCTAGCATTGCTTTAGTTGGAATACATCCAATGTTCAAGCAAACACCACCTCAGAATTCTTTTTCAATAATTAAAACTTTTTTGCCAGATTTACCTAATTCTTCGGCCGCTAAATATCCCCCAGGACCAGCACCTACAACGATTACGTCAAATTCAGCGTCAATTTGTCCGGCGTATACAACACCTTTTTCGCTAAAAGCTTTTTTCATAAATTTATTTCCCTTCATTATTTCAACATTTGTTGATTTTGATATTGATATTATAAAAAAAGAAATTATTTCTATAATAAAATTTAAATTTTTTTTATTAATTAAAGCTAATTTATGAAATAAAAATGCAAACAGCGTTTTATGCTTATAATTAAGATATGTCAAATAATATAGTAGAAATTAAAATTGAGATTCAAAAAGGATCAAATATTAAATATGAATATGACCGCGCTGATGGTCAAATACACGTGGATAGAATATTAAGAGGAGATTTTGTCTATCCAGCAAACTACGGATTTATTCCAAACGCTTTAGACTGAGATGGAGATGAATTAGACGTTTTACTTTATTCTCAAGAAAAATTTGTTCCTGGCGTACTATTAAACGCTCGTATTATTGGAGCAATGAAAATGATAGACTCTGGAGAAACTGACACTAAGTTAATTGCGGTTCATGCAGATGATTACAGATTAGACTCAATCACTTCTATTGAACAGTTACCAGAACCATTTTTAAAAAATGTTGAAACTTTCTTCAATAATTATAAAAATTGAAAAAAACCTGGAGCATCAAAAGTTACTGGTTTTGAAGGCTTAAAATGAGCTTTAGATGAGCTAGAAGAATGCAAAAACTTAATGATTGAATATGGCAAAATGCCTAAAAAAGAATTTGTTGCATTAATGATGAAAAAACACCCGGAAAAATACGAAGAATAAGGTATTGCCTTATTTTTCTTTTTTTACACATATTCAATATATTTCGCAAAAATCAAATGAATGAAAATTTATATATACTCTTGTATTTTTAAAATATAGGTAAAATAAGATTTATAATTATAATAGGAGATAAAAACTTGCTCCTTGAAAGGAAGAATTATGAGTAAAAGCATTAATACATTAAGAAAAGAAAGTCAGTTAAAAACAATGATCGCACAAATTGTTACGACAGAATTAACAAACACAAACATTATTAATCCGACCGTTATAGACTGCGAACTTTCTGCAGATTCTTCACACGCAAAGGTTTTTGTCACATTCAGTGAAAAATCAGATGATGGAATTGAAGCAATCAGAAACGCTTCAGGTTTCATTAGAAAATCACTATCAAAAAATTTAAATTGAAGAAAAGTTCCTGAAATACACTTTGAACTAGACCACGTTATCGATGACGCTATGAAAATTGAAAAAATTCTAGCAAAAATCAAAACTGATGAATAATTCAAATTAAAAACTTAATAAAAAAATTAACATTTCGCAAATGTTAATTTTTTTCGTCTAACAACAAATCTTTATTTTGAAATATGAATGCGTAATCGTTAATTTTATAAAATGAGTCGTTAAGCGGAATTTCTTCATAATTAAATATTAATAAATAATAAAACTCATTGATTAATTCCCGATTATTAAATTTTAAAATTTTCTTTTTTCAATTCCGATAGAGAAATTTAACAACACTAGCTTCTTGATATTTGAATTTCCCCTTATGTGTAACAGTAATAATAAACATCAGATGTTCGTGGTCATTAAATTCATTATAAATTTGATTGTTTGGGGTCGTAACAATATTTTCAAATAGAGTGAAATCATTGTCTTTATTTTTTACTCTCCATTCTTTGATTTCTTTGCCAATTTTTAACATTTTAATAGTAAGCATTGTAATTATTATTAAGAGAACAAAGGCTGTTAAAACGCCTAATTCGGGCACCATTAAGGAAATCAATCTATAGTAAAAATCTTTATAGCCTCAGTGTATTTGGGTTAAAAATGCAATGTCATCAATAAAAGCCACAGAAAAAATAATAAGGAATGATATAAAAAATATTAAAATTAAATTTTGTTTTTAAAATAAAGATCAAAAAATGTTTCGTTAACCTTTACTTTGTTTTTTACAAATACTCGAGAAACGCCTTTTTTAAGAATAATTTCTCTTCAAGTATATGAAAATACTGTAATATAAATTATGAAAAAAGCATTACCTAAAATAAAGGAAAAAAGCCCGGAAACAACGTTAGCGATTTCACTATTGAATCTCATTGTTAATAATATCCTTAATTAAATTTACGTAACATTGTGGGTCATAAGCGACATTATTAATTTTGATTTCCGGATAATCCAAAAGCAAAAAATAAATAAATTCAACTTTATCTAATTGACCATCCTTATTGAACAAATTTTTAACTTTTGATAATTTCGTTATTGCGAAAACTTTTTGTAAATTACGATTTCATGTTAATTTAATGTCAAAATCTAGGCTTAAAACAATGTTTTTAAATTCGGGATAATTCTCAGGCTCTTGTATTGTCTGGTCAACCAACACATCTTTATTTTCTTTATTTCATTGTTTAACTTGCGATTTTATTTGAATATTATTTTTGAATAATGTAACTATCCCTTTTATACCAAGTATAGATGCCAAAAACGGAAGTATTAATAAGATTGTTTGTTCGTCAATCACGTTAATTTTTTGGGTAATAATAACAACTATTTGAATAATAATATAACTTAAATTAAATAAGGTGTAATAAACAATCAATATATAGCCTAAAATAAAAGCATTTTTTATGTCTTTATTAAATCGATTAAATACATATTCTGGAATTTTTACTTTCGAAAGTAAATATGTTTTAGATTGAAGTTTATGATTTTTTATATGATCAAGATACTTGTTTTTCTTAGGAATTAAGTAAACTTCCAAAACTAACGATTATTGTTAAACTTATTGCTATGTAAACAATTGAAACAATTAAATAAGTGGTCATTTCACCCCCTTGTTTTATATTCCAATCAACTTTATTGAACAAAACCAAAAGCAATAATTGTTGGTATTGTGTTAAATTTTATTTAAAAATTTCTTTGTTTTGATAATATTGTGAACATGTCGAATATATTCAAATTATAAAGGTTAATTGACGAATATAGACGATTTTCATTTTAATTTGGCACAAATTATATTTGTTTAATGTTTAACATTGATATTTCATCTATTAATTGAATATAGTGCTCATAAGTGTAATATGAACTATTTATTTTAGTTTTATCATAGTCGAAAAGCAAAAAATAAATCAACTCATCGGAATCTAAATTTCCATTGTTATAGAAAGATTTTGTTTCTTTAGTGTATTTTATTTTAACAAAATTCTCAATATGATTTATTACAGTTGAAAAACCTAAAGTGAATGTTTCATTAAGTATAACGTTTTTAAAACGCTCATAATCATCGAGGTCTATTTTTTTGTTACGTTCAATTTCAATATAATTATTTTGATTATTTCAAATATCAATCTGTTTTTTAACCATGAATCCTTTATATATTAAGGAAATTAGAGTTCAAAGAATATAAATCAATAGGAAAATAGGAAGAGATATTAAAATTATTTCTAATTCAAATCAATAAAATTTGAGTTTGAATTTAAAATAAAGAGCAAACTCTGCTGCAATAAATCCTATAAGCAAAAGAACCAAACAGCAAAGAGAAATAAATAAAAACTTTAAAATCTTATGAATGTTTTGACCAAATAAATTAAAAACATTTGTGGGTAATTTAATTTTACCCAATAAGTAAGATTTGGCTTTTAGTCTATTAAAATTAATATAACTGATGTCATATTTAGTTTTTGATAATAAACGAAATTTGAACACAAATCAAAGAATAGTTGTAAGTATTGCGTAAAAAATCACTAATGAATAAAAAGCCCACATATTAACCTAATTTTACCTTAAAATGCTGGGATTATCAAGCCAATAATGGCGCAGAGTAAAATAATAAAATTATCGGAAACGCTAATTATTGTTGTTCTACTTTAAAAACCTTTTTCGTTTTTTTCATGAAGCAGCTGTTTTGTTTCTTAATCTCGCAAAATCTATTTTATAATGTCCGAACAAAAGTCAAAATAATTAATGCTAAAATAATTCTTTTTATGTTTCGAATCACTTAATATAGAACATAAAAAAGTAATTAAAAATATGCTTTATTAATGTTTAAAGGATTTAAATTAATAACTTACAAAATTATTAATAAAATTTGATTATTTTATAAATTTATCTAATGATTCTCATTATTGAAACATCTTCAATTAGACAATGATTTAATTTTATATTTTGCTTTACTAATAGATATAAAGGTGCCAAAGACACATTCGATTGATATCATTCGAATGATCAAACCAGTAATTTTATAATTATACTGTGAACAATAAATTAGTAATCAATTAATTTTTCTTTTTTTGTTATCGCTATATGTCTTACCTCAATATCGAATCATTTTGGTTAGTATGTAATAGTGCTTTCTAGATTGTATATTGATTGACTTTATAAAACATATTTGTTTATTTTAATTCTTACTACATCTCAGTCAATACCATTTTTATGTAATCTTAAGTAGCTTTCTTCAATAAATTTATAAATTGATTTTTATTTAGAATTTTGAATGATGTTTGCAGTTTTGACTTTTTAAAGATATATATCGCAAAAATGATTAAATATTGAGCTTGTAATTTTTGAATGTTATTCTCTTTTGTATTCGTCAATTACTGTTTGCATAGATTTTGTGATATATATATTTATATATAAAAGTTCCGTCTTCGTTGTTGTGAGTGGAACAATGCTTTAAGAGAATTTATTTAATCATTGGTTTGATTTGCTAACTCAATATTATCCTTAACTTTTTTAAGTAATTTTTTAAGCAAATTCATATTTAAAAAATAATTACTTTTATTGTTTTCTAAATTATTTAGTATTCTGTTATTTTGTATATTGGATTTATTTTGTTTGCCATCAGAACTCTCCAAGTAATATATTGAATCACCATCTAAACAAGATACATAATGAATATTTTTATTATCTTCTTCATAATTTACAAAATCTATAATTTCCTTTAGTTCATTATTTTGACTCCCTCCAGAACCGGTAGTTAATTTATGTTCTATAATAAATATTTCATCACCTATCTTTATTAATAAATCTGGATATTTATTAATATAAACATTTCTAAAATCAAATGCAATATCATATTCGCTTAAAATTTTGTTAAACAATTTTTTATTGTCTTCCGGAAATAAATAAGATTGATTGTTATTTTTAAATTCATCTATAGTACTAACTTTTTTATACGATGATAATAAATCACTTTCAATTCTTTTTATACCAGTGCTTCCTTTTCTTTTGGAAGAATAAGCATCGCAAACAACTTGAAGGGCTTGATTGGAATATCCATGAGATAAATATATATTATGTCTATCATGAATATAATTTTCAATCAACCGTTTTATTATTTCTTGCTTTTCTTTTAATGTTTTTTTAATTGTAATAAATTGATTATATGATGTACCTTGTGTTTGAAAATAAATACAAAACGAAGAATAATTAATAAATTCTACGTCTTCAATAATGCGAATAATTTTATTAATTATTTCTTCTAACAACTTTTGATTCACAGCATTAAAATCTAATTTTTTTAATGACGAATAAGTTGTTATTAAATTGATTAATTCTTGATTATTCTCAGTTAGACTATTTGTTTGGTCTGCTGTATTCGGGATTACTAAAAATCCAAAATTTTCTTCATTGTTTTTTATTGAAGCATTCTTTTTATCTTTACTTCTTTCAAAAATTTCTATATTGTCTATTTTAAATTTCATTATTTAATTCTACATACGCTTTCTCTATTATGCCTCTTGCCAACTTAAAATCTAATCTTCTTCTTCTTTTGCCTTTAATGGTATTTCCTTTGAACGGCGTTAAAATAACATCATCAGTAGCTTCTCTAATGTTATTTAAAATTAGGTTAATTCTTTCTATGAATTTGTTTTTTAACGAATCTTTAACGTTTATATTTATTAATGTTATATGTCTAGAAGAAACCTTAATTTTATTTTCTCAGTCGTATTTAATATTCTGTTTAAAATCAAATTTAATTACAGACTGTTCTTTGGTTCCATCAATGGCCTTGAGAGCTAGCCAACCGTTTATATCATTAAATTTAATTTTAATTTTATTAATAGGTTTTAAAAAATGAGAATATATTTCCATTAAATTACCAACATAATTATTATTTTTATATATTTTTATTTTATCTAAGGATTTTTTTATACCGTCAAAACAAGCAACACAGACAGGCATTTCCGTATCATAAAATGGGTTTTCTTCAAGAATGGTAATTGAATATAATTTTTCTTTATCTTTAAAATTCGAATTAATAAACGATTCAGGAATTATTGCAACAACAAATTTTTGTGCTTTAAGCATCATTTCTAGAGCAATCAAATAAACATCATCATATTCTGACTTATTAAAATATTTTTGCAAATTAATACCCTGTCTTTTTGCAGAGTGTTTTTTAATATATGGTGGGTTTGTTATGATAATCGCATCTTTCTCATGCGGTATTCAAACAAGAGAATCATTATATTTTCAATTCAACTCTTTGTCAATATCTAAACCAATTTGTTTCGTAAACATTTTTCCATCGAACGCTTTAAATAAATCCCCTGAACCAGCAAAAGGGTCATATATATTTTTCATTTTAGAATTTTCTATGAATTCTAAAACTTGGGGCTTTAATCAAATGCTTTTCTTTGTAAAAAATTGGCCTAATCGAATTTTCTTATTCATTATCTACCACCCCTTATATTTTTATCATCTTTACTCTAAAAAATACATATTAAATATTACACTACCGCCATGATTTCCTCAAATATATTAAATTCTTAAACCATAAATTTCAAGAATAGACTTTGAGCAAATAATATATTTAAATAATTATAGCTTATTTCAATGTTGTTAAATAAACATAAAAACAGTTAATAAAATTGCTTTAATCAAGATTTTAAGAACTTTGGTGTGCTATATTAAATTCTCCTGTTCACTAGTTTGTGTAATAGAAAACATTATTTACATTTTCGTAAGTTTTTTATATTTTTTATGTTGTTTCTTTCTATCTAAAATATCCAAATGTTTTAAATACTACTTCAATTCTATTTAATTTATATCGAACAATCTCTTCAATGCGTAAGTGACCTGCATTTACAACTCTATCTTTTTTTTGATGAGACTTACACTACTAATGATTGCGTACAAAATAATTAACACTTCGCAATGTTATTTTTTATTTACTTAATTGAGTATTTTTTTAAAATTGCTTCAACATCCATATCCAATAAATTATCAACTTGTTTTTGGGCATTATCGATAATTTTTTCTTCTTTGTCAGTCGATTTTTCGTAAGATTTTTCAATATTTTGAATTTCATCAGATGTCTCGTCATTTGATTTAAATGATAAATTAGCAACATCTTCAACTTTAATTTTTGAAAAGCCTTCTTTAATTGTCGTTATAGGATACTCTGAAACTTTTTCCAAAGTTAATTCATTATTACTGTTTTTAACAAAAATTTCATCAGATAAATTTGTTGACATAGCATCAGTTACCAGGTATGGTTTTGTTTTAAATTGATTGAATAGTGGCTTACCTAAATGTTTTTTACTTATTTTGGTTATACCATTCACCTTTATTCTTTTGACGAATTTATCGTTGGCCAGTAATGTGACCACATCATCAGATTCTACTGGACAAAATGCCACAATACTATCAATAGGTGGTAAGAAACAAGATTTAGTACCGTTCGCTTTGGTTCCATAAATTTGTACATCATTTTCGGTGTAAAGAGAAGCCAAACCACGTTCTGTAATAATTAAAATGTCTTTGTAACCATTTGATAATTTTGCCCCAACTAGTTGATCTCCAGCACGCAATTTCATTGCGGTAAATGTTTTGTTGTTTCTTGAAACATAAAAATCTTTTAATAAAACTCTTTTTCCTTGACCTTCTTTTGTAAATAAACAAACATAGTTAAGAGTTTCAAAGTCTTTTACGTTAATAACTGAAACTAATTCTTCACCCGATTGTAACTCAACAAATTCAGATAGATGCGAACCGAACTCTTTTCACTTGCTTTCCTGAATTTTATAAACCGGAACTAACGCATAATTACCAAGATTAGTAAAAGTTAATATGCTGTCTGTTGTATTAACTTTGCCATAAAATTGAATTCTGTCTTCTTCTTTAATGCCGAATGTTGTTCAGTCATTCGCTTCATTTACTCTTGTAGAGAATCTCTTGATATAACCATGTTTGGTGATGCTTAAAATTACATCTTCGCTCACAACTAGGTCAGCTTCATCGTATTTAATTTTAATTTCTTCTTGGTTTATAGTCGTTTTTCTAGGTATGCCGAATTCTTTTTTAATTTCCTTAAGAACCTCAATGATTCAATCATTAAATTGACCAGAATCACTCAAAAGTAACTCGCAACGCTTAATTAATTCTTCTAATTCTAATTTTTCCGCCAGAAATGCTTCTTTATCAGTTTTTGACAATCTATATAATCTTAACTCCGCAATTGCCGTTGCTTGATTAATAGTAAAATCAAAAACACTTACTAAATTATCAATAACACCTTGTTTACCATTTTCACTTTTTCTAATTACTTCAATAACTTTGTCAGTAATTTCAGAAACTTTAATAAAACCTTCTACAAGTTCTAATCTAGTTTTATATTTAGCAAGATCAAATAGTAAAGTCTTAGTTTTTATATCTTTAACATGGCTGACGTATTCATTTAAAAGTTGTTGTAAACCGCATAATCTAGGTGAATTATTTACAATAGCAACATTATTTATATTGTAGTAAACTTGCATTTCAGTTTTTTGGAGTAAAAAGTTTAATATTGTTTCTTCATTAGCATTCAAATCAAGAGTTATTAAAATACTGATGCCGTCTCTGTCAGACATATCTTTTACTTCTAAAAGCCCATTAATATTTTCATTAGTTATTAGTAAATCTATGTCTCTGACTAATTTTGATTTAATTACGCCATAAGGTATTTCTGTAATTTCAATATATTTATTTTTCTTGTCTTCATAAACTTTATATCTTGATACAAGCGTGATACGACCTCTACCAAGCTCAAATGCTTCGTAAATTCCTTGATTCCCGTATACAATTCCACCGGTTGGGAAGTCAGGGCCTTGAATATATTTCATTAATTGTTTTAATGAAATATCAGGATTTTTAATTTTTGCAATTGCGGCGTCTATAATTTCATTTAAATTGTGTGGCGGCATATCAGTAGCAAAACCAGAAGCAATCCCCCTTGCTCCGTTTAATAATAAATTAGGAATTATAGACGGTAAAACAATTGGTTCTTTTTCGCTATCGTCAAAGTTAGGAGCAAATTTAACAGTGTTTTTTTTCAAATCTCCCAAGATGTATTCACTTATTTTAGCCAATCTAACTTCTGTGTAACGCATTGCAGCTGCTGGGTCATCATCAATACTACCAACATTACCGTGCATTTCAATTAACGTGTGGCCAATTTTTCAATCTTGTGCCATTCTAACCATTGCTTCATAAATTGAACTATCACCATGCGGGTGATATTTACCAATAACATCGCCAACAACTCTCGCTGATTTTTTGAATGGTTTATTAGAAAATAAACCCAATTCACTCATTGAATAAAGAATTCTACGTTGAACTGGTTTCAAACCATCTCTAACATCAGGCAGAGCTCTTTGTTGAATTATATATTTTGAATAACGACTAAAACGATCCGCCATAATTGAATCAATATTTTCAGCAACAATTTTTTCGACAATTTGGTCGATTTTAAGTTTATTTTTTGATGTCATTAGGCCTCCTAAATTTCATAGTCATCTTCAAGACTAAATTCTACGTTTGCATTAATTCATTCTTTTCTTGGTTCGGCATTATCACCCATTAATGTTGAAACACGTCTTTCAGCCAAAGTAACGTCATTAATTTTCACTTGAATCAAAGTTCTCGTTTCAGGATTCATTGTTGTCTCTCAAATCTGATCTGCATTCATTTCACCAAGACCTTTATAACGCTGTATTTCGGCATTTTTAAAGTTTGGTTGTTGCAAAATATCTTTTAGTTCCAATTCATCTCAAGCATAAATAATTTCTTTTTTACCTCGAGTACTCGTAACTTTAAATAAAGGAGGCAATGCGATATAAACCATACCGGCATCTACAAGTTCTCTCATATGTCTAAAGAAAAATGTTAAAAGTAATATTTGTATGTGAGCCCCATCCGTGTCGGCATCGGTCATAATTACTACTTTCCCATACTGGGCTTTTTTAATGTCAAAATCATCACCAACACCAGCTCCAATAGTATTTATAATAGTTGCTATTTCTTCGTTTTTTAATATTTCATAAAGTCTAGCTTTTTCAGTGTTTAGAACTTTTCCTCTTAAAGGTAAGATTGCCTGAAACTTGCGATCACGACCTTTTTTAGCGGTACCTCCAGCAGAATCGCCTTCAACTAAAAACAATTCTTTTTCGGATGCGTTTCTTGATTGAGCAGGTGTCAATTTACCGCTTAAAATTTGTTTTTCTTTTAAAGCGTTTTTAGTTGAACGGGCTTCAGCTCTTGCTTTACGTGCGCTAGCTCGAGCTTCAGCTGCTTTTTTAATTTTGTCTAATATTTTTTTAACTAATGGTTTATTTTCTACTGATCAAATTTTAAGATGCTTAAGAGCAATTTCTTCTACAACACTTTTAGCTTCAGGAGTTCCAAGTTTATCTTTGGTTTGACTAACAAATTCAAGATATTTTTCAGGTATCTTAACACTGATTATGATTGTTAAACCTTCGCGAATATCATCTCCATCAAAAGTGTTTTTACCTTTAATCATTTTTTCATCCATTGCTATCTCATTGAAAGTTTTAGTTAATGCCGATTTCAATCCTGATTCATGTGTTCCGCCGTCTTTAGTTTTAACGTTGTTAACAAAAGATAAAATAGTTTCATTGTAGCTATCGGTATATTGAAAACCGCACTCTACCTCAATATCTCGTTTAATTTCTCGGAATGTAAAAACATCTCCAATTGCATTTTTAGAATCATTCATGAACTCCACAAACGCACTTATACCATTCTCATATTGAAATTCATCTCTTTGATCTCTTATCTCATCAATTAAAATAATTTTCAAACCAGCAATTAAAAAACTACTTTCTCTTAATCTTTCGGATATTTTTTCGTAACTCAATTTTGATCGTTTAAATACTTCATAATTAGGTCAAAATTCAACTATTGTTCCGTTTTCCTTTGTTTTGCCAATTAGTTGAGTTTTTTGTGTTATTTCTCCACCATTTTCAAAAACAGTTTCATAAATTCCGCCGTCTTTATGAACTGTGGCTATTAACTTTGTACTCAATGCATTAACTACAGAAGCGCCAACACCATGTAGACCCCCAGATGTCTTATAAGCACTTTCATCGAATTTGCCACCAGTGTGCAGTTCAGTAAATACTCTTTCAACTGCTGTTTTTCCAGTTTGGGTTTTACCAACCGGTACCCCACGACCATTATCTTTTACTATTACAGAACCAGATTTGGTCAAAGTAACTGAAATTATATTAGCTGCACCAGCTAACGCTTCATCGATAGAGTTATCAACTATTTCTCAAACTAAGTGATGTAGCCCATTAACATCAGTACTTCCAATGTACATACCTGGACGTTTACGCACTGCTTCCAAACCTTTTAATTGTTGAATACTATTTTCATCATATTTTTGCATATATCAATAATACTATTTTTTATACTTAATCTCTATATATAATTTAGTAATAAGAAAAAAAATAGTTGTTTGTTAATGATTTTTAATGCATCACTGTAAATATAAAGGGGTTGTTTTATATTATATTTTATTTCAGTAATTTTGCTTATTCAATTGTAAAATGTGTGAATTAGCAATCCATTTTCTTAAAATTAATAATTATGATTTATTTTTTTGCAAAATAAAAAATAATTTTTCCTAGATTCAAATAACATATATATCAATTACAGATTTAAATATGTATAATTAATACTATGATTAAATTATATATTTGTGGACCGACGGTTTATAACAACCCCCATATCGGAAACTTAAGAGCAATTGTGACATTTGACCTCATTTTAAAAGCAATGCGTTTTTTAAAAAAAGATTTTTGTTTAGTTCATAACATAACCGACATCGATGACAAAATCATTAACAAAGCAATTGAATCAAATAAAACAGAGAAAGAAATTTCGGAAAAATATACACAAGTATATTTCAACTTATTAAAAATGTTAAATGTTGACACTATTACATGTGTTGAAAAAGTTACTGATAATATGGATGTAATTACGAAATATATTCAAAGACTAATTGACACTGGTAATGCATATTCTGATTCAGAAGGAAATGTTTGATTTGACGTTCAAAAAAATGCTGATTCTTATGGCTGTGTTTCAGGACAAAAAATTGAAAAAATGGCTTTTGAAGAACAAAATATCAATAAAAAATTCCCCGCCGATTTTGCCCTTTGAAAAAATACAAAAGTAGGAATAAAATACAATTCTCCTTTTGGACAAGGTAGACCAGGATGACATACTGAATGTTGTGCGTTAATAGATAAACATTTTTCTTCTCAAGGAGTTGATATTCATAGTGGCGGAATGGATTTAACATTTCCTCACCACGAGAATGAAAATATACAACATTTTGCATTGCATAATAAACACTTGGCAAGTGAATGATTGAGAACGGGACAAATTAATCTCGAAGGTGTAAAAATGTCAAAATCACTTGGAAACGTTATTTCCCCTGAGGAATTTTTCAATAAATACGGAGTTGAAATTTATAAATTAATGATTTTGACCGCTAAATTTAGTGCCCCAATAAATATCACGGAAGAATTATTTAAGAATCTTAAATCAGTAGAATCAAAATATATTAAAGTGATTTTTCAAATCTTTTTAAATCACGGTAATAATTTTGAAAAATTATCTTCATCTGAAGAAACGATTAAAATTTTTGAAGCATTAGCTAATTACGATTTTGCAAAATACAATATGTTATTAAATGAAGAAATCAAAAAATATAATAAATATAAAACTTATGAAGTCGCTCAAACAATAATCACTGTTTTAAACATTTTACACCCAACATTAACTAATTACAAAAACTATCTGGAATCAATAAAACTTTTTGACGAATGGCGTTCATTTGTAGAGAAAAAAGACTATTTAAATGCAGATATTTGTAGAGAAAAATTAATGAAAACAGGGCATTATTAACACAAACTAAAACGGAAAAATTAATAATAATTAAAGGACATAATATGGAAAAATTAATATTGTGAGGAAGAAATTCTGTAAACGATGCAATAAATGCTAAATTACCCATTATGGTTATTTATGTTAACAACGAAAATCTTGCTCAAAAAATAAAAACCGAAACAACTGTAAAAGTGGTCGTTGAAGACAATAAGTTTTTTGACCAAATCACAAGAGAAAATCACCAAGGAATTATTGCAGTTTTAAAAGATTTCCCTATTTATGATCTTGCAATAATAGAAAAAGAAAAACCAAATAACGTTTTGGTACTAGATAAAATTCAAGACCCCCATAATTTGGGAGCTATTTTAAGAACTGCTAATGCTTTAGGTATTAAGCACATTATATTATCCAAAGACAGATCGGCAGGAATTACTTCCACTGTATTAAAGGTAAGCTCTGGTGGTTTTGTTGGTGTTAAAGTTGTAAAAGTTAACAATCTTGTTGCTGCATTGAAAAGACTTAAAAAAGCAGGATACTGAGTTTACTCATCAGCCTTGAGCAAAAATGCTCAACACTTCGATAAAGTGGATTACAACAAACCAACTATTCTTGTTATAGGAAATGAAGGCTCGGGTGTATCACAACCAGTTTTAAATGAATCTGATGTTATTATCTATATTCCACAAAAGGGAACAGTGCAATCTCTAAATGTTTCAGTTGCTGCAGGTTTATTAATAAATCAAATAACCAAGGAGTAATCTATGAATTTAATTTCAAAATTCAACCAACTAAATCAAAGCGAAGTTGGCGGTTTTTTATCGTCGCTTAGTTTTAAAAAACAAGTATATTTAATTGATAGTTTGTACAAACAAGAGTTGGTAATTACAATTAAATCTATTCTTAGTAGAAAATTTGATATACCGCTTTCATATGAAGATATCTATAATGAATTTTTACTAAAAACACCATTAATCATTAAAAATTTTAGGTCCGATAAAGGTGCATCATTCAAAACTTTTTTACTTACATCCGGCAAATTTTTTTGCTTAACAAAAATAAATTACTGGCTAAGAAATAAAAGAAAAATAAACATTTCTCCAATACCTGTTGACGAATTATTTAATCTTAAAGACGATTATGCAGAATTATCTTTTGATAATTTTATATACCAATATGACATAAATTTATTTATTAATAATCAAATGAAATTTGACGAAATATATAGAAATATGAGTAAATTAGAAAATAATAAGAATAAAATGAGATTTATGACAGGAAATAAAAAAAATGAATTTTTGCATCATATTAAAAAATCTTTCAATTACTACATAGATGGTGTAAAATATTAGTAGTGCGAGGCACTTTTTTATTTGCCGTTAAATAAGGAGAATAAATTATAATTATAAATATGAAAAAAGTAAAAATCACCTTAAGTTGTTCGGAATGTCGCTCAATGAACTATTCAACAAGCAAAGGGTCTGGGAATCCAGCGAGAATAGAAATCAAAAAACATTGCCCAAAATGTAAGACACACACGTTGCATAAAGAGGAAAAATAATGCCTGAAAACAAAACAAAAAAAGTTAAAAAGTACAGGGTTAGACGTTTTGTTAAAGAAATGAAACGTATTAGATGACCTAGTCAAAAAACAAATTGAACATCGTTTTTAAAGGTGGTAATTTTTACTTTATTATTTACGGCAGTTGTGGTGCTTTTTGCAACATTAATTACTCTAATTTGAACTAAATTAGGATTAAATTAAATACACAGTGGGAGAAAATATGGAAGAAAAAAAATTTTTATGATACATGATCAGTACAGTATCCGGTAAAGAGGATTTGGTTGTTGAATCGTTAAGAAACAGAATAATTAGTGAACAAGTCGATGACTGTTTTAACAATGAAGCTACGGAAGATGGTGCATTTAAAATCTTCAAAAAACCTAGCCTTACAGCTAAAGAGGCGGAAAAGAAACTTAACGGAGAACCTTATACAGTCAAAATGATCAACATGTACAGTGGTTATATTTTTATCAATATGTATATGAGTGATAAGGCTTGATTTGTTATCCGTAACACACAGTATGTAACAGGTTTAATCGGTTCATCTGGTAAAGGGGCTAAACCAACACCAGTAACAAGTCGCGAAATAAGAAAATGTTTTAAATCTGAAGAAAAAATGTTAAAAGATTTCTACGAAGGAAAGCTTGAAACAAAATTTTCTGTCGGTGAAATTGTTGAAATCATTGATGGACCATTTAAAGGTCAAAGCGGTAAAGTTATTGAAGCAAGTGACTCTAAAAAAATGGTTTCCGTTGAAGTTGAATATTTCGGAAGAAACGTTCCTACTGATTTCGACTATGATGTAATCAAAAGTCAAGAAAAATAATAATGCAAAAAACATAATCGGCTGATTATGTTTTTTTAAAAATCATTATTTGATAATTTCTTTTCCCATATATGGAACAAGTTTTTGAGGAACTGTTATGGTTCCGTCTTCGTTTTGGTAATTTTCTAAAATAGAAGCTACAAGTCTATCGATGGCTAAACCAGAACCATTCATGGTGTGTGCATATTGACTTGTACCATTTTCATCTTTGTATCTTATCATTGCTCTTCTAGCTTGAAAATCGCCCATATATGAAACTGATGAAATTTCTCTGAATTGAATTTCCGAAGGTAATCAAACTTCTAAATCAATGGTTTTTCTAGATGAAAAACCCGTATCTCCAGTGCATAATAATATTTCTCTATAAGGTAGTTCTAATAATTCAAGTACTTTTTTTGCTTGCGCAAGCATTTGATCGAATTCTGCCATTGCGTCTTTTTCGTTTGTAATTTTAACCAATTCAACTTTTTTAAATTGATGCAATCTTATTATTCCTTTAGTGTCCTTGCCACCACTACCAGCTTCGGATCTAAAACACTCCGTAAACGCTGTATAACGATGAGGTGTCGACAAATCAACCATTTCATTATTTAATAAGTTTGTTAATGTAACCTCCGCTGTTGGTATTAAATATCAATCATTGCCATCGACCGTGAATAAATCCTCTTTGAATTTAGGTAACTGCCCAGTTCCGAAAAGTATATTTGGTTTAGTAATAACAGGGGTTGAAAATTCAGTATAACCATCTGAAGTGTGAAGATCTAGTAAAAAGTTTTGAATTGCTCTTGTTAATCTTGCGCCTAATCCTTTGTAGACAACAAATCTGGTACCAGAAAGTTTTACGCCACGTTCAAAATCTATAATGTCTAAGTCTTTTGCAATTTCATAGTGTGGTTTTGCTTTAGCTACTAAACCTCTACCCAGTTTATCATGCGTTGCTAAAACAATATTTTGTTTGTCAGATTCTCCAAAAGGAACCTCATCCAGACAAATATTGGGTATTGTTCATAATAATTCGTTTGTTTTTTGATCGATTTCATTAGCTTTAACCTCAAGTTTACTTTGTTCAGCTTTAATTTTCGCCGCTTCTTTTCTCAATTCAGCTAATTTATTTTTATCATTTTTAGCTTCAGCGAATTCTTTACTAAATTTACTTAATTCTGCTTTTTTAGATTGAGATTGATGCATTAATTTACCACGTTTATCTAGCAATATTATTAGTTCGTCATAAATTTTAATATTAAAATTACGCTTTTGCAATGCTTCGCGTACCTTCGTTTTGTTTTCTTGGATAAACTTTATATTTAACATGTTAACTCCTAATTTAATTATTAATTGTCTAATTATACCACTAATTAATCAGCAAATATTACTCGCTATTTATTCCATATTGATAATAACTAAATCACATACATTATGCTTTTCATTCAAAACGCCTATTTCAATTGTAAAACGTGTGTTTTCGCAAAAAAACTGGAATTAATTAATCTAATAAATAACACAATATTCTTGTTGATAAATTGTGGATAAATAATAAATTTGCGTTGCAAAATGACTGTCAAGCAGTTTTTTTCTAATTTTTTTTATTCTGTTGTATATAATAGAAAAGCGTTTTATTAATATATATTTATATATGATAGAACATTTAAACACACAGGAGGTTACAATGAGTTTAAGAACATACCAACCAAACAAAAGAAAACACGTTAAAACACATGGTTTTCGTGCAAGAATGGCTACAGCTAACGGACGTAAAGTTTTAGCTGCCAGAAGAGCTAAAGGTAGAGCTAGATTAACTGTATCGGACAATAACTAATTTATCTATTTAGGTTTTAAAATGAAAAAAGAATTTAGATTACAAAAAAGTTGAGAATTTGACAATGTCATCAAAGGCAAAAAGCAAGTTATTAACAAATATTTAATAATTTACTATCAACCAGCCAATGACTTTAAAGTGGGGATTACTGTTCCTAAAAAATTCTGCAATGCAGTATATAGAAATTTTTACAAACGTCAATTGAAATCAATCATCCACTCTTTAGGATTATATGATTCAAAGTATCACTTCGTTGTCATCTTACGTAAAGAATTTTTAAACCAAAAATATCAAACAAAATTAGAAACAACCGAAAGGTTATTTAAAAAAATAAATCATGAGAGATAGATCAAATAACTTTGATTTCTTCAAAGGCAAGAATAACAATCAAGGACCAAGCAAAAAGAAAGCAGTCTGAAAGAAAGTTTGACTTGTAACTAAAATTATCTTATACGTATTGTTGTTTGCGTTAACCTTAACAGGTTGCATTCAAACTATGGTTATTAAAAGTTCAAATTATACAGGTGCTGGTACTGAATTTTACGATTCACAAGCTAAAATATCACCAACAGTTTCGACTTTTATCAAAAAAACCGCAAAAAATGACACCAACAATATGAAAACCGGAGAATACTATGAAATCACTTATTCTCCAGAGTCTAACTACCACTTGGCTTACAAAAACTACAGCGATGTTATCGAATCACTAAGAAAACAAGCAGTACAAGATGGCGGTAAATATGGCGAAAATGGGGAATTTTCTTCATCAATCAGATTTGTTGATGAAAATTTAAATGAAACGCCTATTGTTACCGGTGAAACACCAAATAGATATCTATACATCAACAGTACCGCTAAAAATTATCAATCTATTTACAAAAATTGAACAAGCTTTAAATATTTAGATACAGATTTTTCTTTAAAGGCAATCATTGGCGAAAAACAAGAAGATGGATTATATCCAATTAATAATAAATCTTTAGCAATATACCACCCCGAAAATGAAGAATTAGTAGTTAAGAAAGCTTCGTTATTTACCGTATATAATGACCAAGAAGGATATCAAAATCTTCCATTCCAAAAATATGGACGTGATGTCTTGGAATTCTTATACCGTAATACTTTTGTAAACAACAAATACTATGATGATGCGTTTAATGGTAAAACATATGCCGAATTTATGCAATCTATTATCGATGGCAAGAAGACCACTCTATCTGAGAAGGAATACGTGGCTCTTACAAGATACCATAAAGTAATGGACTCATATTTAGATGCAACATTACTAAAACACACAAACACCAAATTACCATTAATTGATAAATTCGGTGTACAACTTTATGATGAAAATGGTCAAAAGAAAATTTCTAGTTTAAGTACGCCTGAATCTGTAATTGGCGCACCTTCGTATGCAGTTAAAAACACAATTCCTTATGCTGCGGCTGAACCACAAATTTCTTTCTACTCATTTAAATCAACATTAAGCTATGGTCCTTTCTTTTCATTTGTAATCTGGCCAATAGCCTGACTAACATTCTCTGTTAGAACCCCATTGCCTGACGCTCATGGGTGAAGTACATTCCTAGTGCTTTTAATTGCGGTTATTATCACACGTTTAATAGTATTAGCAATTACATGAAAAGCAACAATGTCACAATCAATTCAAGAAGAATTGCGTGTACGTAAAGCTAAAATTGATGCAAAATATGCCGAATTCAAAGGCAATAAAGAAATGAAAATGAGACAACAACAAGAAATATCAGAATTGTATAAGAAAAATGGTGTAAGTCCAATGGATGCAATATTATCAATGATTATTTCGTTCCCTATTTTCATTGCTATGTGACGTGTAATTCAATCGGTACCCGAGCTAAAATCGACACAATTTCTAGGTTTTGACTTTGCTGCAGTTTCATACAAGAGACTGTTTGCGGGTGAATATCTATATCTAATATTATTAATACTAACAGCTGGAACACAATTTATGTCAATGTTTGTTCCAAGATTATTAAACAAAAGAAAAACTAAACATTTAAGCATTGAACAACGTGCCGCTATGAGAAAAAGCGATAAAATGCAATGAATAATGATGGTTGTATTTGTATTCATTACCTTAATCTTTACTGCTGGTGTTCAAATTTATTGATTCTTAACTAGTGCTTGGTCAATACTTCAAGCTGTTGCAATTCATTTCTTCAAGAAATCGAATTTCTACAAAAAAAGATACAATAAAAAAATAATTGCTTAAAAAAATTAACAAGCGTTTCAAATGCTTGTTTTTTTCTTAAATACTTAATTATCAGTATAAAACATTAAAAAATAGGTGGTAAAATTTACTTATAGAAAAGAGGAAAAATGAAAATTTATAGAATTAAAGAAACTAGCCCTTACATTACGTTGCCTTTAGAAAATATTATTCTTAACGATCCTGATGTAACTGGGGATGTATTAATACTTTATCAACACGATAACGCAATAATAATCGGAAATAACCAAAATGCGCACGAAGAAATTAATAGACAATATGTTATTGACAACAACATTAAATTAGCGCGTCGTAAATCAGGTGGTGGTGCTGTTTACCACGATATGGGTAATATCAACTTTAGTTTTATTACCGATTACAATAATCAAGGTGGTTATGAACGTTTTTTAGCACCAATTATAGACTTTTTAAAATCGCTTGGTTTAAATGCTGAATTTCACGGTAGAAATGATGTTCATGTTAACGGTTGCAAAATCAGCGGAAACGCTCAATATTTAAGTAAAAATAGAATTGTGAGCCACGGAACAATACTTTACAATGTAGATTTAACTAAACTTTCAAATGCTCTAAACCCAGCTAGAATCAAATATGAATCAAAAGGTATTCAATCAGTTCGAGCGCGTGTTACAAACGTTTACGATGAACTAAAAGAAAAAATGGATGTTGAAACTTTCATAACTAAGTTAATTGATTATTTCATTAAGAATTCAGGTGGTATTTTAATGGAGATCCCTTATGATAAATACCAAAAACAATTAGATGAAATGTATGAAAAAGTAAGTTCAGAAGACTGAATTTTCAATAAAGCTGCTACTTTCACCTTTAAAAGCGGTAACAAATTTAAGGGTGGAATTGTAACTGTTAAAGGAAATATCGAAAAAGGAATCATTAAAGAATTAAGATTTGAAGGTGATTTCTTAAGCAAAAAAGATATTCATGAGATTGAACCAAAATTCAATAATTTACCACTAAATGAAGAATCAATAAGAAAAGTCTTTAACGAAATTGATTTTCAAGAGTACTTTGGCACTGTAACTCCAGACGAAGTTATAAAACTAATCTTAGGCTAAATAATGATTAGAAAATTTATTGAACTAAATAATGAAACGATTTCTTATTTAGTTGATGAAGAATTGACCAACATAGTTGTTTTATTTCTTCATGGTTTTGGAGATGAAGCACAACGTGCTTTATCTCTTTTTAAAATTAAAAACAGAATGTACTCTATTACTGCTCCCGATATGCCTGGATGTGGTCAATCAACAAATAACATCGAAACTCCAACTATGCAGTACTATTGCGAAATAGTGCAAGAATTTATTGAAAAAACATTGAAAAATAAACACATTTATGTTGTTACCCATTCCTTGGGAACGGCAGCTGCTCTTTATAATGCCACTTTTAATGAAGACATAAAATTCGTTTTTGGTGTTACACCAATAATGCCAAGAGACGAATCTCAAGAGTCAATAAAAATCAGAACTAAATGAATGCTTCCCTCAACTCCTGAAGAACTTTATGAATCACAATTAAACCTATTTTCTGAGTATGATGATACTTGAATTAAAACCGAATCTGTTAAGCAAAAAATCCTCCAAACACCTCCTGAATTCTATATTGAACGTAAAAAAAGATTTACTGCTTTAGCTAATGAAATTTTCGAAACTAGCAAAATTAAGAAAATTTACGGGGACTTTTATAATAAAAAATCAAATTTTATTGCAATTATCAGTAGAAATGACCATTATTTCGATTTTTCTAGGGCGGAAAAATATATAAATCTATATAATATTAACACGTATGAACTAAACGACTCCGGTCACGCTATGTTCTACAAAAATACGGACAAAATACACAAATATATTAATAATTTTATTATAAAGAAAGAAGGATTTTATTAATGGACCAAAACACAGTTTTAGGGTTTTTAAACCTGACTAGTGCCGAGCCAATTTCAGCCTGATTCACATGGCTGTTTGGCATGACATCACTAATTTTTACCGTTCTTATCGGACTTCCTCAATTAATTCACTTAATTAAAACTAAGGAAACTAGTCCAGAGGTTAAATATTATTCATTCTGATTATTCTTTTCAGGAATTGTCGGGTGAATGATTTTAGGTTCTTGAGACGTAACGAACCCAAAAATGTTAGCTACTGCATATTCTAATATGGCTGCATCATACATATTCTCACTAACTTTATTCTTTTTATATTTATACTCTCCAGACAAATCAAGAAGAAAACATGCTTGATTAGTGTTGCTTATTTCAATGGGAATTGCTATCGCATCGACTGTCTTATCATTATTTGGAATAGTTCAAGATAGACACATGAATCCAAAACTAATGGTTGTCGCAGTTACAATATTTCCAATGTTAACAACATTTAGCTTTTTACCAAGCGTGATTAGATCATTTGAAAACAGAAAATTCGATGGTATGTCTGTTCCGATGTTAATTTGCATGGTTTGCGTTAACTTCTTCTGATTGTTATACTGAGTAACACTAGCTATTAATAGAGGTGACTTAGATTCAAATATACTATCGGCAATGATGTGACAAACAATATCATTCTTGATTTACTTCTCACAATTTATATTAGTTGTTGTATCACATTTAAAAAGCAAAAAAATAAAAAGAACTGCTTAGTCATAAACAAAAAAACACTTTTTTAATCAAAGGTGTTTTTTTATTGCTATTAACGCTAACTAACTATTTTTTCAAAAAAATCTTTTCAGTAGTTACATCCGTCTTGAATTGAGTATATATGCCAAATATTAACGCCTTTACCATCTTCGACATAACCGCTTAATCTGGCGTTGCCGGCAGAATAATCAATTCTCAATCTAGTCATTCCAACTCTTTCGTATTCGCTCTCTTTAGACATTTTCATCTTATCATCTTTATTATCAGAATCACTGATGTAAACAGCTAGAATATTGCCGTCTTTATCAAAATCAGCGCCCCAAATTGTCACGATGTGTCCTTTATTGCCCGAACCAAATGAAACAGCTAATGCCCGTCCTTCTTTGATTCAATTTCTTATGTTTATCGATAACATTTCTCTCGAACCGGGACTAACATATGAAGTTAGAGTGTGGTGTTTAAATACATCTTTGAAAAATCCTCTTGAGACAACTGGTTTATAATTATTTTCGTTATTTAATTCATAATTATTAGAAGTATATTTATAGCCATTAATAAACATATCTATTAATTTATTAGGAAATAATGCTTTATTCGGAAATAACTCAGTAAAATAGTCGAAAATTCTGCTTCTATCGTAATAATTATTTTCATCTGGAAAATTAATCATAATATTTTCTAGTTTTTTTGTAATATCGCCCGCTTTAATCATTGCTTTATCAGGGAAATCTTTTATATATCTGTTTACATACTCTCGGTTTCTATCTAATCATCAGTGCAATCAATTTGCTGCGACGACAGCGGAACATAATGATCAATCACCGTTTACTAAACGTTTGTTAATATCATACCAACCTTCGTTTTTAGAATTTCTTAATGGGTATTCATAAACCACTAAGGAAGGATCATTTTGTTTTCTGAAATTTTCAACATTTACATTAACACCATTTACCCACAGAGTTTCAGCGACGTTATTTCTCAAAGATGGAATAATTTTAGTTATATCCCCTTTGTTTATTGTTAAATTATCGTTTTTATTTAATTTATTGTTTTCGTTCACATCGTTATTTTTTATGTCTGCAACACTTTCAATGTTTTTCTCGTCAGTACTTTCCGCATTATTTTCTGCTTTTGAGTTGTTTTCAATAGTATCAGTGTTTTTGTTTGTTATAGGAGCACTATCGGTGTTCTCTTGAGTTTTATCTTTAATAAAATTATTGTTATTTCTTTTTTTCAAGTCAGCTTCAATCAAAATATTTTTTGTTTCTTGTTTTGTGTTGTTAGAAATTTTTATGTTCATATTTGCTTCATCGTTATTTTTTATTGTTGCGCACGAAACAGTAGTAGGAAAAGAAGAAAGAGTTAAAATTAAAGGTATCGTTTTTATTTTCATAAGAATTATTGTACCAAAGAATTTATTTTTAAACAGAAATGCAATCATTTCAATTTTATTTATTTTTGCATTAAAAAACTTCGAACATTTTCGAAGTTTAATTAAATTTATTCCTCTTTTACATAATAAATTAAATTATTAACTCAAACTACATCGCCAGCGAAAACTTTTGTGTTTCGCCCTATTGGAGTTTTATCGTTAATTTTTATTTTATTGTTCTCTAAATAATATTTAGCTTGACCACCAGTATCAATTAACCCAACTTTTTTCAACAATTGTCCAATTGTAATAAAACCATTATTTATAAAAACTATATTATTCATTTTATCTTCTTAGGGGGGTGATTAATTGTTTAGAACTGACATTCGAAGTAGAAAGGATTAAGATTTTTTTAACTTGATCATCAATTAAAATGGAAATATCATCTTCAAAAACGGAAATTGCATCTTTTAAGAAATTATAATTTAAATCAAATTCAACAGGTTTACCTTCAAATTTAAAATTTTGTGTTTTAGCAACTGAACTTCCAATTTCAGCAATATTATTTACCAACGTTAAGTTATTACTTGTTACCGTTACTTCGATTCTATTTTGTTTATCACCGTTGCTTAATCACACCTTATTCAATAATTCATTCAATTCTGATTTTGTAATTTGTAAATTATATTTAACATTCATATCTGCCAAAATTGGTTCAGTATCTCTAAATGGTACTGAAACAATACGCGAAATAATAATTGTATTGTCATACTTAACACCAACTTTTATATCATTGTAAAAAAAGGTAATTTTCTTAGGCGCGTCTGCCGGTATTAGATCCTTTAAATCTTTGGCATTTACTGAAATATCAATATTTTCTTCTAAAGGAGTATTTGTTTTCATTTGGTAGAGAGCCAATCTATAAGAGTCAGTTGCTGTAAAATTAATGCAATTATTTTTATAACGCATATTTATGCATCTATAGATTAAGTTATTGTCAGCACTTGATGCGTGAATAACATTTTTAATTGCCTTCCTAAATTCGTTGGTATCTAATTCAAATTGTTTTGTGTTGATTAAATTATCTATTACTGGGAATTGATTTGACTGAAGAGTTGAAAGTTGATATCTTGAATTTCCTTCAATTATTTCTAATAATGCATTAGGGGTTTGTTGTATTGTTATTTCCCCAGACAATTTTTTAATAATTGTTTTAAAAACATTGGCTTGAATTAAAAATTCACCAGTTTGTTCTACCTTAATTAATACATCATCCACAGTTAATTTCTTAACGATGCTTGTTGCGTCGTTAGCTGCTTTAATGGTAATAAATTCATTGTCCACAATTATCATAATTCCTCTAAAGCTATAAAATGTACTAATTGGGTCAACGTATTTTGAAACAATTTCAATTGAATCATCAAGAATTTTTTTGTTTATATGGAATTTCATAATTCCTCCTTAAAAAGTAAATATAAGTAATATATTTTTGGTGTTTTGTTGATAACTATGAAAAACATGATTTTTAAGTTGTTTTTCAATTGTTTTAATAGTTTTTGGTTGTTTTTGTTATGTTAATAACTTTAGGTTAACTTGTATATTTCTTCAGAAATAGCCGAAATAGCTCTGTTGTATGATTGGTCAGCTTCTTCGCATCCGCGTTCGATTTTCTTGATTGCATTTATTATTGTTGAATGATCTCTATTTCCGAATAATTGACCGATTTTTTCAAGAGGTAAACCCATTTCTTCTCTAATAATGAATATTGCTATATGCCTTGCCATAACAACGTCACGCTGTCTACCTTTACCTAAAATCTCTTTTTTAGGGACTTTATAGTATTTTGCAACATATTCAATAACAGATTCTGGCGTAACAGATTCTTTATTTAGTGTCATTGATGAAAGTATTCTATTTACGACAACGAGTGAATATTTAGCGTTGGCTTTGCTTGCGATTTCTTTATCATAAAAACTTAATCTTGTAATTGCTCCTAATAAATTTCTGATCGAATTTTGAAAATTTCGAGCAATAAACTGTTTCGCTTCTAATTCTCAATTATTAGGGTGCATATTCTTTATCTTTATGAAATAGTTAAGAACTTTTATAAGGTCATCCTGTTTAGGCTGTTTTATTTCTAATTGTAAACCCATTGTTAATCTAGTTATTAATCTGTGATCAAACATAGAATTTAATGCTGTGATAGATTTATCAGAAGTAAAAATTGTTAAATTGTTATTGTTTATTCTACTATCTAATATTTGATTTATAACTTGCAATGTAGATTTTTTGTTGCCTTGCCCATAATTTTGAAAATCATCAAACATTACAACATCAGCGTTTATTAAAGAATTGACTCTTTCTTTAATTTTAGCTTGATTATTTTCTTGAAGCAACAGTGAAATATCTGTAACAAAATCACCAGGATTAATATAGTGCACGGACTTACCCAATTTGACTAATTCATTGCCAATTGCGTGCAATAAGTGAGTTTTACCCAACCCGGATTTCGAAAAAATAAACACAGGATTGTATTCTTGACCCCCATCAGCGATATATCTTCCAATTCTGATTGCTTCTTTATTGAACTCGCCCTCAACATAAGTATCGAATGTCAAATCATTTTTAAATACAGAAACATTTTTCTTTAGAGTTTTTGTGATGTTTTTTTGAATTTGTTTAACTTTAGTGTCTTGATTTAAATCAATTTGTTTGGTACTTTCGGCAGTACTAATAAAAGTGTAGGTGCAGGAATGCCCGAGAGTCTCTTCAAGAGCTTTGCTAACTTTATCATTCATGCTTGCTCTTATGATATTCATACTATCTTTACTTAAGTTCGATTCGATAGTAACGTGATAATCAGAGTCAACCTTAGCTATTTTTAAAGGCAGAAAAAAATTTTTATACAACATTTTATCCGTAACTTCTAACATTAAGCAGTGTAAAAAAGTTTCGGTTAAAGCCAATAATTTGTTTTTTTCAATTTCTTGTTTCCTCATAAATCTCCTAATCAATAATTAAATCATAATTTAACTTATATTATAAGCTAGTTAAATTGTTAAATAAACAAGTTATCCATTAGTTATTAACAATGTTATCAACAACGTATTATGCTGATTTAAAGACAAAAAAGTTAAAATTAACAACTTATTTACACAATGTCTAAAAAATGTGTATAACTTGTTTTTAAAACTTCTGTTATTCACCTAATTACAGACTAAAGAAAAACCTAAAAATAAATGGATAATTCAATATAATGTAATATATGAACGACAATTACGGTAAAAAGACATACACGCAAAATAAATTATTTAGTGCTCGCGGAAGATTTTTAAAAGTTTTAAGCGGTGGCGAGAAAGCAGATTGGAAATACACTCTAGCGATTTTTGAAACTGATAATCGTGAAAATTTTTCGATTTTTATTACCGATAAAAAAATTAAATTATTATCTTTTTACGATATTGAGTATACAAACAATACAAACAGTAAATATAATTCCAAAAAATTAATATCTCTAGCAATTAGTGAACCTAAAAATGATGAAGAATTCGAAAGAGTGCTAATCAATACAGTAAAAGGAGTTGGAAAAAGGACAATTGAAATTCTTAAAGAAAAGTTTGGCTCTGATTGAGCTAAAAAATTCAAACAAGAACCTATGCTATTTGAAAGTTCAGTTTCGCCAAAACTTTTCGAATCTCTTAAAGAATTTTTTGTTAGTTATGACGACGAGACATATAGTTTTTTTGTAAATAATGGACTTGAACGACTTTATGACGTTCTGAAAATTGAATTTGGTGAAGAAGATTTATTAAAAAAACTTAGAGAGATAAACCCCTATTCTTTGGTCTATGATTACGATTATAAGTTTGAAATTATTGACAAACTAGGAATTTGTATGGACTTAGACGAGTCAGATAAAAGGCTTTATGCCTTGATATATAACAATGTAACAAAATTAATGAATAATAATTCGACATTAGTAGATTTTATTGAGCTATATGATGCTATTAAAAAGGACCGCAAAAGTTATTCAGAAACAACGCTTATTGAAGCTATACAAAAATTAGTGAACGAATCAATTTTGTTTTTTGATACAACTCAAAATAGGATTTCAACTGCTAAAATGTTAATTAAAGAAAAATATATTGCTGACGAATTATTAAGATTAAATAAATATAAAAATAACAATTCTGTTACCCAAACTTCAAGTGTTTTATCACCATTGCAACAAGAAGCGTTCATTAATGGAGTTAATAAAAAAGTATCGGTGATTTCAGGGTTTCCCGGAACGGGCAAATCGTATGTAATTAAATATTTAATTAATTATTTTGTGGATAATAAAATATATAAAAAATCCGAAATCGCCGTTGTTGCACCAACAGGACGCGCTGCCATAAATTTAAAAAACAAGCTAGATATTGAGGCGAAAACAATTCACTCATTATTTAGAATTGCACAAGAACCATTTAAAAACATACAATTAGCAAGCTACAAAGATTTAGATCACAAAGTTTTAATTATTGATGAGTTTTCAATGGTTACGGTTGATTTGCTATTTTTAATACTTAATAATCTACCTAGACTAGAAAAAATCATTTTTGTTGGTGATGCAGATCAATTGCCTTGCATTGGTCCAGGGAATATGCTTGAAGATATAGTCAAGTCCGGCAAAATAGCCACAACTATTCTTACGGATATATTCAGAACTGATAAAAAGGAAATTTGCGACCATTTCTTATCAATAAAAAACAAAAAAACACCTTCTTTAAAAACTGAATCAATTAAATGACACGAAATAAGCGAGACTGAATTTACGGAAAAAATTGTTGAGCAATATCAGCTTTCGGTTGAAAAGTATGGGATCGAAAATGTAGCTGTGTTGATACCAATTCATAAAAGCGAAGTAGGTATAAAAGCAGTAAACGATATACTTCAACAATGAAATTTATTGAGAAATCAATTGAAAAAGAAAAACATTGATTCAATATCGTATGGTCATGGAGACACTTGCAGGTTATATTATGTAGGTGATCGAGTTGTCCAATTAGAAAATGATTATGAATTAGATGTTTATAATGGAGAAATCGGAACTATAACAAAAATTAATGCAAATACAGAAGTTACAGTTGACTTTGGTTATAAATCAATCACATATACGAGAGAAGAATTCGGTTCATATGTTTCTTTAGGTTATGCCCTATCGGTACATAAATTTCAAGGCTCAGAATCTATGTGTGTGATTTTGCCTGTTTTTGATGCGTATGATTGAATGATGACAACCAAACTAATGTATACTGGGACATCAAGAGCAAAAGAAGAATTAATAATTATTGGAAATTTAAATTTTTATATTTGAAAAATAAAAAATAATAATCGAGATATAAAAGCTTATACTTCATTCGGTGCTTTTATTGAAAAAGGAGAATAATGAAACTTATAGTGGGGCTAGGAAACATTGGTCAAGAATATAAATTTACACGCCATAATGCAGGTTTTTTGGTTATTGACAAAATATCTGAAAAAACCGGGATTAAGCTTAATAAAGACAAATTCAATGGCAAATTTGGAATTGGAGATGATTTTATTATTGCAAAACCTTCAACCTATATGAATCGTTCTGGTGAATTTATTCAAGCAATTTGCCACTTTTATAAAATTTCACCATCCGATGTTATGGTTATTTATGATGAAAAAGATTTTAATTTAGGGCAGGCTTCAATAAAAATTGGTGGTTCAAGTGCAGGACATAATGGTGTGCAAAATGTAATCGATAATTTAATTTCTAATGATTTTAAAAGATTAAGGATTGGTATTGGTCGCGACAAAAATTATGAACTAAAAGACTGAGTTTTAAGCAATTTTAAACCCGAGGAAATTGCTATTGTTGAACAAGTTGCTGATGTAGCGGCAGAGGCAGCATTATCATTTGTTTACAACGACATAAAGATTGTTATTGAAAAGTTTAATAGTGAAAATAAAAAATAAAAAATTAATAGCTGTAAGCGGCGGCCCAGATTCCATGTTTCTATTAAGAAAAAGTATAGATACTTACGGTTCTGAAAATTTGGTTGTAGCTCACATAAATTACAAAACTCGTCCTGAAAGTGATTATGAAACAGAGTTAGTTAAGAATTTTTGCGAGTCAAACAATGTTTTATTTTTCTTTAAAATTTTCGATTACACACAATGCAAAGGTAATTTTGAAAATTGAGCAAGAACAAAAAGGTATGAATTTTTTAAATCTGTCTATGACAAGGAGAACTGCGATTTACTAATTATGGGTCATCATAAAGATGATTTTTTAGAAACGGCCTTAATGCAAAAAAACTCTAATAGAGAGGTGTTGTTTTTTGGTATAAAAGATAAAAATATCAATTTTGGAATGAATATCTATAGACCTTTTATCAAACTATACTTTAAGGATGAAATACTTTTCAAAATTAAGGATTTAGATATTCCTTATAGTATCGATTCAACGAATTCGTTGCCGATTTGCGAAAGAAATAAAATTCGTCTTGAGTTGCAAAAACACTCATTGGCGGAAAAAAACGAATTAATAAGTAGTTTTTATAAAAAAAATTCTTTATTAATGAAAACCGAAGAAAAAATACTTAAAGAATTTGAATGCTGGAAAGATAGTGAATATAGCCAAGATTTTTTTGAATTGTGCGAGTATAAAGCACAAATTATCTATAAATTTATTCATGAAAACTTTTTCGAAATTAAACTTTCAAAAAATAAGATTGATTCAATTATTCAATGATATTTATCAAAAAACCGTACTTCTGAATATATTTTAAAAGACAAAATCAAATTAATCAAAAAAAGAGGTAAATTAACGAATATTTCATAATTGTAATTAATATATAATTGAATTATTAAATGAAAGGAGTTTTATGAGAGACGATAAAACCAATCAACCTAAAAAATCGAAATTAACCGTAACACTATTAACTATATTAGGCGTTATTGTTGCGGCCGTACTGATATGGATGTTGTGAGAAAAATTTAAACCAACACCTGCAGAGGTTGATATTAATGCTTGGCATGCTCATATATCTAAAGCTATAGCCAATACAAGCGATAACACATACATAAGATATGCCAATTGAGATACTTATAATGGACTTGTAAACTATGAATTTGTTGACAATGGAAAAAGTTCATTATACACTGCTAAGATAGGTCGTGAGAACATTGCTCAGTGATTTAGTCAAAATGAAAGAATAGGCGCCTTGGCGCAAACCCATCCAGGGTTTGGTCCCGAAACAAAAACATTTGCTTCATTATTAAATGATGCTACACAAGGTTCGGACTATGTAGTAAATGGAAAAGCGCTTATTTATTCTGGACTGCCGTCAAATAAAACATCTATTTTAGAAGTTGTTATTCGTTCGGCGTTACCATTAATTATTTTCATTCTTATTGGTTGACTATTTACCAGATCTTTATTTAAGGGTGGTATGGTCGGAATGGCCGGTGAAGATAAAAGCGTAGCCCAAAAAGTTAAAAGCGATAAAAGATTTAAAGATATTGCTGGAAACAGAGAAGCAATCGAAGAAATTTCTGAGATTGTAGATTATTTAAAAGATCCTAAAAAATACGTTAAAGCTGGCGCAAGAATGCCACATGGTATTTTATTGGGCGGTCCTCCGGGAACGGGTAAAACATTGCTTGCTAAAGCAACGGCTGGTGAGGCAAATGTTCCATTCTACTTTATATCTGCTTCGAATTTTGTTGAAATGTATGTTGGGCTAGGTGCTAAACGTGTCAGAAACGTTGTTGCGGAAGCACGCAAAAACGCACCAGCAATCATATTCATAGATGAACTTGACGCAATTGGGCGTACAAGAGGTGCTGGTCTGGGTGGTGGACACGATGAACGTGAACAAACATTAAACCAACTACTTGTTGAAATGGATGGTATGACAGAAAATACTGGTTTGTTATTCTTTGCAGCGACAAACCGTACTGACGTATTAGACCCAGCTCTAATTAGACCAGGACGTTTTGACCGTCAAATTACTGTTGGTTTACCCGATGTTAAAGAAAGAGAAGAAATTCTAGAATTACACGCAAAAGGAAAAAGAATCGCACCAAATGTAAATTTAGCAAAAGTTGCCAAAAGAACTCCGGGATATTCGGGAGCTCAATTAGAAAACGTTATTAATGAAGCAAGTTTATTAGCCGTGCGTTTCAACCATGATGTTATTACGTTGGAGGATATTGACGAGGCGATTGACAGAGTTATGTCGGGTCCTGCCAAAAAGAATAGAGTTATATCGGAGAAGGAATTGACTATGGTTGCTTACCACGAAGCCGGTCACGCGGTTGTGGGTATAAAAGTGCCTGGTGGTAATAAAGTTCAAAAAATTACTATCATTCCTAGAGGACAAGCTGGCGGTTACAATTTAATGACTCCGGAAGAAGAGAAATACAATATGTCAAAACAAGAATTAATCTCAATGATTACTTCGTTTATGGGTGGTAGAGCTGCCGAAGAAATAATATATGGGGCAGAAAATATTTCTACTGGAGCTAGTGATGATATTCAAAAAGCAACAAAAATAGCTAGAAAAATGGTTACCGAATGAGGAATGTCTGGCCTTGGGCCAATTCAGTACGAGGCGGACGAAGGTTCTCCTTTCTTGGGTAGAGATTATTTGAAATCCGCTGCTTTCTCACCTGAAGTTGGTCATGAGATAGATTTAGAAGTTAGAAAAATAGTATTAGAGGCTCAAAAAAGAGCTCATGAAGTTATTAATAATAATAGGGAACTTTTAGAATTAATTAAAACCGCATTACTAGATAAAGAAACAATAGTTGCCGAAGAAATTGAATATATAGCAGAACATATGAAACTTCCTCCAAAATCGGAAGCAACCCATAATGAAACTGTTGCAAATATTTCATTAGATGAACTATTAAATGAAACAAATACACCTGATAATAATTCAGATCAAAAATAAAAAGTTAAAAAAATAGTCGCGCGAGCGACTATTTTAATTTCTAAATATTAAGCAACTAATGCATTGAAGATTCCATAGCTAGCAACAGTTCAAACAGGTAGAGCGATTAAACTTACCAATGTTGATAGTGATGAAACTTGTGCAGTATATGGTGTGTGTTCGTGTTTGAAAGCTACAGAGAAAATAATTGTAACTGCAGCAGGAGGACAAGCACCTAAGATAACTAACAATGTACCAGTAGATACTGATAGTAATCCGAATTTAACGAATGGTAAACAAACTAGTAACATAACAACAGGAATTGTTAATGCTTTTCTAATTGTTGTAATTCAAACTTCTTTATCTTTAGCAGCTTCTTTTAGGTTTGATGTTGCCAATGAACCACCGATTACGATTCATGCTAATGGTGAAATAACATCTACCATTTTTTTAATTGGTTCGATAATCATTGGGATTTGTGAACCGAATGCGTGTCAGAATTGTAGTGTACCGTTTGTGGTATCTGAATATCATTCTCCGGCAGCGTTGAATTTAGGAATTGCTGGAATGAATTGTAATGCTCATAAAATAGCTGAGACATATAAACAAATCATCATTGGGTTGAAAATTGCGTTTAAAATAGGTTTAATTTGATTTCTAGAGAATTTTTGACCCGAGTAAGCCATTTTAACATATGTGAAGGCACCAATCATGTATGGTAAGTTTCACACTTGTAAAAGAGCTGTTGCACTAGTGTTGAAAACTGGTGCCCCTAATGCTTTTACCAAAGGAACAGCAAAGAATTGTAATGATGCATATGCTAACATCATTTGTGAAGTTAATAGTTTTTGAGTATAACTATTGATTTGAGCTTCTCTGAATTGAGCAGGTGATTGTGATTTATCTGATTGTTCATACATTTTTTCAGCTTGAGCTCTAATTTTAGCTGAAACTAGTCTTGATCTAGGCACAAACTTAATAATTAAAGTATTGTATACCGCAATTAAAATGTAGAATGCAGCAGATAGTCCGATTACAATACCAACTTCTTTAGCGACGTCTGCTTTGGCTGGCGCCATAAACGCAACTATACACAAGAAAGGTAGTGCTCATTGTAGTAAAAATGTTGATATTTTACCGTTAATTTCTTTAGTAAAAATACCTTTTTTAGTTACGAAGAAACCAACAAGAACGAAAAACATTGTTGCTATAACAGCACCATATAAGTTCTGTGATTTTAGTAATTTAACTAAATTTTCCATATTATCCTTTCGTAATATTTTATATTAATATAAATATTAATTGGCAACGATAACATCTTGAATATAGTTGTTATTGTGTACCGATTAAATTATATACTTTATATTACTTATTATTCTATATATAAGCTATATATGAAAATATAGAATAAAAAAGATTTAATCAAGTTTTTCGACGATATTTTTACGAAAAAATACATTTATGAGTTATTTTCGTCAAATATTATCGTAATATTTCCATATGGTTACATTACCACATTGTGGAAATATAGTTCCACTATTGTTTATATCGTAAGCAAAACACATATCAGACTGTTTTTCAATAACAACGGTAAAATGAACTTATATTTGGGCATTTTGAAATAGCAGTAATTGGTTTATAATTATTAATATATTAAATTCTTAAGGAGAATTATGCAAGAAAAAGAAAAATATTTGTTTGCAATTGATTTAGATGGTACACTTCTTTCTTCTAGTTCAGAAGGAACTATTCACGAAGTTGCAATAAAAGCAATCGAAAGAGCAAAAGCTGAGGGACATATTGTTTGCTTAGTAACTGGTAGACCATGAAGATCGACTCGTCCTATTTACAACATGTTAGGACTGGATACCGTAGTTACAAACTACAATGGTGCTCAAATTCATAACCCTAGTGATGAAAACTTCATTCCTTTAATTAAATATTTAAACTTGAATGAAATGCTTTACATTTTAGGCGATCCAAAAGTTAAACAAGAAATTAGCAACGTTGCTATTGAAGGGCCTGGATGAGTTCAGTTACAAAGAAGAGATGAAGCGCTTGAGAGAGTTTTTGGTTTTAAAGAAAATCCTAAATTTAAAGTTGGATTGGATTTTAATAAAATTCCATTGAGACCTACCGGAATTATATTTGATGTTAAAGAAACAACAGATCCAGACGATTTAAGAGATTATTTAAGAGCAAAATATGGAGATTTAGGTGAATTTTCATATTGATCGAAAGGAGAAGGTTTAACGCCTGTTTTTGATATCACGAATGTGTCAGTAAACAAAGGCCGTGCTATTTCATTATTGAGTCGTTATTACGATATTCCGCTAGAAAATATCGTGGCTTTCGGTGACGGTCATAACGACATTTCAATGTTTAAAGTTGCTAAGACTGCTGTAGTAATGAAAAATGCTCCAGAACCAGTTAAAAAGCACGCAACTGTGAGAATTAATAAGAAAAACACTGAAGGGGCTGTAGGTTTCTATATTAACAAATTCCTTGATAACCCTGAAGAAGAAAAAGCTAAAAGCTTAAGAGTTCGCTCTAAAATGAAGAAGAATTCTTATGTTAATACAGAAGCAGATGATTAATGAAGTTTATAGAATTTAGTTCATTAGTTAATGTTAACGACAAAAAAGTTATCGGAGTTGACGAAGTAGGCGTCGGCGATTATTTTGGTCCGCTAGTGTCAGCGGCGGTTTTAATACCGCAAGAAAATAAAGAAAAACTCGTTAAATTGGGTGCTATTGATTCTAAAAAGATTAGCGACACTAAAATAAAGGTGCTTGCACCTCTAATAAGAAAATTATGCGTTTACGGCGTTTATGTTTTGTCACCTAAAGGTTTTAACAATATGAGCAAAATGCACAATGGCAATGAATTAAAAATGTTTACTCATTTAAGTTCTATTGATAAAATTTTGATTAAAAATATTGAATACGATTTTATTTTTATTGATAAATATTCAACAACCAATAGTATTCAAAAATATTATGACAAATTTATGAATAATAACTTCTTTGTCAAGTTTACAAATATCGAAAAAGATATTATATTAGCGAATAAAGCTGAAGATATTTCACTAGAAGTTGCTTGTGCCTCAATATTAGCAAGAGAATCTTTTCTATATAAGATGGAAGAAATGAATCAAAAATATGGTGTAGAATTTCCTTTTGGTGCTTCGCAAAAAGTAAAAGAATTCGCAAAAGAGCTATTTGAGAAACGTAGCGACATAACTATTGCAGATATCTGTAAAACGACTTTTAAAATGGAAATATAATTACCGGAATTACTCATTTTTGAGTATTGTAGGCAAATTTAATTAATAATTTAAAAATTCAAGGCGACCCTTGAATTTTTATTATTTTTTAAATCAACTTGGAAATGTCTTAGCATCGGGCGAAGGTTCTTTTATTAATAGAGCCCCTATTACTGATATTAATGACATTACAACTATTAGACAGGTTCCAATTAACGCATATGTAAAGTTGTTGCCTGTATTTGTTGCGCCACCTATAAGAGGTACGCATGATATTATGATTAAACACAGTGTAAAGAACACATATCCGAATCCTCATATTAAACTAAACATTCATCCAACTGTTTTTGGGTTTGTATCTTTATATTCATGAGGTAGATTGAGGATAACACCTTGGATACCTCATAAGCAAAGACCAGCTAAGAATCCAAAAGCATAAAAGAAAATGAAACTTGTGATACGAACGGCACTACCGTTAGGTTGCTTAGCAATACCAAAAATAAATATTATTGTTGAAAGCACATAGAATAGTATTCCGCTGCCAATCATCGTAGCAACAAATCATCTACGTTTTAAATTGTATCTAGATCATAAACCAACCGATATTGGCCCTATAAACACCGCCGCTAAAAATAGAATGTATCAGATTCGAATTTCTTTAGTAAATAATGCTCTTTTAACTCCGGCTAAGTCAGCAAAGAAATTAATTGATAAACTGGTTGGGAAAACTACTGCCGCCAATCAACCACCAAAAAGCATTACTCATACGTATGTTTGTTTTTGTTTTAAATAACCTAAAAGAATTTTTCCAGCATTTTCTTCTTTATTATTTGATTGTTGTGTTTTATTAGAAATATCAAATTTTGAACCCATAAAAATGAATATTAATAAAGGAATGACATTAAGTGCTGCTAGCACTGTGAATATAACTTGTCAGTTATTTTGAATTGTGTCCAATTTTGAAATAAATACAAATGGAACAATTGATATTATAGTACCCAATGGGTAAAATCAAATACCAAATTGTGAGGCAATTGATTTTTGTTTTTTAGTGAAGAAGTTAGCAACAATGGGTTGAGTTAGAATTATCATCATAGTTCCACCAATAGCCATTAGAGTTCTTAGTAAAAGATATAGCACATATCCATATGGTGCAGCTGGCATGAATTGAGCTGGTATACCAAATAGTGTAAGTACTAAGGCAATGATTGTTGTTTTTTTGTGTGCGTAACGCACCAATAATAAAGCAACCACTACAGAACCTATCCCTCTCCCAAAAGTTATTCCCCAGTTGGCGGCGTTATTGTTTAATGCAAATGATGTATCATTGATAATTTTGAAGTGTCCCAAGACACCGGCATGAGTCATGCCATCTTTAATTCCGCTACCATTTAAACCTATTGAAAAGCCTCAATTGATAACAAACAATAAATATGCAAACGAAATTACAGCTCAAAGAAAAATACCATAAAGTGTTTTATTTTTCCTCGGAGAACTGGTTGCAGTGGTTTTGTCATTTTGTGAATTATTCATTCAATTCTCCTTTCAATTTATTAAACATCTAATTTATTTTAAATGCGTTTTTATTATAAAGGAAATAAAATAAAAGGTTCAGAATTAGCAGCAAATAACCCTATTTTTCTATATTTTTAGTAAAAAACACAATTTTAGTTGATATTTTTAACTAATGTTCTATTTTCGAGATTATTATTGTTGGTTTTATAGGTAATTATATTGAATGTTTATTCAATATTTTTTATAAATAAAAGCAACTCATTAAGCTGCTCTTATCAATTCACAAAAACAAAACTAAGTACTATTATCAATAATATAATAGACAATAAAGTAAAACTAATTTTATAAAATTTTGTTTTTGTTTCACTAGAATGTTTTAAATTTTGATTATTAATCAATTTAAAATTCTTGTTCTTGGCTTTATGGATGTCAACTCTTCTTTCGCCTATAAAAACCAATAGTAAAATAACGGCTGATAGAAATGTTGGGACAATTACCTCTCCAACCCCTTTAATAGAGGTTAGCAATGATGAGCGAGCAGCAATATCTAAATCATTGGATGGTTTGATAATGAATTCATAAATAGTTTTACTGATAATATCACTTGTGCCAGTACCACCCGGCGTTGGTGATATTGAGTTAATATTTCTAATCAATACACTACCTACCATCATATTGAAATATGACCCGCCTATAATTGGTGATTGTAGCATATCTGTTGATAAAGCGAATCAAGCTAAAGGAACATACGCTCAAGGCAATATTTTTCAAAATAATAATTCAATGAATCTATATCATTTCTTAATAACTGTTTTTAATCCATGGCGTACCTTGTAAAATTCATATTGAAGTTTTGCTCGTTTATTATCGGCATCATAAATCGGAACAAACGGTAGTCATTCAAGAAAATTAATTAATTTATTCAAGATTCAATTTTGTATTTTTTTATTTAGTGCCAGCACTAAAAAACCAATGGCTAAAACTGAGTCTATAGTTATTCCTAATATTAATGAAATTAACATAATTAATGTGGTTTTATCAGTTTTAACATTTGAGAAGAAATTACCATAAAAATAAATTCCGATTGGTAAAAACACAACTATTAAAAATATATTACTCATTTGTCAAATAAATGTATTTATTACGATTGAAGAAATAAGCTGGGGACGTGGTACGTTTCTTCTTCTTAAAAATCAATATGTCGCAATATCTCCTCCGATAGATTTTGGAGTTACGTTTTGAGAAACTAAAGATATAAGCGAACCTGTTAATAAATCGGTAAATTTAACTTTTATGTTTTGCCATTTTAAAAGTTTTTTAAAAATCATTGCATTCGTAAGTGAATATATTAAAAAACCTCCTATTATAGCGATGAATGATATCCTTGAATATACTGATGTATTAATTTGAGATCACATGGCAGAAAATATTTCACCAATATTGACTGAACCTACTGAGTTTGAACTCTTAAAGTTATAAACGGAGTGGAATAAAAACGCGAAGATACCAAATAGTATTAATACAAAACATGCATATTTAAATACAGAAAGTATATTTAATTTAGCTGTCGCCGATATTTCTTTATATTCTAATATACTATCTAACATATTGTTTTCCCGAACAATAACACCTAGCTTAGGATCATCATCTACTTTTCTTAGTTTAACGTCAGTAAGAATTGTCATTTTTTCGTCTAATGAATTGTATGTAATTACTGAATTGTCGCCTTGTTCAAAACAAAGCTTTAAATAGAGATTAGATTCAATAGCGTGGTCCTTAATTAGTTTGTGATTAACCAGTTTTTGTTCTCCGACATATGATGCGTTTTTTAACCTATTAATGAACCCACCGATACTTTTTTTGGACATTTCATATGATTTTGTTTGAGTGTGACAATATCCGTATTCAAGATAAATTTTATTTAAGACATCAAAAAGTGTGAGTCCATTTTCTTTATAAATTGAAATCATTCTCATTAATTCCAACGAGAATATATATCCATCGAATATGTAATTCGAAGAATTTAACATATATTCAAAATTATTAGTATGAGCAATTAACAAATCATTTTTGCCATCTAGTGATTTGTATAATGACGAACGATTGTGAAAAACCAATGTTTGAATATTATATTTTTTTGCAATGGTATCAAGTAAAGATGAAGAATTTAAACTCCGCGCCACAATTGCGTTTTTTAATCTAGATTTATCGAAATCAGGATCATCATTGATTAAAAAATGAAGGTATATAGCTGATATTTGATCGGGTTTGAGGTATTTATAAAGGTGTTTGTGTTTTATTGATACACAGACACCGCTGCCTGACCTATTAATTGCAAAGTTGGCATCATTCTTATTAAATCAATACTTCATATTAAGACTGTTTAATTGATTAAGATTTGATTTGTACCAGTTTTTATTTGTTTTATTATTACGGTATTTAACTTTGATGTTGAGTTTGTTATGTATTTCTTTAATGTATGAATAATGTTCATATGAAGAAATATCAAACGCAAATTTATTGTCATTAATTTTTGATAATGTTTTTTGAGATGCTATAAATTCAAATGCACTATTAATACTATCTTCTGGTGTTTCAATATAGTTAACATTAATTTCGTTTTCGGGTATTGAAACCATCAAATAATTGACTTCGTTTAGTTTCATTGAGATTTCAGTTATATCAGTTGCATTAAAATCACTACCATCGCCTCAGTAAAACGCTATTTGAATACTATTTTTAACATTTTTGTACTTTCCGATATAAAGACGGACAGGAATCTCATATTTCTCAGTAATTGCCTTATGTACTACGCCAGGTACTTTTTCAGCGTTCTTTAATATATTTGTAGAATAACCTTTTTTGTCTAGTACTCTGCTCATGATGCTTGAGTATAGTTTACCGTGAAATGATTGGTCATTTCCGAAAAAGATTTTCTTTGAGTGTAATTTTCTGTCATCAAGCATATTGCCGAGCGATTCAGCAATCGCGGTAACGGTGTATTCATTAATTAGATTGGTGCCAACCCCGATTTCTGCAATAATCTTGTTACCAGTAAAAAACAAGCTTTTGCTAAAAGCATAATTGATTTCCGCCTCTTTATTTATTAAACCAAAAGACAGTATTTTCTTTGCAAACAATTTGTCTTTTGTTTCTTTTGCTCGTCATTTTTCAAAAACAGGATTCATATTCCTCCACTTTGTTTAATTATATATAAAAAAATTGCCTTCAACTCTATAAAATAGTAACCGAAATTGATTTCAACTATTATAATGTTATTATGAAAAAAATATTATTGGCAGGAACTCCTGAATTCGCCGTTCCTATTTTTGAGGAGTTAATCAAAAATTTTGATGTTGTTGCAATTGTTTCTCAACCTGACAGACCTTCGGTAAGAGGGAGAAAAATAACCCCAACCCCAACAAAGGAATTGGCTTTAAAATACAACATTAAATGCTTTCAACCTGAAAAAATTGGTGATATTTATGATGAGTTAAAATCATTGAATTATGACTATTTGATTACTGCTGCTTTTGGCCAATTTATACCGTCTAAAATATTAGATATTGCAAATAAACTTAATCTAAATATTCACGGTTCTTTATTGCCTAATTATAGGGGGGCTGCCCCGATACAATATTCGGTATTAAACGGTGATTCCGAAACAGGCATTAGCATAATGGAAATGGTTAAACAAATGGATGCTGGAGATGTTTTTGTTCAAAAATCAGTAAAGATCGATGAAAACGACACATCAAAAGATGTTTTTGAAAAATTGCAAAAAATTGCTACTGAAAATATCGTATCTTGAATTAACGATATTGATAATGATAAATACCATAGAACTGTACAGGATGAAAATTGTGTTACTTTTAGCCCAAAATTAGAAAAAGAAGCGGGAGAAATAAAAAAAACAATGACTTGTGATCGGGCATTGCGGATTATTAAAGCTTTCAACCCGAATCCGTCTGCTTATTGCTTCATTAATAACAAGAGAGTAAAAGTGCATTTTGCCCAAAAAGATAAACTTAAAAACGCACCAACATTCGATTTAGTTGATGGAAAGCTTTATCTATCAGATTATAGTTTTGAAGGAAAAAAACGCGTAATTTTAAAATAAAAAACCCTTTGCGGGTATATGGTGCCGACTACAGGACTTGAACCTGCGACCCCATCCTTACCATGGATGTGCTCTACCGGCTGAGCTAAGACGGCGCAAAAGTATTATAATATAATTTTATATAAAATAAAATCATTTAAAAAATTCCGCTGGTTCGGAATTTTTTTGTTATCTTTTATAAAGATTTAAATCTTTCAATAAATTTTTTAAATAATTCAATAATTAATGAAACTGATGTATTATCTTTTGAGGCTTCGAGTGTTTCTTCAGCAACCACCAATTCAACATTTTTATTATCGGATGAATGATTTGCTACAAATTCGACGAGAAATTTATCAATTGCTTCTTTATTTCATGTGTCTTTTGGATTATTTAAATAAATTTCCCATTTACTCTTACTCTTTGTATCTTTTATTATTAATACATCCCCTTTTACTTCATCTGTTTTAAAATCGATATTAATCATTGTTTTCTCCTTTTTTAAGTTTGTAATTTAATATTTCGCTTCGTTTGTTAAGAGCCTCAAACCCACCTTCTAAGTAATATGATTCGGCAGTTTCTTTTTTATTAATTATTTTGTTTTCGACCATTTTTTGATCCAGTTCTTTTTCCAAATCTATTGTAATTGAATCACTTTCTAATAAAGTACCGATATTAGCATTATGAGTGACTATAAACAATTGCTTATTGGTGTTTTTGAATTCTTTTAGCAATTCTATTATTTTCGTTACAACTGTGTAATTATCCAAGTCATCTTCAATTTGGTCAAGTAATAAATATTCGCTATTATCTCCAGAATCAATATTTGAAATAGTGTGCACAATACCGAAAAGCGATTTTTCGCCGTTTGACATCTGGTCATAGTTTTTATCTCCAACACATAGTTTGATATGTTCATTTAACAATGAATTTATAACTTCTTCTTTTTTACGCTGCGACATTAATGTATATACGTTTGAGGATGTTATTAGATCAATAATATTTTTTCTTTTATTGTCATTTAGACCGATAGTTTCTTTAATAATATGTTGAATGTTGCTTTCGTCTAAATCAAATGGCTCAACTTTTAAAAATATTGCGTCTTCATTAGGAATTTTCCATTTAAAATTCCAATTTACTTCATACGTATCTTTATTTTCATTATCAATTACGTTTTTATAAGCCTTATTGCAGTTAAACAGCTTTTCCGCAGATTTAACGAAATATTCGCACAATTCATTATATTGACTTAAATTGTTTTCACTTTTATTTAATTTTTCTTTTGCTGTCTTCAAAGCATATTCATAACTTGACACAAAACTTTCTAAAGCATTTTTCAACATTGTATTTTTAATATTTAATTTTTCGGTTGCCAATAAAAAATCATTCAATGTTTTGTCTAAAATCACTAATTTTGAATTGAATTCAGCATACTCTTTTTTATAATAATCTTTATAATGCTCTAAACTATTTATATTTTTAATTATGTCTAAATTTAATGAACTTATTATATTTATTTGTCTTTTTATTCCGCTTTCACCATTCGATAAATTATTCCCAAGACTATTTAAATGCATTTTTTCTGCATTTCAGTCAAATGTGTTTGTCTGCAAGCTCGATAGTGATGGATTAACGTTTTTGGTTTGTTCCAATATAAATGGTATGTGATAATTTATTGTTTTTTTGCTTAAATCATTGTATTCGCAAAAAGCCTTCGCTAAATCATCATAAGGTTGCAGAAATTCGGTATTTATAGGATCTTTAAGTATTTCTGATACATATATAGGCAGATTCTCTTTAACAAGTTTTTTAAATTTAGAAGAATAATCAATAGACGATTTCCGTGAATCGTTTTGTGTTATATAACAGCTAAATTTTTCTTGTAATTCGTTTAAACCTTCAGTATATTTATTTTGTGACTTGTTAAGATTAAGAAAATTGTTTGAATAATATTCTCCTGTTTCGTCGACAACTTTATCGATTGCTAGACAATATTTGCTTTCGACAAAGTCTTCTATCTTACTTCCTCTTTTAAAAATATTTGTTTTTGCTATTGCTTCAGCAATAAGACGTAAAAATGTACTCTTTCCTGATCCTTTTTCTCCTAAGATAACATTTATTTTTCCAAAATTCACTTCTTTTTTGGTTTTTTCGTCTTTCGTATTTTTAAAAACTATTTTTTTAATCATTATTACTCCTTTATATCTACTAATTTCTTATTTAAAGCTTCTTTAATAGTATCGAAAGAAACTTCGCCATTAACAGTTATATATGTTTGATATTTAGTATTATCATATGGATATTTTTTTCAATCGTGAACATCACTAAACATTACAATCGGAATATCATCGAGAAAGTTTGAAACTTTTTTTAGATTAGAGGAATTAAAAGTAGTTGAATCTAAACCGTCAACTTGATAACCAATCAAATCTTCTAACACTAAAAAGTCCTTCCCCTTTCCAACGTGTGGGAATATCATAAATTTGAATCCTTCAAGAAGTTCGCATAAACTTTTGTAACTGTGATTTTTTCTATTCATGTGTGAAAAGTTAGAGTTTATAATTTTTTCGATTTTTTCTAAATCTTCATTAGGATCGAAAACAATTACGGCTTGAGCAATTTTATTGTCTTTGCATGAAATTAGGTTAATTTCACAACCAGGTAACAGCAATATATTCGCTTTCATTTCTTTTATTAAACTAAGTCTTCTTTGATAACTTTCTAAAAATAATTTGTCATGGTCCGAAAAGCAAGCGGCCGACACATAATTTTTAACTAATTTTTCTATCATAATTTGCTCATCAAAAATTGATACATTGCTGCCTGAAATATTTGAGTCAGGAGAATGCATGTGTAAATCAATAATAATCTTCTTTTGTTGCATTATTCTCCTTTTTTATTATTATAAAGAATTATTTAGATTTGTTTAATTTAAACAAAATTAACATTTTTTCAGTAAAAATGCAATAAAAAGATTGAATTATCACGATAAATTCAATCTTTCTAAGTATTTTTTTCGTATCTCAAGTAAAGGTAAATATGCAGCTAATCCAATTAATAAATTAAATATTGGCTCAGCAATTAAATTCACCGTGTGAGCAACCATTCATTCAAGCGGAGGTAAAATCCCTTTAAGTTCTCCAATAAATTTATTATGAAAATATTGCGACCCCAGCACAAAAGTGGTATTTAAAAAAGTTGCTGCTAAAATCAGTATTAAAAATTTTCACATTTTTGGTTTATTTTTCATATTTATAAGTATGTAAATCAAATATACAACTAAACTCATCATTACTCTTGGGATTACTGACAAATCAAAATTTTGGTATTTAATTACACCCAAAATAAATGCAGCAATAAAAGAAGAAAAACCAAAACCTAATCCAGAGATTAATGAACCATTAAAACCTAGGTGGACTGTGGCAATCGCAACAATCAAAGGTAAATAAGTTAATTGAGTTGGTCCAAAAGGGATATAACCTAAAAAGACAGATACACCAGCAATAAGAAAAAATGCTAGGTAAACCGCCAAACATACAATATGGTAAATTAGACCGGATCTTGTGTGTATTTTGCCATTTGATTTAGGTTCTAAATTTGATTTAGATTTCTTAAGCATGCAAAAATTATAACTGAAAACAAAAAATGAGTTAAACTCTAAAAATGTTTGGTATAATAATTTAGCAATTTGAGCTAGGAGTGTAGTTCAATGGTAGAACAACGGGCTTCAACCCCGTGTGTTATGGGTTCGAGTCCTGTCACTCCTGCCATTTTTTATATCTTTTTTTTGAAACAAAAAATGGCAATTACGCCACTTCTTTAATTATTTCGAATTTTTCTTTAATTATTTTAATGATTTCTGGTTCTAAAACAAAGGCTAAAACAGCTAATGCTTCGGGGCCTGTATGGATTGAAACAACCGGACCAATTAAATCAACAACAGGTTTAACTCCAAGCGTTTCTGTGATATTGTTAACAAAGTCAGTTAATTCAGGGTCCTTTGCCATCGAATGTAAGGCCATGGTGAATAATTCTTTACCTGCTTCGATAGGTAACATTGTTTGTTTTCTTTCCACTGCTTTTAAGCATGTTTTGAAAAAACTTCTTCCCACAGCCTCTTTTTTTAGAAAGCCTTCTTCCCAACAAATCATTGGGACAATTTTAAATAACCTTGCGACCGAAGCGGCAGTAGGGTGTAAACGCCCGCCCTTAACAAGATATTGGTTGTATTTTGGTATTAATGTGATTGCTTTTGTGTATCATCCATTTTCCATCATATCTACGTACTCATCGAATTTCGACGAATCCTTGCTCATTTGATATTCAAATCAAGCCAAATCTATTGTTATCATTTGTAAAACTTGAATTGATTGCACGACTCTAACGTTTTCAAAATCACGACTTAAAGTTGTTAATGAATTGCAAGTTCCTGATAAGTTTTTTGAAATTGGATACACTAAAACCTTGTCAAATTCATTTGACAATTTAGTTAATAATTCCTCAGCGACACCTAAATTTATTGCTGATGTTTTTGCTTCTTCTTTTGTCCCGTAAAACTCAAATAAGTTTGAACCATTGATATCGATACCATCTCTGTATTCCTTACCGTTAATTGATATGTGTAATGGTAAATAATATCATCCTAATTTATCAGTTTGATTTTTGGTTAAAGCAGAAGAAGAATCTACTACAATTGCATATTTCATGAGTTTATTATAATGCAAAAGCAATAAAAAAAACATTAATGTTAAAATGTTTGATTTAATTTGTGAAATTAATATTTATTATTAAATTGTAATTTTAAAAGTATAATAAAAACTACTATGGCAATAATATTTAATTACAACAAAGAATTTAAAAATACAACTGAAGTAGTTTTTGACTCAACAGTTATTGCTTCGGCTGCCAAAACTTTTGAAAAAGACGGATTGTTTTATTCGGTTTTAGTAGAAAATAATCAGTCTTTGAAAGTGAGATCTGTATTTTGCAAAGAAAATTCAGTAAGCAATTCAAGCGTAATTTTTGGATTTGCTAGCGAAAGTTATTGTAGCTCATTAATCAATGAAATCAGTCAACTTACTGAAGAAAAGCTTAATTTTAATGATAATTCCAATGTTTTGGTAGGACAAATAATCGAACGCAAACAACACCCAAAAAGTGAAAAATTATTTGTTCTTACTGTTAATTTTGGAAGTTTCATGAAATCTATTATTACTAATACTCTTTATACTACCGAAGGTAAATATTTGGCGTGATATATGAGTGGTTCAATAACACCGCAAGGACAAGAAATTAAAATTGGGGAAGTAATGGGGGTTACTAGCGAAGGAATGTTATGTAGTGCTTCTTCACTTGGCTTAGATAAATATAAAGATTTATTTGAGAATGACGTTTTAAGTTTTGCTAAATCACACAAAAATGAGTATTTAGGAAAAAAAATACAGGATATTTATCCTGAATTAATTTATAAATAATTAATGGAGAAACTATGACTATTATAGAAGAATTAAAAGCTCGGGGAATATTAAAACAAATTAGCAATGAAGATAAATTTAATAATTTAGACCCGAAAAAAGTTAGTGTATATGGAGGTTTTGACCCTTCAGCAAAAAGTTTACACCTTGGCAATTACATAATTATGTCAACATTAAGAAGATTTAAGAATGCCGGTTTTAATGTTATCGCTTTAATCGGAGGGGCAACCGGAATGATTGGCGATCCTTCATTTAAAGATTCTGAAAGAGTTTTACTAGACAATGAACAAGTTGTTATTAATAAAACAAAAATTAAATTGCAACTAGAGTCAGTTGGTTTAGAAGTTTTTGATAACTATTCAATATACAAGGATATGAATATTCTTACATTTCTAAGGGATGCTGGAAAGTTAATCAATGTGGCATATATGTTGGCCAAAGATTCTGTGTCATCACGTATTGAAAGAGGCTTATCTTTTACCGAATTTGCTTATCAGATGTTGCAAGGTTATGACTTTTTACATTTATATAAATCGAAAAATGTTCGAGTTCAAATAGGTGGTAGCGATCAATGAGGCAACATAACTACCGGTTTGGATATGATAACTAAAGATTTAGGTGAAAAAAGCGAAGCTGTTGCAATTACAATTGATTTATTAACTGATGAAAATGGTAAAAAAATTGGCAAGAGTACAGGTGGAGGATCACTTTGATTAGATAAAGAAATGTCTTCACCTTTCAACATGTATCAATACCTATACAACCAAAGTGATGCAATAGTTGAAAAATTGCTAAACTGATTAACATTCATTTCTCTTGACGAAATTAAAAAAATAATGTACGAACATAACCGAAACACTGCTAAACGTGTTGCGCAGGAAAAATTAGCATTTTCAGTAGTTGAAGATATATTTGGTCACGAGGAAGCTGTAAATGCTGTTAATATTACAAAATTTTTGTTTGATAAAAACTTTGATTTATTCCAATTATCTCCCGAGGATTTAAAAAATATGGAACCATCTTTGCCAATTTGCGAAATATCTGTTGGTGAGAATGTTATTGACTGTTTAATTAACAAGGGATTCATTTCATCTAAGAGAGAAGCAAGAGAATTTATTCAAGCAACTGCACTGAAATTGGATGGTGAAAAAGTTGAAGAAAACAGTTTATTTAGTCCAAAATTTTATGATTCGAAATATGCTATTTTTAAAAAAGGTAAAAAACAAACAATTCTTTTAAAAACAATATAGAATTGTTTTATGCCGATTTCGCTTAGTGGTAAAGCAGCTGACTCGTAATCAGTAGCCACGAGTTCGATTCTCGTAATCGGCACCATATGAAAAAACCAACACAGGTGTTGGTTTTTTGTTATTCATTGCTGTCTTCTTTCGTTCTTTCGGAAATTTGTGATTTTAATTCGGATATGAAACCACCAGCGATCACACCACTTGGTATCGCAAAAATTGCGATTCCAATAATTGAAAGAACAATTACCATAACGCGCCCAATTTCTGTCGCTGGGGTTAAGTCGCCATATCCAATTGTGGTCATAGTAACTGTTGTAAAATATATTGCTTTTACAAATTGATTACCATCAGGAACTGTTTGTCCTTCTTTTTGCATAAAAATTTTAGTAGTTGTGTTGTATTCTTCACTATAAAAAATCAATGAAAATATAATAATTACAAATAACATAAATATGAATGTATAAATTAATACATATTTTTCTTTTTTGAAAACTCTAAAAAGTGCGGCAAAAGGACTAAATAATGAGAGTAACATGAAGACTCTTATAATTCTTACAAAGACAAAATAACGTAAGAAATATAATTTTGTACCTCTTCCGGAAAAGGTAATAATCAGTTCATTAACAGACGGTATTAAAATTAATATAAGTAAAATTCCAATAAAAGTGAATGGATATTTTAATAAATTTAATCATGGTCTTTTGGCTTCAAACGAGATTATTCCCCACATAATAAAATCTATGAAAGCTATGACAATAACCAGTATATGATTTATTCCTAATAAAGCTTTAATTCAATTGTTTTCGTTAATTGAGCTGTATCTAATTGTCAGTGTTAATATTGAAGCTAGATAGACAACAAAAATTATGGACATATAGACGTTTCTCAGTAATTTGGTAATTCAGTGAAATTTGTTATCTATGTTCGATAAATTCTTTGAAGAAGTAGCAATTACTTTTATAATGTTAAATCATGTTTTATTGGTTTTGTTTGTTTCAGTCATAATTGTATTATATATAAAGAAAACAAACTCCAAAATTATAAAAAACACATTTTAGCAATAAAAAAACGTGCATTAAACACATTTTTATTATTTATTTTTTTTCATCAAGTTTTTTACATATCTTGCGATAACAACTTCTTCGTCTGTTCTGACTTTATAAATAGGAAATTCTGAACCAGGAGTCGAAATTTCAAGGAAATCTTCGTATTTTTGAATGTTTTTTGGTGCTGAAAGTTTAACGTTGTAAGCATTAATTCCTTTAACGACCATATCTCTAATTATTGCGTCATTTTCACCAATACCGGCAGTAAAGACCAAAGCGTCAATTCTTTTACCAACTTTGTTTAAGTAGTTAGCTATATAGTCTACAACTCTCGCGACAAACATATCAATTGCCAATTTTGCAGAAGGTTCTTTATCGTAAACTTTGTGTAAATCACGAATATCATTTGAAATACCTGAAATTCCTAATAAACCAGATTTTTTAACCATCATATCCTGAACTTCTTGAACGTCTTGACCTTCAACTCTTACTAAGTAGTCGGTAATACCAGGGTCGATTCCTCCGGCACGAGTACCCATCATTAAACCATCATATGAACTGAAACCAACTGAAATATCATAAGATAGAGAATCTCTAACTGCACATATTGAGCTCCCTGAACCAAGGTGAGCGATTACGATATTAACTTTCTTTTTGTTTAGCACTTTTTGCATTTTGTTGGTTATGTAGTCATGACTTAAACCATGATATCCAAATTTGTAAATGTGGAATTTCTTTGCTCATTGTGCGTTTATTGCGAATGTTCTATTTACTACAGGCATAGATGCGTGGAAAGCAGTATCTTGACAAATTACTTTTTTAACATTTGGTAATGCAACATTGAATGCTTCAACTGCCGCTAGTGTAGCAGGAGCATGCAGTGGAATAAATTTTGCCGCTTCTTCTATTCCTTCTTTAACTTTATCATCGTAAATAACTGGTGATAAATAATCATGTCCGGCGTAAGGAGTTCTAAATCCCACAGCTTCAATTTCATCAAAATCGCGTACAACGCTATGAATTTCTCACAATTTTAATAATTCTTTTACTGCGACTGTGTGGTTAGGCATATCTACCTTATGTTCTCAGGTTTTGCCGCCCATTTTAATGATGATGTTTCCATCTAAATTAATTCTTTCACAAATACCTTTTGCAAGTAATTCCATTTTTGTATATGAGTATAGTGCTCATTTTAGACTTGAGCTACCCGCGTTAACTGTTAATATTTTTTTCATATTATAAAAATTCATATCCTTTCAAAATTGTTATTGATGTTACATCTATAACATCTTGAACAGTAGCTCCACGGCTAAAGTCATTTATTGCCCCATTAACTCCAACCATGATTGCGCCAACAGCACCGTATCCACCCATACGTTGAGCAATTTTGCATCCAATATTGCAACTTTCTAGGTTTGGGAATACGAATACTCCAGCAGGCTCTTGAGGGGCAGTTGGAAATTTCTTACCTCTAACATTTAAGTCATATGCTGAGTCAAATTGCATTTCCCCAGGAATTACATTTAAGCCTTTTTTAACTGCTATTGCAACCGCTTCTCTTACCAAGTCTGGATTTTCGCCTTTACCAGAACCGTTTGTTGAGTATGTTAAGAATCCTGCTAGTGGATTCATATCCATTGATTTTGCAAAATCAATAGCATTTGTGGCTAAATCTACCAATTGATTAACATCAGGTTTTTGCACTGTGGAAGGGTCTGTGAATATAATTTTTTCTTCTCCTTTATGCATTACGATTACTGACGACATTGTTTTGATGCCTGGTTTTGGCCCCACACATTTAAATGCAGCTCTTAAGATATCTTGTGTTGAGTAAATTAAACCTCCTACAGCGCTATCGATGTCTTTATTTCTAATCATCATTGCTCCATAGTATGGACGATATGCAACCAGTTTACGACAAGTATCTAGATCTTCCTTACCTTTTCTAAATTCTGCCATTTTTTGAGCGTATTTTTCTATTGATTCTTTTTCGTTTGATAAAACTATATTTTTTAAACCATCATTTACGATTTGTGTTTCGTCTTCTAAAAGCATAATAGGTTTTGCTAACCCGTTATTTTGTAAGAAAAGTGCTGCTTCTCTTGATCTTTTATCGTCTCCATCAATAAATAATACAGATAACACTTTTTCTTGTGCTTTTCTTGTTAAAAGCGTTTGAATGTGTTCACTAAAATTTGCCATTTTTGATTTCTCCTTTATTGAAATTTATTAATCTCTACTATATTTTAGTCTTTATGGTTAAAAAAGACAAATTTTTAAGCCTGTTTTTTTACAACTTTTTTAATAAAAATTTTTTTTAAATTTTAAAGTGTTCCGAAAAAGATTTATTTAAAGCATTATTCGTAAATTAAAAAAGAAAAAAGTTCGTCTCGGAAATATGGAAAATATTATGGAAGTGATTTAAAATGATAATGTTTTCACAAAACAAGATATTTTTTTATGAAAACAGAGCAAAAAATTCGGATTTTATTGTTCTTTTTATTGTGTAATTAGCAGCATTAAATTTTACAAAAACAATTCAAATACAGTCATATTAGTAAAATTTGTTAATATCATATTATTTTTTTCTATAATTTTTTTTATATTATAATTAAAACAGCAATTTAATAATTTAAATCTCGATGCATAGGTTAGTGAATTATTAACTTTGCTAAATGAATAAATTCGAATTTATAAATTTACAACCTTAAGGAGGCTTAAAATGTCAGATAAAGACAAAGAACAAGAAAGCGCCCCAGCAGTAGTTGGAATTATCAAAGTTTCAGACGAATTGCTAGATTTCTCATCTTTCAAAAAAACTAAGAAATCATGCGAAGGCCCTAAATGCGAAAGCAAAAAAGAAGGTGAATTAACACCTCGTGAAAAAGCGATTCTAGAAAGAAAAGCACAAGCTAAATAGTCATTATGTCAGATATGATTCAAGCAAAAGAATTGGTAGCTAAAACAGAAGCTATCACCCCAATCCGTAAAGCAATTGCTAAGAACTTAAAGCAAGTTGTGGATAATATTGCTTATTGTGCTCTAACACAAAAAACGGATGCTAGCGCATTATGAAATTTTCGTAAACAAGTAGTAGTAAGTGTTCAAGAAAAAGAAGGAGTTAAATTAACCTTCCTTTCATGAATTATTAAAGCTACAGCAATCGCATTGACCGAATTCCCTGCATTTGCAGCAAAATGAGATGGAGAAAAAGGCGAAGTTTCTTATCCAGAAACAATCAACATTAACATTGCAGTCGACACACCATATGGTTTAGTCGTGCCTGTAATTAGAAATGTTGAAAAATTAAGCATTGTTGAAATCCAAAAGGAAATTGTTCGTCTAGCGCAATTAGCACAAGACAAAAAACTAACAATGAAAGACATGTCGGGAGGGAACTTTACAGTTACTAACGTAGGTTCTATGGGTGTTCTATTTGGTTCACCAATTCCTAACCTAGGACAAACTGCTATATTAGCCGTTGGTTCAATTGTTGACGGAGTTAAGGCAGATAAGAGCGGTGCATTTTCACTGATTAAAGAACTATACTTAACTATCGCAGCTGATCACCGTTGAGTAGATGGCGGAGACATGGGCCGTCTAAACAACAGAATCATGCAATTATTACAAACACCAGAATTATTAGGAGAATTATAATTATGTTTACAATGAAATTTACAGACATCGGAGAAGGTCTACACGAAGGAAAAGTAGCTGAAGTTTTCGTTAAAGTAGGAGATTCAGTTAAAGAAGGAGACAACTTATTTTCAGTTGAAACCGATAAAATGACTTCAGAAATCCCTGCTCCAGTTACAGGTGTAATCGCTAAAGTTCTAATCGAACCAGGAAGCGAAATCACTGTTGGTGACGAAATTTTCGTTATCGAAGAAAAATAAAAATAAAAATTTAAACATTGCGCAAGCAATGTTTTTTTGTCCAATAATATTCAAATTAAGCCACTATGGTAAAATAGTGAGTGTTTTTTTCCACACATATAATTATTTAATATTAATATAAAATATACATATACATAAAGGAGAATTATGTGAAGACTGTTTAAAGAAGTGTTTAAATCGCTAAGCAAGAACAAAGTTGTTGTTATCGGTTTAAGTATTTTGGTGTTTTTAACTTCTGCTATATTTACATTGCTTTCAAGTGTGCGGAATGTTATAGTTGGTGGTTTTGACAACTATAAAAATGTTTCAAAATTGCATGATGTATCTGTGGATTTAAACCTTCCTACCCAAGGGAGTGCATTTAATCAAGGATATTTTGTTAACGGTGAAAGTGGCGAAACACTGGCCACAAAAGGGTTAAAACAATATCAACCGATTGTATACTATGTGGATCATGGTCCTTATTTACAATATGAAAAAATTGCTGATGAATATTTAAATGATATCAGCTACGAATTAAATTTAAATTCCGAAAAAGATTATTTGCCTTTTTCTGTTTTAGGTATAGATAATACAAATTCTCTTTACAATTACTTTTTCGCAAAAGAGGATTTATCTAAACTTTATTCTATTTATAAAGCTGAAAAAAACTCAAATATACCCCACACCGTTGAATTCAATTTAGATGATCCCAATAATGCAAAATTTACAATTAAAGACCCATCAAGAAATATACGAATTTATAAAAAAGATGGCGATAAATACTCTCAATTAACAATTAGTCACATTGTTAAACTTTCAGATACTATAAAATTTGATAAAGAGTTAAAACTCGGAGAATTATTATCACTAAAGAATATAGATAATAAATTATATGCTACTCAAATTTCTAATATTTATGTTAATAGTGTTACAAAAGAGGCGACCATAGATTATGGTAAGGGAATTGACTGGATTGATGATAATGTTGGTTTCAGAATTAAACCAAATCAAATTGCAAAAGCTCTTAACTTTACCCCTTCAATAGTTGATGGCGAAGTTAGTTCCATAATTTTTGAGCAGAAATTATCTAATTTTGACTATTCGCAAATTTTAATAAATGGTGCAACCAATAAACTTGATGAATCGTTATCATTAAAAACACAAATTCAATTAAGTGCTTTCATAGATAATGAATTGACAACAAATCAGCTACAATTGCAACCCTGACCTGCAAATATTGAATTAAAAATTTCTGGTGGCTGAATAAACAAAAATGAAACTAGTACAGTGTTTTTAAGAAATCACTATTACACGTCGTATGTCGAACACGAAAATGGAAAATCTAAGTGACAAGGAGCATTCAAAACCTATATTGATTCGCTAGGAAATCCGAGAAAAGACAAAAGAAATAGTGAATGAGATTCGTTAGAAACATTCTCATATTGAAAGAAACAAAAACGAAGTAAAATTACTGGCTATAAATTGGACGATAATACACATAAATGAGTATTGGACGAAGATAAAACTTTAATTAGAAACTTTGAGTTACCGCTTAGTTCTAGTTTTAATTATACAGATTTAAACACTGTAAAACTTTGAACAAATGATTCAAGAATTTCTCCTCTGAATCAACCATATGCAATACCGATAGCTAATTCGAAAACGATTAACGATATTGAAAAAAGAAATTTATTCGGTGAAGCACAAAGAGAGTTTAATGAACTTGATGATAAACATAAATTAGATATTTTAAATAACGAAAATCAAATAAATGAAAAATATACAATCATTAATTCAAAAGCTTATGAAGCAACTAAAAAATTAATTGTGGACAGTATCAAAGAAAAAGTAGGTGCTAAAAACATTGGTTTGAGACAAACTATTACTGTTAATGGTATAAATGATGAAACAGGCGAACAAAACGTTTTTCACTTTATTAACACAGGTGATCAAAATTATGAAATTACAGGAATTAAATTAAATGTTGGTGGTTTGTTTGATGAATCAGCAAACAAAACAGCCTTAAGTAATTTAGGTATTAATTCATCAACCATATACAACTCAACGCAGCTAAATCCATATGTTTCTTCAATGTTGATTCAATCAATATTTAAAAATCTATATCCGGATCCGAATTATATCGAACCTATTTATCAATTTGCGTTGGTTAAAGATTACAATATCAATACTGGTGTTGATAGAATCTACGATAATGCAAAAATTGTTATGTTAGCGGATTATAAAAACGACAATAAAGATTATTCTAAACAAAGTACCAATTACGGTATCTTGTCAATTGCTAACAAATATAAATTAGTTGAAAGAACTAACAATAGTGGATATTTTGAGGTGAAATATACAAACAATATGCCAACCGATGGCATGGATGTTGGTTTATTAAGCAAATTCCTTGATAAGCATAAACTAACAATAGCTACTAATTTCATACGCGCCGAAGGCGATGGATGAGTTAAAAACGACAAGGAATTTGAAAACGTTTATTATATTCCTATTTATTATTTAGCGCCTAAATCACAATTAATGTATGATGTTTTATCAAATGGAAAAATTGATATTCTTGCTCAAACCATTGAAAAATATCTATTAAATTCTGACTTAGTCAAAAAACAATTTTTAATGAGTGAACAAATAATTGAAATAGCTAAAATTCTTAAAAAAGTATTAAATCAGCATAATTTTGCAGCGATTTTTGCCAACGGCAAAATGAATCAAGGAATTATGGCCGAATTAGGGTTCGATTTTATTTATGAATTAAGTCATCATGAAGACGGTGATTTATTAAAATCTTTATTATTTGGTGTATTACAGCAAGTGGTTAAAGATATTCAAAGTCGTGGAAATATTTTTGAACAAAGAAAATATTTAATTAGCCAAGTAAATAATTTATTTGCAAATATTAAGACATTAACCAATTTCGATTTGAGTCAGTATATAACTGCCGAAGCTTTAGTTAATTCTTCTAAAGACCCAATTAAAGTTGCTGAATCATTTATTAAAATTGTAAATTCTATTGATTTGAAAAAAATGAGTGAGTTATCTCGTGAATGATTCAAAACAAAAAATAATCAAGTTATTAAAGGCTCTGATAATATCTATTACACAACTAAGTTATCATCTGGAACAATAATAAAATGAGTCTTCTCATCAATTAATCAAAAATATTTAAAAGAAGGCTTAACAGACTTAATTGATAATTTAGATTTAACTAAAGCCCTTAATCTTGATAATCCGAACTCCTTGTTATTCGTTTTATTATCAAACTTAGCACCTGATTTAGTAGTTCCTCTAAAACCTATAATCAATAAAATGGACTCTCGTCAAGGTAATGAGGCGTTTGATAATGTTAAGGTAGGTTTAATTAATATTATTAAAGGCGTTGATTTCAACATTTTGAATCAAGAGTTATTAAAATCAATCAAAACAAAATTCGTTAAATATACCGAAGATGTTTTTAATTTAGAAACAGGCAAAAACGAAACCAAACAATATAATGTTGTTCTTGACGCAATTTCCCCAAAAGATGGAATAATGTCTTTCCTTAAATCTATGTTTTCATTGCAGGGCTCGAATAGAACATTTAAAGACAACTTAATAAAAATGTTCAATCTATCTGCGAAAACTAAAACAATCAAAATTTTAGATAAAACAATATTCTTGCCAGATGCTGACGATGATAAAATTAGTTTCTTTGATTTCTTAGGTATTTTTACTTCATTATTGCAAGGTAAAGAAAATGTAATATTCAGAAATTATACTTTTGAAGTTCAACTTTATTCACTTAAAGAAGTTTTAAGCGAAGCACATCCTGATGAAAAAGTTAATTTAAGTGATTTCAACATCAAAGAAATTCAATTTGTAAATAAATTTAATGTTTTTGACAAAAACTATACAAATAAAGACGCTTTAGATAAAGTGAATAAACTAATTTTATTTATCAATCAAACTAAAGGTGGCACAAATATTTTTACTCCAGTAAATTCCAAGACAGGAGCCGATTTATTGTTTGACCTTTTAAAATTCCAAGATGGGAACACAACCTGACAATTAGTTAAATCGGCTATCGATTCTAGCGCAACCACACAAATTGACAACGAATATGCATTAGGAGCACAAACTTTTGATGTTTTTACACCTTATTTACAAATGTTTAAAAATAACGATGCTAATTTTGAAGAAGCAAACAAATTTGTTAAAGACTTCTTAAATTTCAGTATTAATCCTGAACTGTTGAAATTTTCACAAGCTAAATCAACTGATGACAATATTCCTTTTGAAGAAAATCTTAATTGATATATAACCGAATATTTACAAAACCCAGAATCTATTGATTTATTCAATCAAAATTCAAGTGGCGAATTTATTAATGAGAATGTTCGTGACTTGGTTAATCATAATCCTCAATATAAAAAATGGATTGCGAATAATAAACAATTGTTAATAAGAGAGTTAGGATTCATAGGTGCAAGCAAAAAATTCAGTTCCAATGATAATGAACAAAAAAATGGTATTTATCACTACACGATTTCTAAATTTGTTGAAAATTATTTATCAAAACATGAATTTTTTGATTACAAGGATACAATAATAGCATTAGCGACAGCCATAGGTCCAAACGTACCAGTTCAAGTGTTTGGTATATCTAAAGCTCTAGTTAATCCTGTTTTAAGAGCAGTTTTCCCTGAAATCTCCATTACTTATCTAGCAGCACAAAAAATACAGCCGGGCTTAATTAATGGAAACTTGCAATATTTGGTTCTTAATAAAATTAATAATTTAGAGTTATTGGTGGAAAACAATAGTGATGCGTATAATGATTTATCAAATCTATTTGATGCAACATTTGTTGATAATGACACATCGCTTGTACCGATTAATTTGGATAAAAATAAAAATCTAGTAATGGATGGACCGAGAATTAATGATTTAAAAGTTAAGTCGCAATCAACCCCTTCGTTATTTGGCTTAAACATTGTCCAAATGATTCCAGAAATCATCTCTGATATTGTAGAACCTAAAGCTATTAAAGAAATAGTATTCAACTCTTCATCCAGTTTTGTTGCTAAAGCAAACTTTGCTTATCTATCTAAAAATAATAAAGAGATTTTTGATGGTGATATACCTTCAGATCCGTTAGAAATAAATAAATTTATAAACAATTTAGACAAAAAATATATTTTAGATGTGAACGGTATTAAATTCGTCATTGTAGGTCAAGAAACAACTGTGGACTATATGTACCCAATCGTTGATGAAAATAACTTACAAGTTAATACTAAAAACCAAGCGTTAGTTTATGTTAACAAATGAGGATTTTCAAGAATTAAATTAGCTTATGCTGGAAATGTTATTAAGCAGGCATTGTTAGTTAAAAACAATGGACAGGTGTCGAACGAAGAACTTAAATCTGATATCACCGAAGTTGTTAACAAGTCAATTAGTGACTCAAATAAATTGCAAAGAGTATTCTACACAAATGAAATTGATCCAATTAACCCTGAACGTGCATTAAGATTAAATACTGTTGAGTCAGTAATTAAATTAATTTCAATTTCAACATTAGCAATCATGTCGGCATTAATGGTCGTGGTTGGTGTATCAATTATCTTTATTATCAAAAGATATATTTCAAACAAAAATAAAGTGTTGGGTATTTTGGTTGCTCAAGGTTACACCGCCACACAGATTGGTCTATCGCTAACTGTCTTTGCATTGGTAACTTCAATTATTGGTGGAGTGCTAGGATATGTTGTTGGTAATAGGCTTCAGTTATTATTGCTTAATGTCTTTTCAAGTTACTGGACCTTACCTAAAGAAACGGTAAAATTTGACTGAATAACAATGATAATTACAGTCTTTGTTCCATTTATTGGAATGAGTTTATTAATTTATATTGTTTCATTAATCTCGTTGCGTTTTAAACCAAATGAATTAATTACAGGCGTTATTAATTTACCAAAAACAAAAGTTATTCAACAGTACTATAAAGCAACTAAAAAAGCCAATGTAAAAGGTAGATTCTCATTTGTTTTAGCTTTAGGTAATTTTTGAAAATTAATTGCCTTTTCAGTTAGTGTAATGTTGACAAGTTCTGCAACACTATTTGGAATTGCATCAAATAATGTTTTTACCAAAACTATTGATAATACTTATCAAAACAGAAACTATAAATTTAAAATTGATATGGAAACTCCTACAATAGAGGGCGGACCATATAAACTTTATAATGCAAATGATTTATATAAAAATATTTATACACCTATAGGTGAAAGTATTGAATCCCAAAGAGAAATACATGACTACTTTAGACCGGGTTATTCTTCGGTAATCAATAAAAACGGTAAAAACGGTATACCATCTATAAATGATTCTCAATATGATTCACATATATTAACTCAGTTTTCAGCTGCAATAAAAGTTGATGCAGGTGTTTCAGCAGATCCTTGATTAGTTGCATACAATTCTATGCCTGACTCACAAAAGGCTAAAATTGATAAATTGAGAGATAGGGTTGGTATTACTCTTGAAAAAACTCAAGCCCAAAGTGGCTTAAAATGAGTAATTGACAAAAAAACTCAAAATGTTTCATTGGTAAATAAAAATGATGAAAAAGTAAGCTTCTTCAAGTATTATCACTCGCCATATGATAAGCAAGGTAATTTCACATATGCTGAGTGAGATGGCAAAGAATATCAAATGAAAACTATAACAACTGAACCCGGATTGAGAAGTTCTTATAGAAACTTTTTAGTAAATGGATATAAAGTCATTGAACAACGTATTAAACTTGAATCCCAAAATCCTGATTTGATAATTCAACCTCCTAAAAATTTTGAAGAAAATTACAGTAAATATGATTATTGATTAAATGATGCCGGCCCTATTTATGGACCGACAGTAAATGATTATTTTATTAGTTTTGGTGGTGTATATTTCAATCCAGATCACGATGAAGTTTATACTTACATTAAATCAAATTACGATGGGAGAGACATAAAAATTTATGGCTACCAAAATAATTCTAAATACGTAAAATTGGTTAATGATAAAGGTGTTAATCTTTACGAAATTCTCTATAAATTCAATGAAGAAAATGTTTATCCTTTAATAATTAATGAGGTAGTAGCAAGACAAAATAATTTACGTGTTGGCAGCCAAATAAAACTCGATATCCAAAATAGTGTTTCAAGATTTAAAGAAAAAATTCTTTCTAAAATAGAAAATAAAACTATTTCAAATCAAAGCGCAACATTTAAAGTTGTTGCAATTAACCCAACATATATTAATTCTGAATTCATAACTAGATATGATGTTGCAAACAAATTAATAGGCTTCGATGATCTAAAACTACCAGATAATTTTGTTAAATTCAATGGAGTGTTAACGAATAATGATACCCCGCTTCAAGTAACTAATTCGACTGGTCTTTATTCAGTCAGTGGTTACTGATCGGGTATTGATAGTTTCGATGTGTCTACAATGGCGCCTGAAACAATGAAAGCAATGTTTGATCAAATATTTCATCCAGAAAACGGAGTTTTAGCTAAAACTCTAACACCTGATCAAATTATGAAATTCTTAGACCCTGCAAAGGATAAATTTGACCAAAGTATCTATAATAATATTCGTGAACAACCAAAAGAAGCTATCAATAATTTTGCTCAAACTTATAATAATAAAATATATGTTGCGCTATCTAGCGCTATCGATTCCAAAGATATTGAAGCCGGTTTTACCAGTCAAATTGGAAACACTATACAAACTTTAACTGTTGTTATAATTTCATTGAGTTTCATTATTTCGTTAGTAATCCTAATAATAATGTCAACAATAATGATTAGCGAAAACCAAAAAAATATCGCTATTTGATCAATATTGGGTTATGATCAAAAAGAAAAAATTAAGATGTATTTTTCAGTATATGTTCCGTTTATTCTTTTTGCTATATTGTTATCAATACCAATAGTAATGTTTGTTATGTATACATTTAACTTGTTCTTGCTATCGGTTTCATCTATAGCATTAACACTAACACTAAACCCAATACATGTTTTAATCACAACGGCACTAATATTTATAATATTCATTGTAACTTCTCTGATTACATGAATAACTGTTAATAAAATGAAACCTGTCGATTTATTGAAAGGAAAATAATGGCTAAAGAAAAAAATAAAAAAAATCGTAGTATAAATAGGATTCGCGAAGAAGAAAAATTATTAGATATTCAGTCACAAACTAATGAGTTTGTACTTGACTCCAAAATTACTAAAGATAATGTTTTTGAAGCTCTTGATTCAGTCGGAGATAAGAGAAATATAATTGTCCCTAAAAAAATGGCGAGATTTATTTCTCGTATTAGCAAAAGAAAAAGACGAAAAGACGGCGGCGAAAGCGCGACTAATTCTGGTGACAACATTATTGAAGTAAAAGACGTTTCAAAATATTATGTTAACGGAAATGTAATTACTAAAGTTTTAAAGCATGTAAATATTGAAATTAAAAAAGGTGAAATTGTTTTAATATTAGGCGTTAGTGGTGGTGGAAAATCCACGCTATTAAATCTAATTTCTGGCCTAGATAGACCTACGCGAGGTGATGTGATAATTTGTAATCAAAACCTACCATATATATCAGATAGATTAATTACAAAATTTAGACGTAAACATGTTAGTTTTATTTTCCAAAACTATAATCTGTTGGAAAATTTAAATGCATTTGATAATGTTATGACTGGGGCATATTTACAAAAGGATGAATCTCGTAAACTGGATTTAAGTGAATTATTCAAAACATACGGAATGGAGGAAGAAATGACTAAATTCCCTCCCCAAATGTCAGGCGGTCAACAACAAAGAGTTTCTATTATGAGAGCTTTGGCAAAAAATGCTGAAATAATTTTTGCTGATGAGCCAACCGGAGCCTTAGATGAACAAACCACAAGAATTGTTTTGAATTCATTATATAAAATGAATAAAGACAACGGTACTACGGTAGTTATGGTTAGCCACAACCCAACCATGTCAGCAATGGCACATAAAGTTATTCATATTGTTAAGGGTGTTATAAAGGAAGTGGAAATAAATAAAAATCCAGTTCACCCCGACGAAATTGGTTTATATAACGAATAATAAAAAAAGTTCCATTTTAACATGGAGCTTTTTGTTTTTTCAATTATCTAATTTATTCTTTGTTTTCTTCGTTTACAAATTTAAATGAATCATTTTCATCATCATTATTGTTATTACTCTTGACAAGATCTTTATTTGTCTCTGTTATTTGAGCTTCATCTTGTGTACTATTATTTTCTATTTTGTCACGCAATATTGACAGTTCTTCTTCAGTATCGACTGATTCAAGTAGGTATCGGTTAGGATATCTAACAAGACCAATTATTATTCATTTAGAAATAATTGGTCTAACTTCTTCAGCACTATAGCCTTTAATAATCATATTAAGTGCTACCAATTGCATAATATTTGCAACTAATCATCAAATCGAACCTAAAAATGCAATTACTAATAAAACCAGAGCAAAAATTTGATGCGCCGGATTATTATTTGAGGCTGTCGTAGCTGGTTTGGCTACAGATGCATATATAAATAATCCTAGAACAAACCCGATAATAATTGTCATTAGCGCCCCAGATTGTATTGATAGTTTAACTCTCGATTTCATGTGTTCAGCATTTCCCATTAGAACTTTTGTTCATGCTTCTACTTTGTCTTTGTGTTTATATTTACTCATATGTTCTCCTTATTAATCGTATGTCACGTTTTTAAGTTCGCGAACTCAATTAATGAAATATTTATAAGCTCTATTAAGGTCAATCTTTCCATTAATTTTGTAACTACGATTATTTGCAATTTGTGAAAATATGTTGTGTTTTTCCACTTCTCCTAGATTTTCAAATTCAGTTAGATTTATATTGAATTCAGTCAAAAATTTATCAGGGTAATACTCTGCAATTATCGATAAAAACGAGTAAGCTAAAAACATAATTGGAAATATTTTTGTTTCTATAGAACCAATCATTGCTAATTTAGTGGCCGACTTTTGATCATCTTGTTTTGGTAATAATATACCGGGAGTATCCATAAAAAAGAAATTATCAACTGCAACCCATTGTTTATCTCTCGTAACTCCAGGATAGTTAGCAACTTTAAGAGATTTTTTTTGACTAATCAGATTTATTAATGTGCTTTTGCCAGCGTTGGGAACGCCCAAAACAAATGCCTTTATTTTCGAGACAAGTAAACCTTTTTCCTTGTCTCTTTTAATTTTTTCTGACATGATTTTTTGAATATTTTTAAGGATTATTCCACGACTTTTTTGTTTTCTCAAATCTAACCAGAGAATTTGAGAACCTCAAAATCTAGCTTCAATTTTTTGTTTTTTATTTTGATCCATTAAGTCGCTTTTGGTGATAACAAACAAGCGAGGTTTATGTGAGGCAATTTTGTCAAAATCTTCATTATAACTACTGATAGGACAGCGCGCGTCTAAAACTATGATAAATACATCAGCCAAAGTCGAATTAATTTTTATTTCTTTCATGGCTTTGGCCATGTGACCGGGGTATCAATTAATTAAATTTTTGTGTTCGTCTGAAATTCTCATTATTTTTCCAACTTCATTAATTTTGTTTCGAACTCAGTTTTTTCTAATTTTGTTTCTAATTCCTGAATTTTATTGGTTTGTTTCGATAATGCATCATTTAAGGTTTTAATTTCAGTTTCTAATTGGTCAATTAAATAAACGAAATCACTGATTATTGAATTGATTTGGTCAACAGAATATCCATTTAATTCACGCTTTGCCTTAGAAAATTTATCTAATATTTTATCTTTATTCATTTAAACCTCCATTTGTCCTATTTAATATTATACCCGCTGCAACAGCAACGTTTAAACTTTCAAACTTAATAGGAATATATATTTTTTTGTTTGCGTATTTGTACAAATTATTTGTTATTCCATGTCCTTCATTTCCTAAGACAACCACTTTGTTTTGAGAAGGGTATTTAACTGTATTAAAATCAACAGAATCATCATTTAATGAAGACATAAAGATTTTATGAGTTTTAGATAAATTTATTAATTCGTTTTCAGCTTCGCTGTATTGTATGATATTTATCTTGAAAATAGCACCCTGAGTAGATCTTAAAATTTTAGGATTATATGGATTGATATTTGTGAAAATTGTATCATAACCAAACGCTATTGCTGTTCTGATTATGGTTCCAACATTTCCAGGATCTTGCACATTATCACAAAAAACTATATTGCTCCCAATTTTTTTAAGGTCCGGTTTTTTGCAAATAGCCACACACCCCTCGGGATGTTTAGTTTGTGTAATAGAGTTAAGAACGTTTATTGTTATTTTTGTTGAGTTATCAAAATTGTTTTGATTTTCTAACTCTAATATCTGAATAACGGTTCCTTCATTTTTTAAGGCTTCTTGAATGAAATTTTTTCCTTCAATGATAAATAAATTCTTGTCACCTTTTAATATTTTTTTAATATCTTTAATTAATTGATTAGCAACACTACTGATTAGTTTCATTTATATTCTCCAAAAAATCCTTGCCTTTTTGAGTTTCAAAAAAGTTCAATCCGTCAAAATTTAGATGTCTCATAATTTCATAGCCAATTATACAAACGCAGTTTGCTAAATTTAAACTTCTCATAGCAGTAACCATTGGAATTCTTAAACATCTATCTAAATTATCGTGCAAAATTTTTTTATCAATTCCCGTTGATTCTTTACCAAACATTACTCATATTTCGCCATCAGTGTTCGCTACAGTTTTGTAATTGGGTTCAGTATAAGAATGAGTACCATATCTAGTAATGTAGAAAATCTTTTTGTTGCCATATTTTTTAAAAAAATCGTCGTATGAATTATGAACTTCGTGTTGAATATCGCTTAAAAGTCTTCCAGCTGCTGGGCGGGAAAGCTTTGATGGTAATAAGTCAAAACCTAATGGTTTAATAATGTGTAGTTTTGCGCCCAATGCAAAGCAGGTTCTTATTATGTTACCAGTATTAGGGCAAATTTCGGGTTGGTATAGAACAATATTTAACATGATAAATTCCTTCCTTGTTTCGATAAAAATACTGCCTTGATTAGGCAGCAGTTTTATTATTTACTAGATTTTTTAGTTTTTTTGCTGATTCTTTTTTCAAGGTCTTCTTGTTTTTGTTCTGCATTTGCTACAGTTTCGCTCATTTTAGCTGCTTTTAATTCTTCAGCTCTTTTGTTTCATTCATCAGCAATTTTAGCTGCGTTTTCGTCTAATTCTTTTTCTAGTTTAGCTAATTTTTCACCAGCTTTTGGATCTTTAGCAGCCAACAGTGCTGTCACGTGTTTTCTTTCTAAGATACGTTGGTTAATTTGTTCTTTATTTTGGTTGTCGCTCATAAAGAAGCCTGTTAGAAAGCTTGTTGGTAAACCTGTAGGCATTGAAGTTCTGTTTCCTCAGATAGTTAAGTCTTCTTCTGTAACTTCATTGCTGATACCTGCTTCTTTTAATAATTTTTGAGAAACAAGTGAGAAAGCAATACCGGCTTTTTCTTCTTTAAATACTAACTCATTAAATTCTTGTTCTGTTTTGTCTAAAACTTTCAAGTATTCTTCAAATTTAATGTTTTGTTGTTTTAATTGAGAAATAATTTGGTTACGTTTTTGTTCAACTTGGTATCAAACGAACATATCGTTAATTTTAATTTCGTTTTTATCAACAACATCTTGAACATATTTTTCAATAAATGTGTTTAAAGAAAGTTCAATTTTATTGTTAAGCAATACTCATTTAAGTACATTTTTAGCTTCATCAAGAGTTTTAGCTGCTCCTGCTCTTAAAACATAAATGTTTTCATCAGTTAATTTTGTTTCTTCTGGTCTTTTAGCTGTAACAATTTCAACATTAAATGTTGCTTCTTTTCCAGCAAGTTTAGTTACAGGATATTCTTTAGGGAATGTAACAATAACATCACCTTTATAGCCAATTTTCTTGTCTAATAATTGTTCTTCAAATGTATCGATAAATGTTTTAGAACCTAATTTTAAATCAAAGTTTTCAGCTTGTCCACCATCAAATTCTTCGCCATCAACAAAACCTTTGTAGTTTAATGTAACGGTATCTCCATTTTGAGTTTTTTGTTTTGAAGTAAGTGGTAATTGAAGCGCAGTTTCTTTTAATTTTGCATTAATGTATTCATTAATGTCGGCATCTGTAACTTTAGGTAAGTCAAATTTAACTTTAACTGAGTCTAATTTTAAATTACTTAAATCAGTATCTAATGGGTAAGCTAATTCAACAACAGCTTCATTTTCATCTAGTTTTTCTAGATCTACACGAGGTCTAACAGCAATAACTCTATCTGATTCTTTTTTCACTTCTTCAAGAATCGAATCAAGTTTTTGTGACAAATATGTGCTCATAGCATTTTGTAAAATTTGTGCTTTTGAAACGTATTTTTCTGCAATGTTTGCTGGAACTTTACCTTTTCTAAAACCGTCAACTTTTAGGTTTTTTAGTAATTCAGCTTTTGATTTTTGTTGTAAATCTGTTCATTCTTGACCTTTAAGAACAACTGTTTTTTTGATTTCAACTTTGTTTTCATCAATAACGATGTCTTTTTTTACCATATTTAATCTCCTTAATATAACTTATAAATTAATATCTTAATTTTAATATAAAAATAATATTTTATGCGTAATTTCTTAAATTAGCGCTAGTTTTTTTGTTTTTATAAAATATAAACGAGATAAACCCGTTTATAAATTAATTATTTTGTAGAATCATCTGTACTTTCAGCATAAATGTTATTTAATTCTTCTCAAAGACTACCAAACGATCCATAACTTAGGCCTTTAGTTCAGCTTCCGTACATAGAGTTTCCGGGAACTTGTAGGTTAAATTGGTGTCAAGCAAGTTCTTCTTTTTTAACTTTTTTTGTATTTTTATCAACAGTTACTTTAACACCTTTAGCTCCATTTACATCAGTAAAAATTGCTTTAATCTCTTTATTCGATTCATCGAAAAAGAATTTATTTGTTACATCCATTTTTGCTTGTTGTTTGTAAGCGTCATCGTAGAAATCACTTGCATCATCACCAATTTTCATGATAACTTTTGTTACTACTTTATCACCAGCACCTGTTTGCGATTTAGAAAAATCTCAACCAGCTGTATTATCACTAACAGCATTCATTCTTTGGTTTTTTGTTGAAACTTTTGAATTACCTTTTTTATTTTCAAAATCTTCAATAGCTTTAGCTCATGGTGCTGTTGCGAATGTTCCATCATTTTTGTATGGGTTTACTCCTGAACATCAAAACATTCAATCATGTAGAAATTTTTTATCAACCCCTTCTTTGATTAAGTTCTTTTTGATGCCTTCGACTGAGTCTTTTAATTGTCTAATTCCTGAGTTAAACATAACGATGCCACCGTTAGCATACACGTGTTTAATAAAGTCAATTGCACCAGCAACAGCTCTTCTGTTACCTTTGGCATCAACTGAATCTTTTTTATCTTCACTAAATCTTCCGTTATTTTCGGCAACCATTCATGATTCTGTTTTTTCATTTACAAAAACTGTTTCGTCAACATCCATAAATACAACTGGCACGCCATAGCCGGCTTTAGGGTTAGAAACAACACCGGTTTGAACATTTAGCGCTTTGTAGTCCATTTTATCTTCTTCTGCACGTTTCTTTAGATTGTCAAATGCAAGAGTAGCCAGGGTGTAGGCTTGTAATGATTGCAATTTAGCCTCTGCAGATCTCATATATCAAACAATAGCACCAGTAATACCAACACCAGAATTCAATTTATTGATAATTTTTGCTTTAGCGTTTTTGTCTAGTTTAAGTTGCGAAACTAATTCAATTTGTTTTTCAACTGGTAGTTTACTTATTTCTTCATTTAAATTTATTTTTTTAGTTGTTTCATTGTTGTTACATGAAGCAGCAACAATTGGTAAAGAAGATACAGCTGAAGTACCCACAAGTAACAATTTTAATTTTTTATTCATTTTTTCTCCTTAAGTGTCCTTAACATATCCAATTTTGGATGGTTAAATTATACATTTATTATTGGTTAATAATTAGATATAGTAATCTCCTGAAATATAAAATAATGAGTATTATTCTTAAAAAATGACGAATTCTATTGAAAAATGTGTTTATACAAAAAAATGGGTTTCCCCATTTTATTTATTTTGTTTCTGAAAAATTATCTTTTGAGTTGTTTTTAATGTCATTAAGTAGTTCTCAAATCTTGTCATAAGTACCATAGTTAAGTCCTCTGGTTCAACCACCATACATTGCGTTTCCAGGAACTTGAACATTAAATTGGTGTCAGTCAACTTTTTCTGTAGTAACTTTTACTTTTGCATTCTTACCTTCACCAGTTTTTGTTTTAGTTACTTTAACACCTTTAGCTCCATTAATATTTTCAAATAATTCTTTTAGATTTGCTTCGTAATATTCTCTGGTTTTGTCCATGTCTTTAAAGTGTTTATAAGCATCATCATAAAAGTCATTAAAGTCGTCACCGATTCTCATAATTACTTTTGTCACAACTTTATCACCAGCACCTTGTTGTGATTTAGAAAAATCTCAACCAGTTGTGTTGTCGCTAACAGCGTTCATTCTTTCGTTTTTGCTTGTAGCTCATTGATTTGTTTTTTCGTTTTTAAATAGTTCAACAGCAGTTTTTCAAGGAGTTGGATCATATTTAGTTTTGTCAGATTCTTGGAATGGTTTAACACCTGAACATCAGAACATTCAGTCGTGTACGTATTCTTTTTTAACTCCGGCAGCAATTAAGTTTTTGCTAATTCCATCAATAGCAGGTTGTAATTGTCTAATTCCTGAGTTAAACATTACGATTCCCCCGTTTTCAAAAACGTGGTTAATAAATTCAATAGCGCCAGGAACAGCACGTCTTTTACCTTTGGCATCAACAGAGTCTTTGAAATCTTCGGCAGTAATATTGTTTTCTTTATCAACAACGCCTCAATCCATGTGTTCATCGACAACCATTCATGATTCAACGTATTCATTAACAAATACAGTTTCATCAACGTCCATAAATACTACCGGTACTGATTTTCCAGTTTCAGGGTTTTTTACTAATCCAGTAGTTTTATCGACGGCTTTGTAATCTATTTTGTCTGTTTCAGCGTGTTTTTTTAGATTATCAAAAGCAATAGTTGCTAATTTATATGCTTGTACTGCTTGAACTCTTGCTTCTGCTGATCTCATGTATCAGACAATTGCTCCTGCAATTCCAGCTCCACTATTCAATTTATTGATTAGAGTCGCTTTTTCGTCTTTGGTTAAATCTAATCTAGAAATTAGTTCTAACTGTTGTTCTTTGTTTAATTTTTCAATTTCTTGTTTTAAATCAATATCTTTTTGTTTAGATTCTTTTAGCTGTTTTTCTAAATCTTTAATTTGATTGTTTAATTTTTCAATTTCTTTATTGTCTTTATTATCCTTGTTGTTGCAAGCTGCAGCCAATGTTGGTACTGTTGTTAGTGTTGTAGCACCAACAAACAAAAATTTCATTTTTTTATTCATTTTGTTCTATCTCCCGTGATTAATTCACATACAAATTATACTTTATTAAAACTTGAGAGGAATCAATTTCACAAACAAAAACTGCTTAGAAAATACTGAATATTGGTGAATTTCATTAATTTTATTTCATATATTTTTCATAATTCATTGTTATTTTTTTCTAAAAATCCTATAAAAAAGGTTAAAAATAAAAACGCAAAATGTTGCGTTATTTATGATATTTTTTGTTGTTTAAGATTGTTGCTGCTCGATAAATTTGTTCACCCAACATAATTCTGAATAGTTGATGTGGAAAAGTTAGTTTAGAAAATGAAAATTTTATGTTCGTATTTATTAAATTTTCATCCATTCCATCCGATCCACCAATTATGAATGTTATTTCATCATGTGAGTCAATAATCTCGCTTAACTCAACCGAGTTAAACTGCTTCCCTTGTAGAGAACACATCATAACAAACGAATCTTTTGGAATTAAATCTATAATTAACTTAGTTTCTTTTGATTTTTTAACCTCAATATTTTTTTCTTCACTGAATTCTTTAACCTCTACAGTATTTATTTGATAATAGTGAGAAATTTTTTTTTGGTAATGCAAAAATAACTTTTTAAAATCAGGATTCAGTGTACCGACGGATATGATTTTAATTTTTTTCATTATTTTTGCTTTCGATGTGAAACATTAACATTTGTATATCGGCTGGATTAATTCCACTGATTCGTGAAGCTTGCCCAATTGTCTGAGGGCGAATTTTGATAAACTTTTGTTTAGCTTCGGTTGCGATGTTTTTGACTTGCTCGTAATCAATATCTGATGGAATTTTTAGGTTTTCAAGTCGCACCATTTTCGAAGCATCAGTTTTTTGTTTTTCAATATAACCGTGCAATCTAACCATAATTGTTAATTCTTTTTGATATTCGAAATCTGGAATTATATCGCTTGGGTCAACATCTGGTCTAGATAATACTTTTAGCAATGTAACCCCATCAAAAATTTGATATTTTTGAGCAACATCTGATTTTCCTGATAAATAAGTTGTATGAAGTCTTTGTATTTCATCATCAATCATTTTGTACTTGTCAATTACTTGTTGGTATTGTTGTATGGAAAGAGTCTGAGCATATAAACCGTATTCAGCTAAACGAATGTCGGCATTATCATTTCTTAGTAAAAGTCTATATTCTGCACGAGATGTCAACATTCTATATGGTTCTTTTGTACCTTTGGTTACTAAGTCATCAATTAATACGCCTAAATAAGCGTGATTTCTTAAAATAATTATAGGGTCTTTATGTTCTAGTTTTAAACCGGCGTTAATTCCTGCTACTAACCCTTGACCAGCTGCTTCTTCATATCCGCTAGTACCGTTAATTTGACCGGCAGTAAATAAGTTTTTAACAATCTTTGTTTCTAATGAAGGTTTAAGTTGTAATGGGTCGATAGCATCATATTCAATAGCATATGCTCATTTTTGGACTCTTGCATTTTTTAAACCTGGAATTGTTCGAATAATTTTATCCTGCACATCAATTGGTAACGATGTTGAAAGTCCATTAACATATGTTATTGTTCCATCAGCTGTTTCTGGTTCGAAAAATATTTGGTGTCTTTCTTTTGATGCAAATTTAACAATCTTATCCTCGATTGAAGGACAATATCTAGGTCCTATTCCTTCAATTAATCCTGAATACATTGCACTTCTGTGTAGATTTTCATTGATAATTCTGTGTGTTTCTGCGTTAGTATATGTTAAATGGCAAGCAATTTGTGTAGGCACATTAACATGTGAACGAGAAGAGAAACTAAGATTTATGTCATCTAGTATTTCTTGCTCGACTTCACTGTAATCTATTGAGTCCGATCAAATTCTAGGTGGTGTTCCAGTCTTTAATCTTTGAATGGTAAAGCCATGGTCTTTTAAAGATTTTGATAATGTTTTAGTTGTTCTTTCGTTATCAGGTCCGCTTTGTGTTGTTTCGTCACCACGCAAAATTCTAGAATCCATATAAGTACCAGTTGTTATAACACAAACCTCGGAATATATGCTTTGTCCGGTATCTAATTTAACACCGACAAAACGGTTTTTATCTGTCAATATTTCTTCAACACCAGCTTCCAACAAATCTAGGTATGGTTCTTTTTCAACTTCTTTTTTAATGATTTGAGAATATTTTTCTTTGTCAATTTGAGCCCTAAGTGCTCAAACTGCTGGCCCTTTTGACTGATTAAGCATTTTTAACTGAATTGTAGCTTGGTCAGCTCAAAATCCTTGCATACCTCCCAAGGCATCAATTTCGCGAGTAATTATTCCTTTTGCCGGCCCACCAATTGAAGGGTTACAAGGCATCATACCAAGTCTATTTTTATTGAAAGAAATTAAAAGGGTTTTATGTTTTTTGTGTGCTAAAGCAAACGCAGCCTCAAGTCCTGCGTGCCCACCGCCAACAACAATTGCTTCATATTTATTAATCTTGTTATTCATAGTTTTAATTTTATTGCAAAACTAAATAATTGAAATTTTTCTTAGAAGAATTGGTTTTAATCGTGTTTTTTTACTAATATTATTGAGAAACGTGTGAAATAGTTAAAAAGTGTTATTATTTTTTAATTTAGAAAATGTATAAAAAAATAATAATCTATTAATATAACAATTATAATTCATGTATTATGAATAAATCATTAAGCGATAAATATCATTTAATTAATATAAAAAATCTTAAATTTAAGTACAAAAAAAATCAAGATTTTTATGATTTGGATATTAATGAATTACGAATTAAAGGAAACCAAATCGTTTCATTATTAGGTCCATCTGGTTCAGGGAAAACAACTCTTTTGAATTTGCTCTTAGGTTATTTAAAACCAACGGAAGGTGAAATAATAATTCAAGATAATCCTAAGACTCACGAAATAGCATATATCATGCAAGAAAATTCTATTTATGAAAATGTATCTGTTTTTAACAACATATTTTTAAGTGCAAAAAACTATCAAAAATGAGTTGATAGTGTTCGTATTGAGTATTTTGATGAATACTTTAGCGTAAATCAAAATGACAAGTTATTTGCCTTGTATTTGAACTATGTTAATTCAACGGTGACCCCACTGCAAAAAGAATATGTAAAAAAATGAAGATGATTCAAATTTGTTTGAAAACTATTTTGAGATAAAAAAGTCAAAAACAAATTTATAATTTTGCGTGATATAAAAATAAAAAATCTTTTCAAAAAAGAATTAAATATTGTTGCTAAAAAGTTAGAAATTGATGAACTACTTGACAAAAATGTTAATGAGCTTTCTGGAGGCCAAAAGCAACGGGTTGCTTTTGCTAAAGGAATAATTAAAAAAACAAAATTGGTGCTAATGGATGAACCGTTTAGCGCCTTAGATGCCAAAATAAAAGAATCAACCATTGATTGATTATTGAAAATAAAAAAAGAATTCAATTTAAGTATTGTTATTGTTACTCACGATCAACATGACGCTTTGAAAATAAGCGATAAGATTATTTTACTAGATAAAGGAGTTGTTCAACAATATAGCACCGGTGATAAAATGTACGAAAACCCGCAAAATCTTTTTGTTGCGAAATTTATTGGTTCTCCAGAAATTAATTTTATTGAAACTAAAGGCGATTACTCATACTATATAAGACAAAACAAAATTGAATTAAACGCAGTTAGAAATGGTAAATATAAAATAACAGGTAAAAAACATTTCGGAGATTCTATTCTTTATTATGTTGAAATCAATCCTAATTTGGTGTGACAAATTGTTTTAAAAAATGAAGATATTAGAATTAATCAAAGGGTAAATATTAAATATATGAATTCTGATGTGTTAGTTTTTAACAAAAACGGAGATAGAGTCTATGGCAAAAACTAAATTTAAGAAAGAAAGTATTTTCAAAGTTATTCAAATTATTCTTTTTATGCTTCCTTTACTGATTTGTATCTTGATGTTTACTATTTTGCCTATTGTTGATACATTTAGTAAATCGTTGCAATATCATCCATATGAATCAAATCAGACAATTACTGCCATTAATTTTAAAAATTATGAAAAAGTATTTATTGATCCCGATTTTACCTCTGCAATATTAAACTCGACAATGATAATGATTTTAGGAACGGGTATTTCAATTTTATTGGCGTTTGTTTTTGCAATCATTATTGAAACATTCATTTTTAAAACAGCTCGAAACGTTTTTTTGGCTTTAATATATTCACAATTTTTCATTTCAAGTTTCGCGGTAGGTGTATCATTTATTTTCCTTTTTGGGCCCAAAAATGTGTTCTTTCGTTTATTTGGATTTGATGGTGCGAGTTTTACTACTGGTACCCATAAATTACCAATTTGAGTTTATTATTCATTGTTTCAGATCTGAAGATCATTACCATTCAATTTAATTTTGTTTGCTTCCGCAATAAACAAGGCAAACTCAAAATATTTTAAATTAATGAAAAATGATAATATCCGGTTGTTTGAAAAAATCAAACACATCTATATCAAAGAAGTTTCAAAAGTGTTTTTCGCAATTATTTTCACTAATTTCATTTTTGCTAGTTTGTTATATCCACAAGCAATTTTAGACCAAACAACGTTTGATTTTTCAACAAATAAAGCCCACACTATCACATCTTTTGTTTTAGATTTTATGGGAGCTAGCGGAAAAATTTATAATCCACAAAAAGCATATGCTGCTGCTTTCTTTGGGTTTATATATTTACTTTTCTTACTGTTATTAATGTTAGTCATTCGACCGTCAAACATAAAAAAGATTATTTTTAAATTGAAAACAATTCATTTAAAAAGGGGTAGCTATGTTTAAAAAAATAACGAACGAGATAATTAAATACATTGTTATAGGTTTTTTATGTGTTTTGATTTTATTTCCTCTTTACTATTTACTATTGTTATCCTTAAAATCCAATTCAGGCGTTATAGCTGATAATAATAGTTTATTAATTTCTGAATTTACTTGGTCAAATTTTGGTTTAGTTTTAAAAAATAATTTTGTTTGAGCCTTTTTATACACTTTATTGTTTAGCTTTATATTGATAATTGTAAGAATTTTTACTTATTCATTTGCAATTGCGGGTTTGTTAAAAATGAACAAAGTATTCCAAAAAACTTTTTTATACTTTTTTATAATGATGAGTTTAATTCCCGAGTTCACAATTTATTTAAGTTTGACTAAATTATTAATTAAGTGGGATTTAAAACATACATTCTTCGCAGTAATAACCAATGCAATATTTTCTTTCTTCACCTTTACATACATATTTAATATTGCGAAAGATGTTAAAAATATTAAACATAAGCTGATGATTAACGATAATTTAAAATGGCATCAAAAAGTTTTGTATGTATATTTTCCTAAACTTAGACTTGCGTATGTATTATTAATTGTGTTTACTTTTATAAGCGCCTGAAATGATTATTTATGACCAGTCTTTCTCTTAAGGGGAACAAACGTGACAAATATAACCATATGATATCTGAATGTGGGTCACCAAGGAACATTTAATTTTCCAAATCTACAGGCAGCTGGAGCCTTTCTATCAATCATAATTCCGGTTGCAATTTACGGCATTTTTGCTAAAAAAATTAATTCATTTAACTAAACACGGCCATGAGTCGTGTTTTGAACTGAAATTTTTCCACAAATTTAGTTTCATAATATATATATTAATATTAATTAAAGTTCCTTTTTTGAGGAACTAATTCCAGTTTTTACTAATTTAGGTATAAAACGTGTATTTTAATTAATTTAATGAGGTTATAATAAAAAAGTAATTATTACGTTTAGGAGAAAAAAATGAAAACAAGAAATAAGATATTACTTTCTGTATTGCCAGTGATTTCAAGTATGCCAGTATTAGCAGCATCTTGTTCTGGTAATGAACAAAAAACCGATAAAAAAGTAATTTTTTCAATGGCACATTCGAAGACATGACCGCTTCCATTAGCCCTAAATCCATTGATTGATTATTACAACGACTCTCATAAAAATGAAAAAGGATTCATAAAAGTTGAACCATTATACGCAGAAACTACTAATATATATAAAGAATTTGATTTAATAAAAGATGTTAAGCAAAATATTGAAACCGGTGAAATCAGTAAATTGCCAAACCTTATTTTAGGTGCACAAGCAAGTGCATATATTCTTAACCAAGGAAAAGATTTACTTGACCTAAATTCATACGGTATTAATAAAGCATTATTCTCGACAAAAATTGCAAACTTGCATGCAAAACTAGCGGGTCAAGATGATACAGACAAAATTTATAACATACCTTTTGACAATGCTGACACTGATGCACTGCTATTTAATTTAGACTTAATGAATTTAATTTTTGAGTTAATTAAACAAGGTGGGGGACATGTGGATGAAGCATCTGATATTTATGCAAAAGCAACTGAAGCTTCTAAAAAAGGTAATGATGTTCCTGCAAACAGCATTTTTAAAGCATTGAAAGTTAAACAAAACGCATTTAAGGGTTGAAAAGTTGATGATAGTACATTTAAATCAATTGAATCAATCAGAGAATTTAGTAAAAAATTCCACGATGGTGTTGAATTGGATTCATCAAAAATTAATAAGGGAACAATTGATGGTGAAATTTTATCAATTGATTATCAAGATCAAGTCTTTATTAAGGAATTAACTGAAAATAACAAAAATAAAAGTATTTTTTCACTAGAAAAAACTAATGATAAAAATGAACCAACCAAGGTAAAATACAACATTGTTGCCGATGAAGAAATAAAATCTAAATTTACCAATTTATGGAACTCTTATAAAGACACTGTTGCAAGACAGGAATTTAGCGTAGGTGGATCAAAACATTCATTTTACAGTATAAAATATATGAAAAACCAACTAGCTGAATGAGGAAACTGAGACATTTTACAGTATAAGACGGCAATTAGTTTCGCTGCAAGCGTCGGCGCTAATATGTCAAAACAAACTGTCTGAGCTCATAAATACTTTGTTGAATTAGCCAAAGCTGCCACCGAAGAACAGTACAAAACATTTTCTACTGATGATGATGTTCTTCTAAAAGGTCAAGTATTATCAACAGGTAAAAAGGTGTTTAGTGAAGGTGGCTCAAGTTTAATTCCAATTAAGTCAAACGATAAAGAATTAAATGATGCAACAGCAAAATTTGTGAATTGATTATATAAAGGCGAAAATGACTTATTAGAAAAAGGAAAAATGGAAGACAACTGAAAAACATTCGCTAAAACTTCAGGCTATATAATTCCTTTAAAATCAGTAATTACCGAAAAAGGTATTCATTGAATCGAGCGAGAAATTAGTAAATTGACTAAAAACGTTAAAGAAAACGAATCTAAATTGAGTACTTTTGATGAAACTCAAAAAGCTAAATGAGTATCTGATTCATTGGCTATTAACTACTTAAAATCAGCAAAAGTTTCTCTAGAATCAATGTTGCTGTTCGAAAAAGAAAACGATATTGTCGCTGTGGATAATGCATTAAATGATAAAACAAGTAGTATTATGAGTATTATCGACAAAGAATTATTAAAACAAACAAATAAAGATAAAGAAGACAGCAAATCTGCCGAACAAATGCTAGAAGCATTTAAAACATCTATAGCAAAATAACACTTAGCGCACCAAAAGGTGTGCTTTTTGTTAAATTTATTTTTATTGATATGTAAATAAGTTATATTTTTAATATGAATATAAATGTTATTGAAGGATATTTTATTGATTTAGACGGAACTATGCTCGATTCGACACCTGAGCAAGGTTACATTTCTAATGAAAATTTACAGTTTTTAAATGAACTGCAAAAGACTAAACCTGTTGTAATCTCAACCGGAAGATCCCCTAAGGGTGCGGTTGAAGATATAATGAAATTGCTTGGTGTTTCATATGCTGTTTGTTCCACTGGAGCAGTTATTATTGATAAAAACGGCAAGGAAATTCACAGTGTTTACTTTGATAATTCGACCAAAACGTCATTAATTCAATATTTTATGGATAACGGATTCAATTTCATTTTAAACGGCGTTGATAATATATATTACAAAGAAAACTTTAATTGAGATAAAAGGAATTGAGTAGTCCGATTTAATAAAGTGAAATATAATTTGCTTGATATCAATCAACAAGTTCGTCAAATATTAGTGTTTGGACCTGAAATTGAAGAAATTACAAAACTAGCTGACTTCATCAAGGTTAAGTGACCACATTTAAGCACCCACACAGTTTCGGGTGGTTATTCACTTGAAATTACTCATAATACTGCGACTAAAGGAACAGGAAATGAGTATGTAGCCAACCTGCTTGGCATAAATATCAAAAAATGTGTCCACATAGGTGATTCGAGAAACGATTTATTAGCCTTGCCACAGACAGGAATTTTAATTGCAATGGATAATGCTGAAACACAACTAAAAAATGTTGCAAACTTCATTGGTTTTGACTTCAAAAATGGCGGTCTTGCTAAAACTATAAAAGAATTCGAAAAAGAATATAAATAAGGAGAAAATATGGAATTAGAAATGAAAAATGTAAAGAAATTTTACAAAAACTATAAAAAAAATAATACTAATAAATTAATTGAAAATGCCGTAACTAAAAACGGCGTATTAAACGCTACATACAATAACGAAGTGAGAGCTTTCCACAATAATGAATTTAGTGATCAAACTAAAAAAGGTGGAATTACTAATCAAAAATCTTCAGGAAGATGTTGAATTTTTGCTGCGTTGAACGTCTTGAAACCGATAACGATGAAAAAATTAAATGTAGAAAGTTTTGAATATTCTCAAGCTTACACGATGTTCTGAGAAAAAATGGAAAAAGCCAATACTTATCTTTCGCTAATAATCCAGCATCCTGAATTAGATTTTCAAGATAGATTGTTTGAAATGTTTTTAGGATTTGGTCACCAAGATGGTGGATATTGAGAATGAGTAGAAGCACTAATTACTAAATATGGAGTTGTTCCAAAAAGTGTAATGCCAGAAACATTCAGTTCGTCTAATACTTCGCAATTAAACAACGTTTTACAAATTTGTTTATATAACGCTACACTTGAATTGAGATCTTTATTGAAAAATGGTGCTACAGAAAACGAAGCGAACTCAGTCAAAGATCAAGCGCTAGACAAAGTGTTTGAAATATGTGCCAAAGCACTTGGTTTACCTCCGGTTGAATTTGACTTTGAGTACCGTGATAAAGATAAAAAATTCAAAAAAATATCAAAAATTACACCGTTAAAATGACTAAAGAAATATGCTTCGGAAGATTATAAAAAATTGGTAAATCTATATGCCGACCCACGTGATATATATCCTAAAAATACAATGTTGGCTGCTAAATACTTCAAAGGACCAATTGAATCTAAAACCTTATCATTTATCAATGTGGATATGAACGAAATAAAATCTGCTCTAATAAAAAGTATTAAAGCTGGCGAACCAGTTTGATTTGCTTGTGATATGGGACCACAAATTGATTCTAAAGTTGGTATTATGGATACAAAACTTTATCAAATTGACGAAGCATTTGGTTTAAACGATAAATTAACTAAAGCTGATAAATTAAGTATGAAATTATCTGTTCCAAATCACGCAATGACTTTTGTCGGAGTCGATTTAGACGAAAACAATAACCCAATTAAATGAGAAGTGGAAAACTCATGAGGAGATGACAAGGGGGCTAAAGGATACTTTTCAATGTCTGAATCATGATTTGATGAATACGTTTACAGTATCATAGTTAATCCCAAATATGTTTCGCAAGATGTGTTAAATGCACAATCAAAAAAACCAATAGAAATTGAACCCTGAGATCCTCTTTCAATGTAATTTAATATAAAAAGGTAGTGAGGTACTATCTTTTTTTGTATTCAGGTGTAAAAAATATTGTCTTTATTTTTTGCCTAGTGTGTATAATCTAGGGACTATGAAACAAATAAAAAATAAAGCAAAGGTTTATTTCATTGATTTAGACGGAACTTTTTTAGATAAACCTTGTGGGCATGGAACAGTAAGCGATATAAATATAGAAATTGCTCGCATAGTCAATGAATTTAAACCGGTAATTTTTTCAACCGGACGCGGGAATACTAAATTAACAATGGATATTGTCCATAAAGTTGGTTCCCCTTATGTTGTTTGTTTAAATGGGGCGCTAATAGTAGATAAAGATAACAATGTTTTATATCAAAAAACCATGGAGAAAAATATTACGCTAGAGGTTTTAGATATTTTCAAAGAAAACAAAATGTTTATTTTTATTAATGGAATTATGACTATGTATCATTCTGGAAATTTAGATAGCGAATTCATGAAAGACTGAGCTAAAGAGTGTGAGAAAAAAGACTATTCATTAATTCCAAATGATATTCAATTTTCAAAATTATTAGTTTTTGGTTTAAGTCGCGAAGACACAAGAATTTTGTGAGAACAACTAACTAATAAATTTCCACAATTAGCCTTTTATTTAGTTTCGAATGGTTGAACAATCGAAGTTGGTCCGCTCGATGCTAACAAAGGAATCGCAAATAAAGAAGTTTGTGATTATTTAAATATCAATCCTCGAGAAGCTTATCATATTGGTGATTCAGCCAATGATGTGCCGGCAAAAAAATATTTAGGTAAATTTATAGCAATGAATGGTGCTCTTGATTTCGTCAAAGAACAAGCTGACTATGTTGCTTGTGATTATAGTAATGCTGGATTATCTAAGGTTTTGATTGAACTTGAGGATCTGGATAATTAATAACAAGACTTAATTAAGTTTTGTTTTTTTATTTATTGATTCTAGTTATAGCGATTTGGTGTAAAGCAAAAATACTTTACATTTTTCTTTTTATTTATAAATATTATATTAAAATATATATGCAATTTGCTTGATGTCTAGCACTTGCGCTTGACAGTAATTGTCCAACAAATAAATAGATTTGTATAGAAATAAGGAGAAATCTTATGGTAAAAATTAGATTAAAAAGAACCGGATCTAAATTTAACGCACAATACAAAATTGTTGCTGCAGATGCGCGTTCACCACGTGATGGTAGATTTATTGAAGCATTAGGTCAATACAACCCACACACAAAAGAATTCTTTGTTAAAGAAGAATTAGTGCAAAAATGAGTAGATAATGGTGCTCAATTAACACAAGTAGTTCACGACTTATTCAGAAAACACGGCTTAAATGAAAAACTTGCTAAAAATTCAAAACACCAAGCTAAATAATGAAAATTAATTTTTTGACTCTTTTTCCAAATTATTTCAAACCCTTTGTTGAGGAATCAATAATCTCCAAAGCAATTGCAAAAGGATTAATTGATATTGAAATAATTGACTTTAGACTATTCAGCAAGGACAAGCATCATAAAGTTGATGACGAAATTTATGGTGGCGGCCATGGATTATTATTACAAGTTGAACCAATTGATTTAGCTTTAGATTCTCTCAAACAAAGAGGTGGTTATAAAATTTTGGTTACTCCTCAGGGGAAAAAATTTGACCAATCTATTGCTAATAGACTCTCAAATGAGAAAGAAATAACTTTTATTTCTGGACGTTATGAAGGATTTGATGAAAGAATCGTCGAATTGGTTGATGAAGAAATTTCAATCGGGGATTATGTCTTGACTGGAGGAGAATTACCTTCTATGGTTATGGCTGATTCAATAATTAGACTTGTGCCCGGGGTCATCAAAGAAGAATCACATCAATTTGATTCATTTCAAAATGATGGATTATTAGATTATCCTCAATATACTCGTCCACGCGAATATAAGGGAATGAAAGTACCTGAAGTATTATTCAATGGCAACCACGCTGAAATTGAAAAGTGAAAAAAAGAAGCTCAATATGACAAAACATTAAAAAATAGACCCGATATTATCGAAAGGATTAATAATGAGAAGTAAATTAATTGAATTAGTAGAACAAAGCCAATTACGTAAAGATCACCCAGATTTTCGTGTTGGTGATAATGTTAAAGTATATGTTCGTATCCGTGAAGGAGAAAAAGAACGTATCCAAATTTTTGAAGGTTTAGTAATTAGCAAAACTGAATCAGGAACTCGTGAAAACTTTACTGTTAGAAAAATATCATTTGGTATTGGGGTTGACAGAACATTCCCATTACATTCACCATTTGTTGCACAAATTGAAGTTGTACGCTCAAACAAAGTTCGTCGTGCTAAATTAAACTACATTCGTCAAAGAAGTGGTAAATCAGCAAGACTTAAAGAAATTAAACGTAACAAATAATAACAATTATAACAACCATTTCGGTTGTTTTTTTATATAAAAAATAACCATTTTTTGGATGGCTATTTTTTACTAATGTGTCTTTTTTTATGTATTTTAAGGTAAATGTTGTTAGTATATTTAATTCGGTATACTGCTATTCAAAATAAACTAAATACAACTGGTATAATTGCGCCCAATACAAACATTAAAATGTCTAATATTATGATTAATAGAACATTTCCACCTTTGTAAAATAGAGGGTTCACAAAATCAAGGAAACTATAAATAACTACACCTTTATTATTTTGATAAACATTGTAATTTGCAAAATAAACTATGAATGCGAATAAGAAATATGCAAGAACTATACCTATCAATATACCAATAGTTTTGTTATTTACTGTAACTTCTTTTCTAACTAAATACAGAGCAACAAATCCCAATATTGGGTTAATAGCATGTGTAATTAATGAGCGAATTGCACCGTAAGGTTCAGTTCATGTTTTAGGGTTTCAAGAGATTAATGCTCAATAAATTACAAATGTCACTGTAATTAAAACTATTGACATAAAGAAAGATTTTTTGAATTTATGACTAGCTTTAAAATGGGGAAACATTAGCAACGTTATTCCTAAAAAGAAATTTGTTAGATAAGTAAAATAGAAAAAGGCATATACGTTTTTAAAAACTATTGAAATTACCGGTGTTCCATTATAACTATCTTGACTGCTGGTATAAGTGAACGCATCTGCTATCGCAAAAGCCAATGACGTAATTAATACAATTAAGCCGAATATTAAAAACAGTTTATTTAATTTATTTTTGTATAAGCAACTCTGTGAGCTTGTTTTATTATTGTTTTTCTTCATAATTGCATTATATAAATAAACATTAAATTAAGAAATATTTATTTGCGTCTTAATAAACTATCAAAAACCCATAATTTGTTTTTCATTGAAAGCTGCAAAATAAGGCATTTTTTCTTCTAACACTAAAATGTAACTCATTTCGTTTCAATTAAGGTCATTAAATAAACAAAATTTGTAAATGTTTGAACTTGTTATCAATCATTCGGTTGGACGATCATAGTAAAAAATATTTACCAAGTCAAGTTGGCTTATTCATAGTGATTTTCTCGCTTTTAATCGCAACAACAGAGATTTAGTATTATCTCCTCAATATAACAATCTTTGATAAGTTTTTTTGTCTATTTTTTTTATGATTTTTTCACTAGAAGTGCCAATAATTATGTGAATAGAAATTTTAATATCTTCATATTCGAAATATGGCAATAAAGATTTATTCTTACTTTTATAGTTTGTAAATTTAAATGATTCTGGTTTTTTTGAGAAAAGTTCTAAAAAATCATTTCAATACACACATATTGAAAAGAAATCCTCTGTATTCGTGCCTTGTTTATACGCTTGATAAGCTGCTGGACTAAGCGATCATTTAATATGTTCTTCATTCAATATGGTAATTAACTGGTATATTGCGTTTTTTCTTTCAATTTTCATACAAATATTATAAATCATAACCGTTAAAAGCATATTATGTCTATTAATATTAAGTTTAGTATATAATATTTAAATCTTAATAAGGATTTGAAAGGAAATAATATATGGGAAAGAAAAAAGAAACCTTTTTTGAACGTTTGACTAGAAAAAACGCTCAACAAGAGGAAAATGCTAATCCAAAAACAAGAAAAACTAGAAACTGAAAATTTTGAGTTATTTCTTCAGTTCTTGTTGCATCTGTTGTTGCGGGTATTACTATTCCTCTTGCAGCTAATAGTTTGATTAAAAATTATAATGATGCAATTTCTGATGATACTGAAATTCTTTCTTTTGATGTTGAAGGACAAAAAGATAAATCGATTAAATTCAATATGTCTTCACTTAAAAGCGAAAACAGTTTAGAAAATGCCCAAAACCCTAAAACAGTTCTTGAACAAGCATTTAAACAAGCTATTTTTTATTTATATAACGAAGAAGTTAAAGCTTCTAAAGAATATCAAAGATTGTGAAATTCATCGCGTAGCGAAGATGACAAAGAGAGAAACGATATTGCGTTGAAGGATATCGATTCATTAAAACAAAAACATGAAAACTTATTATTAGATTACAAAGCACAATTTGTAAAGTCTTTTGGATACTCAAAATGAGAGGCCGCCTTCAATGATTTTCTAATTAAAAATTACAACGGAGCCAAAACAATTGAAGAGGCAGTAGATCTTAAAGTTTATTCAGAAATTCAACACGACGCCCTACGCCGTTTCAGACTTAACTCACAGTTTAATATTAAAGATATTGATAGAGTTGCAACAAACGACATTTATAAAATTGATGATTCAGGAAAACTAACTAATGAGATTCTATTCAAAAAAGGTGAAAGAGTATTTCCATTTTTCCAAAAAGATATCAACTATTTTGAAATAAAAGATATTAAAGAAAAAATGACTTTTATGACCGATAGTTTTGTCGTGGCAGTCAATAATGATCCGAAAGTCTACAATTATGAATACAAAAATGCCGAGAAATTTATCACTCATTTTTTAAGAAATAATAATCCATTCTTGGTTTCTCAATTTACATTCCCTGGGGTAGCTCCTGATAAAAAAGAAGCAGATAAAGAAACAAAATGAACAATTGATAAGAAAACATTCAAAAAGATGATGTTTTACTGACCTGCAGCAGAACAAAAACCTTTTGATGGAGCAATTTCTTTTGAGAAAATTAATTCAGGATTTAAAAGCTACGATGAATACGTAAAAATAACCGAATCTGATAAAACAAACGAATTAAATAAAAAAATCGTTGAATTTAGTACTGTATTAAGCCATCTTTCATCTGATGACGAAGAAATTAAAAAGAATTGAGGTTCATCGGGACTTACTTCTATTACAGAATTGTTTAAAAAAGGCGGAGATGATACTCTTAAAGCATTCTCAACACTTGATAATTTACTATATGATAATGGACAAATTCCAGAAGTTGATTTATTTGGTACCTTGACAACTATTAGAAATAATATTATTAAGGAATTCAAAATTGCCAATCCAATTAATGATATAAAATCAGCAACTGACAGACAAGTAGCTCAAAATTTAATTGGTCAATTTAACGAAGAAATTAAGAAAGTATTTGATGAAGCAAGTGACGTTAAAAAAACTGGATTAACTACTGATAAATTTAATGATTTAGTGGTTAAACCGATAACAGAATTATTTGAAAAAGACGGAAAAATTAGCACAGTTTACAAGCTAAAGGGCGACAATAATACTCGTGTTATTCTTTCATCTAAAGGTATTACCTTACTTAAAATGAAAAATATTGACGAATTTAAAACACAAGATTTAAATTCACAAGAATTAGTAATTAAAGATATGATTAAGAAAGATTTCTATCTTTCCAATAAATACAAAAACAGTATTAATGGAAAAAAATACAATGCCTTAAGTTTAATTAATAATTCAATGGCTTCACCAGATATTGTTTTAGGTCAAATGCTAAATAATGCTGATTTTGTAAATTATCTAAAACAACAAAATAACATATATGCAATTGATGAAAATGGCAATTTATTAGAAAATGTTAAATACTCGGACAAAGATATTAATGAGATTAAAGAAATGAATGATAATATTGCTATTTCATTCAAAGCTAGAGAATCATTAGAATTAACAAAAGCCGTTGATAAATGGATGAAGGACAGAGCAACAGCAAATTACGACGATTTATTCGAATTGAAAAATGATAAAGTGTACTTCAAAAAGAATAATTCAAATTACGAAAAAGACGCAAATTCAATAGTTTACGATGAATTATTGAAATTGAGAAAGGTTAAATAAGGTGATTAAAATGAAAAAAATTAATTTATTATTAGCTTCACCAGCTTTAGCCCTTCCGGTTGCTGTAGTTTCTTGTGGACAAAATATTGATACAACAGCAAAATTAAAACAAATAGAAGAAATCAAAAAAACAGCTCCTGAAATGTTGAAGAAAATATTCACTCACTCGACATTACTTTCTCTTTATGATGTTAAAGTTGATGATTCGTCTAAATTTGAAGAAATTTACAAAAACACTTTTAACGATGAGAACACCACTTTATTTAAAGACTCATGAAAAGCATTTCAGTTATATTCGAAAAATAAATTAGATGCAAACCCTTATTATTTTGCTGAAAAATTAAATGAATGAGTTGGCGATAAAACGCTAAAAAATGATGAAATACAAACCCTTTCTGAATTCAAACCAGGGGATTTAGTACCACTAAACAAATTTAAGATTTTGTGACTAAATGAAAAAACTGGAATCAGAGATGATTTAGAAAAAATGTTAATTGTTAACAAATACTTCCATATTAGCGATAAAGACAATTTAAAGAAAATTGACTCTAACTTTAAATATGATAAAGACTTAAAATTCGAATTAAATAATTATTTACTTTCTAAATATGCAGTTGATAAGCAATATGCTCAAATTTGAACTAAAGACATCAATGCAACAAATGACGCTGACGATTTCTTCACTAACAAAAAAATAGCCACTGCTATTGATGGTGTTGATTCCTTTAATACATTCTGAAAAGAAACTGACACAAAAAAACAGCTTAATAGTGAAATTGAATTTGTGACAGGCCACGAGATTGATAAAAAACTATATGGGTACTCAGGATTCAAACAACAAACTAATCAATATTCATTAAAGTGAAGTTTTGATAGTTTGAAATCAAAACAACAAAAAGATTTATATGGTTTTTATGATGTTGTTAATGATCGTTTAGTCAATGCTGAAATTGAATCTAATTTTGCATATAGTCCATATAAAAAAGAATCTACGGATGATAAAAAACCAGTTTTAGTTTATGTGAATCAAATCGCTCCGATTGGTGCGGCAAACGAAACTGAACTTCCTAATACCGAAGCGGATGCAGATTCAAAAGATAAGAATAAAATGACAAAGGTTAAGTTACTTTCTTTTGAACAAACAATGTACAAGGATAAGTTAGATGTTTTAGCATATATTTTCTTCTTAAATGATTCTGAATTATTTGACAAGGCAATTAATAGCTTTGCAAAAATGGGCTACAAAATTAAAATTAACAAAACTAGTGATGCTTTAAGAGAAATAGCAAAAGATATGCCGTTTGTGGAGTTAATATAATGGATAATATTTTTTTAGATATCATTGAAGGCAAGCTTGACGCTAAATTCTTATACAAAGATGAAAAGTGTGTTGCATTCTATGATAAATTCCCAGTTAATGAGGGACATTTCTTGGTTGTTCCTAGAATCAAATCTAAAAATATTACTGAGACAGATGATTTAACAGCGGCACATTTAATTAATGTTGCTCGCAAATTGGGAAAACAAGAAGTTCTTGATAAAGGCATTAGCGGTTTTAAAATTGTTATTAACACTGGTGCTTCAGCGGAACAATCAATTTTTCACACCCATGTTCACGTCATTCCTTATAAGTAAATAATAAAAAGCTGAATCTTAATTCGGCTTTTTATTTTCTCTGTTTTGATTATTATTCAGTACTTTTGGCAAAAATACAGACTGTCAAATTATTTATTGTTTTTTGCTTTTTCCTTCTCACCTTTTATGTGACATTGACGACAGCGAGCCTCGTATTCTGAATCTCCCAAAACATTTAAATCTTGGTTTGAAATCTTTCTAAATGAAAACCCAGCAGGTCTTTTGCAAACTACACATACTGCTTTTAATTTGCTTACTTCGTCAGCAATAGCAATGATATGAGGTGTTATTCCGAATGGTTTTCTTAAAAAATCTAAATCCAAACCAGAAACCAATACGTTAACATCTCTGGATAAAAGATATTCAATAACTTCTGGCAAATTTTCATCAAAAAAATTCATTTCGTCAATTGCAACTGCTCTATATTCTGGACTTCAAATTTCTAAAATTTCTTTAGAATTCTTAACATTTTGTGACTTTAATTTTGCTCCAGTTCTACTTACTAGTTCGCTATCGCTAAACCTCGAATCAAATGATGGTTTTATTACCAAAGTGTTAACTTCGGCTCATTTAAGTGTATTAACTCTTTTAAGTAATTCTTCTGTTTTTCCTGAAAACATTGGTCCTGTTATGACCTCTAATCAACCCTTTATATTTCCTCTATTCATAGTTCATCTATTATATGAAATGATTAACAAGATTTAACAAAATATTTTTTTATATTTAAAAGATTGACTTTATTAAATTATTATATGAAAACATTTACGTTTTTCTTATTTATTAATTTCTATGTACTAAAATTAAATAAATAGACATTTTAGGAGGTCAAGTGCAACAATTTTTAAATATTATTACTTCACAAAGTATATATGGAGCTGTTTTTGCGACCTTAGTATTTGTTGGTGTTGGTTTTGCATGTTCTAAAATCGGCTTAATCAGTTCTGAAATGAATATGAAACTTTCATTAACTACCATTAATTATTTTTTACCTGTGCTATGTTTTGGCGCTTTTATGAAAAATGCTGAGTTTTCAAACATATCTACAATTTTAAAAGTTTTAATTACTGCTTTTGGATTCTATATTTTATTTGCTATATACGCAAAATTAGTCATAAATTATTGACCTAAATTGATTAGCAATAGAATCCAAAAGAAAGCAATTTTAGCTTGAGAAAAAGCTAATAAACCCGGTGAATATAGTGCTTATAAACAGGCTTATATAAGAAGTTATCAAGAAAGATTATTAGCGATCGAAATGATAATCGCTTATGGTTCATTACAATACTTTGCATTCCCATTAATTAAGAGTTTATCTGAAACAGGTGTTGGTCAAAGTCCTATTTTTGAAGAATTTGCTATTGCATTATTACAAATTTGAAATATTCCCTTTTTAATCGGCGTATCTACCCACATGCGTATGACTTACGCCGGTATTAAAGTAAACAGAAAAGAACTCAAATCCTTAGGCAAAGCTTTATTGCACCCTATGTTAATTACGTTATATATCTCTTTAATTTGTTACTTATTACAATTTGCCTTTCGAACACAATTCATCGATCCTAACGCAACTCTTGATAAAAGTTTGAATATTTCGAATTATGGTTATTATCAATATGTTTACAATCCAGAGATTCATAAATCAATACCACAAGAATATTTACACCATTTTTGAGCCGCGTTTCCAAAGCAATTACCAATGTTTGGAATGACTATTGCGATGGGCGTTAGTATTGTATCTCCAATAGCGTGGATTAATATAGGTGCATCCTTACATCGTTCAAACGTTAAATCTGGTATTAAGTCTTTATCTGTTTGAATGAGTGTAATTAGAAAATTAATTATTGCTCCTTTAGTTATGCTATTTGTAATTTCAATCCCTATGGTTTATACGAAATTTATTAATGTTTCGACTGGTGTCTTGTTTGTCTTGTTGATGGCTTGTCCTCCTGCAACCGCATGTGTTACCTACTCATTAGCCTCAAACCATAAAGAGATAGATTATACCGCCCAAGTTTCATCACTTGCCACATTGTGTTGTCTATTCACTATTCCTCTATGGGTTGTTGGTTCGTTCTGTATTCTGACAATTCTTTAAATTTGAATATAAAAAACAACTATTTGCTTATACAATAGATGTTTAATTTATTTCTGTTTGAATATTTTAAAACTAATTGGCTATAAATTATCATTTTTTGATAAATTTACGTTCACTATCTTTCATTCCGCCAAAAATTGCTAGGAATCAATCAATTATAGATCCGATTCCAAATCAACCACCTGTTAGTAATTTAAAGATACCTAGTCAAATACGACCCGCGTAAAATCTATCCACTCCTAAAAACCCGAAAAAGGTTGACAAAATGACTAACACAGTTCGGCTTCTAAATGATGTTTGATTAACTTCGTTGTTCATACTATATCCTTTCAAAATATTGTTTTTGTTTATACGTAATTTAATTTAATATTTAATATACGTACCAGTATTTTATAGGTTTTGTAAAAAAAAAAAAAAAAGGAGATTTTTCCTTTTTTTGAGTATTTTTAGGTTAAATTTCCGGAAATAACTTAAATTAAAGCTAATTCTGTAAGAGTTTTAACCATAGGACCTTGAGGAACTTCGTTAATGTCAGCTGTACCGGCAATATCCATATGGATGTATTCTACACCTTCAGTAAATTCTTTCAAGAACATTGCAGCTGAACAAGAACCAGCTAAACCTGATAAGTCAGTGTTTTTAAGGTCAGCAACTACAGATTTTTTGATTCCTTCGGCGAATGCTTCGTCGAAAGGCATTCTTCAAACAAGTTCGTGAGCGTTGTTAGCTGCTTGGCTAACTTCTTTTCAAGCTTTTTCAGATGTTGCTCAAATACCGGTGTATGTGTGTCCTAAGGCAACAACAATTGCACCAGTTAAGGTTGCAACATCAATAATACGTGTAGCTTTTAAGTTTCTAACAGCATAAGTAATCCCATCAGCAAGAACTAAACGACCTTCAGCATCTGTGTTGTTGATTTCAACTGATTTACCATTCATTGATTTTCAAACTGAATCTGGTAATGATGCATCGCCATTTACACGGTTATCTGTAATACACATAACAGCAGCAAAGTTTTTCTTAGGTTGTAATTGTGCGATAGCCTTTAATGTCGAGGCAACGATTACAGAACCAGACATATCATATTTCATTCCCAACATTGAACGAGATGGTTTTAATGAATAACCACCAGAGTCAAATGTAATTCCTTTACCAACAAGAACAGTCTTGTCTTTTGATTCAGGATCTCCATTGTATTCAATTACAACAACACGAGCTTCATACATTGAACCACGGTTTACAGATAATAGTAATCCCATTTTCAACTCTTCAATTTGTTTTTTATCTAAAACAGTAACTTTTAGATTTTTATATTCTTTAAAATCTTTAGCGATTGTTTCAGCTAAAAGTTCAGAGTTTAAAATGTTTGGTGGAGTTACTTGTAGATTACGTGCATAATTTGTTGCCTCAGCAAGAATCAATGCTTTTTCAATATCTGATTCTAATTCAGGGCTTACTTCTGATTTGAAAGGTTCAAGAGTGAATTCTGATTCTTTTTTATCTGATTTTTCATTGTAAAGTTTTGCTTTCGCAAAATATACACCACGAATAAATGCTTCCATAACTTTAGAAGCTGAAAGTTTTTCAGTAACGAATGTATCAACATCAAATTGATAACTACGTGTTGCTGAAGTAGCTAATCCTTGGAAAAATTTAACAAGTGTATTAAATTCTACTTTTTCTTTTTCACCAAGGTAAACTAACGCTTCATTATTGTTTAAGTATTCTGTGATTACTAGGTTCTTTTCGATTAAATGTTCGATTTTATCTGCACCTTTATAAGTTGCTTTCAATAAAACTTCATTTGATCTTTTTTGGTTTATTTTTTTGAACATATTTTTCTCCTTTTCATAATAATAATTATATTTTAGCATTATAACTAATACTTTTACTTAAATAGTGATTATTAATTTTAATCAAAACAAAAAATAGGAAAACCCTATTTCTTAGTCTTAATTCATATTTTGTCTGGTACGAGTGTTCATAATAACGAAACTAAAATTAACGCAGATAGTAAATAGTTATATCAATGATAAATTTGCCAACCTTTGAAAAATATTACTTCAAGAATAACAGCAAACGCTGAATAAGAAATATTTAGACCGACAGCTAGCGATATACCTAGTTTATTAATAGAAAAGTAATAACAAATAAAACTTATTGCTCCAAAAAATGAAGCCGCTATTATTACCCAAATATTTTTATAATTTAAAAGCTGCGTTACATTTTCTGAATAAGAATTTGTAGCAGGTGCAATGATGCAACCTAACACAATTGCTGAAACAATATGTCTTATCATAATAGAAACTTGTGGATCAATATCTCGATCCATTGAAATCGAAGATAAAAAAGCTTCCATTCCTCATCCGACAACGCATAATATAGCAAAAATGTATCCTTTAAATGAGTGGGTTTTCGTTTCAATTTGCAAAATCCCAAATGTTAATACACATATAAATGCAATTACAATACCCATCAAACCATTTTTACTAGTTTTTTGTTTTAAAAAAATGAAGGCTAATACGCTAGCTAAAATTACGTAACATATTGAAATTGAACTTGTTTGGCCAACTCCAATCTCTTTAATTGCAAGTATATACATTGTCATTCCAAAAGGAGCACCAATGGTTGAACTTAAAAGCAAAATCCAAATATTTTTATTTGTGAAAGCAGATTTTATTTCTTTGTTTTTTTTCATAATTAAAACAATTATAAATGCCCACAATATTGCAAATAAGTCATGAATTAGTGTAACTAAGATACCTAATTCTCAACTGTCTGTTGGAGTAAGTTTTGTAAAAAATAATAGAAAAACTCCATCAATTGCCCAAAACAGGCCCGACAATAATCCTATAATGTTAGACATTCAATTATGTTTTTTAATCAAATTCATTTTCTAAAATCTCCGTATATTCTTTTCCATAGCCTAACATTGTTTCTTTGTAATCTGAGAAAAATAAATTTTGCTCTTCTTTAAAAATTGATCATAAATATCATAAATATCCTTGGATAGCAATATATGAATAAAACACTCTTCTGTCTTCTTTTTTAATTTTCCCATTTAAGTATATTTTTAATAATTTATCGCACTGTTTTCTTGAATAATACGAATATAGACATCAGGCTGACAAATCAAAATATTTATCACCGGTACCCGAATATTCTCAATCTATAATTCTTATATCATTATCATTATCAATCAACACATTATCACAAATGAAATCTACATGTATCAAATATTTATCTCTATCTTTTATTTTGTCATAAATTTTAATTAATTTGTGTTCTAATTCTATTGTTTTAGTCAAAACCGATTTATTCAATATTAATGATTTATAGTAAGTCATTCTTTCAATAACATCAAACTCATAACTTGCATTATATTTATTTTCATGGAATATTTTAATGGCCTGTAATGCCTTGGTTACTTCGCTTCAATTTTTAGGATTAACCGTGCGATGATTATCATGAAATAGTGCGATTTTAGCGCCATATGTTTCTAATCCGTTATCTTTATTTTGTTCATAATGAATTAGTATTTCTCTATTAGGCAGATTAGCAGTAGTTTTATAAGTATTAAATTCATTTTCGCGGTTTATTAATTTATCAGAACCTAAACCCGGAATTCTGTAGATGTATACTTTATCATTAATTTCAAACGTGAATGAATCATTAGTCATACCTGCTTTGACAGGTTTCATATTTTTTATTTTAGTTAAATTAATTCCAAAAACTTTTTTAATTAAATTGAAATGTGGATTATCTTTTATTGATTTAACTTCTGGGTTAAATTCAATAAGTTCATCGATAGTGTCTATTTCTAGCAATCTTCCCGATAAATTGTAAGTACGTAAATTAATACTATTTAGGGTTTTAGATAAAGCGTCTTCTCAGTATAAATTAGAATTTTTTTTGTAATTTTCAACAAGCATTTGTTTTATTGTTCTTGATAAAATTATAAAATCGCTTGTTTTAAAATAACTTATCCCAGTGATAAATTCAGAATAATTTTCATTATTTTTCCCAATTTTGAATGATTTTATCGTCTTATTATCTTTTCTTTTGACTATATTTCATTCTTTATTTGGCGAATACGAATCAACAGTATTTACTCAAGAAAAATTAGTATTTTTATTAAAAACATTTTCATTAAGGTAGCAGTCACTAGGCGCAATATAGAAAGCATCATATTTATTTAAATCAATTTTTTTAGTTGCTTCGTATACACTGATAATTGAGTTGGTTTGGGAATATTTTGAGTTTAGAATTTCAGTCATGTTATATTTAGATATTATAGGTGTAAATAGACTTTTTTTATAGCCGGTAACTATATAAATATCTATTGAATCATCATCAGGAATATATTCCAACATTTTGTCTAAAAAATTTCTTTCTTGTTTATCAATTTTTAACAATGCTTTGGGAGTAAGAAGTGTTAAAGGCGTTAAGCGTGAACCGAACCCTGCAGCGAGAATTATTAATGCTTTTTTCATAAAACCTCCGGTGGTAATGTATTAATTATAATATTTAATTAAATTAACGTCAATTTGTTGTGCTTTTACAATTACAAAATATTCAATAGTTGTGGAGAAAGTTCAGCTTTTTTAGCCAACTTTCAAGTATTTACTCTATTAAATACTAAATTCAAAAATATTGACTATAATAAATCTATGATAAACGAGTACGGAAATGACCAAGATTTCAAATTATTCACGAAATGGTCAATAAGAAAAATCACTTTTATCGGTATTCTAATCGCAATATCGGTGGCGTTTTTCTTAATCGTTTTTCAATTTATGCCTTTTATATCATTGCCGGCTTATAAAATAAGCGTAATAGGGCTTCCCATTAAAATAACTGGGTTGATTTTTGGGCCTATTATCGGTGCTTTTGTTGGTGTTGTTTCAGACTTAATTTCATTTTTATTCGTTCCAAGTTTATTTAACCCTTTATTTATTCTTGCTGCCGCACTAGACGGGATAATTCCGGGCATTATAGGTTTTATCTTTCTGAAATTGCTTAAATTTCTTTTTGGAGGAAGATTTCAAGATAGTTATTATGCTGACATGATGGAAACATTATTCAAAAGGCTAGATAAACTTTATTTAGATCCGGCTGCTAATGAGCAAAAAATCAAGAAAATAGAAAATAGAATTATTAATCTATATTACAAGCGAAAAGAACTGGTTCAAAAAAATAATAAAAAAAGGGATTTGTTAAACATAAACATGATTGTTGGGACAACGGTTTTAGCAATAATTATGTTACTAGTTACATGATTAATTGGATTTAAAATTGATGACTATACAATACAAGGTGGTATTATAACTAATCGTTGAGTTTTGCTTGGGATAATGTTATCCGGTTATGTTGCTATGTTGGTATTTGTCGTTATTGCTCGTTTTAAATTAAAATCATCGCTTTATTTAATTATAGTTCCAATTGTAGTTTTTTCTGCCTTGATAGAACTTGCTAATGTTCCAATATTGTCGTTAGCAGAAAAAAGGAGTATTGAACAATCTGGTTCTGCAGGTTCTATATTCGTTTATATGTTTCAACATATTATTCTTAGTCCCGTCAAAATTTGGGGCAATATGTTTATAATATTTTTCACTTATAAAATAGTTTCGCCGCTCATTTATAAAAACCACGACATCACTTATTAGGTAGGCATTTACGCCTATTTTTCAATAGTGTTCGTTAATTTGGAAAGGTAATTATGAAAAAAAATAAGTACTTAAAACAACTATTAATATCTACTGTCGCAATTGCTGGAACATCTGCAATTAGCGCTTCATGTACTAATTTAGGAATTTTATTAGGTATTAATAAAAATCTTTATATTACAAAACAAATTCCCGATAATTTATTAAGGATTGATTATCTTAAATTTAAAAATATGAGTCACGAGTATGATATAGCCAAAACTAACTATGTTGATATTTATCAAGAAAAAGATAATGAAGACTTGTATGTTAATGTCAATCAAATGTTTTCTGCATTGAATGGTTTTTTCAATTTGAAGATGATAAAAAATATTGATTATAACAACCGAGGCGTAAAATTTGATTTTTGGAATGGCGAACAAATATTGTTTGATTCAGGCGAAAACAGGATTTCATATACTTCAAGCGATGCTTTTTCGTTTTTATTTAGAATGCAAATGAAAGATTACGGTCGATATATTCACAACGTTGACTATAAGGTTAAAAATTTTAATGATAATAACTCAATCCCCAGTTTTGAATTGAGTAAATATAACTATAAACTTTATATTAAAGATAGTAATGTTTTTATTCCTTTGAGCTTATTTAATTTAATGTTTTGTTCTTCAAATTATTATAATCTCTACTATAACGGTAATGAATTAATCGGGGCTGATTATGAACAAACAAGAGTGCCAAATAACTATATGAATAGTTTTTACGTAAAAAATTCTGTTATCAACACTCAAAACAAGCGAATAAATAATTATAATTTCATGTCATTTTTATTTGATAATTACTATGGGCTGGCTAGCGAATTGTTTAAGTCGCAACAAGTTAAGAATTTTGATGAGTATGCCACTAAAATCGGTGTCAAAAATGATTTATTAAGTACTGATAATAAAGATTATAATGAAGCTTATTTTAAACTTTGATATCGCGGTTTAAACGAATTACATTCTAGAATTATTTCTTATAGTTTTCAGGACAAAAAGTATAAGAATGTTGACGGCAAGAATTATTCTCAAAAAAATATCAATTATCATCAACGCTTAAAACAGCTAAATACCTCGAGAGAAAAAAATTCAAAGAATTCAAGAGTAGTGCATTTTGAAAGCGCTAATACAGCAAGGATAATATTGGATTCTTTTGACGTTGGTACATCAAGTCAACTTAATTCCGATGAAAAATGAAGATATGATTCTTATTGATTAATGGACGCTGCAATTAAAAAAATTAAGACCGATCCAAGAGGAAAAGATATTAAAAATATAATTTTAGACATATCTCTAAATGGCGGTGGGTCAGCAGCTGCGATGGAAAAAGTATTGGGTTTCCTTACAAACAAACCAATAAATTTATTGGTTCAAGACAAACTAACTAAATCAATAACACTTAATCAATTCAATATAGATACGAATCAGGACGCAATAGTAAACAAAAATGATTCATACCCTGAATACAAATGATATGTTTTAACAGGAATTAATACTTTTAGCGCCGCTAATTTATTTGCGCATATAGTTAAGACTCAACGTATAGCTACAGTAATCGGAAATAAGACTGGTGGTGGAATGTTTTCAGTTCTCCCAACAGTATTGCCTGATGGAACTAATGTGGATATTTCCAGTACAAGTGGTTTTAGCGGATATGATGGTAATTGAAACAACACAACTTTAACCAATTTACCAATAACTGAAAACGGGGTAGAGCCAGACATTCATTTAAACTATTATGATTATTATTCATCAAATATTGTTAATGCAATCGAAAACCATAAACACGATAATACTCATATTAGTATAAATTAAATTTGTACAAAACTTTTGTCTGTCTTTTAAATAAAAGAATCCGCCGAAACATCATTATGGTTTTCTAGTCGACTTAGTTTTAAAGTTGAAAAAAACTTTTTTACCTAAAAACTTGCACCAAGCAAGTTTTTGTTTTGGTAATATTTTTGAGATTCTAATCAAGTGAAAAAAGAGTTTCGTAACCGCAAAAAAATAATTATTTCTTTTGTTTTTATCTTAAAATGTTATAAAATTATTTCACGTGGTCGCGTAGCTCAGCAGGATAGAGCACAAGCCTTCTAAGCTTGTTGTCAGAGGTTCGAATCCTCTCGTGATCGCCATTTTTTTATTTATTTTTCAGTATTATTCGTTAAATTTATTAAAAAATAGCTTTTAGTAAGCTATATTTTTATTTTCCAAAAAAGTTTGAAAGATATATAAATGCATATATGTAATCAAATGCTAAACGATAACCAAAGTAAATAGACCATTTTATTGATTCACTAATTGATTGCTCCTCGGGCGTAAGTTTTTTAAAATTGTTATTGAATTTAATAATAATTAATCAATCAATAGCCATGTAGCAAAGCGTTAGAAGGAAACCAATACCGCTTATTATGGTGAATATTAATTGATGAGATGAAAATCATGAAACTAGCATTAAAATAATCATTGTTATGAACAAGGTTATCATAATCGGAGTTATCTTATTTATTTTCAGAACATTGAAATATGCCAATGCCCCAATTAATACCATTGAAGCGGCAGGAATAAAGAAAATTGCTGTCAGTTTAATTAATTCATTGCTGCTTACAAATTGATTTATTCCGTATCCTAATCCATAAAACCCTAGAAGGAACATTGATATCGAGGCCAATGGCCCTAAGATATAAGCTTTCATTTTATGGCCGAAGACTAAAATTATAATAATAAGCGCGCAATCGAGAAGAGTTCCGGCTAAAATAACCCACAATTGTAGGTTTATGTTGAATATGTAATTGTAAAGTATGCCGCCAGCGAGTGCTACTATAATAAAAAATGCTAGCGATAATATAGATCCACCAATTATTTTGTTGTTTCTTATAATATTGGTTTTTAAGTCATTAGTTTTTGTGTTCATAATTAAATGATATCACTAAAAGGAAATAAAAAATCACCAATAGGTGATATGGTTGCCCCAGTTAGATTCGAACTAACGCATGTCGGTACCAAAAACCGATGCCTTACCGCTTGGCTATGGGGCAAAATGGTGGAGAGGGAGGGATTCGAACCCCCGAACCGTTAGGAAGTGGGTTACAGCCACCCGCGTTTGGCCGCTTCGCTACCTCTCCAAGTATTTGCTAAAATTAGCATTACTATTATAATATAAAAATTTTGATAAATATAATTTTTTTTATTTTTTATATTAGTTCAAATTTTCTTCATTTTTTTCAAAAATTAACAGTATGTATTTTATATTCAAGTTCAATGAATTAAATAATTATTGACTAAAACACACGTTTTATAACTGAAACGAGTTTCTCGATATAACCCAAATTATTTTATCCTTAAGAATTTTTGCGACGACAATTTGAAAATCTTTTAACTGGCAAAAATTATTAGTTAAAAAACTCGTCTCAAAATGACCATTAAAAAAATAAATAAAAACAAAAAAGTAAATATAAATGAGTATACCTTTATAATATATGTAACAAAGTAGGAGTATTATGAAAAAAGAAAATATTATGTTATTTGGTATGCCAAATTGTATGCCTTTAACTCAAAAAATAGCCAAAATTTTAGGTTTGCATGTTTCGCCTATAACAAAAACATTATTTGCCGATGGCGAAAGAATGATAGTGAGCGAAGAAACTGTGCGTAGTAAAGATGTCTACGTAGTGGCATCAACATCTAGACCAGTTAATGATAACTTAATGGATTTACTTTTATTTATAGATTCATTAAAAAGAGCTAGCGCCAATTCAATTACAATCGCACTTAGCTATTATGGATATGCTCGTCAAGACCGTAAGGCCAGTGGCCGTCAGCCCATCGGTGCGAAATTAGTTGCTGATTTAATTCAAACCGCAGGTGCGACAAAAATCATTGCAGTTGATTTACACAACCCTGCTATCCAAGGTTTTTTTGATATCCCAATTGATGATTTAAGAGGTGCATATCCAATTGCAAAAGCAGTTAAACAATTAAAAGAACCTTTTACAGTAGTTTCGCCAGATCATGGAGGGACAATTCGTGCTAGAAAACTTGCGGAACTAATTGCAGATACAGTAAAAATTAGTATTATTGATAAACGTAGAACTGGGACTAATCAAACTGAAGTTATGGGTTTAATTGGTGGAGTCGAAGGTGAAAATGTTGTTATTATTGACGATATTATTGACACAGGCGGAACTATATTAAAAGCTGTTGACACTTTAAAAGCACACGGAGCTAAAAAAATTGTTGTTGCAGCCACTCATGGTATATTTACTAAAGGTTTTGAAATATTTGAAAATAATCCCAATTTATCAAGAGTAATTATTACCGATTCAATTGATAATTCAGACATAGAAGGAAAATTTAGCAAATTACAAGTAATTTCACTAGATGAATTTATTGCTGGTGTAATTGAAGCTTCAATAACTGGTAAATCGGTATCTGATTTGTATGATGAATTTGCTAATGTTATTAAAAAATAATGAATGAAAAATTAGAAAAATTCGCAGAATTAATATTTGAATATAACCAAACAAAAAATATTACAGGTTTTAAAACTATCAACGATATCAAGGTAAATGGCATTGCTGATTCAATTCAAGCAATGGATGTAGCAAAAGAGCTAGGATTTCAATATAATTCGGCAAAAATTGCTGATATTGGTGCTGGCGCAGGCTTCCCCTCATTGCCTCATTTACTTTTAAATTGTAATTATGAGTTAACTATAATTGAAGGAATGAAAAGTCGTTGTAATTTTCTAAATAATGTTAAGGAAAAACTTGATGTTAGCAATCTACAAATAATAAATAAAAGATGTGAGGACACAAAAGAACTATCCGCTTTGTTTGATTTAGTGACAGCAAGAGCAGTATCAAGTATTAAAAATATGTATATGTTAACAAATCACTTGTTGAAAATCGGCGGATTATTGTATCTATTAAAAGGAAGAAATTATCAAAGTGAAATAGACGAATTTTTAGATAATTTTCCTGAAGAATCTCAAAATATTACTGTTAAAAAATATAAAAATAAATTAGATGATGATTCATATATAGTTGTTATAACCAAGGTAAAAAATACTCCAAAAAATTGACCTTTATCTTGAAAACAAATAAAAGAATTTTAAACGAAAAAGCACAGTTGTGCTTTTTTTATTATTTTTAACTTAATTTTAATAATTTTTTCCGTTTTTATTAACTTAAAAATAAATACAGCTAATAAATCTTGGAAGGAGAAAAAAATGATAGATTTAAGAAGCCAATATTTTAATAGTTTTTTAACGAATCAGCAACGTTATAACGCGGTGAAATCTTTAGCCTTATTAGATAAAGCTAACAAGAAAGCACAGTTAAAAATGACACAAAATAGCCAAGTAAACTCTATTGGAATAAATAATTATTCTAAATTTGATCAAACTATTGAAATGTTAAACAAAAACAGCAAATTAATTATTGAAAATGAATTTGTTATTAAAAATCAAGATAAGGAATGATACGATATGCATTTTTCGAGAACAACCTATTATAAAAAAAAGAAGAAAAGCTATAGAGGAGTTTTTATATTTTTACCTTAATGAATAATATACCGGTTCAAAATCAACCGGCACAAATTAATAGGTTGAAAATCGACCCTTATCATTTTGTTTATAAAAAAATATCAAGTAATGATAAATCAAAAGGGTTAAATAAATACGATTTAAATTTGTATTCGTATTCAACGGCTATTCGAGCCAAAGGAAATGTTCTGTTGATTAGAGGAAGGGTTGAAATTAAGAGATTTTTTAAAGACGATAGATTTTATATTTCATTCATTTTTGCAACACCTGATTATTCTAAGTATTCTAATTTGGATGAATATAGTTTTCGAAACTTATTAATATCTGTAAATAATAAACCATTAGACAATAAAAAAATATCATTTAGAGAGACAATCTATAATTTAAAAGATGATAATTCCAAGGAATTAGATTCACTGTTTAACTATGAAAAATCATCGTTCAAGGCGAAACCTAAAGACAATATAAAAATTTGTAATGTAATAATTTCTTCGGATTTATTAGGATTGAAATTTTCCGAATTGAATTCTATTACAGTACAAAATACTGGTATTAATAAAGAAATATGAGATATAAAAAAACAAAAAAACAATGTTGCAGAATATTTCACTGAAGCTAAAAATAATTTTGCTGGAATCGACATTGCAGAGAAATATCAGTTTGATTTTGGGGAATTGGATGGAGACATTTTAGGAACAAAGACAGAATATTTGCACACTGATTTAGAATTTTCTAATTTTCGAAATAAAAGAATAACTAATTTTGCAAAAGAAAAAATCCAAAGCGATAAAAACATAGCATGAAAACAAAAAGATAAATTTGGTTATAAGTTTAAAAATTTTGATGACTATCGACTAATAATGGATATGAATCAATCTTTGTCAACCTATGGAATTACCGATATTGATTCAGACTTATGCAACCATATTACTAAAAAACAAATTTCATCGAAAATTTATGAGAGTATTTATTCAACTGGAACTCAAAAATCTGAATATACTTTTGACAACCCAATAACCTTCGATTATAAATTAGGTTGTATTGTCGATTCAAAATCATTTTCAGACGTTGGATTGTTTATTCCATATAATTTCAAGGGACAGTTAAATACAATTTATAAATATATTTTTGATAACGGAGGTTTAGATAAAAAATCCGATTTTATTACAGTTAACATCAGCCAAAAACAGGAAGTAGTTGAACGCTTATTGGATGTTAACGATGGATTGATAAAACTTGAAATAACAAATTCTAAAACATTGATAGGTGAACCTCAATATAAATTCAATAGCAAAGATATAGAAGAAATAATAAAACAAAACGACATAAACATAAGTATTTTCGAACAATATAAGGACTTAAATGAATAAAAAGAAGGTTTGAATTCCTATTATATGCGTTGCAACAGCAGCTAGTGTTATAACTCCTATTTTTGTTTTATCAGCAAAGAAAAGTCATTCTGTAACAGAAGAAGAAAAATCGTTAACATTAAATAAAACAGAAGTGTTTCCTGATTTAGATAAAAGTATTGTTTACCAATATATACGTTATGACAAAGATAATGTCAAATTTGACTTATCGGTTATACCCGCTGTATTCAAAAATGTTATGAGCAATATTCAAGTTAATCCAGATCGAGCGAATTTTGATTATGAAATAATTACGGATTCGTTAATAAAATTGTATTTCAAGGTGTACTCAGGAAATGATATTTATACAAATTGTTATACATTAAATGCACATATGTAAATTTTTAAAAATACTATTTGTTTATATATAATTTCTATATGTTAAACAAAAAACCAAAACTTATTTTTATAGATTTAGACGGTACAAGTTTAGATTACAAACGTAAATTATTAAGCTCCAAGAATATTGATGCTATAAATTCTCTCTCAAAGAAAGGTATTAAAACTGTTGTTTCGACAGGCAGGGGTATAAATAAAAAAACAATAAGTATACTAGAACAAATTGATTCAACAGATAATTTTATAGCATGAAATGGCGCGAAAGTAATTTACAATGGTGAAGAAATATTCTCGGCGACAATAAATAAAGAGATACTTGTTCAAATTAAGAAGTTGATATTAAAATATAATATGAGTGTTATTGTTAATTCAAATTTTAGAAAATTAACTTATACAAACAATTATTTACTTAAGTTTATTGTTAAATTGAAAAAAGGCAACCATAACAAACTTGATGAATTTAATATTGATATGCCTATATTTAAGCTAATTATTTGATCACCTAAAAAGAAAAATATAAACGATTTTTACAATGATATTCAAAACAAATTTAAAACTAAATTGAATATCGTAGAAGCTAGAAATTACAACAAATTCATTGAAGTTACAGACATTAGTGCTTCAAAAGGCAAAGCAGAATTATTATTTGCGCAAAAATATGGTGTCGATACTGATTTATGTGTACATATCGGTGACACGATGAATGACGCCTCAGCAGCCCAATATTTAAAAAATGTTATTGCAATGAAAAATGCAACAAAAGATTTCAAAAAGATTGCATCCCATGTCTCACCTTTTTCATATAGAAAAGGGGGACTTGCAAAAACCCTTAAACATTTCATAAAAAACGCAAAATAAAAATTCAGATTTCTGAATTTTTATTTTCTAATAAGCACTCCGACACATTCGATATGATGAGTTTGACTAAACATATCACAAGGTCTAAGATAAATTAATTGGTAGCCGTTGTTTCGTAAATAATCAATATCTCTGCACATTGTGTGGACATTGCACGATATATATCCAATTTTTTCTGGATTAATTTTTATTATCGTTTCTAAAAATTGAGTGCTAATACCAGAACGTGGAGGGTCAACAATAATAACATTAGGATTCTGTTCTATTTTAAAAATTGTTTTATTAACATCTCCGGAATAAAATAATGCATTCTCAATATTGTTTAGTTTTGCATTATCTCTTGCATTCATCACGGCTTCATTAATTATTTCTAATCCGTATACAGTTTTTACAAATGGTGCAATTTTTAAAGCTATTGTCCCAACTCCCGAATAAGCATCAACAACAATATCATTTTTGTTTAAGTCAAGGTTATTTATAAGTAGGTTATAAAGATTATTTGTTTGCGCTGAATTAATTTGGAAAAAACTGTTTCATTCCAAGTTGAATGAAAGACTATCAATTTTGTCCAAAATACTCGTTTTTGAATCTAATAAAGCAAAATATTTATTGCTATTTTTGCTTTCAAGATTAACAATTATGTTGACTATTCAATTGAATTTATTGGTTATATCTGTTATTAACTTATTGTCAATTTTAAGCATTTTATTTGCATTGATAATAATTAAACCTTCTTCGCTTGCTTCGGAATATCTAAAAGTAAAACTGTTAATATTATTGACAGAATTCTTAAGAGATTGATAATTATTTATATTGTTGTCCAATCATAAAATTACTTCGTTTAATTTTGGATGAGCCAAATCATATGATGTCTGTTCGATAAGGTTGTGTGTGTTTTTTTCAAAAAGACCTAAAACAAACTTGCCATTTATTTCATCACAAAACACTGTTATTTTATTTCGGTATCCTCAGGGTTTCGGATTAGGCAAAATTTCTGCTACATTCTCAAAGTGGATGTTTCTACCAAATAAATATTTAACAAATTCTTCTTTAAATAAAAGCTGATCCTTATAAGAAAGCATTGCAATTGGTGTTGAACCAGATTCCATTAATTTTTCGTTATCTGGCTTAATACGTTTAGGCGAAATAGTAATGTGTTTTAAAACTTTAGCGAATGCAAATTTTGTGTTAGCTTTTTTGATAACAATATTAGCAGTTTCGTCAACTAGCAAGTTTTCAACAAATATAGAATAGTCATTTATTTTGACTACTCCCATCCCTTCATAAGAAAGCATTATTGCCTTTACATTATCTAAAATTTCACCCGCTTTTAATTTCATATGATAATTTTAATATAAAAAATGGCATTACGCCAATTTTTATTGATTAACATATAAGATAAGTAAAGTAAATAAGCATCACGCATAAGGCTTATTCTATTATTGTATTGGAAGGGAGTTAATATACTCTTAAGCAACGAATCCTATGGATTTCGTAACCGTTCACATTGGGAACGCATCATTATTATTATACATATAAATCAAATTTAACAATAAAAATTTAAAAAAATCTATGAACTCTGATTAATACTTAATATTAAATTAAGTTTTTAATGTAAAATTAATATTAATTATGCATAAATTTTAAGGAGTAATTATGGAAAAATATACAGAACAAGAATTGGTGCGTCGTAATAAATTGTTGGAATACGAAAAAAATAATGTAGTCGCCTTTAAAAAAGCCTATGGTTTGGGTGAAATAAATTATAGTGACGATATTTCGACAGAATTTGAAAAATATAGTAAAGATGAATTGCATGAAAAACATGTTAAAAAAATTGTTGCTGGTAGATTAATGGCAAAAAGAGGGCCATTCTTAGTAATAAAAGATTTTCACGGCACTATTCAAGTTTATTTTAATAAGAAAGAATTAGTAGAACTAGCAGATTTAGTTTCTAAACTAGATTTAGGAGATATTATTTGAGTTAAAGGTGAAGTTATGAAAACTAATACAGATGCCGTGGTTATCAAAGCATCTGATATTGAATTGTTGTCAAAATCGCTTAAACCGCTACCCGAAAAATATCATGGTTTAGTTGATGCTGAAGAGAGATATAGACGTCGTTATGTAGATTTAATAATGAACGATGATTCAAAAGATAAGTTCATTAAAAGAATAAAAATTACTCAATGAATTAAAGACTTTTTCAATAATTTGGGATATTTAGACGTTGAAACGCCATTCTTACATGACTATATTTCAGGAGCGGCAGCAAAACCATTTACAACACACCACAATTCTTTAAATCAAGAATTTGTTTTGAGAATAGCAACTGAAATTCCTTTGAAAAAACTTGTTATTGGTGGTTTTGATCGAGTTTATGAATTAGGACGAATTTTTAGAAACGAGGGATACGATACAACACATAATCCTGAATTTACTACTATTGAATTTTATGAAGCTTATTCAAATGTTGAAGGAATGATGAATCGTACAGAAGCATTGTTTAAAGAATTATGTGCAAAATTAGGTAAAAATGTATATGTGAATAATGGTGTTGAAATAGATTTATCTAAACCTTTTAATCGCATTAATATGGTTGACGCTGTTAATAAAAAAACTGGCAAAGATTTTAGAAACATCACTCTTGACGAAGCGGTTCAAACAGCGAAAAAATTCAATGTGAAATTAGAAAAATTCTTTACAATCGGCCACATAATTAATGCTTTATATGAGGAACTTGTTGAATGTGAATTGATACAACCAACATTCGTTTATGGACATCCAATTGAAGTTTCTCCTCTTTCAGCTAAAGGTGATGACCCTAGATTTACAGAACGCGCTGAACTATTCATTAATACTAAGGAATATGCTAACATGTACACCGAATTATCTGATCCTATCGACCAATTAGATAGATTCAAAAAACAGCTTGATGAAAAAGCGGCTGGCAACGATGAAGCAAGTGATATTGATTGAGATTTCATTGATGCTTTAGAATATGGTATGCCTCCTACAGGCGGATGTGGCATTGGTATTGATAGATTAGTAATGTTGCTAACAGAAACAAGTTCAATTCGTGACGTCTTGTTATTCCCAACACTTAGACGTCTAAAAAAATAATAAAAAGTGGCTAGTCCACTTTTTTCTTATTTACACGTTTTTCAATATTATTCGTAAATTAATCAATTTCGAATGGTAGTGTTATTGATTCTATTTTTTGAATCAACACATTTGCCTTATGAGCCTCTGATTTTAATGATCTATGATTAATGTAATAGTTATTAAGTTTTTCATAACTCATTGCTGAAAGAAAATTAGTATTTTTATTTAAATTAATGCGATGTGTAATAATGTCATTCAATATTTCAAAAATGAATCAAGCGTTTGGGGATTCACCGCCCAAATCATCAATAATAAGAGCATCTACATCTTTTAATTTTTGGATTATTTCCGCACCTTCGTGTCTATTGCTATCAAAACTAGATTTTAAATAGTTAAACAATGCCTGTGTTGTCATATAAACAGTAGTTACGCCCGATTTAGCTCATTCAGTTGCAATAGCATGTGCAAATTGTGTTTTGCTAGTACTATACTTACCATGCACGTAAAATCCTTTAAATGAAATGTTTGATTTATTTAACAAAGATTCCTTAATCATGTTACAACGCAATTCTAGTTCAATTTTAGATCTTGAATTTATGATCATTCTTTGAGTAGTTAATTTTGTATTAACGGGAAAAATATCTGTTAATCATAAATTATTATTAATATTAATTAACTTTCTAAATTCATTATCAGCGGGTTGTTTTGTAAAGACTAAAACGCCCTTATCATTTCGCTTCAAAGAATAAATAAATGGCGTGAAACTAGGGTTCTCTATAGAGTCTTTTATCTCCAATATTTCTGGTAAAAATTCGAATAATTCTTCTCACGTAACTTTATTTTCAGCCAACATTAATTTTAATTTGACACATTTTTCGATAGATTTAAGAATTTTAGCTTTATACTCGTCACTATTTTCTATAAAAACCTTTTTATTGATGGAATTATCCATTATTATAATCCCCCGTCCATAATATTTTCGTCTTTGGTTAGATTGCTTAAATATGTGGCTTTATACAAGTCTTTCTTAGTCACGACAACATTATTTTTCATCTTAATTAGTGCATCTAAATAGTTTTCTAGAGGTTCAAATGAAAATATTTCTTTGCGAATTAAATCTTTAATTATTTTATTAACGTATTGATAGTTAATTTTTCCATTAACCTCGTTCGCATAGAAAAATATTAAATTAATGCAAGGGTCAGAAAAACCGCAACTACGTGAATCTTTTATTAAATCAATTATTTTAGTTGAGGCAATTTGACCTTGAATTTGTCCAAAAAATACTCTGGAATCGGTTTTCAGGATAGCTTCATAAATATTTGGGAATTCAAATGTGTTTAAATCTATTTTTTCTTGCACACCGATGTTAATTTCTTTTGTGTCTAGGTCTTGCGTATTAACATCAATTGAATTATCATTAATTAATGAATAATCTTCGCTTTCATTAAAAACATCTTGATAACCAGCGGAAACTTCAAGCAAATATTTAGCTTTTGATAGATAATGGTTTCTATCTTTCCCTATCAAACGTTCAAAGTTTTGTTTGCCAATAATATTTAATAATTTATTAGCTAAAATTAAATTTAGTTTAAACCCTTTTCTATCAAGCGGTTTCTCAATTACAAAAAGAGTTTTTCGATTAAATTCATCAATAAAAGTTGAAAGCAAAGAAACTGATTCAAGCATTATTCTTGCGTCATTTAAGGCTTTTAAATCGATTTTTAACATATATGTAATGCTATCGTAATCGTGGAATCCGACCTCGTTAGTTTCGTTAATGGCTAAATCTCTTAAATATTCATATAATAGGATTGCATTTGGTCCCAAAATAGGTGCATAAAATTTACGCAAGTTTTTTAAATCTTCACCTGCGATTATCGAAGAATTTTCGACTGTAAAATATGGATAAATTATATTTTTTAACATGTTGCACCTCTCACAAAAATTAACCCGATTTCGGGGTTGGTAACAACATTTTATTTTATTAGAGAAAGTATTTCAAAAATTTTTCTATTTTGTTGTGTGGAATCAAAGTTTCACATATAGATATCCACAATTGGTTTTTTACCAAAAAGTGATTTTATAGCCTTTTTGGGGTCATTTTTTGCGTCTAATTGCTTTAATGTTAAGTTATCCACATTTCTTTTTTGCAAATTTTTTTGTCGTTTTTGCTCGTTTGTTGATAAGCATAAAATTAAAGAAAACAAAGTTAAAAAATTACAATTTTTATTAACAAGAACGGGTATTTCAACAATTAGGAATTTCCCATTTTTTAAAGCTTCAAAAATTTTGGGAAATATGATTTTTTCCAATACGTCTATATTTCTTTTATCCTGGTCTAATCATCAAAGAATTTTCGATTTAGAAACACCTTTTTTATCAAGTAAAAAATCACCTATTTTTTCTTTAATTTCATGGTAAAAAATCCCATTTTTTAGGTAATGTTTTGCTATAAATTCATCACAATAGAAAATTTTTTCTTGATCTATACCTAAATTTTTTAGGAAAGTAGTTTTACCTACACCAATTTTTCCGATAACAGCAATCATTAAACACCTTCTCTATATTTTTGTAAAGCGAGATTGGCACTCTTGATATAGGCACGGACCAAACCACCGGCACCTAGTTTAACACCACCAAAATATCTAATTACAAAAATCACGAAATTTTCCATTTTAGTTTTGATTAATAAATCACGAATGGGTCTACCGGCGGTACCGTTTGGTTCCCCGTCATCATCGAAGCCGGCGTTAATAACTCCATTATCAATAAAAAGATATCCATAACAAATATGAGTAGATTTTTTATGACCGGCTCTTAATTCTTTTAAATAGTTTTTAATTTCATCTTTTGAGTTAATTGGTAGGCATATGCTGTAGAACCGTGATTTTTTGACTTCGTAATTTATTAATTCCATACAATAATTATATTTAATATTTGAATAGAATATTATTTTTTAAAAAAGGCATAAAAAAAATGGGGCGAATGAAGGGATTCGAACCCTCGCATGACGGGACCACAACCCGCTGTGTTAACCGCTTCACCACATTCGCCATTTGCAATAACATTATAATAAAAAAAATAAAAAAAAGTAATAAAAGATAAAAATCTCGAAATTAGCAATTTTAAAATGTGTATCAACATTAATAATTTACAAAAATACACATTTTCGAGTAGTTTTAGCTAAGTTTAGATTCTATAAAACTAGTATAATTAATATTAAGTGTTATAATTAAGACATCCTATAAAGAAAGGAATAAAATGAGCTCAGTAAATTTAAAGAAATTTTTTGTTTATGAGGATAAGTCAAAAGATACTCAAATTTTTACACTTGAAAACGCTTTAACTGGTGAATGCATTAGCTTTGAATCGCTATCAGATCTATACGAAACACTAGTTGCACAATCTCAAGACCAAGATGCAAGAAGTTGAATATTCAAAAACAAAAAAACAATAGGCAGTTTATCAAAAGAAGAATTTAAACTAGTGTTAGATGCTTTAAACAAGGTTAACGTGCCCGTAAAAGATTCATTAACATACATTATTGAAAAGGATCTTTTAAATAAAGATCACGAATTAGTTTTTGTTGATCCTAGACAAAAAAGAATTTATGCTTTATTAAGTTTTGCAATTATATTGTTAATTGCAGCTATTGTTTTAGCTGCTTTAACAATTGCTGGTATTTTTGATTTTACAAATACCGCTAAATAAAGTATTTAACCATTATTATATGATTGTTCGGGCCCGAACAATCATTTATTTTCCTAAAATACACGTTATAGAATTGTAATCGTAAAATTACTAATATTTTGTATTGTTAGTTAAGAAATATACAAATTTCCCGCAAAAATGTTCGTATTTCAATAAAAATTCAATTAAAAACGGAAAAAATTAAAGAAATAAATAATATTATTTTTATATTTGGTATTATTTATATATAAATATTTAACATGAGGGGAAATATTATGTCAACACAAGAAACAAAAAAACCAAAATTGAATAGATTTTATCTATCAGAAAAATACGATGAAAATAGAAATATTTCATTCAATTTAAAAAGAGCAAAAGTAGATGAACTGATAAATTTCAAAACCTTTAAAGAAGGGGTTAATGAATTCAACAGAATTGCGTTCACATTGGAAGGAAATTCAAGAGTTTGATTCCACAAAGACGGTGCCTTTAGAGGTTCTGCGACACCTGAAAAAACAGCTATTATGATTGAGAGAGTAACTCAGGAAAATGTTAAAGATGAAGATGCTATCGAATTCATTAATAGAGAAAAACTTATTGATGTTGCACCTGTAAAAACTAAAAAAGTTGAACCAAAACCTGAAACAGTTGCTGAACCAAAGCTTCAAAAACCAACAGTAGACCTAAATAAAGAAGTTACTGAGTTAATAGTTTACATTGAAGACAAAGAAACTAAATTACCATCTGAGGTTTCACTTGATGATGTTAAAGCAGAAACGAAATACGAATTTGTTCCAACATCAGTAAAATGAACAGATGATTCAGTTGTAGTAACTTACTTATTACGTGACGGAGACACAGAATCTAACGAAGTAACAAGTGTTATTAGAGGTTTTAAAGCTAAACCTACTCAAATGCGTACAATATACAGACATTTCGTTGAAAGAACTCAATGATCTAAAATTACATATTGACTATTATCAGTTGTATTTGTAATTGCGATTTTATGCATTATCGTGTTGGTTTTACACGCTTATGGACTAATCAGTATTCCTTGATCTAAATAATAATTAATTGCAGCTCGTCTGCAATTTTATATTTTAGAGAGAGTCAGTGAATAAATTTATTTGAGCAACCTTGTTTTTATCTGTTTCGACTGTAATTATTGTGATATTGTCGATTCTTTATAAAACTGGGTTAGGGAATATTGGTCTATGATAAAACGCTAAAACAACCATAAAAAAACATAAATACGAAATATAAATTAATAAAATAACGTTTCCATATATAATATGAAACTATATACACTAAATTGGAGGAATTTATGAAAACAATGCTAGATGTTGTATCGCAAATCGCATATGAACACTGTAAAGATGGTAAATATGTTGAGTTTAATTTTTTATTTAATAAAGTTGAAAAAGAATTAAAAGAAAAATGAGAAGTCGAGGCTGACGAAAAAGGTAAAGAATATGACGCTATCCGCGTAAATAAATTAGGTGAACTATACCGCCTTCTAACAGTTGATTCTAACTTTTTAAGAAATGCAAAAGGCCAATGAACAATTAGACCCGGTTTTGAAGTTTAATATGAAATTTGCAAATGCTAAAAAAATGATTGCGGATGCGTACAAAAATAAGTATGCCATACCGCACATTAATATTAATAACTTAGAATGAGCAAAGGCCGTATTATTAACTGCACAAGAATTTAAATCGCCATTAATCATCGGTGTAAGTGAAGGTGCTGTTAAATACATGGGCGGCTATAAAACGGTTCGTAATATGGTTGAAGGTCTTTTAGGAGACCTTAATATTACTGTGCCTATTGTTTTACATTTGGACCACGGGACGAAAGAAGGCTGTTTTAAAGCTATTAACGCCGGATTTAGTTCTGTTATGTTTGATGGTTCAAGTTTGCCTTTTGAAACGAATTATGAATCAACAAAACAAGTTGTAGAATATGCTAAAAAGTTTGATGTCAGTGTTGAATCCGAAGTAGGAACTATTGGCGGAGAGGAAGATGGTATTATTGGGTCTGGTGAATTAGCAGACACTTCTGAAGCTTTAAAAATGACACAATTGGGAATTGATATGTTGGCAGCAGGTGTTGGCAATATACACGGTAAATATCCTCCAACATGGAAATCATTAGATTTCAACCATCTAGAAAACTTATCTACAATTTGCAAAATTGGATTAGTTTTACATGGGGGGTCCGGAATTCCAAAAGATCAAGTGTCTCGTGCAATAAAATTGGGTATAGCCAAAATAAATGTTAATACTGAACTTCAATTGGCTTTCCACGAAGCGTTAAGAAATTTTATTATTACTAACAAAGATTTAGAGGGAAAAAATTATGACCCCAGAAAATTATTAGCTAACAGTATTGAAGCCATGAAGCTAGCTACAAAAGAGAAAATTTTCGAATTTGGTTCTAACGATAAAGCATAATAATAACAATAATAAAAATATCAGTGCCGAACTGATATTTTTATTAATTATTTATAATAAAGGCTAAGCGGTTAATGTGAAGCGATTTATTAAAATAAATAGAAACATCAAAATAGTTATAAAACTTATGCTGTCTATTCTATCTAATAATCCTCCATGACCACGCAACAGTTTAGAATAGTCTTTTATGCCATTGATTCTCTTGATGTAAGAAAAATATAAATCACCGGCAACTGCAAATAAAGGAGCTATTAAAGAAAAGACGATTTTTATTGATATTGAATCAAATAAACCTAAACTAAAGACAGAAATAGCTGCAATTATTGCACCACAAATTTCAGAACCAATAAAACCTTCTCATGTTTTATTTGGCGAAATTGTTGGGGAAAATGGTTTCGAAAAATATTTTTTACCTAGGAGTTTTCCGAACAAAAATCCAAATGAGTCAGAGGCAGCCGAAATCAATCCTATTGCTACTCAATATTTCCAATCATAAACCAAAAAGCCATGTATAACTTTTGTGAATATGGCCAAAATATAAATGGTTGCTAATGCGAACATAAATCTCGCGAACCGGTCAATTGGTTTGATAAATTTACGAGTGAATAATTCTATAATCATAAAAGCTAAAGCAATTAGTATGACCACTATTACGATTATGGGTTCAATAGCAATTAACTTCATATAGTACATCAATTGAACTACTTTATCAGGGTGTGGAGGGTAGAGTTTATCTATTCTTGAATTAGTCATTCACGGGATTGTTATATCTTTGATTGGGATAAACACAACAATCGAAACGAGTAATGACAATGTAACTGCTCAGTATCATTTTAATCTTTGAGCATGAAAGTATTCCCAACTGCAAGTTAAAAATATTACATAAATTAATACAAATGATAATATTCTAGAAATTTGGTAATCATAAGAGAATATTGATAAAGGTATCAATGTACCCAAAAATACCACCGCAATGATAATTCCAGGAATTATACGTTCATAAAGGGTATTTTTCTTCATAATTCTCCTATCTTGTGTTTCATGTAAATGATTTTTGTGCTGACGCTAACAACACGATTGACCAAGCGTATGGTAAAACAAAGTTTAATATGTTTTCAATTTTAGTTCCAATTTTTATTATTGAATCTTCACTTAAGTATGAACCGCTAATTTGGACAAATTTACCAGAGTATTGTTTCAATACTTCATTTTTAAGAGCATTGTAAACTCACGCAGTTGATAATTCCATTAAATTAGAACCTGGCCCAATATTATTGATTTCTTTCATCCATTTAAGATTTTCTAAAAGGTTTGCTTGCGATGTTGGAGCTTTTATTACAAGCATTGTTAGAAATCCTTTAGCTTCTTCAATTTGCTTTGCTGTTGAGTTTGTATCTAATAATATATTTAGTTGTTTTTCAATACTGTATTTCAATAAAGACTCAAAAGTTGTGTTAGCTGAGTATGAACCGTTTAAAGCATTTATTGTGCCGTATACTTCATTAACATTAAAAATGTTATATTTTCCATATTCGATTGAAGTTACAGTATTTTGGTCAAATCCATTCATAGTAATAACAAATTTATCTAACGTTAGGTCTGGGTTAATCGCTTGATTTTTTTCATTAATATTATAACCAAGCGATTTTGTAAAATTGCTCATGCTTTTTAATAGGGTTTCATATTCGCTATAAGTATATAAATTATTATTTAAAACATGATTTGAGTTGTTGACATAAAATGTTTGAGATGTGTGTGCTGCGCCTTGAAACGCCATTGTGTTTTGAACTATCGGAGACTTAAAAGGCGTTAAATATGATAAGTATCACATTGTTTTTACACCAGCAATCTGCGCAAGCGGAAGAACTTGTCCGGATAAAAACATAGTCAGTATTAATAAGGTTGACCCAATTGCTTGAATCATCAAAATAGATTTAGAAATAGATACCAAGAATAATCCGACTGCTAGAGAAACCATGGTTAAAATTATGAAACTGTATACATAACCGCCCCAGTGGATTCGCGTAAACAAATCTTTAATTGAAGATAAACGAACAGCAATGTTTTCACTTCCTAAAGCCACTGAATATAGTTCTTTACCTTCGATGAAATATCTACTTCCGAAAAATGCTAAGCTAACTAATCCTGTTCATAGACCCGAAAAAACCATAATTAAGAAGTAATAACATGCAATTACTAATAAAAAGTTTATTGGTTTTATGTTTGTTGCTCCAATCCTTTTCAATAAGGTTGATTTTTTAAATTCAAATAAAGCAGTTGGTAACGCAACGCAGGCAATTGCAAGCGGTCCAATTGAAAAAGTGGCTGCAATGATTATTTCATAACTAAAAATAGTACCAAGTATTATTGTAAAAACTATTGGGTAACAAAAAGCAAAAAAAGGACCAACGAAAGCTTTTCAGAAGTGTTTATTAATTATTTGAATAATGCCTCAAAATGTGTTATCAGATTTGTGGTTTATCGATTTTTTAAAAGGATTTTTTTCCTTATTGTTTATTGCTCAATTCTTCATATTGCTCCTAAATAAATTCGTCTAAACAAGCACCAAGAGACCCATAAATTTGAATAGTTTCTTCTTTTGTTCGGTCGTAAACCACTTTACCTTTGTTCATTATCACAATTCTGTCTGCCAGTTGTTCAATTTCTCTAATATCATGAGAAATTATTAATAATGTTGAATTAATTTCCTTGACATATTCCTTAATGAAATTTATCAATCTAGTTTTAATTTTTAAATCCAAACCTGTACTTAACTCATCTAATATAACTAATTCAGGTTTATTTATAATTGCTAGCAATGCATTAAGACGTTGGTGTTGACCACCAGAAAGTGAAGCGGCCTTATTAGTTAAGAATTCATCAACCCCAAACACTTTAGTCAGATATAGTAATTCCTTTCCAGATGTTTTTGCGCCGTAGATTTTATTAACTGAATTTATTACATCAAGTACAGTCAAACCCTGTGGATACGACGAATCTTGGAATTGGATACCTATTTTTGATGCATCCATTTTGTTGTTAACTACACCATCGAAAAGATAATTTATGACTCCGGATGTAGGTCTTGAAATTCCGACTACCATTTCGACTGTGGTGGTTTTGCCTGCACCATTTGACCCTAATAAAGCAGTGTTTAAACCTTTATAAAAATTTAAACTCATGTCATTGACGGCAAGCAGTTTGCCACCTTTTATTTTGAATGATTTTGTTAAATTTTTTATTTCAATTATTTTTTTATAATTTCTGTATTCCCGTGTTTCGATAGGCGGATGATTTGTAACTTTGTTATCATGTTCCATAAGTTGGTCAACCAAATTTTTAATGACTGGGTTTACATAGTCACCTGACATTTCTATATTGTTTTTTTTCATGTTTTCCTCTTTATTAAATAATTATACCTTAATATAAATATTAAATTCTTAATGATAAAACAGATTTTATGAAACAACTCTTCTTTTTATTTTCCTTAAACTATTCTAATAGCAGTATTTTGGAAAAAATAATAGTATTTTATAGGTAAGATTATAAATTTAAATATAAATTACTTTATAATATTAATAATTAATTAATAGGGAGTAATACTAATTATGAAATACAAAAGAATACTCGTTAAACTTTCAGGCGAGGGTTTAGCAAATAAGTCAAAGAGTTTAGCAATTGATTACACTTTAGTTGAAAACATTGCTCGTCAGTTAAAAAAAATTGTTGAAAAAGGAATTCAAGTTAGCGTTGTAATTGGCGGTGGTAACTTTTGAAGAGGGGCTAGTGCCGAAAAAAACGGTATTCCTCGTAATAGGGCTGACTACATTGGAATGATTGCCACAATTATGAATGGTTTAGCTTTACAGAGTGGTTTCGAAGAAATGGGCTTAAAAACCAGAGTCCAATCTTCTTTAAATATAGATCAAAGAGTGGCAGAATATTACATTAATGAAAAAGCTATAAAATATTTAGAAAATGGTGAGGTAGTAATTTTTGCCGGCGGAACAGGTAGACCTTACTTCACAACCGATACTGCTGCGACTCTTTGTGCATCTGAAATAGGAGCTGACGTAATACTTATGGGTAAAAATGGAGTTAAAGGCATCTATGATTCAGATCCAAAACACAATCCAAACGCAAAAAAATTTGATGTCATAACATACGATGAAATTCTTGAACGAAAATTGCAAGTTATGGATTTAACAGCAACATCAATGGCTAGGGATAATAATATCGGATTAATTGTTTTTGATATTCAAGAACCTGATGCAATTTTAAGAGCAATCGAAGGAACAATTGAACTAACGGAGGTAACTAAATAATGGAATTAGATTTATATTTATTAGATTTTGAAGAAACAGCTACAAAAGCTATTCATCATTACGGTTTTGAATTGTCAAAAATCTCGACAGGACGTGCCAACCCGCAACTAATTAAGGGAGTTAAAATTGACTACTATGGTACACCAACTTCACTTGAAGAATTAGCCAGCATATCAGTACCGGAACCAGCCCAATTGCTTGTAAAACCATTTGATATGTCATCAGTTAAAGATATTTGCAAAGCTATTTTGGCGGCTAATTTGGGTGTACAACCAGTTGATGAAGGTAATCAAGTCCGTTTAACATTCCCTGCTTTGACTTCCGAAAGAAGAAAAGAATTAGTTAAAAGTCTTGCAAAATATACCGAACAAGCAAAAATTGGCGTAAGAAACGCTCGTCAAGATGCTATGAAAGCTATAAAAGCCGATGAAGAATTAAGTGAAGATGAACAAAAAAGATATCAAGATGTTATTCAAAAACATGTTGATGCAAAAGTGGAAATAATAAATAAAATGACCGCTGAAAAAGAGAAAGAACTAACGAGTTTATAAGTTCATGAAATTCAAAAAAGTATCCTTTTGAACAGTAACTGCCTTATCTATTTTTGCATTTATTGCTTCAGCGATATTGCTACTTGTATTATTTATTGTTGCTGTAATCAACACTAAAAATAATGGTGCTCCACAAAAAGAGCTTGCTTATACATTTCTAAAATTGATATTATCGTTTTTTATTGTATCTGTGTTGCTACATGTTATTGCAATCCCGTTGGGAGTAATCTATTATAAACATAGGATATTTTATGCAAATGATTGAAATATTAGTGTATTTCAGTTTTTATTCCCTATCAGTGCAACTATTTCATTAATGGTTTGAAAAAGTCAAGAAGAAAAAATAAGAAATGCTCAAAAAGCAAATACATTGTCAAAAATTAAAGATTTAAAATCAATTGATAATCAAACCCAATAATTAAAAACGTGTATAGCGAATATACACGTTTTTCTTTGTTTTTAGTTAAATTATAGTCTTGATTTTTTTTACTTTTAATGGTTCTGTGCCGAAAGATTCGATTGTTGTTAAAAAAACTTTATATTCAGGCAATTTAGTAAATTTCAAAAAACTTTCTTCTGAACTTCAGCGTTCAAAAATCATGAACTTATCTGCAACTCAAAACCCGTCTATTGATAAATTCAATTCTTGTTGTTTAGACTTGTATATTCATTCCTTGATAAATTTATTGAATTCATCTTTGGATTCTTTTTTAATTTTTATTTCTTTTGAAACTATGTAAATCATATTTCCTCCATTTTTATTTTAATCTTGAAAAGAACATAAATTTATCAATAGGTTTGATGTTATCAAACTTATTGAAATCATGTAATTTGTCTTTGCTAAATCCTTTGATATTTAACGCACTTGCAACTTCTTCAATTTTTTGTGGCATAACAATTTGTAAAGCTCAACTAATTGAGTATATACCATTTAATAATCTATTTAAAATTAAATTTAATTCTTCTAAATTATCAGTTAGTTTTCAAGGAGTGGTTTCATCAATGTATTTGTTTAATTTTGAACTTAATTCGATCATTTTCTTAAATGCTTTATCAATTTTAAACTCATCCATAAGTACTGAAAATTCAGTATCAAATAATAAGATTGATTGTTCAATATTTAAATGAATTTCATTATCTGAACTTTTATATACGGTACCATTTTCGAATGAGTTTGAAATCATTTTAAGCGTTCTAGATACTAAATTTCCAAAATTATTCACTAAGTCAGCATTGACCATTTCTTTAAGTTTGTCTTCACTGAAATTTCCGTCTTCACCAAAAATTATTTGACTAGCAAAGTAATACTTAACCATTTCTGGGTGGTAATTTTTCAAAAGATATTCTGGTTCGATAGCATTTCCTAGAGATTTAGACATTTTGCGTCCATCTTTGTCTCTTAATAAACCATGACTCATTATATTGGTTGGCAATTTCATATCCAAAGCTTTTAAAAACATAGGTCAATAAATGAAGTGGAATCTAGAGATTTCTTTACCTAAAATATGAATAATTTCGTTACCATTTTCTCAATATTTACGATAATCTTCTCCAGGGTTTGTTAAATCAAATTTTAAAGCAGTAACATAGTTAAATAAAGCATCTAATCAAACATATAATGTGTGATTTGATTCTTCATTAATAGGAATTGCTCATTTTACATTAGTTCTAGTAACTGATAAATCTTCTAATCCTTCATTAACAAAATTTGACATTATTTCATTAAAAGTTTTATTTGGCAATAAAAAGTCTTTATTTTCCTGAACATAGCTTTCTCATCATGGTTGCATTTGTGATATTTTAAAAAAGTAGCTTTCTTCAGACATACGAATAAGCTCGTGTTTTGAAGTTGGGTGATAATATTTTCCTTCGATTTCTAACGCCTGTGCTTCAGTTAAAAATTCTTCGTCTTCAACTGAATACAAACCTTCATATTTGTCTTTATAAATAAATCCATTTTCCAAAAATCAAGAAAATATTTTCTTTACAACCAACTCATGGTTTGTGTTCGTCGTTCTAGAGAAATAATCAAAATGAATGTCTCATTTTTTTCACATTTCTTTATAAGCGGAAACTAATTCATCAACAAATTGTTGAGGATTTTTATTTAATTTTTCAGCTTTATTTTGGATTTTTTGTCCATGTTCGTCACTACCTGTTAAAAATTTGACATCATAGCCCATAATTTGTTTGTAGTTTGCAATAGTGCGAGCCATTATTGTTGAGTATAAATGTCCAATATGCAATGGACCTGAGACATAATAAATCGGGGTTGTGATATAGCATGTTTTTTTATTCATGATTCTCCTTAAACTTTTTTTGGTTTGTATAGCTCTTTAATTTCTGGCAGATATTCATGATCGATTTTATTTTGGGCATCATGAAGATAAAGGTTTGGTAAAAAATGAACTCCTCAACCAGCTTGATATCTTGCCTCTATTAATACCAATTTTGGTTTATCGTTGACTCTCGGGATTATCATTTGTATTCTTTTGGGCTCAAATTTGAATTCGCGCATATATTGAAAACAATCAACAATTCTTTCGACAGGAATAACCATAGTTAAATAGCCTTTTTGCTCGATAATTTTTGCACTGCCTTGAATAATTTGTTTTAAATTTAATTCTATTTCGTGAGTTGCGATTAATGTTTCTTCGCTAACATGTTTACTAACCTTCATATTTTCAGGTGGATAAAATGGTGGATTAACTACTATCGATTGGTATTTTGTTAGATTGTTACGAGTGTGATTTTGATAAAAATCATTAAAATCAACATGTATAACTTTAATTTGATTAGATTTATTATTAAGCTCAACATTCTTTTGTGCTAACTCAACTGCTTTTGATTGAATTTCAATTGCATCAATATTTAAATCTTTGTGTCGTTCACTGATAAAAATAGCTAATGCGCCATTATTAGTACCAATTTCAAGCATATTGGTAATGCGCTTGTTTATAAATACAAAATTTCCTAAAAGTATTGTATCTACAGAGTAATTAAACATATCCTTATCTTGATAAATATATAAATTTGAATCAAAACCTAGCGAATTTTTAACAAGCTTTCTATTTTCCATTTTTATTAAAATTTTTCTTTATTTTATTTATGTTATTTTTTAAGTTTTTAAAATAATCGCCGTAGTTTTTGACTAAACAAGCATCAATTTTTCCATTTATCGGATCTGTTTTTGTAACAACCACTGCTACTTTGTCACCTAAACGGTATCTATTTTTAGATTTGGCACCTATAATTTCAGTTGCTTCATCGTTTATTGAGTATTCATCATCAGTCATGGTTGAGATGTGAATTAGTGCGTTTGTTTTGTTTTCAAATTCAACAAACATACCAAATTTTAAAACACTTACGATTTGACAGTTAAAACTTTGACCTATTTTATTTCTAAAATATTCAGCATATAAAAGATCATTGGTATCTCTTTCGATTTGCATTGCTTTTTGTTCAGATTCACTTGTTTGTAAAGCTATCTGATCTAGAATCTTATTCATGTGCTCTATTTTAGTTCTATCATTATTTAATAAAATTTCACGAATCACTCTATGTACAATTAAATCAGGATATCTACGAATTGGACTTGTAAAGTGACAGTAATGTTTTGAAGCCAACCCAAAGTGTCCAATATTGTCTGGGCTATAAACAGCTTTTGACATAGTTCTTAAAAACATTATTTGCAGAAAACTATCAAATCTTTGTTGTTTAATTTTTTCTATTGTTTGTTGGAAAGATTTGGGGGTTATATTTTGGCCGCCTAATTCCACTTTTATATTTAAAGCATTCATAACTTGTTTGAAATAATTTATTTTCTCTTCACTAGGCGCTTCATGAACACGGAAAAGCAATGGTATTTTATGTTCTTCAAGAATTTTTGCAGTTTCTTCATTAGCTCTGACCATGAAGTCTTCAATCATTCTTTCACTTGTTCCGCTTTTGTCTACTACGACATCAATAACATGGTTATCTTGATCGAAAATTATTTTAGGTTCTTCAATTTCAAAATCTATATAACCTTCATCATTTTTAACATTTCTAATTTTTTGAGTTAATTCATAAGCTAAACCTAGCATTTTATTTAAATTATTATCTTCAAACCGTTTTTTATCATCAATAAATTCATTAACACGATTGTAAGTTAGTCTATATTTTGAGTTTATGATACCGGTAACTAATTTAGAAGAAATAGTGCGTCCGTAATTATCAATTTGTATGATGATACTCATTGTGAATCTATCTTCGTTTGGGTTTAAAGAACAAATTCCATTTGATAATTTTTCTGGAAGCATAGGAATAACTTGGTTAGCTAGATAAGTCGAAGTTCCTCTTTTTAAGGCTTCTTTGTCAATTTCACTATTTTCAGTAACATAATAACTTACATCAGCAATGTGAACTTGCAATTCATAATATTTATTATCAATTTTCTTAACACATATGGCATCATCAAAATCCTTGGTCGAATCACCATCAATTGTTACAACTAATTCATTTCTAAAATCAACACGTTTTTTCATTCCTTTTTCATCGATTGTATCAGGAATTTGGCTAGATTCATTTATGACGTTTTCTTCGAAACATTTTGGTAATTCACGTTCAGATAAAAGCGATTTTACATAGCATAATGGGTCGGATAAATTTGAAACTTTTTCAACTATATTAACTTCAATATTGCGGTCTTTATATGAATGTATTTTAGCCATGACTAAATCATCAAGTCGCGCATCGACATTGAATTCATTAATCATAAAATTAATATTTTTAAATTCTTTTTTTAGTGGTTTAAAAGTCATTTGGCCATTAGATAATTCTAATACACCACTAATTTTTTCATCATTACGTTCAACTATTGATGAAACAACACCAAAGGTTTTTTCATCTTTGTGATCCAAATATTTGTAGACATTTAATGTAACTGTGTCACCGGACAAAGCTTTATTAAAATATTGAGAAGGTACAAAAAATGACTCGTTGTCTTCGGGATTTAAATCATAAACAACATCAACGAAAGCAAATTTTCCTTCTGAAGCATATTTTAATTTACCAGTAACTTTAGTGATATTTTCCAATGCAATAAAAGTTTGATCCCTGAACAAACATATTAAAAAATCATCTGACATTTTACGCAATGTTGTTGTCAGTTCTTTGTTTTTTGATACAGGTATTTTTAACCCTTTTGCAATTTGAATGAACGATGTTTTTGGATTGTTTTTGATATATTCGTATATTTTTTCGGTATTTATCATAAATTATTTAGTGAAGATTTTAACGCACACAGCCAGTATGATTATTAAAATACCCATGGTGAACATTGTTCACTTCATGAATTTCTTCACACCCCTTTCTTTTGATGATTTAAATAGTTCCAAGTCGCCAGAACCAACTAATGCTCCTGAAAAGCCATTTGAGTCTGGAGACATCATTAAAGACACAATAATTACTATTACTGAAATAACAACAAGAATTATTGAGATTATTAAACTTGGCATAGTGCCTCCTTGATAGGTTGTATTTAATATTAAATTATACTTTTGAATTATATACTATTACTTGATATTTTATATGCGTTTGTATGTGTTTAGATGAGATTCATATTGGACCGATAATAAAAAAACGAAATTAAATTATTTCGTTTTTTGGAAGTTGTTTATAGCTTGCTCCATTTTTCTGAAATCATAAAAATCATCATATGGTAACTTAATATCAGGTTCAATTCCATCCTCTATTTGTGTGCGATTCTTGTTTAAAAATAAGTTATTTGAAGATATTGCAACTGAAGTTCCGTCAGCTAAAACGGTAGGCATAATTGAAGCCATCCCGCCACCAGTTTTTGCGCCAATTATTAAACCTAAATCGTAATCTTTAACTATTGAGGTTAGTAAATTTGCGGCACTAAATGTATTGTTGCTTACTAATAAAATAACTTGCTTACTTTTTAGTATATTTTTTGCTTGTATAAAGTCTTTACTTAAGTATTGCGTGCTAAATTTGCTCTCTGATAGTGTGGATTTGATTAGTGATTCATTTAAGTCATTGTAATTGTAAAATGATATTTCCTTATCTTTTGATAATAATTTGGCTATTCACAACATTATTGATAAATCTCCACCACCATTAGTTGATAAATCTATAATTATATTATTAACATCTTTGTGATTTTTCAACTTTAAAATCGAAGATAAGAATAAATTTTTTAATTCAAAATCCTTGCCTTTTACATTCATATTTTGAGTAAATTCGTCAAAAGAAATGAATAAATTATTTCTTAAATAGCCGAAGAAATTTGTGTTCTGATCACTATTTTCCAAAATCAAAGATCTTCTATTTTTTAATTGATTATCTAATTTAGCATATGTTTTTCTTTTGTTGCTTTGTTGATAATATTTAATGCGATAGTTGAATAAAGATGGAATGATTATATTAGAATGTAAATCATTTAGACTATTGAAAAAATTGAAATACGCCCCTGTGTAATTATCTGGATTAATATCTAACATAGCATCCCTGTATTTATCTAGGATTGATTCTCATGAAGTATATTCATAATACTTATTTAAACCATAATAATTATTCATAAGGAATTTTAATGAATTGTATGAATCTTCCCTAATCTCCTTAAAGGGCGTAATTCCGGGAAAGGCACAATCAAAGAAGTTTTTAAATTTTTTATTGTCAAAATTTACAATTTTTTCGAAAAGTTGATATTTTGTTCCGTCATAATATAAGTTGATATAGTTAGGCGATAAAAACAGAGTATTAAATATATAATAAGGTATTAAAATGTCATTTTCATAACTGATTATTTTAAAACCATATTCACTTGTTTTTATTTTTTTATCATAACCGAAATTGCAGACTTTTTTATTAATTATGATACTATCTCCAAACATTTCGACATAATTATTAACTTCTTGAGTCTTGTTTTTATCATATTTATTGATTATTATTTCATCATTGATCGCGTCGATTGTAATATCAGGCCCATCATATTTATTTAAAATATTTATCACTCATGGTTCACTGTTTTTATCTATTTTTCAGTATTTTTCGAATAACTGCAACGATTTTTTTATTTTAATATATGGTGATGCATTTCCTTTGGTGTAATAATTAAAATTATCGTATATTTTATTAATATCTTCTGAATCAAACTTAACAAAATCGGCTTTTTTTATTATGTTCAAAACTTGATCTCTTTCGTCAATGTCACTAAAATTTTGATTATTTTCATAATCTGTTGATGAATTGTAATTGATTTTATTAGAACATGATGAAGAAATTGCAAAAACGGACAAAACTGGAATAAAATTCAGTGTTTTTATAATTTTTATAAATTTTGAAATGTTTTTCATTGTTTTATCCTTTCATTTTCCTAGATTAAATATTTTAAATTCAGTCTTTTTTTCATCTTTATTATCTATTAAATTTATATTTTAACTATAATATTATAATTATGGAACATTTTCTCAAATGATGAGCTCTCTGTTAATATTATTATAATTCGGAAAAGCTTTTACCAAAAATAAATTTAAACTTTTTTAAACTATTTTAATTTACATTACTTTAAGTTAATATTTCTGCTTTTATACAATTAAATAATAATTAAAATGCGGGGTAATATCGAGCTGTTGCTCCGCTAATCAAATCAGTATAAATGTTTGTTAAGTTAACAGGTAAATATTAGTTCCTTATCATATGCAATTTAAAAAATTATTAATTTGCTAGGTTATGTATATATTAAAACCCGAGTCTTGTGTGTTGCCTCGTGTTCCTAAATTTTGTTTAATTATCTAAAAAAATAATATTGCAGGCACGTCTAAATCTGGACGTGTTTTTTATTTATAAAATTGCTATAAATATTAAAGGACTCTTCTTCAGTTAATTGAAAATAGCGATAAGTTGTGTTTACGGATGAATGACCTAATTGTTTTTGAACTACTTTTACTTCAGCGCCGTTTTTTAGCATGTGAGTCGCAAACGAACGACGTAAGCTGTGCAATGTAAACTCATCGCCAAATAGTCGATGAACAGCAGTCATCAAAGTTGCTCGAATAGGTAAAGACTTTTTACTAATATAAAACTTTACAATGTCCCAAGTATCTTGTTTATAAAAGAATTGACGATACTTATTCCCTTTCCCCAAAACATAAAGACGGGAACCGACTTCTTTAATCGTATAAAGTTCACTAATTCTGAGACCTGTCTCAAACAAAAATCTTATCACAATAAGACTGCGGTTAGTGCTATAAGTATTGCTTTCTCGTTGCGTTGTTTTAGCATAAAGTTCATCAATTGAGATTGTTGGAAAATATTTGACCGGTAATGGCGGTAACTTCAAGGCCATTAAGTCGTTAAGTTTTTCAACGTCATTAATATATTTAAGATATGACTGATAAAAGGTCTTACATGATAGTTGGTGGTTAGATTTTAGCGATAAAATAATCTTTTTAATTTGTTCGTGACTGCGCTTTTCAACGTCAATGCGACGAGCAAACGCTCGATAAGTATTTAAAGTACTAGGTGCTAAACCTCGATTTTCAAGGTATTTAAAAAATAGTTCGATTTTAGTCATTTCTACTCCTTACAATTTATTGCGTTTAGCAACTTCTGGATAGTATTTAATAATATATTCTTTTATTGCGGTTTTAGCGACAAAGCTAGAAGTAACTCCTTGCTCTTTTAAGTCGTCAATCGCATTTAATATTTCAGGCGAGTTATATAAACTTATTGTTCTGTTTTTTTTCATAATTTGTTGCTCCTTAATTAGTTGTGATATGTATCACATTAAAAGTTGTTTTAGTAGTTAAAGATTGTAATGCTGTCAATATACATAAGTCTTTAAAAACTGAATATTCGAATGTGTCGACGTAATGCCGACGACGTTGCAATATAGTCATAGTTATGTCCTTATAGTAGGCATTAATCTCAGATGCCTTTTTGTTGTTTTTCAAATGCTTCTTTTAATTCAGTTGCGCTTAAAGTTACTTCTTTAATAACGTCAAATTTGTTATATCTACCATTTCCATTCTTTTTTAAATTGAATTTAAAGTCGTCAGTAAAACCAAAGCTGAATGCATAACCTTGACGTCTTACAAGTTTAGCTGGATGGAAGAAGTAATAACCTGCATATTTAGAACTTTTTGGTAAGTAAATTACGATGCTGTTACCAACTGCATTCCCAACTTGCTCATTTGTTATTTTTAAATTTTGTCATATTGAATTGTTCATTTTAATCTCCTAAAATTTTAATGTGTTTATTTATGTAAGTTGCTTGCGATCTATTATTTGCTTGTGTCCTTACATTAATATTATAACTCTAAAAAACGTAATCAAAATAAAAAACATAAAAAACATAAATAATTTTTTTGAGCCTTTGTTTTCGTTATTTCATAAAAGGTATGCGTGCGTGCGTGCGTGTGTGCGTGTGTGCGTGCGTATATATAAGTATTATTGGCGATGGGGGAATGGTTAGTTTAGTTAGTTAAAAATTATTATAGTTTTAAATTTAGTTATTTTTTAAGTTGTTATGCGGTTAATGATCTTAAGTTTGTGCGTAAAGTTGTTAATTTTTAGAGAAATTTACGATGAGTGAAGTCGGGGTGGTAGGGGGGTAGTAGAAAAAAGTCGATACGTCATTTAACCCACCCGCCAACCTTCGTGCGTGTTTTTTTCACATTTTTCCACATTTTCTTAAAAAATTTCAGCGGTCAATTCACTAATTTTAAAGCTCCAAATACGTCAAAATACCTAAGAAAAAGTGAACGATGTACCTAAAAAAGTGAAAGATACCCCCCTTAAAAGTGAATATTTAATATAAAAAGTGAAAGATAAACGCTAAAAAAGTGAACGAACAGCTAAAAAAGTGAAAGGTCTAAAATTCAACTGTTCAAAATATTTAATAAGAGTGCTAAATTCTAACTTTCACTAACGACCCGAATAAATTCACTAATTCGGCAACTGCGTTCACTTTTGAACTTATAACTTTCACTATATTTACCATCATTTTCACTTTTTATACGACTTCGTTCACCAAAAATTTTAGTCGGAAAATCAAAAAACGCAAAAACGCTATATTTTTATATATTATTTACTATTTTTATTTATATAAAGACTATTATTACTACTAATTTAAAAAATATAATAAGAAAAATAAAGGTATTTAGCAGTCTAATAGGGAGAGTGCTAATAAAAAAAGAAAAAAATAAAAAAAATAAAACGAGTTACCCCCTTAAAAGTGACTAAAAAACGAAAGCCGACTCTATTTTTTAAAAATTTTTTTATTTCACTTTTTTACGTGTTTGTGTTATTTTAAAGACAAGCGCTTAATTCTCTAATTCTAATATTCAAGATAGGAGAATAATATGAACCTAAAGTTCAAAAATAAAAATGAAATAGAAAAACTTCGACAAGAATTTCAAAATATCAATCAAGACTTAAATCTCGATAACTTTACTAACTCGTTTATGTTATTAGCAATCGATGAGCAAATCACAAAATTAAAAGAAAAACAAAAAGCAGTTAATGCTTGATTTAAAGTTATAAAACCACAAAAGCTTCAAGCGTTACAATCTGAAATTGATTATGTAACTCGAGAAATCGAAAAAGAAACTAACCAGTTAAATTTAGAACGTGAAGCTTTAAAACGAGCTGACATTTCAACTTTAGAACGTGATTCTCATCCAAGCGAAGTAATCTTTTACGACAACACCAAAAAGTGAGTAACATCATCGCTTAAGAATTTAGCAATCTTGTATAAGCGTTATCAAACTTTACGACTTGAATTTATAACGTTAGAAGCTGATACACAACTTTATGCTTATGACGAAAAAGGACGGTTAGTTCTTAAAAGCGATGATAGTGAAGAAATTATGATAAACATACGCCATCATATTAAAGCAAACCTAGAAATTGAAGTCTCAAAAGAAAAGTTGAATAGACTGCTAATTGGCGAAAGCGAGAACTTGGAAGAAGATGAAGATTTTTAATAATCCGACGTGAAACAAAGTATTCGAGTTTTTTAAAAGTTATAAAGTTGACGACCCCGTCACAGCTTATAGTTTAAGCGTCGTGAAAGATAACACTAATAATTCGCTGATGACGATATATGCTTGTGCTCGTCATTTATTATTTCTTTATCGTTCGAAAACTGAAGTCGACTTTCCGTTTGTTTTTAAAGTTGATAAATTTCAAAAATTGGAGCAGTTTGCTAATCGCATCGTTATTCCAGAAACTAGCGAGCGTTTTATATTTCCTGACTTTCGTAAGTTTATGGCCGGTTTTATTTTAGGTTGAGTTTATAAGTCTGATGAGTCTAGTTTGATAACTAGTGAAGTTTTTGACGTTGAAGCCCGTAAGCAGTGAAAGTCGTCGTTTTGAGCGATGATTGCACTAGCGACAACTCGGGGATTGCTTGGGGATGGGAAAAGTGAAGTGTATTTTTGCGGAGCTCATAAAGAAAGCTCAAATATACCTTACAACATAGCACTTGGTTATATTAAACGGAATAAGGCCTTACAGTCGAAGTTTGAACGTTTTAATAGTATTAGAATCGTAAGCACTAAAATGGGGTTAATTAAAGCGTTGCCGTTTGATAAGGCGGGTTTAGAAGGTAAAAATCCAAGTTTAGTAATCTTGACTGAATATCACTTACACAAAGATAACACTATGCAAGAGAGTGCTAAAAGTTCCAAAAACTTATCAAGAAAAAATCAGTTAATTGTTTATGACACAACCAAAGGTAATAACATTGACAGCGTTTGCTATTATCGTGAAAAGGACTATAAAACATTTTTAACCGAACAAATTCAAAGTCCCGACACTATTCACCCAAACTTCGCAATATTTTTATTTTGTGCTGAGTTAGATGAGGCCGACATAGACAACTGACAAGACTCGTCACTTTGAAAAAAAGCAAACCCTGGCTTAGGAGTTAGTGTTAGTCTTGATGACTTATTAGCTGAGTATGCTACTATTACCAGCGCTCAAGCAGAAGCCGAGTTCAAAGCAAAGCGACTTGGGATTTGGAGTAATTCAGGAAGTGCTTACTTTACAATCTCACAAATTTTAGACAGTCAAAAAGAGTGCGAAGAAATTGTAAAAGATTATTTGACTACTCACTCGCTTTCAACTATTCCGGCACTCGTTGGGCTTGACTTATCAAGCACTAATGACACTACTGCAATAGCAATCAGTTGAGAAATTCCAAGGCCTGATGGCGAAAATATTTATGTTTTTAAAGTTCACGGTTTTATACCCGAAGAAAGTCTTGTTAAAAAGGAATTAAGCGATAAAGCAAGATACCGTGACTGACTCAACCAAGGTATTCTTACAATTAGCAAAGGAAAGATGATTGACTACTCTCACATCGTCAATAAATTGAAGGAATGAAAGCAAACTTACAACATTGAAAAAGTGCTTTATGATAAGTGAGAATTTTTTGCGATTAAGCAGAACTTAATCAATAATGACGTTTTTAGCGAGTATGACTTACAAGAAGTTAAGCAAGGTATATATTTAAATCCAGCATTTCAAGAATTTGAGATTAAACTGGCTAATAAACAGATTTATTTTATCGACAATAATGAAATGTTAATGAATCACATTTTAAACGTTCAAGTTAAACAAACTAACAGCTCTAGTGGAACGTTTTGAATTAAAAAATTAACGAGTAATTCGAGAATTGATGCGTTTATGGCCGTGTTAAATACGGTCAGCGAACGTCATAATGTTTTTTCTTCTACTTCCGATTTGATGTATAATATAATTACTTAATTTATTAGGAACTAAAACTAAAACACACAAACTTACAAACGTTTATACAACTTAAAAAAACTGGAGTTGTATGAGCACTGTAAAAACATTTTTTAAAAACATTTTTAAACGTAAACCAAATAAACTAACTGGTAGCGTCGAGCGTTATCAGGATTTTTCGTATTCTTTAAATGGTTATTCGACTAATTCCTTAAATAACCCACTTTCGGCAGCCGAGTTTTTAATGTATGGGTTGTGTGTTAGAGCAGTTCAACTAATCGCAAATGACATTGGAAAAGTTAATTTTAGACATTTAAAAATTTTAAGCAATGGTGAGCGTGTTCCGATTGCTAATTCGCAACTTTCAAAATTATTAAATACTTCGCCAAATCAAACGCAAACGCCCTGAGCTTTTAAAAAGACTTTAATTTGAAACTTAATGCTTCACGGTAAAGCTCCGATTTTAGTTGTCCGTGAACCTGAAAGCAACTCAATTGCCGAACTTTTTCCGATTTTCCCTAATTATGTAGAAAAGGAAGAAAATGAAAACGGAGTTCAATATTGATGAGTTAAAGGTGATAAACCGTTGCGACTTTATGACGATGAAATTATTTGAATTGATTATGAATTAATCCCCGGCTTTGAATCATTAAACATTCGAACCCTCTTCAAAAGTACAATCGCTAAGTTAAAAGAAAACGAAATATCGCTAGCTCGAGCTGTTACTTATGACTTACGTCACAACTTGCTAGTTAAAATTCGTGACGCAACTAATCGTGAACAGCGTGAGGAAGCAGAGAATGCAATTCGGGCAATGATTCAACGTCAAAAACAAACTGGTAGTCTTGGTATGGTCGTTGACCAAAAATGAGACGTTGGAAAAATTGGTGACCTTGTAAATATGCAAATAGACCATCAAACGCGAAACAGCATTGGCCGAGAGTTTGCAGCCAGTTTAGGTATTCCGCCGGCGAAGTTAGGTATTGACGACCCTAACAAATACAACTCGAGCGTTGAATTAAATCGAGCTTATGTTGACAACTCTCTTAAACCTCTATTAATTAATATTACGCAAGAAATGACTAAAGCAATCGGTGGACGTGATGAAGAAATTACTTACCGACCTATCGACCTTTTAAGCATTGACGCTAAAAGCATTCAAGAATTCGCGTCGAGTGGTATTAATAACGGATTTATTACTCCAAATGAGATTCGTGAATTGCTCGGTTTTGATAAACATCCCGACGGCGACAGTTTATTAGCAAACGGAACGCTTACGCCGGTTAATTTATTACAAAATCCAAATTTTGACGTCCCTAAAGAAAAGGGAAAGGAGGACACTTAATGAATAACAAAAAACTAGTCTATTTTTCACAGATTTCAAAAAATGAAGCAGTTGAAAATGACGGTAGTAAGACAATTGAAATGACAGTCGAATTAGACTCGTGAAGTCCAGTCTATACTAATATTCTCGGTAGCAAATATCGGGAAAAAATAGCATTAGACGCCTTCGACTTCGAACAACCACTCGAAGCTCAAAATATAAATAGTTATTTAGACCACAAAATGAGCATTGAGTACTTGTTAGCAAGCACTAAAAATAAGTCAATGAGCGTTCAAAAAGACGGAAATAAAATAGTCGCAAAAATTAAAAGCGACCCAAATAACTCATTGCTTAACAAGGTTGAAAAATGAATAGCTGAAGGAGTAGTTGAGTCTAACTCTTTCATATTCGAAAGCTTGGATACCGAGTTTAGAGAAGTTGAAGGTAATCCTGAACTTGATTACGAAGTTGTTTATAAACGTGGAAAACTTTTAAGCATTGACCCTGTTTACGCAGGTTTCTTCCCACAAAATAACTGCCGAGTTTATTCTCAGGATAGAGCAGTAGATGTTGCGCCATTGGATGCGTTTATCGAAGCTCAAAACAAAAAACAACAAGAAAAAGAAATGGAGAAAATTGATATGACAGATATCGAAAAAGAAAAACAAATTGAAGCGCCTGAAATCAACAAGGACGCTGAAAAAATTGTAGAAATGAACAATACAATTAATGAATTAAAGGCGTGCGTAGAGTCTTTAAAAACAGAACACAAAGACCGTTCAGCATTTTTAAAAAGTTTAGCGACTCAAAACGCTCCAGAAGTTAAAAATAGCGACTTAACCGACCAAGAATTTATTACATTGAAATCTAAATCGGCTCGCGGTGAAAAATTATCAGCAAGCGACAAATTAAAAATGTTTAACAAGTCAATCGACTTCTTAAGCGATGGAGATAAAAAAGAGTTAGAACTAATTTCTAAAAATATTGACTTACAAAAAAGAGCGTTAGATGCAACAACCGACTTAAAAGGATTAGCATTAATCGAAACAACAACTATGCCGGGAATTCTTACAGAAATTAACGCAATATTCCCAGAATTTACAGAATATACTCAAAAATTAAACTTGACTGGACTTGATGAAGTTTCTAAATCAATTTATGTACCAGCTAAGCAATCTGTAACAGCAACCGCTGAAGGCGCTTCACTACCAGACTTCGGGGGACAAACTTTCAAAGTTAAACTAAGTCCAAAACGTTACGGTTGAAAACTAAAACAAAACAATGCGTTATCAAATGGTGACGACGCTTGAGCAGCCCAAATTGCAGACGCTAAAAACTCAATTTGAAGAGGTTTAAGACATGAACTTTATGCTGGTTTATTCAAACATGCTGGCACAGCTTTTAACGCATCAACTTATACCGGTGGATTTACATTAGAAGCCAAAAGAACAACAGCAACAACTAACAAGTTTACATTTGATGACTTAGAAGTTGTATTGAAAGATTTAATCGCTAAATACGGCGACGGCGTGCTTGCTAAATATGTGATTGCAATGCATCCATCAACATTGAATGCGTTAGAAGTTGACTGAGCTAAAGGCATCGACGACGCGCGTAAAAAACTTTACGACCCAGTCGCAAGAACTTATCGTGGCGTGCCTATCTTAATTAGTGATGACTACCCAGATGACACAATTGAAAAAGGCAAAAAAGTCGCAGCTATCTTTGCTAAAGATTCGTTATTAGCATATGGTCTAAGCATTACCGTAGCAGGTGACCCTTACTCAGAGTTAGACAAAGATATGAGTGTTAAAATCATTCAAACTCGTGGTGAAATCAAACTAATCGACCCACACGTCAACTCGAGATATGTAGAAGTTAAATAAGCTTCTGCTTTTTTCTATATCGACTAGTTTTAAACGAAAGGAGAGAAATGGAAAATTATAGTCAACAAGCATATTGGCTTTATTCTTTGAAGTTAAATCTCGCAATTACAGACAATGAAAGAGACGCTGAACTTATCGAATTAATTGATATAGCTCACATAAATATTTGAACTCAATTTTATGAACTTAAGCTTGAAAACGACGCAATTCCAAGTTCTCATCCTTGAGCCTTCGATAATATTACCAAGCGAGCGACTTTGCATTTGGCGGCGACTTATTTCATGAACCCAGACATCAATATGCAAGGTTCAAATGTTATCGACAATCGCATGATTTATAGAATTTTAGGAGGTCGCGTTAAATATGCTTAATCATACAAATACGAGAAATTATCGTGAACCATTCTACCTTGTAAAATTTACGCGTAAAAATGTCGACGGCTTAAATTCAAACCGTGAGTTTGTTCACTTTTTATTCTTTGGCTCAATTATGCAAGATAAAGATTTAAGTTTAGGAACCAGTGAAAGGCCTGCTGTTGAGGCGTTATCAATCAAGATATTAAACACTTCTCACGTGGTTGAAATTGGTGACTTAATCTACAGAAACTCAAAACTTTACCAAATTGTTAGTGTTGATAAAGACCAGTTCAATAAGCAAGAGTTGAAACTAAGAGCGACTTATATTAGTGAATTAGAAGCACAGGCTGACTTAATTGAGTATGTTACAAATATTACAAAAACTAAACCGCTTGCTAAACCTCGAGATTTAGCCGACAAAGAATTTGTGAATAAGTCAGTTGAGACTTTAAAAAGTGAGTTGCTTGTTAAAATGGATGAATACTCTACCGACATCGAGTACGATGCTCTCGTTGATTCAACTGAAAAAATATCAGCTAGAGTAAGCAATATCGAAGAAGATTATGTTAAACATCCTGAGTTAGAAGTTTACGCAACAAAAACACAAACTGACGAGTTAAATAATCAAATTCAAGATTTAAAAAACGAAAATGTTAGTCATAATAACTCATTAGACAATTTAAACACTTCAAAAGCGGATAAAACCGAGTTAAATGAGAAAATAACAGCGTTAAATCAAGAGTTTACAACTTCATTAACAAATTATTCAACTTTAAAAGACTTATCAGTTCTAGACGCTAAAACCGACGAGTTAGCAACCTCTTTAGCAAAATCAACAATCGACTTAAAAGAGTTACTAAATCAAAGTGTTGAAAGTCTGCAAAATGTTGATAAAACTCATGAAACTTCAATAAATTCAAATGTTGAAAAGTTAAAAAATTTAACCACTCGGACTAATAGTTTAAGTGAACAAATAGCTCAAAGCAATAGAGACTTACAGAGCAACAAAACTGAATTAAATGGGTTAATTGAAGTTAATAAGCAAGATATTAAAAAGTTGAATGCTTCAAAGGTTAAACATTCTAAAACTTTAGAAACTCTTACAGAATCAACAAACGCATTAAGTTCAAAAACTAAAGAATTAGAAAACGCAATTAATTCAACTAATCAAGAAGTTGATGACCTTAAAAACTCGCATTATACTTTACGCAATAATCACTTAGAATTATCTAAAAAAGTGGCTGGTGTTGAAAGTTTAAATAACGACCAAACTAAAACCATTGAGCAACTTAAACTTAGTCTTCAAGCAAATACGCTAGCTGATAAGCAAACTTTAGACCGCTTCAATGCGTTAAGTAGTGAATATATCCAAAAAAATGCGAAATATTCTGGTGATATTGAATTATTAAAACAACAAGCTAAGACTTTTGCAACTGTTGAAAGCTTAAATAATTTAGAAGCATCAACTAGTCAAAGTACTCAAACATTAACTACTAAACTTGAAAGCACTAATGCAACTACATTATCAAACAACCAAAAAGTTATTCAACTAGAGCATAGAATTGACGACTTAATTATTCCAGTTATTCCAAGTGATAACTTAACTGAGGCAAATTTAAATGCAAAGAAAAGAGAAATGTCGGGTCTCACAATAGTGCCGGGCAATGGAATAGCAAATGCGTCGTTTTTCCTAAACAAAGGAAACCAGATGTTTGAATATTTCAATAATGGTAATACCACTGGAATTTGAGATAAAACTAACGAACGGGAAGTTATCGGACTTAATGGTGACGGTCGCATTTGACTTCATAATCGAGTAGACTTTGCTAATCATACTGCCTTCAACGTTGCAAATCCAACGCAAGATAGCGAAATTGCTAATAAGCTCTATGTTGATAATAAATTCAACAGCATTGACTTATCGAATTTAGCAACTAAAACAGAGCTAGGTTCAAAGTTAGACGCATCAAAACTTTCGACTTTAGCAACAAAGCAAGAATTATCGACAAAGGCGGAAACTTCTCAATTATCAACTTTAGCGACTAAAACTGAATTAAATAGTTATGCAACTAAACCGCAATTGAATAGTTTAGAAAGCACGCTAAACTCTAAAATAAGCACTGAATTAAATAGTTCAACAGCTTTAATTAACGCTCAAAAAAGTCAAATTGAGTCGTTAAAAAGTCAAGTAAGTAGTTTAAGCAGTCAGTTGAATACGTTTAAGCAAGAATTTTTGAATAAACTAAACGCTCCTAAATACTCATTTTATTCACATAGCACTAACAGTCGAGATAGCCTAATAACTGGAGTGTTTAAAAACGCAGACCGTATTAATAGAATAGACATTCACATTAGAGACACAACCGCTATTCACTTTGATTTTCAAAAAACTTGGATGATTAGAACTCAATATGGACTCCATTCTGTGTCAGATTGATTTAACTTAGATAATAAAGAGTGGTTTAACTTTCTTTTTAAAAGGGAAGGTAACAATGTAAGATTTCATCAACAAAAACAAGTTCATAACATTGATTTGCTTTTCATTATTGAGTTAAAAAATGAATAAAGACTTTGATACATTAATTAATATCGAAAACGATAAAGAGCTTGCTAAAGAGTTTAAGACTTTACTCGAACAAAACATTAATCGAAAATTGTTTTTAAAAATTATTAGGGCTGACAAGTCTCAACATTTTATCAAAGACAAACAAGCAAAGATTTACGACCGCACTTTGAAATTGATACCAGATTCTTCATATGCTAAACGGCGCAGTAAAGTAAGCACAAGTTTACACGCAAGACAATTCGGAAAGCTTAAAGACTTGATAGTTAAGCAATATAAAGACATTCCCGACGGCGTTAACGCAAGTGTGTCTTTAGACAAAAACGTTAAAGGCTACCAGCGTGGAATCTATTTCTCAATTATTCGAGGTTATAGAAAAGCAAGTGACGGTCATAAACTGCGTTATCGTTATAGCAAAAAAGGAGCAAAAACTGAAGCATTAAATAAAGCACGTAATAAGGTAATCAAAAATGATAATGCTTACGTCGCTAATTATGTTCGCGAAGTCTTTGTTCCTGAATATCACAAATTAATTAAGGAGGACAATGAAATCAACTAATCATACAATCGCAAGTGAAATATACAAATTTTTAAAACAAGATAATCCAGAAATTCCAGAGTTTAGTTTTCAAATTATCGAGGATGACCACTTCAATAATCGACTGGTTATATCAACTGAAAAAAGCGAATTAACTCCGAGATATTATGGTGATAAATTAGAGAGAGTAAAGTTAAACATTTCGCTAATTATCGATAAATTATCACATCGCAAACAAATTGAATTATTTAATTGAATCGTCAATTATTGCGGTGAGTTGTGAGAAACTGAGACTTTTAAAATTTTACAAAAATGAGTCGACAACATCCAACTTTTTAAAGGTGATGGGAGTTGAGAGTATTGAGTTCAAAGTGAACCCGTAAATTTTAATCAAGAAAGCCAAGAGTATTCATTTTCGCTTGAATTACTTTTGGAAAGGAAGGAAAAAACAAATGTTTAAAACAAATAATCAAACCACGCTATCAATAGCTACAATTCCGACTGGAAATAGCGACAGCGATAAAAACTTTCAAGTTATTAAATATATAACTGAATTAAAACACAATTATTCAACTAAAAAAGAAGACCGTGTTTACTTCCATAATAAAGGACAAAGCACATCAATAACGACTGGAGGCTCACATTCTTTAAGCGTTAATTTTGACTATAACGACGAAGAAGAAGCACATCGTTATTTATTAAGTTTGTTGCTTGGTGATGCGACTTCAGTTAATAATCAATTTATTAAAATCACATTAAAAAACATCAGTCGTCAAATCGGCCAACATGTTGAAATATCTGGTAAAGCAACAATAAACTTCAAAAATCACGCCCCAAGTGGTGGTGCTGACGGTTTGCTTAAATTTGAGCTTGATATCTTACCGCAAGACGATGCTTGAGTAGTTGAAGATATTGCTGACTAATGGCTAGATTTAATTTGAAAGACTTAGAAAACTGAAATGAGCCAGACGTCTTTATTATTGACGACGCTTTAAGTTTTAACTTAGACACGACTGCTCACAGCATTTTTAAGTTGCAACAATTTATCAACAAATATGGGGACTTTAACAACTCAACTAAGTCATTAAACACTCAAGCTGATAAGGACTTTTTAAACATTATGCTTAAACCGGCAGATGTTGATAAGTTTATTAAAAGTGTGAACCGGAAATATAAAGCAATGCACGTAACTCAAATAGTGCATCAAATGTTTCAGTTTTGATTCTCACAAGCAACGGGACAAGACTTAAATCAGTTAGAACAATTACAAGAAACAACAAAAAAGCATCAAGTCCAGTAATTGACTATATTCAAGATTTAGACCTAATAATTTCAGCGTTTTATCACGACTATAAAATTAAAGCTAATGAATTATTAAGTTTAAAAGGTCGGGAGTTTTTAGTGCTGTTAAACGGACTTAGCGATAAAAATTTATTAATGAAAGTGGTGTGCGTTCGGGGTATGAGTGAAAGTGAATTAAGCGCAGAATATAAAGAATTAAAGAAAAACTTTCGACTTAACCAAGGCACAGAATGCGTTAATGAATTAGAGTCGTTTGCGAGTGCGATGGCGGGAAGGAAAGAATATGGCAACTGGACACGTTAGTTTAGCAATAAAATTAAAAGCTAAAAATTTAAGTAAGGACTTAGAAAGAGTCCAAAAGAAGTTTAAAAATTCAATAGATTCAATTAAGACAATGTTAGTTGCAGCCAAATTAGGGTCGTTTTTAATTGCTGGAGCGGACGGAGCAATAGCTGAATATATGGCTAAAATGCGACTAATGGCTAATTTAAACGAGCAAGGATTTGGAAAAGAGCAAAGTGAACGACTTTTCGAACTTAGTGATAACTTTGAAAAACTAGGTTACAACGCCGACACAGCTAACGATGCACTGACGCAATTTATTAGCACGGGTAAGGCAACTAGTTTACAAATTATCGGAATTTATTTGGACAAAAACACTAAAAGCACACTCGCAAATGTTAGTGCTCAAGAGCGTTTAAACTGAGTGCTTAGTCAAGGTAATAACAAACTTCGAGAACAACAAAGAGCTATGCCTAAAAGCATACAAACTCAAATAGAGTTGCGTAAAGCAATTGACGACACAAAGAAAGCACTTGGTCTAAGTTTTATGAAAGTAATCAGCAATATTGTGAGTGCTTTTGGTGGACTAAATAACGCTTTAAAATTAGCCATTGTAGCATTTAGTGCATATAAAATTGCAACTATAGTCGGCAACGTCGGGATTGGTATTTCTAAAGCCATCGCCCAAGGCGGAGTTTTCGCAGCCCCGCTTGCGTTTGCGATGGGACTTAGTGCTTTGGCTGGAATTAGTGCGTTAATAGGAACAGCGGTCGTTGCTGGTAATGCTATCAGTGGTATGAATTCATTAGGTGCTAGCGAAGTTAGGGAAGGTGTAGATACTCCGACTGTTGTTAATGTCGATATTAGCGAGGATAGATATGGCAAGGAAGTTCACGAAAGAAGTGGAAACAACAATGGGAGAGTATCAGCATAATGAGATTAAAAGATTTTAGCGGTAATTTAAGGCTTCAAATCAACGGTGACGACGCTTGAGCCTTTAGTAATGAAATTAAGTTTTCATATCACGTCACAAACTTTAGCAAGGTTATCGTCAATAATGTAATTCATAAATCCCAACTTAATTCCGGTAAACACTTTGACTACACTTCAAACTTTTCAGACTTAGACACATTCGCACTCGCTACAATTTATAGCGACGATAAAGCAATCTTTACTGGTTTAGTTAATTCTCAAGGTCGTTACTCTCTTAACCCATATAAAGTAAAAGATAAAAGTTTGGAATTAGTTGACATAAGGTTATGACTTTCTAAAAAGTCGCCAGTCGACATCGCCTTTATCGACATTTCGCCGACAGAAGCGTTAGATTTGTTTATTAATGCTTTAAATGAAAAAGGACGCATAAAAAAGGGAGTTATAAATTTTAGCGACAACAACAATATAACCGCATATGATACAACTTCAAAAAGTCCATATTCTGTGCTTAAGGAAATTATCGCAACGCAGACGCGGTCGTTTTTGTATTTTACGCAAGATAATTCCGGAAACTTGTTGATAAACTTCGCAAGTGAAGCAGACTTTGAAAATAAGCCAGCGCTAAAAATTAGCCCTAACAACTGAAATGACTTAGAACTTTTAGATTTAAGGGTCGAAGAAAATTATGATGGATATTTTAACCGCATTCGACTTGAAAGTGATAGTGTTATAGCTTCTAAACCTAATCAGCAACTTTTTATCGTTAGTGAAGTAACTAAGTCGCTCTGACTTGACGAACCATTCGGTCGACTTGTTGAAGCCGGTAATCCACTTAAATGTTATTGATATAACTTGGGTGATTCAGCTCACTTACAGCCATTCGAACTAATTAGTAAGCAGGAGCAAAGTCAAGGTAAAAATTATCATGGTTATTATGTTGAAGACAGTGCTGAAATAGTTTTAAATCCAGAATGAAGCAAGGAAAACGTCGGCGTTGTTATAGTTTATTATTCTAAAAATAAGCAAGCGATAACACTTGAAAACGCACAAGAAATCAAGAGAATTCACGGATTAAATAATTTTACGGGTGATGTGTATAAGTTCGAGCAATTCAATGATATTTCAACTTTTAGCGACTTGTTTAAGCAGGCAAATAACTCATTAAAACTTAATTCTAAACCTCGTAAAGAGTTGACTATTGAAACAACTAAAGCGTTATTGGAATTAGGAGATGCTGTCTTGTTAGATTTTAATAATCAAAAATTCGACGGTCGTTATATTGTTTATGGTTTTAACGGTCGCTTTCGTGGTAGCGACAACAGCGTTCATGTGACTTATAATTTGCGTAATGGTCTTAATAGTGATACGTTAATTAATTTTTACGATTCTCAAGAATACAAAAAAAATCCACTCTTTATCAGTGGACTTAAGACGACATTCAAATATCGCGATAATAATAATTTATTACGTGTATATAAAAACATCGAATTTGTTGGTTTAAGAGAGTTAGGTTTAGAAATTCCCGACCCTGATAAACTAGGTCTTTTACCTTCCTTTATTCCTTATACGCAAGACCCAACCGTCAATTATCACAAAGGACAAGACGGCTGAGAATTCTTAGCGTTTAAATAACTTAATAGTTTTATAGATTGAGTAACTTGACGCGATTGCAAATGTTACGGTTAATGATGAATAAGCAATTACGTGAGATAGATATGGTATGTTGTTAGTTGGATAAAAACGTCAAAGTCAATAAAGTTTGTTGTTATATCAAGTTGTTGTGTATTGATATTCTTTAGGGTCTCAAGGATTCATGACAACTTTGTAAGTACCCATTTCTCCTCATCTAGGAGCAGTAGCAACTAGTATTGCCGTAATCATCAATAGTAAGCAAATTATACTTACACTCAATCAAAGTATTTTTTTGTTTTTTAAATTCATATTATTAATTTTATCAAGAAAGGAGTCAAAATATGCCTGAAAACAAAAACAATGACAGCTGGTTTGAGTCTTTAGCTCAATATCTAGTTGCAACTCCGACTGAAAGACCTTATGTATTCAGTCCAAAAAATACAAATCCAAAATATCAAGGGGTTATTCCAGAATTTGATTACAAAATAGCGCCTCAGGAAATTAAAACGAGTGATTGAACTTGTAAAGATATTGATATCGTAGTTGCATTCTTAACAGCGTTTCCAACTGAAGCGAGTGAGCGAAACACGAATCAATTATTACAAGCATTAACTCTTAAAAAGATAATTAAAAAACTTTATAACCAGAATCGAATAACTTACTTTTATGAGTTTGAATATAAGTCAAAAGTTTATTCTTTTATTGTTGTAATTTCAAACATTTGAGACAAACCAACAACGCAAATATTTTTTAAAGATAAAAATACCAATAAGAAATTACCACACATATTTAAAGTCGACCAACTTCGAAGTGGTTATATCTTTGGAATTTGCGAAATTGATAATATATTACACGTTATTAAATTTAATGATTTTACAAATGAAACAAACGGCGACAAGGTTGAAGTAAGTCAGATATTCAAATCAACTTTTCCCGAGGATTCAAAAATTACAACTTTTAAAATGGTTACTTTTAGTGAAAGTTTTAATAATGATAATTATGTCGATGTTATGTTACAAACTCCGGACAATAAATTCTGATACGGTCAAATTAATACTGACATAACAAATACAAAAAACACTTGACTTCACTACTCGCCCGTTTATATCGGAATTCAAGGCGAAAAATTTGATGAAAACACAAACTTACGTGTTTGCGACTTAAACTCAATGACAATATCTACAATGCTTCGAAAAGAAAACGACACTAACGCCTTTTATGGAAATGTTGTTTTAGGTATTAATAGCGGGTCTGAAATCTATGGTTATCCAACTAAAGTCGACAGCAATTATGTAACAACTGAAAAGTCTGGAAATTTTAAAGAGTTATTCGAACCTTTCCATGCTGAAAATTTCACTTATAACGACCTGTTATTTAATTCAAACAATCGCAAAAACAATGTTGAATTTACTATGAATATAGGTTCAGTAAGCGCTCAAATTCATAAAGGTTCGCTTTCTTGAGGTGATGGAGTTAATGATATAGTTATGCAATATGCACATGAACTTGCAAGCCATCCTGATACAAAAGAAAAACAAAAAGCAGTAGCAAAATCTAAGATGGAAGACCACTGAGGTGAACAGTTACGAGAATTTCCTACCAGACCTTTTCATTACAGAGTGCTAAACTGAGAACCTCGTCATACAGATAATTTTGAACTTCCGGAATGATTTTTACGCCTTGCTTTACAAGATCCCAAAAAAGTTAATTTTAAAGTAACCAGTGAAATCGAAAATCAAAACACAATATTAATATGTTTATATCTTGCTGATAAAAAATTCAAGGAATATCGATACTCAACTCCTTATTTTGAAAGACAAGATAGCGACTTAATAGAAATTGAAGACTTTTATTTCGACTGTAACTTTGTGGTTAATTTAGACGCTCGGGTTCGTAATACTGTATCGCAAAAAAACCGCTTATTTAAGCTTACTTTTACTAAGTTCGATAATTCGCCTAATGGACTAATCTTTGGAATTGATAGAGGTATTCAAGACATTGGGAAGTCAACGGCTGGCGTAATTCTAAGTGATACTGAAATAGCGGTACCGGTTCTCACGTTAGACAACAAGTGGAAAGTTTATAGTTTTTTTAACGACTCTAAATTCGATGAAAGTGGAGCATTTAATGATAAACCACCTAGACTTTTAGGAACGCTCCCAACTTTACCATCAACTTCTACGCCTCACGCTTATTCAGTGATAGAAACTAAAAACTCCCACCCGTATTTGTTTATTATTCATGAAGCGGGAATTCACGCATTTAACGGACTTTATGAAGGTGTTAACTCGCCTTACAACCTTAATATTACGCAAAGCATCGACCTAGATAATTTAATGATATTCAGAGAGCAGTGTTTAGTTAAGTTTTTAGTTAATTCTGGGAAAGTTAAAAAATTCTTAAATCTAAAATACGACCAAAAACCATTTAATTTATCAAATGTTCCATTTTTATATAAAACTCTCGGAATCAATAATTTAAGCGACAACTTGAATATCTGTATATTACAAGACGCAGATCTTAACTTCTGCGTTCCGATTAAAGATGTAACAATTAATGACACAACTCTAACCTTATCAGCAATTATTAAAAACACAACTCTAAATACTGGATTATCTAAAAAGCACGCTAAAAAATTTCAATGACTCGACAGCGTTGGAAATGTTGCGTTTGAATTTACGGATTCATTAAGTGCTAAAACAAGAAACGACAACTACCAAGTTAATTCACATATTCCATTTGGCTATCAATATTCCGATAAACATTTAGAAAATCACGATACAGCTAAGTTATTAACTCACATGTGAAAAAATTCCAGTGTTGCTAAAGATTTTTTACATAGCCACATGCGTTTTAAATACACAGATGGAACTCACGTTGAGGTTATAGTTCAAGAATTAGGTATTAATCGATTAAGCGTTAAAAATAACCGAGCTGTTCTTAACTTTAAACTTGGGCTAAAAAAGGAAGTTGGAAAAGTTAAAAAATTCTATGACTTTGAAATCGGTAATGCTGAAACTAATAACTTTAAACCGCTTGGAGAATTTGAAACATTTATCGTTGATGAAAACACGGACGGCGTCGCAAAAGTCGGGACTTATGAATATGAGTTCTTAAGCTTTGGAAAGTAGGAAAATATGGGAAAAATCAATTTTATCAATAAGACAAATTTTTCAAGTCTAGAAAATTACAAAGACGAGACGAAAGTTATCACAGCTGAAAATGTAAACGAGATTAAACACAGCGTCAATCAAATTTACGACATAGTCAACTCAACAAACTCGCAAGTTGAGACAAATAAGTCAACAATTAACGACTTAAAGTCAAAGTCAATAACATATGACTCAAACACAACTAAATTAAACAAGTTAATTAATGATGTTCGCAGTTTAACCAATGATCTTAATTCACTAAGTCATAACGTTAGAGTTCTAGAAGCTAGTGCTGGTTTTAGACCCAAATTAGTTTATCGCGGTACGGTGTTTATTAGCGAAAAGGGAAGCATTAGTTTAAGAGGTTCATTGAATAATTGAAATAATAGCGAGTACTCGCATTCAATTTACGCTTTAAGTTTGACTTTAATATATAACAACGGTCGCAGTTATAACCATTCGCAAATGTTTTCACGAGCTCAAGTTGGTGACAAAATGATTTTTACCACAGTCGCAATTGATGCTGACTATCCAAGTTCTAACACTTCAGTGTCGCTGTTTTCAATTAGCGGGGATGGAAACCTTAAACACGAGCACGACGGAAGTCTATACGCTAACGACGATAAACTAACTTTAAACACTAGCAAAGTTGTAATATTTGAACTCTTATAATTAATATCTATATCTATATTAATATATAATTTAAATTAAAGGGAGGTGAGTTTGATAACAGGCTTTATTATATGGATTTTACATACCATATCAGCGAGCGCTGAACGGATATACATGGTAGTCCCAAATATTCAAGACTTGGGGTTAATAGACAAGTTAAAAGAATTAGATATCTACTCGTTTTTCGACACTATGACTAAGACAGAAAAGTCGATAACGTACATAGTAATGGCAGTCGAAATAGCTATTGAGTTTTATGTGTTTATTAATTGACTGCCAAAGTTTTTATCAGCACGTTTCGCTGCCATGAGAAACAAAAGCAAAAACGACGTTGAGGTTTGAAAAGCGATACAGACCAAAATCGACAACAATTTAGAATTAAGTCGAAGAGAACAAAAACTTTATAAAAAGTTAATGAAAGGAAAAGAATAACATGAAATTTAAAAAATTAATTATGACTGGAAGCGCAATAACTTCATTATCAGCTGTGCCATTATTAAGTGCAGCCTGTTCTCCTAAAAAAGGAGCTGATTATTTAAAGAAAAAATATCAGGAACATAAAAAGAAAAAAGAAGCTAAAGAAGCTAAAGAAGCTAAAGAAGCACAAAAACAAACAGAGCAAAAAACTGCTAAACCTGAAACTCAACCAGAAGACAAAAAAGTTGAACCTAATAAAGAAGTTAAGTAGTTAATATGCATATTTGGATTGAAAGACTTAGCAATAAGTGGAAGGCTATATTAATAGTTATCAGTATCTTAACTATGGTCGCGTCGCTTTGTTTATTAATTGCTGCCTTAGCGGATGATGGTTACAATAAATTCGCAAAAGTGTTTTTTATAGTCGACACAATTGAAGTTAAAGACGACCGCTGAAAAGACTTCTTAAAATACGCTCAAGAGCAAAAGATAGCAACTGAACATATTGAAAAACTTCGGGAAATTTTTGGTGACAGATACACAATTGAAACAGAACGCTTAAATGTCATAGGATTTACATTTTTTAATATAAGTATGATTTTATTAATAGTTATTAACCTAGACATTTTAAGTGCATCAATGTTTATAACCATCAGGTTAGCAGAGAATTCGGTAGACAGACTAAGACGTGAGAATTTAATTGACCAACAAGCATACTCAAAAATTAGTGAGATATTAGCAATTCAACACGCTAACAACATTAAAGCAAAGAACGCTAAAATTGATAAAAGTTTATTAAGTCAAAGAATTCAAGAATTGGAAAGCGAGCAAGTAATTAATGAAGAGGAATAAAGACACATCGCATTTGGATAAGTATATTTTGGAGCATAAAAAACTCAAAAGGACGCACAAGAAAATTTTAGTGTTTGTGTTCTCATTGCTGGTTATGATTGTAATTAGTTTGATTATTCTGTTCTTTCCATTTAAAGATGGGTCAACAATTGAAATCATAATCGAAGAATTTTATTCGAAGCAGTGAAACTCGAAAACCATAACTCAGTTAATTATTTCATTTATTGCGTGAATAATTGTGATTTGAAAAATGGCGTTAGTAATTATGGAAACTATTCTATATAAGAAGCGAAAAAATCTATTCCAGAAAGAATTAAGCGAAAAAGGCGAATTAGATATTTTTCAAAAACGAAGTGGAATTTTTCAGATTTTCAAAAAAGACGCTCCCGAATTTGTTGACTATACATTGAAATTGTTAATTAATTCATTTATCGAGACAGCTCAACCACTTAGTGCTAACGCAACCTTATTAATTCGTGACATTTTAGAGTCAGCTGAGTTAAAACGCAAAGAGAAAATCGAAAAAATTAGGGAAATAGTTGAAAAAGAAGGTCATAAGGTCAACGACCCGAAAATTGTTAAAGCTTTCAGAGAAATATAATTAAGTCGATGGTTAATAGCTTCGGCTTTTTTATTAAGTTAAATGCTTCAAGCGCATAAAAAAAACAAGTCTATATAAGCACAAACTTGTTAATATTTTTAAAATTTATCGGCGACGAATTCTTTAATTTTTTCAACTTTGTCCGTTTGCTCTCATGGAGCGTGTGGTTGGAAGTGACCATAGACGCTAAAGTCAGCATATTTTACATTACTAAAACGCAGTCAATTTACTATGTTATTAGTTGAGAAGTTGAAAAAGCGCTTAATTACATGATGAATTACTGAATTTGATACGTGGTTAGTTCCAAATGTTTCAAACGTGTAAGCAGTGATGTCCTCAACTCCAATCACATAATTAACTTGAATTTCGAACTTATCAGCAAGTCCGGCCGCGACTATATTTTTAGCAACATAACGAGCATAATAAGCACCACTTCTATCGACTTTAGTTAAGTCTTTACCACTAAACGCTCCGCCTCCATGACGAGCGTGTCCACCGTAAGTGTCTACTATAATTTTGCGACCTGTTAAACCAGTATCAGCAAAGGAACCGCCGACATAGAACGCTCCCGTTGGATTAATTAATAGTTCGAAGTCGTCAGTTGTTGATACGCTGAAGTATTCTAAAGCTGGTTTTAGTGCATATTCAATTATTAAATTCTTTAATGTCTCATTTTCAACTTCTTTAATTGTTTGAACGCTAACAACTACTTGAGCTATTTTTTGTTCGCCGGTTTTCTTGTTTATTTGAACCGTGGTTTGCGACTTAGCATCATACTTAATTCAATGCTTGAAGTTGCTTCTTAGTTTAATTTGTTCCAGTCCTTTAAGTAGATAGTGAGAGAATTGTGAAGTTAGCGGTAATAAGTCGCTTGTTTCACTACAAGCATAACCAAACATAATCCCTTGGTCACTCGCCTTAATTACGTCGGTTGAATTGCTTTGTACGCCTTGGGCTATATTTGGCGATTGCGTGTTCGTATTTACTAAAATAGTAAAGTCATTTTCGTTATATTCTAAAGATTTTAAGACGTTTCAAGCAATTGCTCGATAATCGACTTTAGCTCTGGTTGTGATTTCACCACCGATAATAATTAAGTGGTTACAAGCAAAGACTTCAACCGCAACACGTGCAAATTTGTCTTGCTCTAGAATTGCGTCCATAATTGAATCGCTTATCGTGTCGCACATTTTATCAGGATGTCCTTTTCAGACGCTTTCCGAAGTAAAATAAGTATATTTAGTTGTATTAATTTTCATGTTTCTCCATTTCTTTATTAATGTGAGCGAATCAGTTTTTTAAGTTTTCTAATAAGGCTAAATCTAGTTGTTTAGTTGTAAAACTAACTCCGCTAGGTCAGATAATTTTTTTAATGTTTGTTTTATTGAATGAATACACAACGCCGTTATTTAGGTTAATTATTGCGACTTTAAAGTGATGGTAGTCAATAGTTAAAAAACCATCATAAACATTATTATCGCAGTCAACTAGTTTTACTCGGCTGTTGCAAATTTCTTGAATTTTAATCTGCATGTTTTTCGATTTCATTTCCGTCATACACACGCCAGTTTTTGACTTTATTTTTTAATTTGTGAGCGGGCGTATCAAAATAATTAAGTTGATATGTTCTCATTTTTGATTTTATTTCTTTAATGTTTTTAACTTGATCGTATTTATAAATTATTCAGTTATGTAATCCATAGTCGTCTTTATAAAGTTTTTTATATTTTTTAATCTTTGAAACTGGATAAATAACTTCAAAAGTTTCGGTATCTACAATATCAAGATTATCAAGATTACTCAAAATTGACTGAACTAATTTAAACGTCAATTTATTAGATATTTGTTGAGAGTTAAAAAACTCAGGATTAGAATAAAGTTCGTGAACAAAAGCAACATTCGGACGTTTAATTCTATAACGCAATCAGGTTCAAAAGTCTAAGTCGCGATAGTTTAACTCAGTTATTTTTTCGTTCATTTTTGTTTTAGTGAACTAAGTCAGTGATAAGTGTCTAAACTTTCAATACTTCAATGTTGAGTGTATTTTTCAAGAGTTCGAATGTCTAAACTCTCACCTTTAATATATGTTATTAATGCTTGTAATAGTTCAACTTCTATTCAGTCAATTGAGTTAAAAGTGCACTCAATATTTCACTGCTTATTATTAGGTAATTCTAAAACTAACACTTCCCTATCAGTCCTTATAACGTAGTCAACTTTAATGTTGTGGCGTTTGAGAATTTTAGAATTAGAAATTAGGTCTAAAACTTGTTGACGTTTTTGTTTTAAATATTGATTTTTATCCATTTTATTTCTCCTTAAAATTTAACAATTAGTTTTTGAAAAGTATCGAATACTCCATCATTTTTCTTTATTTTTCGAGTCGTAAGTTTTAATGGTTTAAAAAACAGCAACACTTCTTCCCTGAATTTTGTAAGTGAGTAAGCTTTATAAGAAAACTCAAGGCAAAAACGCTTATATTCATTATATTTTTCAACAACTGTTTTATTGATAAATGACTGACCTTCTCTTATTTCATCATCGGTATAAAGCGGGTCATTTAATATAAACACATTGACGTTGTTATTTGAATCTGCGTAATCAATAAGCAACTTATTAATAGCGTCGCTTTTAGTAAATTTACCGCTTTCAGTTAAGTTTTTAAGTGCGTCAATTGCTAATAAGAATAATGAGTTAGCATTTACTGGCGTAAGTAATTTCTCTTTAATTTTAGGGTCTAAATTACCACGTTCTTGCGTAAATTCGTTATCGAACGGTACGATGATAAAACGTCTAAAAAATCCATTTGACTTATCTTGAGTTGCTGGTAATTTATTAGTCGCAAATATCAACTTAGCTTTATTTTTGAATGCGAAGCGGTCTTTACCTTTAAATTCAGCACTTACATAATCACCAGTCACAAGCTTTTTAAAAGTTGATGGTTCAGAGATGTAATCAGTTGAAATGTCAGCACCGATGTTAACCATTTTGTCTAAAAGTGCACTTGTTGCGAAGCGTCTGCCTAACTCTTCAAAACCTAAATAACTCACGTTTTTAGTTCCAAAAAAATAACTTAATAAGTCAAAAAATGTACTCTTACCATTTGACGCTGTTTGACCATATAACAATAGACTTTTTTGGAAATTTGTATGTGAAGTCATTGAGTAACCAATAAATTCTAACAGCAACTGAACGTGTCTTAAGTTACCACTACAAATATCGCTTAAAAAGTTTTTAACAGTCTTAAGTTTTTGTTCTGTCTTATATCTAGGGTCGTAAGTAACATTGATTTTGTTAATAACAAACAAGTTTGAGTCTACTGGGATGCGACGGAAGCGAGATAAGTCATAATAACAATTTTGTAATGCGACTACATTTGGCTCGATATCTTTCATCGGTATTTTTGGACTGATTTTAATTTGATTTAATATCTCTTTAATATTTAAAAGTTTAGTCTTTGGTATTAGTGACTTAATTACACGCATAATATCGTTATCTTGCATTAATTTATAAATCGATTCGACTTCACTATAAAAGAACAAGTTGCCACCATATCTTACAATTTTAAATTCAGCAATAATATAGTCGATAACATTGAATATTTGAAGTTTGCCGTCAGCGTCGTAGAAGCCTTGTTTTGTTTGTTCGAAAAACGTATGACTTCTCGAGAATATGCCCTCAATTTCAGCAGCATCTAATGGACTAGCAAATAATAAGGAGTTAATTACATTAATTAAGTTATAAGCCTTTTGTTTGCTTCAGTAGGCGTTTGCTAAAGTCGCAATGCGACGGAATAAGTTATCATGTCTAGAGCCTTCCAGTAATCCAACTGGGCACTCTAAATCTTGAAATGCTTGTAAACTTATTGGACTTAGTTCAGTTGGTAATTTGTCGACAGCTTTATAAAATCTTATTCAATCTCTGAATTTTCCGTCTTTTTTAATAACAACATAAGCATTGCGACCACTTGCTTTGATATCAGCTCTAATTCCGACTGGTAAAACAATATTGACGTAATTTTTAATGTCGGCCGACTTTTTAAATCAGAAGTGATAGCCTCGAGTTGTCTTCATAACATTACACTGTCAACCGTAGTAATCTATAACTTCTAAAAGCTTTTCGCCAGCCGATGCGTTGTCTTTACTGTCGACGTCGATAACTACTCACTCGTCCTCTAAATACAGACCTAAATTATTCTCACTAACGACGTCCTCAAGTCTGCTTCGGTCGGTCGCGTCTTTAAATGATTTGACGGGTTGCTTGTCGCTATTTACAACTATAAAACTTGAATTTTCTAAAAAGTTATTAAATGCTTTTTTATCGATGTGTTTTTCCATTTTAACTCCTTATTTTTTTGAAAAATAGCAAACTTTGCAAACTTCTAACTCGTCGTCATAAATAGTTCGAACGACTAACTCATTCTCTAATGAGGTTCCACAAAGAGCGCAGTCATAACTTTCGCCTGGGTATAACACTTGCATTTTTTCACCGGTTTGCGGACTGTTTTCAAACATACGGATTCGCTCTCAAGCGAGCTGTTCATAATAATCTAAATCCAAGTCTAATGTTTTAACATCTAGCCCTAAAACTTTGTGATTATAGATAGTGCTATGCTCTGAACTTAAAGCTACTTTGTCTTTTTTTCATTCCCCATTTTCTTTTTGAAATGCTTTAAATACTGGATTGCCGTGTTTTGTGTAAAAGATTCGAAATACTTTATGGTCGTCAATTATTTGGTTGTTTGTAATTACGTGAGTGTATGCTCCTTTTATGTCGAATATAAACTGAAAACACACAGCATCGCTTTCTGCATCAATTGTTTGACGAGGCGGTATTTTATTAACAAAGTAGTGATAGACAGCTTTATCTAGAACAGTCAAGTTATTGTTAGCACTACCTCTTACTGTATTAAATTCGGGATTGTGATATTGTTGCTTTCAGTATTTGACCATTGAACCTTTAGTTTTATTTCGGTCGGGGTTTTTTGAGTCGACTAAAATGTAATTATTAACGTCTTTTTGGTATAACATATCAAAGCAATCAGTTTCTAAAGTCATCAAGGTTATTTTTTCTCAAGCTGACGCTATTTTTTCAGCTTTTAAGCGTTGAGCTTCAGTCTCATATGCATACATTACACCATCGGTATTAACTTGTAAAATTTCAACGTGTTCACTTAATTTAACAGATAAAAAGAACATTATTAACTCGCCAGTTAAACACACAGCCATTCTTTGTCGAGGGTCTCATAAGTCGTTAAACTTGTACTCCATCGCACCAAAAGGTCTAACAACTAACTCTTTCAAATAATTTGACTTTATCATTTCCTTTGCTTTTTTAGCTTCTTTACGCTCGGCGATGAATTTCATAATTAACTTACTCATATTCTTACTAGCTCGAGAGCCGTAATTGTAAAGTCCGATTAAATGTGGGTAGTTATTCACAATATCTTTGTTGACTATGTTGACAGGAGCGTCTATTATTATATTTTTGGCCGCATGAAGTCCACCTGATTTAAACGAATAAGTTAGTCCTTTGTGTTCTATATTGAAGTCAACTTGATTACGTTGATAATGCTCGTGAAATTCAGTATAAAAGGTCATATTTTCAAGTTTTTTAATTAGTCATAAATATTGAGGTAATGCTCGTTGATATAGTTGTCTGACGTTGTCGGGAGCTTTGTAGTCATAACTTTTATAACGAGGCACCAAAGTTTTATCAGCTTCAAAAATTCGAGCAGTGATTTGAGCCATTGTCTTTGATAACATCCGACTTTCAAGTCTATTGTCGACAATCATTTGCTGTTTAATAACAAACTGGTCAATAAACTTAATAAACAAATATAGAGTTGACTTTACGTCACTAATGCAATAATTAACAACTCCGTCAATTTGCTCTTGAGTTAGGTCACTTGTATAGCTAAAATGCACTGGACTTTCGACAATACTAAGGCCTAAAAAACCTTGATATTTCTTTAGTCCGATTCGACCTGTTCCCAACATTTGCATTAAGTCAAAACTAAAAAACGGCAATTTTGGAGCTAGTTTCAGTTTTTCAAATTCTCAAGGTTTTGCTCGTTTATTGATAATTCAGTCGTTTAGTTCATAACCAGAATTTCCAGCAATCAATTCTCGTAAGATGAAATCGTCATAATTCACGTTATTGTAACCACCAACAAATTTACCTTTTAGTTTATTAAGCACAAATTCACGAAGTTTTAAATATTCACCTTTTTTAAAGACTTTAACGTCTCTAGTTTTAGCGTTTATGAATACAACACACCAGAATTTTTTAAATATTTCAATGTCGTAAATTCACGTGTCAAGTGGTAAGTTATTAACTTTTTCAAGGTTTGAATTTGTGCTCATATTTACTCCTTAATTTTTTGCTTTAATTATTAATCTGGGGAATTTTTGAACGCCATTCACAAATGCTCTTTTGTTGTGTTTTTTATCGTCGCAAATGCACTCAGATATGCAACATAATAATTCTCATTTTTCATTGAAATTATCATTGACTAAAGCTGAAATTGGTACACCATAAAGTTGGTTTTTACCATAGATTTCGACAGCTAGATTTAAGTCATTGAAACGATCTATATTGATAATATCTGGGTAAAAGTCAAAAGTCGAAAATGAGATATCATTTTTTTTCACACGCTTGCTTTTTAAAATTGATTTTAAACTAGTTATTCAAATACAGTTCGGTCCGCCTTTTACAACTTTTCCTAATTTCTCCCTTGTACTCCGAGCATCAACAAATACAGGCTTAACTGAAGTGTGACCTAAGAATCAATGTTTGTTTTTATAGTTTGTTAAAAATTTAAAACTTTTTATGATTGTCTGAGGCGCTATTATCAAAAAGTCAAGTTTTAAGTCTGTTAACACGTTTAAAAAGAGACGCAATTTGGAGAAGGGAGGGTTAGTAATTACTAAGTCGCTTTTTAAAAATTCAGGATGTAATTTAGGGTCGTTGAAATCTCCATCACTCTCAACGCTATATTCAATATAAGCATCTAAGTTATTATCGTCTCCACCTTTATATTCATAAAATTTAGCATTTTTTAACTCGCCGAAAGTTAAACATGTCGCTCTCAAAGACTTTAATCCAAGACGTTCAAAATTTTTATGAAAATAAACTCAAAACTGTGAATGTTTTAAACCTTCAACTAAGCCATCAAATAAGTCGAGTGGGTCGCATGGTAATAAAATACTCCGACCTCTAAAAGCGTCTTGTTTAGCTCAAAACTCCATTTCATTTTCGATTGGTTCAATGGTTGTATAAAACTCATCGTTTGCTTTTCTTTTTGCGTTTGTTAAAACAGTATGACCTTTTTGCTTTTTATTTTCAACTTCAAACTCTTTAATTAGTTCAGTTAATGTAATTACTTTTTTATTATTGATATTTTCAACCATTAAATTAAGTCGTCAAAACTAATTGATTCTGATTGTGTTTGTGCTTTAGTTATGTTTGGTTCAGCTGTGTCTAATTCAGTAACTCATTGATGTTTTTTAGTTTGTTTTACTGGTTCAACGCTTGCTTTATTAATCTTGTTAATATCTGTAATAGGACTTATTTCGCGATTTATGAACGCACGTCCATTTTCGTTCACTTTTTCGCTTCTTGAGATTTTTAAGTTGACCATTACGTCTCTTAAATCTAACAACGCAAGTACTAACTCTCTCTGGTTTGAAAATTGTAAATTGTGAGCTTCAAGCAATTCATAAAGAACTGATAAGTCCCATTTTCTTTTCTTTGCGTTTTTGTAATCTTCGTCGACAAAAAGCGTCTTAACTGTCGTTTTTCCGAATTCGCTCCCTGGGGTTACAATTTCTAAATTAATGTCGATAACGTCGACTTTGTGAAGTGGATGAATTGTAATCGCAGCATTTGTAATCTTTGCTACATAGTTACCATCTGCAATTGGTTGAGTTGAGCTTTCACTAGCTTCTAGAGCTCTTTGCTCTCATGTTTTTGAAAAATTTATTGCCATATTAAATGACCTCGCTTTCTTGATTTGTAATTGATTTTACGGTTTTGAATCTTAGCCCGCTAAAGCCTGAAACCGGCACTGAGCTAGAGTATTCGCTTGAAGGTTGTAAGTTAACAACACCTTCGGGTTTTTCGATTTTATAAACAAATGCAGTCGCATTGAAGCGGTCTAAAGTTTTAGCTTCATAATCGAAATTGATTAGTCATCAATTGTTTGTTTCTTCATCGTGATAAATTTGATATTTACACACCATTTATTCATTTCTCCTTTCATTTAAATAATGTTTGAAAAGTTCAATACTGTAATCTTTATGTTGTTTTAAGCACTCATAGACATGAGTCTCAATTGTATTTTTGTTGTGAAAAAAGTAATAATTTACGCATTTTGATTGTCCGATTCTATGTACTCTTTTAAGGCTTTGTCTAAACATTTCACCGGAGTTTGGCGGCGAGTAATAAATCTGATTAAATACCTTAAACTGTAAGCCATCAACACCTCTCGCACCAGATGCATAATGAATTAATACAATAAAACGTTCGACGCAATTAAGCACCTTTTCCAAGTCATTATGTTTACCGTTAATTTCAAAGACGTTAATGTCTAAACTTTTACACAATTCTTTAATGTAATAAGCTTCGGCTCGATAGTTATAAAATAGCGTAAAGTTGTAAGTGCTTGATTCTATTAAGTCTTTTAAACGGTCAAGTTTGCCGTTATCAATAAGTTGAAATTGTCCCGAATCGTCTTTAATTACACCGCTTGCCAGTTGTCTTAATCCGTGATATTGTTTAATAATTGAGTCGCTTGTAAAATTGAAGTTTGAAGTAATCAAAGAGTTACCCTTTTCGACTTTTTTATAATAACTACTGGGTTGCGTTTCAACTTGAAACGTTCTTTTTTTCGGTAATTCTTGAACTTCTTCTGTCTTTAAAAAATAAGCTTTTTTATACAATATTTGCATTAACTCATCTGTGTTTTTGTAACCGTTGATGCTTTTAAAACTTCCATGTTGTCCATAGCTTGTTTCAACTTTACAAAACGACCGCTCAAAATCTCAATAACTAAAACCGTCAACAAAACTTTGCAATATTTTCATCTGAGGTCATAAATTTACATAACCAGTCGAAATCGGGTCGCCACTTAAAAGCAATAATTTCTTAATATATTTACTTCGTGAAAGTAATCTAAGCGTCCGCTTTGAACTTTTGTTCTTAAGTGCTTGTGACTCATCTATTATTAAGTTGAAGTCTGAAGTCATTAACTCTTTATCGCTTCCTAATGCGTTCGTTAATTTCCCGTAACTAATAACGTAGACAAGTCCCCTTTGCTTATCGAAGTCTTTAAATTCTTTAAGTGATTTTACTTTATCGACAACTTTGACGTTTTCAATTCCAACGTCTATTAATTCATTTTTTCAGTCGCTTAGTTTAATACTGTCGCACACAATCACGCTGTTAATTTTTGAATCTTGTTGGGACTTAATCACATTAAGCAGTCAAGTGCACGCACATAATGTTTTACCCAACCCCATATCAAGTGCTAACAAGAACCGGTCGTGACTAAGCGCTTTAGCGACTGCTTGTTTTTGATATTCATAAAGTTGTTTAGTCATTTTTACCTTTTTCTTTTATTTTTAATAATTCGCGGAAATATTTGCGTTGAACGCTCCCGTAATGTTTCAAAACTTTAGTGTTGTTATTTTTAATTTGTTCGAGTACATAGTCAGCATTATTAAAGTCGACAAAGAGCCAAATAACATGCTCGCCAAAGCGTTCAGCTTGTAATAATTGCGTACATGTAGGTCGGTTTTTAAATAAGTCATATTTTAGTTCTAACGCATATGAATTGAAGTCGTGAAACACTAATAAGTCGGCCATTCCTTTAATTTGAAAGCGTCCACCCGCTATTTTGAAATATTCAATATTATTGCGTTTAAACTCTTTTTTGAGTTTTTGCTCGAGTTGTTTTTCTTTAGCCATTAAAACTCAACGCACTCCAAACCTTGACTTTTTAATCTTTTCCCGAATGTGTCACTTTGTTTTAGTTTTTCGAACTCGCTAGGCGATGTATGAAGTCATACAACTTGCTCTTTGATATCTCGACCAATTCTTTCTTCAATATAATTAACTAACTTAATTGCTTGCTCGTTATTGAAGTGACCAAAGTCTGACGTTTGCACTTGTGTTTTAAAGTCAATGACAGGCATATTTGCTAAGTGGTTACTTTCAATCATAAATAATGTCGTTTTTTGTAAGATATAGTCGTCAAGTTGCTCGGGGTTGAAACTCCCACAATCAGTGATATAAAGCACTCCAGTATCTGTCTCTGTGTTAAAGATTTGATATCCATTATTTCCAAGAGAATTATGTAAAACTTTTAAAACTTTAATAATTAATGGAGAATTTGCTAGACTGACTACTTTGTCGCTTTGCGGGTCAATAATGTCGACTCTATGGGAGTTAGATTTTAATGCCGGTGTCTGCTTTTTTAACTCATTTCAAGCACCTGAACTAATTACACATTTAGCACTCAGACAATAATCCAGAAACGACTTCAAATATTTAGAATGGTCAATATGTTCGTGACTAATAAAGATGTAATCACACCTTTGAAATGCTACTCTATTAGAATCTTGTTTATTTCTAAGCACGTTAATCCCAGCGTCTAACACTATTGAAGTGCTAAAAATATCATCGAAAGTTATTAAATAACAATTGCCTTTTGAACTCGAACCATAACTAAATAGCTTACTCATTTGTCACCTTTGCAACTAACACTTGTCTTTGCCCTAATAACTCAGTTAATTTAGTGCTATTATCATTATCAACACGTTCGAAGTTATCAATTAAAACAAACGTCTCAATATCACTAAGTCTTTGAAATAACTTATTAAATGCTAGGGCTATTTCTAACTTTTTAACAGTGTTTAAATTTTTATACTCGACATCGTCAAGCGTCTTAATTAACATAAACTCTTCACCGCTTGTTTTTGTGATTAAGTCGATTTTAATTTTTAGGTCACTATTAGCAAACATATCATTAACGCCTTTGCTAAACTTTCTAACCACTTCATTTTCTGCTTTTGCGATTCTAACCAGTTGCTCGTCTAATTCTGCTATTCTTGATTTAATAACTGCTTCATCAATTTGATATTGCTTAATAATTAAGTGAGTTGCTTGTTTTAATTCTTTGCTAATTTTTGGTTTTAACTCTAGATCAAAGACATAGCTATTTTCTAAACTTTGCATTAATTGCTTAATTTCAGCCTTAATTTCTTTTTTGAGTTCAGTCGTATCTTTCCCACTGTCGATAATTTCTTGAACTTCAGTTGAGTTTTTGCCACCTAGTCTTGCTTGAGTTTTTAGTAAGAAATTTATAAACAAATTGCGTTGAGTTGAACCTTCGAGTTCCATAAAATAATCGGGGTTTGTTAAAAGTGAAAAATATTCTCACATTCCATTAAATAACTCATTCATTAAAACTTTATAATCACCAACTTTTAATTTTCTAGGCGCTAAATTGTTGCGAATGCTCATTCATGCATTCTTATTGAAGCTAATTGTTTGATAGTTGACTTCATTACCTAGGTCAATTTCTAAAACTAGTGCTAAATTTGAGTCATCAGCTTGAGTTGCTAATTTGTTCGATAAGTCTTTTTTATTATTTAATAAATACGTTAATGCATTTAATTTTGTCGTTTTGCCAGTCCCGTTTTTTCCATTTGCGTATGCATTATCAACACTAAAATTTCTTAAGTCTTGAAAGTAATTAGTTAATGCTTTAAACTTTTCAACGCTTACATCCACTATTTTTATTTTTCTCATTTTTACTCCTTTATAATTAAATTAAGATGATAAATTGAACTACTCCTTATAACTCGACTGAATGAATTAAACTGCGTGATGAACACCTTAATAACCAACCTTATTGCGTTAAATGTTCAACCACATTAAGACTTCAAGTCGACCATATAATTCCACACAACAATCGAATTGACTTATTTCTCGACCATAATAACTTACAAACTTTATGCATTTCGCATCACGCTGAAAAGACTAATCAGTTGCGGTTTTTGAGGGATTATAAAGTCAAAGATTATTCGATTAATATCAAATTAGGTCAACATCGAGGTATTAGTTTAAATCAAGTTAAATATCTCAAAGAGCAAGCTAGTCAATATATGCGTCATGCTAATTCATATGACTTTTATGTAATTGAAACCTCACTTAACTTTTCAACCGCTCAAAATTTGATTAACTTGCTTTGTGAGTTTTTTAAAAGAGTTAATTTTATGAGTTTTAATATATTTATCAGCGATGGCGATAAGTTTAATATTCGCCAGTTTTTTAAAGATTCAGTTTTAAATTAATTTATTGACGTGAAAGTCGTAATCAGCATAAAGCTCGCTTTCAAGTTTGCTAAAGTCGCTAAAGGCGTGCACTATTGTTAAGTTATCAGCGTTAATAATGTCTAATGGGTTTAAGTTTTGTAAAGCTTTAAGCTCTTTATTTATTTGACGTATTCTATTTAATGTTTTTGCTTGAGTTTTTTCAATTAATAGCAAACTTTGCTTTTCACAAGCGTACATCGCGTATGGATGAGAATAATATTTTTTTACAAAATCTCAAAAAGTCATGATATTGTTATCCTTTTAAAACTCTTTTAATTATTGTATGTAAGTCAATTAAACTTCTAGCTATTATTTCACCGCTAAATTTATTATATTTAGACACTAGTTCGTTATTACATTTCTTGTGAATATCATCAAGATGTTCGCCGGCCATTTGCATTCAGCTAACTAAGTCTAGCAATCCTGTGCTTCAGTCTGAATCAGTACCTTTAAGTTTGTCTGAGTTAAATAACTTAGGTTTGTTGATTTTAAGTCATTGTGAAGTCGCAGATCCAAACTCTTCATCTAAAATTTCATATTGATTAATTATTAAGTTAATGCTATCAACTATATATTTAAAATTTTTTTGCGTTAGTTTCATTTTATCTCCTGTTTTAAGTTAACAGAGGCCAAAAATGTGTATATAATATTATAACTATGTATGATAAATCTAAAAAGAAACCTATTATTATCTTTGTCGGCCCTAGTGGTGTAGGCAAAGGTACAATTGAACAAATTTTATTTACAAAAGAGGAGTTAAAACTTAAATTATCTGTATCCGCAACGACAAGAAGTCCTCGTGTTGGGGAAATTGACGGTTTACATTATTTCTTTATTTCAAAGGAAGATTTCAAATCTAAAATAGAAAAAAACGAATTATTGGAATATAGCTTTCATTTTGACAACTATTATGGTACTTTGTGCAGTGAAATAGATCGTATACATAATGAAAATAAAGTTCCTTTTCTAGAAATCGAAACATATGGAGCCAAACAAATTCTTCAAAATCAAGAAAATGTGGAAAAATATAACATAATCACAGTCTTTATATTACCGCCTTCTTTTGATGATTTAAAATACAGAATTATTGGCAGAAATACCGAAACTCAAGATGATATTGACAAGCGACTTAAAAAAGCACAGGAAGAACTGGCTGATAAGGATATTTTTAAATATAATGTTGTCAATGATGACCCAATCAGAGCAGCTGAAGAAATTGAAAAACTACTAATGAAAGAGTTGTATGAATAATTTTGGCGAATTAAGTGTTGTTGGAAATGTCCGGTCAGAAAATCAAGACAAGACTGGGATATTTTTTAAAAATGACTGTGGAATGTTGATTCTGTGTGATGGTATGGGAGGGCATTTTGGTGGAGCATTTGCTTCTAATATAACAATAAATGTTTTCAACGAGAATTTTCAAAAATCTGTTCCTTTAGAAAAAAATGATATTACTTCTTATGCTGAGTGATTTAAGTCATGTGTTGAACTAGCTAGAAGCGAGATGAAAAAATTGGGCGAAAATGACGAAGCTAAGTTAGATATGGGAACAACGCTTACCGCAGCAATATTCAGTACTAAATTTAATTTTTTATATATTTTTAATATTGGTGACTCGAGAACATGAGTTTTGACTAAGTCAGGTGACTTGAAACAAATTACTATTGATCATAACTTAATGAATCGTTTAATACGCGAAGAAGGTTTAAGCGAATTGCAGGCTAAAAGAACTAGATTTAGTACCGCACTAACTTCAGCATTAGGGCCACAAAAGAAAACAAAGATTGAAATCTTTGATTTATCTCAAGAAATGGACCGAGTTTATGGCATTTTGTGTACAAGTGATGGTGTACACAATTTCATAGAAAAACCAGCAATAGAATTGACACTTAAAGAGGAAGAAAATGCTTTTAAAGCTGTTCAGTCTATTGTACAAACCGCATTAGAAAATCGCTCTACTGACAACGCGTCGGCAGTTTACGCAGTAATTGCACAAAACTCGGAATGGAGATAAAATGACCCCAGGAAAAGATAGTCATGTTTATACAAAATATAAAATTTTAGCTGCTATAGGTAGTGGCGGTTTTAGTGATGTGTTTAAAGTTGAATCTTTAGAAAAACCAGGCGAAATATACGCATTAAAATATTTTGTAATCAAAAAAGATAGCGATGTTGATACCACAACAAAAAGATTCAAACAAGAAATAGCACTTTACAAATCAATCAACTCTTCGAGAATAGCTAAATATATTGATTCATATGCTGATGACAATGAGCAATATTTAGTTATGGAATACATTGATGGCGATAGTTTAAAAACCAATATTTCCAAAGGTGGTAAACTGATTTCTAAAACCGCCGTTAATTACGCAATGCAAATAGCAGAAGGAATTGGAGAAATTCACAGTTGCAACATAATTCATAGAGACATTAAGAGCAATAACGTTATGATAACTCGCGATAGAAATGTTAAAATAATTGATTTTGGTTTAGCACTGGGCGAGGATAGTCAAAGATTCACTCAAGATTCTAAAGTTATAGGTTCAGTATATTATATGGCTCCCGAATTATGTATGTCAGACAATAAACCGACAATTCAATCAGATATTTATGCACTTGGAATCTTATTATATGAAATGCTAACTGGTTCTTATCCTTTTAGGGGCGCTGATGCCAGCGAAACATTGCGTAAACAAAAACACTCTCAAATTCCTGATATTACTAAAATTGTTGATGTTCCTCAGTCATTAGCTAATATTATTATCAAAGCAACCGCTAAAGATCCTAACAAAAGATACGCGACAATGTGAAGTATGCGCGAGGATTTAAAAACAAGTATACATCCAGACAGATTTTACGAAAAACCTCTTGATGTTAAGAAAATTTCACCCAAACGCACTGCTCAAGATATCATTAACTCAAAAACGTTTTTGATTACATCGATATCAGTTATCACGCTTTTAATTATTGTTGGAATTATTTTATTAGTTGTGCTAATTTAAGAAAAGAGGTTATATTGCAAGGAAAAATTTATTCTTTAACTGGAGGTAGATATCACATTAAAGATACACAAGGTCAGATGCATTTTTTACCCGCAGCTGGAGTTTTTAGACACAAAAATATTGATCCTATTGTCGGTGATATAGTTGAATTCGAACCAGAAGGATATATTACTGCTGTTCACGAACGCAAAAATTCTTTTATAAGACCTAAAGTTGCTAATATTGACGCAATAATTGTTGTTATGTCGGTTGTTGAACCAACATTTCAACCGTATTTGGTTGATAAATATCTTGCTTTCATTGAAGCAAATGATATTGAACCAATTATTTTTGTTACAAAGATTGACTTAGCATTAAGCGAGTGAAAAACAACTTATAAATCGATGGGATACACAATTTATGAGATTGATTATAGAAGTCCAAGTTGACTTGATGATGTTAAAACTATTTTTAAAGACCGTGTTATTTCATTAATGGGTCAATCAGGTGTTGGTAAAACCACTTTTATTAATGCTATAGCTGGCACAAATTTTGAAACTCAAGAAATCTCAAAATTTGCCAATCGTGGCAAGCACACTACTCGTGTTGTTCAAATTATTGATACATTAGGTGGGCAGTTAATTGACACGCCTGGGTTTTCAAGTTTTGATACGAATTTAACAAAACTACAGTTAGCTCAGTCATTTAAGCAGTTTAAAAACCTTGGAAAAATGTGTAAATTTAAATCTTGTTTGCACTTGAATGAACCTGATAATTATTGCAATATAAAAATAAATGTAAAACAAGGAGTTATTCCTGAGTTTAGATATAATAATTACCTAAAAATGTTGAAAGAGGCGAAAGATGAATAAAAAATATGTAACACCTTCATTACTTAATGTAGACGAAGGAAAAAGAGCAGAAATGGCTCAATTATTAATAAACCAAGGTATTGAATGAATTCACTACGATGTAATGGATGCAAAATTTGTGCCTAATAAAGCAATTGAATTAGAAGAAATTGTTGAAATAAAAAAAACTTCTTCAAAACACTTTATGGATGCACATTTAATGGTTGTAAATCCTTTGGAATATCTAGATTCATACAAAAATGTAGTTGACATAATTACTATTCACTACGAAGCAATTAAACCGGCTGAATTACTTGATTTTCTAAAACAAAAACATCATGACTATCGTATTGGTTTGGCTATCAAACCAAACACAACAGTGACTGAAATTGAACAATTTTTACCTTATGTAGCTTTAGTTTTAGTAATGTCTGTTGAACCAGGAGCAGGGGGACAAAAATTTATGCCTTCCGCTTTAGACAAAATTGCAAGTTTAAAACAATTAAGAATCAAAAATCAATACGAATATTTAATTCAAGTTGACGGCGGAATAAATGATACTACTGGTCCACTAGCATTTAAAGCTGGAGCTGATGCTTGTGTAGCGGGTACATTCGTTGTCAAAAACCCAACAAAAGAAACAATAAATTCTATTCTTAAATAAACGCAATATTTGCGTTTTTTTTAATCCGGAAACTAAAGAATAATCAATAAATCAGTAAAAAACAATCGTCTTTAATACGATTGTTTAATTATAAACCTAATTCATTATCAGTAGGAATATCTAAAGCCGAACCCACATATGAAAATATTTCAGGGCTTTGTTTTATATATTCACCATTTAATATTTTCTGCACACTTTTGACAGTATCTGCTAATTTAACAAATTGTCCTTTTGATTTAGTGAAATGTTCAGTCATGAAAAAGTTTTGGGTAAAAAAGTTTTCTAGTTGTAATGCTTTTTTGACAATAATTTTGTTTTGTTCGTCCAATTCATCAAAACCAAGAATTAAAATTACATCTTCAAGGTCTTTATAAGTTTTCAAAATTCTTTTGGTTTCAATAATTGCGTTTAGATGTTCTTTGCCAATAATTGCTTCATTTACTGAATTTGATTGACTTGCTAGCGGATCAAAAGCGGGAAATATGTTTTTGGCTGTTTGAGTTCTAGATAAAACTAAATTACCATCTAAATGATTGAATACGGCTACAGCTGAAGGATCAGATAAATCATCCATAGGTAAAAACATTGTTTGGAATGATGTTATAGCTCCATTTTGATTTTTGAACATACGGTGTTCTATATTTGCAACATCACTTTCTAATGTTGACTGGTAACCACCAACTGATGGTTTTTTTCCTAATGAAGAACTAACTTCATTTTCTGCTTGAATAAACCGATATATATTGTCGATAAAGAGTAATACATCTTCTTGTTCCTGATCACGTAGATACTCAGCTGCTGTAATTCCAATTGGAACAATTGACATTCTAGCCCCGGGCGCTTCATTCATTTTTGAAATATACATAATAGAATTCTTTAATAAATTTGATTCGTTTAGTTCATTATAAAGTTCAATTCCTTCACGGCTTCTTTCTCCTGAACCAATAAAAATGTTGCTAGTTTGTTTGCTATTATTATTGACGTTGAATATAATTTCCTTCATCAACACAGTTTTTCCAACACCGGCGCCACCAAAAATTCCTATTTTATAACCTTTCACAATCGGGATAAAAAAGTCTATTGCTTTAATTCCAGTTTCAATAATTTCAATTTTGGTATCAATAAATTTATCTTTACTGATTGTTGAATTCATTTCAACATATTTTAAATCATTGACATTATTTAATAATGGTTTTCCTTCAAAAGAATAAATATTATTTTTTGATTTTTGGCCAACTGGTACCATAAAACTTTTATTTGTATTATGAACTTCATCATCCAAAGAAATGGGTTGTGAAGTGTAAATAACTATTGCTTTAACAGTTGTATCATTTACAACTCTTTTAACAAGCAGAAAGGTTTTTGAATCATGCATTGTCAAAAGAGTATTTACCTTTGGCAATTCATTAGTTTTAAAGACTACTTCAATCACATCGGAGCTAAATTTTGTTATTTTTCCTGTCATTATTTATCCCCCAATTCTTTTGCTATATTTTCTAAAAATTGTTTATCAAACGCAATAAATTTGTATTCTGTTTTTATATTTCAACCTAGATTTAAATAGTCAGAATATTGTTTTAGCGCATAAGCAAAGTAATTTTTGGTTGTATTATCATCATAGTTAGTACCTTTTGATATTAACAAAAAGGTTTCTCTAGCTTCTTTATTTGTGTCGATTAATTTATTAAGAAAATTCATGGCTGTTTGTTCGTTTTTTACACCTTTAAATAAGCCTCATGAAATTATTTTAGATGTAAGCAAAATAAAGCGATCAGAATACAAAGAAAAACCTTTTTGAGTGAACATCTTTTCAATCATTTTCCCTTTCGATAAAAGCAAAGAGGTTTCGGCATTAAATTCATAATCAAGAGTTGCTAATTTTAAGTGACGTTTATATTGTCTATAAATTTTTCCAATTGCACCAGCTACTTTGGTAATTGTGTGGTTTTGGACACTAGAACCAGTTCTTGAAACAGATAAATCAATATTGATTGCTGGTAATTTCCCTGCAGCGAACATGTCAGCACTGGTTACAATTTGACCATCAGTGATTGAAATAATATTTGAAGATATTAATGACGTGATATCACCATCAATAGTTTGTAGTATTGGAAGAGCGGTAATAGTTTTTCTGCCAATAAAATTACCTGATCTTTCTAATAATTGTGAGTGAGCAAAGAACATATCTCCAGGCATTGCTTCCTTACCAACTGGTGCATCTGAAAGTAAAGCCATTTCTCTGAATACATTTGCGTGTTTTGTCAAGTCGTCAAATACAATCAAAACATCATCCGTCAAAGAAAGATTTTCTGCGTGAGCCATTCCAATGTATGGAGCTAAAAATTGGTCATATGTTGAGGTTGCAAAAGCGTCGATTATTATTGTGTTTTTTAGCGCATTGTATTGCTCTAAAGTTGAATAAATCGCAGCAATATTTTCTCTTTTTTGTCCTATAGCTACATAAATACACTTAACATTTTTGTTTGCTTGATTGATTATGGTGTTCAAAGCAATGTGGGTTTTTCCTGTTTGTCTATCCCCAATTATTAATTCACGTTGGCCTTTACCAATCGGAATTAATAAATCAATTGCGTTGATACCTGTATAAAGTTGTTCATTAAGTGTTTTTACACTCATTAAGTCATGCGCCAATTTGAATACTTGACTTGAATGTTGTGTGGCGTAAAATGACGGACATGGTAGCGCTTCAGGCGCAATAATATTACCTGCAACATCAATAATCTTACCAAAATAAACTGAATCGGTTGTTACATTAAAATTTGAATCAACCAATTCTAATTCATCACCAATGGTAAGTTCGTGTTCTTGGTCATTAGATAGCAACATAGCTTTATTAATTTGTGCATTAATAAGTAACAATTTAATGTGTGGTTTGGATTTAATTTTAAACATTTGTTTTTGTGAGTAATTAAATTCTCCTGTAACCTCAACCATGTAATCAAATATTGAACTTATAGTTGGATTTTTAATAGTTTTTGTCTTTTGCATGTTAAATTCCTTTCATTCCTAGAAATATTAGACTGGCTCCAATAACAACTATTATTAGACCAACTAAAATTAATGCTATATATAGAGTTCTTAATTTTCTTTGTCTTAACGTTTTTAAATTGGTAGCTATTAAGATGATATTTAAAATCAAAATTATTCCGCCAATAGCTGTTAATGTAATCCCAAAATTCTTTTCAAATTCATTAATTTTAGATTTTTGAATTTTTATATAACTAAGTGCATTAGTATAAGCTTCGTGATAATTTAAATAACTTTCATCATCAACCAATTTATTATTTGACAAGACACTTAATTGTTCGAACTGTGTATTTAATGTTGTTAAATTTGATGTAAATTTGTTATATCATTTCTCGATATTGAACGCAACAGGCGTAGATAAAGATTTTACTTTATAAACGTTTTTGGCTATAACATCAATAAATTCGTCAACAACATTGATATCATAATTTGTTTTAATCTTAGTTTTTTGTTTATAGGTTAGATTCATTAATTTGAAGTTTTGATTAATGATTTCTTTATTATTTTTAAAATACTCTGAATAATCATTTTCTAAAAATGAATCATAAATTTGGGCAATTGCAGAAAAATTATGTTCGCCATTATATGTTGAGGAAGCAACTGCATTAAGAAATATTCTAATTATGTCGTGTTTGGCCCCTGAAATTGGTCTAAAATCATCAATATTTTGCATCTTACCTGTTCAGTATTCTGAGCTTTTGTCAAAAGATATTAGAAAATCACTGGAACTTATTAATTTTATAAATTGATCAACCATTCCAAAAACCATACTTTGAAGTGCGGTATTTCTAATTTGATTGTAGTTTAAATTTTCGTCTAATCCAACAGCTTTATAAAACTTTAGAACGGTTTTTTCAATTGACTTTATTTGTTCGAACAGAATTTTTTGTTTAAATCTGTCTTTATTTAATTGAAGATTGAATTTAATATTGTAAATTCTCTTTAGTTCTGGTTTACTTCTTTCAAATATTGATACTTTTGCATATTCGTTTGTTATAGATTGAACTTTATAAATATATCTTGTATTGATTGGGTTATTAAAGAAAAACACATCTTTTCCTGAATTTATTGCAGCATTAAGATTTTCGTATGAATAGCCAACGAACTCAGACTTTAATAATGGAGCAAGAATAGGTAAAGCTTCAATTGTTGTTTCAGTAATGGTAGGATTAGTAGGCAATGGTGGTTTATTAGGCACCAATGGTGGTAATTGAGGCGGAGTTTCAGGTGATTTGGGAGTTTTTTTCTCATTTTGTATGAATTCTTGATTTTGTTTTAAATCAAATTCAACAAATCTTGTAGTTATCTTCTTGATGAAATAATCATCCCAATTTTTGAATCCTTTTGGATTGGTAATAACCAATCCAGATTCTTCGTTGTTTTCTCCTATTTTTGTGTATTTAAGAGAATAATCTTTATCAACGAGCAATAAATCATTTTTATCAAAAATAATTCCCTTAATTTCAGACATCATTGCTTCGGAATATTTTTTGATTGTTTTAATAAATTCTGATTTTTGTACAAGGTTTTGGTTTTCAGAAGATTTTTTTATCTTTTGAGTTTCGATTATACGATCATATTTTGATTGTTTATCATCACCGAGACCAAATACAATGTTTTCATATTGCTTTCCATTAAATTCCACAATTCCGTTACCCAATTTAGCTTCCCTGGCAATAGCATTTGGAAAAGTTATATATAAACCAAATGAATCGGGATTTTTAATGATTGTATTTTTATTGTTCTCGAAGAACGCTATTATTTTGTTCAAATAAATAGTTTTTGACAGAATTGATTTGTAATCTGATTTAGTATCAATTTTAACTTTTGCTAACTCGTCTTTTAGGAAGCTAGTGACTATTTCAATAGATTTTTCAATCGATTCGTTAATTTGTTTATTTCCTAATTCCTTAAATGTAAAAAAATCTGGGTCGGGAGTTTTTGGAATTTCTGGTGCATCAGGAGCATCGTGAGTTTGATTTTTTTCCTTTGTGTTTGCGCTAATTACAGTTAAAGGAATGGTCAATGATGTAATGGAACCTAATGAAAACAACAGTCTTCTTTTTTTATTCATATTCATCCCTTTCACACTCTACTAATGAAAACAAAATTTTCATTTTATACTCATATTGTATTGATTTCAATTTATTCAATTTTACTGATTCATCAAGTTTTAATCCAATATTCTTAGCAGAATTTAAATAATTTATTTTTGCAGAAACGTCTTTATATATATTTTTATATTCATTAATGTATTGATTATTTTCGACTTCTTTATAGACATTAACGTGTGAAAAAGTATTTATTGTTGCTTTATTATTGTTTATAACAACGCTCGCATTGTTCAAGAAACAAAAAAAGGTGCGTTTTTTAAATAAGTCATATATTTTAATAATTGTGGTGTTAAAGCTTGCAAGTGAATTTTTATTAATCAATTTTCAACTATATTCATCATCAACATTGAAGTATAGTAAGCAATTTTTGAACGAAATGTTAACATTTGATAGTGTATTTATTTCCAGTGAAATATTGTTTTCTTTATTTTCCATTTGGTTCGTCTCCGTAGTCTTTGTTTTTTCTAAAAAACATCACTATTTCTTCGATTTCTTTTTCACGTTTGTGTTTGATAATCTGTTTATTTAATTTCAATATTTCCTCATCTAATTGCTTAATTATTTGATTTGTTGATATTAGATTGTTTTTTGCATTATAAAAATATGATTCTATTATTAATGAATGAATTGCATTTGATAAAAATATATCTATCTGACTATCAATAAATTTTTCAATATTTGGATAAATTTCATAATTCTTAATATTTAAATTACTTATTTGACTTTTAGAATCAGTTAATTTATTAACATCAAAATTATCAATTGGTAATATTGTGAAATCTTCTTTGAAGGCTTTATTTGTATTGATTACGAAATGAACGCTGTCATACATTTCGTCTGCGTAGAGATATTTAACTAGATAAGTTAATTCATTAGCCAATTCTTTTTCAATAACTGAATTATCATAATTCTTTAATAAATTTAATTTATTTTGATTACAAAATTCATAAGCTCTTTGACCTATTGTAATGAAATCAGCGTTGACTTTTTTTATTTTGGTTAAAATCATTTTTTCATAACGAGTATATGAGTCTGTTGAGTGTTTTTGCTCTTCGGTCAGATAAATCCAAAGCTGCTTGGGTTTTTTGAACAATTTTGAAATCAATGAGGTAAATTTTGAACTTTTAAACTGATTTTTATTGATAAAATTGCTTTTAACAATGTATTGTTTTTGTAATTCATTAATTAAAACTTTATTAGTTAAAGCATTTTCAACATAAAATTGTAATTTTTTATTCAATTTCATTATGTTGATCAGCAAAATATTTTTTTCGTTATTAACACGTAGGTAAATGTTTTCTAAACTACTTTTCTTTTGTTCTATTTTCTTAAAATGCATTTAGACCTCAATCTTGGCCAGTATTTTAGGACTGAATAGCAATTTTAATGAGTTAGATTCATTACATATAAATAACGCTGTATTTGGGATTATTTCAATATAGCATTTTGATAAAAGTAATTCATTAATTTTGGAATTTAAAACATTTAAAAATTTATCTAAATTTGGTTCATTAGCTGTTGATAAATTCACGCAAAGATTTGTGGAAGAAGTATTTTCCTTTATGATTGGCACTAAAATATTCGGACTAAATTTTTGTTCTATATTGAAATTAATAACAAAATTATTGAAAATAATGTCTTGTTTATTATCCAGTGCAGTATTGATTTTATTCATAAATTCAATAAAAACAGGTGATTCAAAACCTAAACCTAACGACAACAACACAGAAGCATTTAATTGTTCGAACGTTATAAAATCATTATTTTTCAATATTGATGAATATGTTTCATATAGATTAATAAGTTTTAATTCATTTTCTAAAGACAAGTTTTTTACTTGTTTTTTATTGATTGGTTTGTTTTCCATTATTTTCTCCTTTTGCGAACTGTTTTTTGTAATTTGCTAGTTTAAAGACAACGAACCATAAGTCAACAAATGTGCAAATAACAAATAATATTGTAATTACAAATTGTACGACGGACATAATTTGTGTAAGCGAAAGATTCGAATTAATGTAGTTAAATCCTTGGTTATCGACAGAAATCATAATTTGATTTAAACTGAAAATTACAAGTAGCGTGGTCATAAATGCGAATTGCAAGTATATTAATATCAACGATACTTTATTGACTGAATTATTACGTTTTAAAAATATTAATAACATAGTCAACGAAGTCAGCACTGTTATAAACAATGTGATAAGGTTTATTTTATTATCGGTATTAAAAATAACTAGTAGCAAAAAGTTTGTTCAATTTAGTGTTAGAAATCCTGAAGTTAATAATGTGTTTTTTATAAGGCTTTTAGTTTTAAAAGGTTTGATAAATGTAAATATTAAATACAATCCCAAAACTATTATCGTTCCTGATATGAAACATAGGTATCTTCAATCTGATTGAATTGTTTTGCTTGAATCTATAAAGCTTTTTTTAGTACTAATTACGAAAAAAACTCGAATTGTTCATATTGATATAGCTAATAAAGAAATTAATAAAAAGTAAATTCTGCTTCTGAAATATTCTCTACTATATTGTCTGTTTATCAACAAATGAATTTTATCTCACGCAGAAAAGAATAAAATCAATGTAAAACCGACAAACAAACCAATTGTGATAAATAAATTACTTGTTTTTTTAGTGTTAATTAAATTCGTGAATCAATCAGCAAATTCGTTTCCTAGTAGCATAAATTTATAACTATTTGGATAGTTAGGATCAACAGATTTATTTGTTCAAATGAAAAATACAGTTAAAACTAATGCCACAATTATTGCTTTAGAAATCTGCGAAACAATTAAAATTGATGAATTTCCAAAGGTTAACGGGTCAGACTTTCTTTTAACATTGTATGAATACAACGCAAAACTTAAATCAATAAAATAAAGGGGTATTAAAACTCATAAAACTTTTGAAATTTTTATTGCTTCTTTATTATGAAAGGTAAAAAACAATATAAATGATGATACTGAAAGAATTAAATATAAACAATATCAAGGCCAGTAATTATTAATTTTTTCCTTATTTAAATAAATGTCGCCAAAAGATTTGATTATTGGATATAACAATAGAAATAACAGTATTGAAATCCTAAATAGAATACTGAAATTAAGTTCTCTTAATTCAACATTTGCGAAGTTGAAGAATAAATTTACTGATTGTTTTTCTGAAATAGCGGGACTAACATAAAATAACGTTTTATTAGCAAACATAAAAATAAATATTAATGACAAGAATAATCAAATGCCTATAATCGATAAATATATTTTGGCTGAAATATTTCGTTTTTGCTTGTTATTTATTGATTCAAAATCATCATATATTTTTTTATCATTTAAAATCAAATTACTCATATATTTTTGCTCCTTCAACAGATTTTGTTTTACTTATTCAATTCATTTTCAGTATTATTGAACAAAAATTGTGATGGTATATTGCTTTTTGATGCACCGTTTTTAAATAATCAAGTATGGATTCCGTTTTCTCCATATTTATTAATTAGCGAATCTAGATATGATGTTTTTTGTTCTTTTCCGCCACCATAAATTAAGTCATATTGTGGAAGATTATATTCTCCATAGGCGCCCTTATAGTCGTAACCCTCTGATCTAAAGGCTGCAACGAAATCAGTTTTTGCCGATTGTATTATTGTGCTGTGAACACCAACTAATTCGTTATTTTGGTTTCTAACACTTGAACCTGATGAACCGCCGACTGGCACAAAATGTCTAAGCATATATTGCAACCCTGAGTTAAAATAACTTTTTAGTTTAGTTTTAGTTTCGTCATATGTTTTATATATTTCTTTACCTCTAATTGGTGAAACTATAAAACCATCATTAATTCCAGGTTTATCAATGAATGAACGGTACCCAATTTGATATGAAAGGAAGTTTCCTCTTTTGTAACGTTCTTCACTGATGTTTGCTTTACCGCCTTCACTAACATTTGATGCGTTATAAAATCTATAATCAGAATTAGTTCATAAACTTTGATATGTTTCTTTTCATTTTATTTGATCATCATCATAATATCTTCTCAAAAAGAAATCTTCCCTAGCCATGGGATATCCTAAAGCAAATAATTCATCTGTATTTTTGTCTTTGCTGCCCTTTTTTCTGAAAGGATAGTCTATTTGTTCATAATTATGAAGGTATGATTTCGGAAGAAACTTAGTTTTATTTTTATCTTCTCTTGCGTAATAATTGTTAGTTATAGCTTTTGCTAGGTCTTCAGCATTGGCTAAAATATTAGAGTTCAACATCACATTATTACTTGTGACGCTAGATTGAATATTTTGGTTATTTGAAGTGATTTTTTCAAAGTCGATTTCAATTATCGCGAAATCAATCATTTCTTCAACATCTTTATATTTTGCTTTGTCTGTATCTGATAAGTATTTACTTGGTGACGTAGTTAAATAATCAACGGCGTCATAGATTTTTGTAACACCTTTTTGTACATCACTACCACTGAAACTGTAATTAGTGAATCTTTCATCCAAACCAGTTAGTTTTAAGACTGATTTGATTCCGGTTTCTGGGCTTAATACTGTTACATCAAAACCATTAAATGTGCTTGATGACATTAATTTTGCAACGTGGGAGTTTGTACCAAAATATCATTTAGTTGGATATTTTTTAGCTCCTGTTGGTATTTCATAATCCATTATTCACATAGTACCATTAGCACCACGGAATTTTCTATTCAATTTTAATTCAATTTGGTATTCTTTAATTTCTTTATTAAAAATTGCAATAACATCATCAAATGTATAATTTTGAATTTTATTTATTTCTTGATTTATTTTCGCACGGGCTTCTTGAAAGTTTTTTCTAATAGCGGCTTTATCTGCTTCGTAAGCAATATTTAATTCCCTTTCTTCGTCATAATTTAATAAGGTTAATTCAGTTTTTTTCTGGTCAATGGCAGCATCTTTATATTCTTTCAGTCTTTCTAATTCATTTTCGCTTTTTCACTTTGTTAATAAATCAATACTGTGTTGAGCTTTTGAAATTTCATCAATAAATGTGTCAGTATAGTTAAAACCGACCGCAAGTGTTTCTAGACCAATTTGCTTATAAAATTCATTAGGTAAAAGACGTGCTAACCCAATTGATTGATAAACATTTCGATCGCCTAAAAAATCTATTGTTGAATGTTTAGCTGGTACACTACCAGAAAAAATTGATAAACCATTAAAACTACCATCATTATTTAATTTTGGTAAGGTATATCCTTTATAAACTGAATCCTCATAAGAATTAATGTTTGCCAATTTTGCTTTTTCATTAAACTTTTGAGCGGCTATTGCAGTGTAATTTAGCTCCGGTCTTAATTGTTCAATAGATTGACCTTGGTATTGATTTTTAAGACCCTTCATATATTCCGTATTATCAATTTGGAATCTCTCCAATTGATTTGCTTGAGCGTATTTATCAAAATTAGAAATTGTATTTAAGTTAGGATTTTCTGGGAAAGTACCATCATCATTTACGCCACCATCAGTAGTTTTAAAGCCGCTTAATTCAAAAGAATTAATAAATGTAAAGCTAGTGTCATTTTTGTCAGCAAATAAAACTGTAATTTTCAATTTTCCAGTTAAATTTGCATTTCACTCAGTAGTGACAGCCGTTAATTGAGCAGTGATATTATTTCTAAATTTGTTTTTTAATTCTAACTGTACAATTTCCTCATAATTTTTTTCTATAGTTTGAGGCGTGAAATCTTTTTTATTTTTTTCAACGCCAAAATGAATTAATTTTAGATCAAATAGTTCATCAAATCCTAATTTACGTATTGAATTTATGCTATCAGAACCTAGCATTGTGCTTGTGCCAGTGCTTGTGTCATTGGTATTGGTATTGTTGTTATTTGAACCTGTAGATATTGAATTATCAACAGGAGCGTTATTTTCCTTATCATTCTTTATTTCTGTATCCTTCGATTTTGAACTATTAGTTTTGCAAGCAGATGATGATGCAATAATCGGCAATAACAACCCATTTGCTGTGAGTAGAATTAGTTTATTTTTTGTCATATTGTATCTCCTTATAAGAAATCGTAACCATCATCGATTTCTACTTTAATTCCTGCTGATTCTAATGTAGCTTTAACTGAGTCGTTTCCTTTATCTAGGACAACAATGCCAGTGAATGAATCATCACCGTTTTTAGCATATTGTGTGAATTTAAGCAAGTTTGCAATTGCACTTGGTGTAATTGATTTATCTGTGTATTTAAATTTAGTTGTATCTCTTTTGTTTGAGAAGAAAATTTTTGGTGTTTGATAAGGACCAGTCGCAAAGTTTTCGAGTCCGGCTTCATTTAAATCTTTCAATCCAACTTCGTAATAACTTTGATTATTATAAAAAGTTACACGTTCTATTTTCCGCACTCCGTTAGAAGGTTTCAATGTATCTTTAAAGATTAAGCCATGCAATGTTTTTATATTAGGAACTCTACTAAAATCTAATCCCATTGGGTAACTGTTTCCTTTTTCATTGTCATCTGGATTCAAGCCAGGACCTAAACCGCCTTGGAAGAAAGGTTCGTTATTTCTGGCATAATATGCCATTCTTAATCCTAAATTAATTCTTTCATAAGGGTCTGTTGCGTTTTCATTGTAGTCTTCTTCATCAAATGCAAGTGTATCGAAGGTTATTCTTGTAGCAATTTTTGAATTTGCGCCGTATTCTGAGCTGACATTGTAATCATTAGTATTAATTCACTCAGTGTTTCTAACTGATAGCGGGTTTACATTTCATTCGTTTTGCAATGAGTTTCCTAATGTATAGAGTGAAAGTTCCTTAATATGTTTGTTTTCCAACGCAATTAATGAACCAGTGTTTGTGGCCTGAGCTGAGAAATATAGTTCTAGTTGTTTGATTTCATCTGGTAGTTCTTGTAGGATAGGTTTGAAAGCTTGCGCAGAATCTTTTTCACCCATATTTTTGATGCGATATGAAACAACTGGAAGATTTTTTTCTTTGATTTTTTTAATTAATGAGATTGTTTTGTCATAGCCAGATTTGTTTGATGCATCTATTTCAATAACGATACCTTCATTTATTTGATTTTTACTATTAAGAGGTGTATCCCTTTTCATTAAAATAGCATTAATTCCGTCACCGCTAGTTATCAAACCATCAAATCTTGGGTCATTATTTATGTTTGATTTTGACCAGCCAGGATAATTTCCATTTCTAATGTCATCCGGAGAACGACCCCATTCACTGTTATAGCTAAATACTCTTCTGGTATAGTTATCTCTTTTTAGTCTTGATGTTACTGTATTGAATTCTTCAGGTGGCGAGTATGCATGTGAATCAATTTCACCGTTTTCATTAATGTAAACATTATGAGGATCTGTTGTGTATCCTTTTGCCAAATAATTTTCAGCATTAGAAGTTAATTTTGTAACTTTAGTGATATCAAAATTTTCGAATAATCATGTGTAGCGATGTTCTTTGCTTTCAAATTCGTTATTTGCAAGCATTTTTTTGTAAATTTCGGCTTTACCTGGTTTCAAAAAATTTACAACATTTGGTGAATCGAATAACCGGCTTCATTTGTAACTCAAATCTTCTCAAACCCAAGGTTGTTGTTTTCAAAATTTTGATATTTCTCTAGGGTCCTTAATTTGACTGGCTAATCCTCACATCATCGAAGCATCGTGCGACACTAATCCAGCCTTAGTATCACCGACAACTTTTTCTCTTAACTCGTCTGTAACTTCAATACTATTGATTTTTCCTGTACTATCATTAATGTAAGGATTAACATTTGCTATTTTATTTTCTACATCAAAATTAAATATTTTTCTTGGTTTATGTGGAGTAATGTCAGCTTTTACTTCGACACCCGCAATTATGATGGTATTAGTTTTTGTATCGTGAAAATTGGTTTCTGTCTGTTTTTTTGGGGGAGTAGGGATTGGTTTTGGTTTTGGTTTTTCCGGTTCTGGCTCGGGTTTTTCCGGTTCTGGTTTTGGTTTTTCTGGTTCAGGCTTAGGCTTCGGTTTTTCCGGTTCTGGTTTTTTTTCTTCAACTTTAATTATTTCTTTTTTTGGCTCGGGTTTTGGTTTTTCTGGCTCAGGCAAAGGTTCGGGCTTTGGGATTTCTTTCAAATTCATATCTGCGTTAGAAGGGTTTGTATCATTTAATTCCAAATTATCTTTTGGTATAAAATTTGGTTTTGCAATCTTAGAAGAAGTATAATCGTTTGACAACTGATTATTGGTTGAGGCAAAATAAACTATAGTTGCAATTGAACCAGATACTGCAACACTTCCTAATAAACTTAATAAAATAATTTTCGTTTTACGCTTCTTAAAAAAACTCATGATTTATCTCGCTTTCATTAGTCATAATAATTAATACCATATATTCACTAATATAATTTTTCTTTTTTGTTTTTTTTCATTATTTAGCTACTTTACTAATAACACTTATTTATAGATAATTTCGGAAATATAAAAATATTTTTACACATTTAAACAAAGGTTTTTTTAGCCGTACATCATGTACTTATGTAGAAATTATCATTTTTTGAAATAAATTCGACAGTCTTTTAATGAAAAAACTCAATTCTGAAGCATATTTTTTACCTTAAAAATGGTTTTTTTATTATTGTTAGTATCAACGCTGTTAAATAAACAAAAAAAGAATTTGTCCTGAAACAAATTCTATGATTTGTAATTGCATAATGAAAGAATTAAGCTGTAGTTGAGTTTCTTTTAAGTGTTTTTGCAGTTTTAGCACTTACTCTTAAAGTAACTTTTTTACCATCAACGTAAACTTTGATTTTTTGTAGGTTAACGTTAAATTTTCTTTTAGATGCGTTCATAGCGTGTGAACGTTTGTTACCAGTTTGTGCACGTTTTCCTGTTAATTGATCTACTCTAGCCATAGTTGCTCCTTTCAGTGATTATTAATATATTGTAAAAAAGTATTCTTATTATACAAAGAAAAAGACTTTTTGATAATTTTTTTTAAAACACAATTATATTATTGTTTTTGATAGCTAATTATTAGCAAAATTAATTAAGATTTAATTTATCGATTAGCGTTTTTGCTGCGATGCAACCATCGGCTGCCGCAGTTACAAGTTGACGAACTTTTTTAACAATAATGTCCCCAACAGCAAATATGTTTTCAACTTTAGTTTCCATTTCTTCGTTGACTTGAATAAATCCTTGTTTATCAACAATATTTAAATGTTCATATATTGAATTATCAGGGATGAATCCAATTAATGAAAATAAAGCTCTAGATTGAATTTCCTTTTCACTGCTGTCGATATTGTTACGTACTATTATTTTGGTAAAACCTTTGTCGTTTCCGACCAATTCAAGTATTTCACTATGTGTATGAATCGTGATGTTTTTGACTTCTTTAATAGCATCAATCAGTATTTTGTCAGCCGTTAATTCGTTTAATACAATTAAATCAACATGACTGACAAATCTTGAAGCAAATATTGCTTCTTCAACTGCTGAATTACCGCCACCCAACATAACAACATTTTCGTCACGATATAGCGGTGCGTCGCAGGTTGCGCAGAAATGAACACCCAGATGTTTATATTGATAATAATTTTTGATAAATGTTGGTTCTCTGTGTTTTAAACCAGTAGCAATTATTATTGATTTTGCTCTTAAACTTTTCCCATTTGCAAGTAAAACTTCTTTGTCTCATAAATCATGAGAATTAATTTTAAGCACTTCCCCCATAATAACTTTAGCGCCGTACTCTTTTGCATGATTAAGCATATTTATACCTAAATCATAGCCTGAAATAGTTGGTGTCCCTAGTCAGTTTTCAACTGTAGCGCTAGTTACAATTTTTCCGCCAGGATTTTCTTTTTCAATCATGACCACATTCAATCCGCCTCTAGCAGCGTATAGCGCAGCGTTAGCGCCTCCGGGTCCTGTACCAATAATGATAATATCGTAATTCATATTAACCTCTAACTTCTGAGTATTCTGGTTTTTTTCTATCAAAAAATCTAGTTTTATTAATATGTTCTAAATATTTTTGAGGGTGTGCATAAACATACTTAAATCTAATTCCTTGTTTTTCTTTGTGATAATGCACATGATTAAAGAATTGAAAGTAAATAAAGAATAGTGAACCAATTGCAATAAAGACAAGAGATGCAATCGTATACATTTGGTATGCGTCTTGACGTAGCGGTTCTAACGCAAGTCTGACTAAACCATATCAAATGAAATATAAAGCTGACGATGAACCAGGTTTCAATAAACCAAATCCATTTATAATTCAAACCAAAATTAAATATCCAAATAAGTTAGCTAATCCTTCGTATAAGAACAATGGATATCTAAATAAGCCTGGCTGATTTAAACTTTGGCTATAAACATCGCTAATAAACATATTTTGAGCAAAGTTTTTGCCAAAAATTAGCACTGAAGACCCATCTCAGTCTACCTTGCCGTATAGTTCATGGTTTGCGTAGTTTCCTCAACGACCGATAAATTGACCGATTAATACCGCCGGTATTATAAAATCTAATGCTTTTCTAAAATCTACTTCATGACGCTTGTGATACATATAGATACTGTCAACAATTAGACAAAGCACAACACCACCTTGGATACTCAATCCACCTTCTCATACTTTATATCATGATGATCAGTCAAATTCGGGAACGTATAGCGCCACTTCGACTAAATCCCATAGACGAGCGCCAATTATTGCTGATGGTATTGTTAAGACGATTAGTGTGTATAAAATTTCGAATTTATATTTTTCACGTTTTCAGAAAAATGTAATCGTTAATATTGAAGCCAAAATACCCAATAGCAGTGTAATTGAGTATGTTCTAATTGGAAACGACCCAATATGGAATAATGTGGAACCTGAGTTCGCAGGGACGCCGGCAACAATGTCATAGTAATTGTTTGGATTCACAACTCCTCCTTTATTAATTTAATGATTTACATTTTACTATATTTCATATTTATTTTTTAATCTATAATTTTTATTATTCACGTTAAAAGAATATTTTGTGCGATATTTATGGAAACAAATATCGTTTAAATGTTTTATTGATGTGTTAAAATTGCTTCTAGATAGTAATAAAATCGGTAGTTGCTCGAGTGGCTGAAGAGGTTTGTCTCGAAAACAAATAGTGATGGAAATCACTCAAGGGTTCAAATCCCTTACTACCGGCCATTTTTTTATTGCTTTTCTTCAACAATATTGGTATTTGTGGTATAAATTAGGAAATTATATATACATTATTTTCAGTTTAATAATAATTAACAGGAGGATTATGAAACCAACAAGATTAGTGGCCATTGGTGGCGTACAAGAAATCGGACAGTCATCTTTATTTGTTGAATATGACAACAATATTTTTATTATTGATGCAGGTATTAAATTTGCTGATACTGCTCAAACAGGAATTAAGGGAATTATTCCTGATTATTCATATTTAGCGCAAAACAAAGAAAAAATTCGTGGTTTATTTATAACTCACGGACACGAGGACCATATTGGAGGGGTAGTTTATTTAGTTAAACAAGTTCCGATAAAGAAAATTTTCGCGCCTAGAATTGCAATACAATATTTAAAATTAAAATTCGATGAACACAAGATTAATAAAGGTATTGAATTTGTTGAAATTGAAAAAGCTGCAGTTCATAAATTTGGAAAATGTTCAGTAGATTTCTGATCAGCTCAACACTCGATTCCTGATGCTTTTGGTATTAGAGTTAACACTCCAAATGGTTCAGTAATGTGTACTGGCGACTTTAGATTTGATTACAACCCAATTGGCGAAAGCTACACAGATTTCGCTAGATTGGACCAAATTGGCAAAGAAGGACTGACTGTGTTATTATCTGATTCAACTAACGCAATGAGACCCGATCATTCTCCTTCAGAAAATGATATTCTAAAAGACATTGAAAAATACATGCGTCAAGCAACTAGAAAAATTATTGTTACCGCTTTTGCTTCTAACTTAACTCGTGTTAAGGCTATTATTGAATTAGCTGCAAAACTCGGCAAAAAAGTTGCAACCTTTGGTCGTTCAATGGTGAATGGTGTAAAAATCGGTCGTAAATTAGGGTACATTAAAGTTGATAACAAGGTTTTAGTTGATAAAAAACAAGTTGCGAATGTACCTGAAAAAGATTTAGTTATCTTAACAACTGGTAGTCAGGGTGAACAATTAGCCGCCTTAGCTCGTATGTCTCATGGTAAACATCAAAGCGTAAAAATCGAAAAAGGCGACTTAATTATTTTCTCATCAAGCCCAATTCCTGGAAATCACATGGTTATTGAACTTTTAGTTAATAGATTGGCTAAATTGGGTGCCGATATCAAAGAAAATGGTGTAGATGGTTACTTGCATACATCTGGACACGCATATAAACATGAACACGACAAAATTTTTCAATTGACCAAACCAAAATATTTTATTCCCTACCATGGTGAATACAGAATGAGTATTGTTCATGGCCAAAGCGCTGTGCGTAATGGTGTAGACCCCAAAAATATATTTATTCCTGAAAAAGGCAGAGTTTATAACATAATAAATCATGAAGTTTTTGAAACTGATGAACGCATTGAATATGGCCCAGTTTATATTGATGGCAATAATACGCTTAACTTAAACGCTAATATTATCAAGGAAAGACAAAAACTTGCTGAAAGCGGTTTCGTTAATATTTGTTTAACGATTGACCGCAAAAAAAATATTATTTTAGGGAGACCAACACTAATTTCAAGAGGGGCTTTTTATGTCAAAACTTCCCTTGATTTGGTTACTGAGGCAAAACGTGTAGCTCATGGTGCTGCGCTGTATTACATCAAAAACAATGAATCATGAAATGTTGTTGAACTTAAACAATTAATAGTTGATAGATTAGAAAACTTGTTCTATAAGGAAAAACGTCGTAAACCAATAATAATTCCGACAATTTTATTCACTGATGATGGTGATGAACCAGCATTCGCAAATTCGTCAATTAATTTTGCTAAAAAAGGCAAAGAAACAGATACTAAAACTAGAAAATTGTTGAAGGATGTTAAATCTGAAATGTTCGGTGATAAATCAGAAATTGATGATGACATTCATGATGATGAAGAAGACATTGAGTAGACTCAATGTTTTTTATATAAAAAATACTCATTTCAAATGAGTATCTAAGGTTTTGCAAAAATGAAATTGATATTTTTTCCTTGTTCACTTCATTTTCTTTCATAGCCTGTCATTACGTTTTTACTTGCGTATGATGATTGGTGTAAATCTTCACCAAAATCAATTATTTTTCAATCATTTTCGTTGAATGATTCTAAGGAAAATTCATATAGTTTATCATTATCTGATTTAAATTTTAGTATAGAATTTTCATCCATAATTATTTTATATAAATCTAAAAATGATTTATATGTTAACCTTCTGCGGAAATGACGGGCTTTTGGTCATGGATCACTAAATGTTAATCAAATAGTGCTAGCCTTACCTACAAAAATATCTGGAATATTTACTGCATCAGCAATAATTATATAAAAATTATTTAATTGATATTCTTCTGCTTTTTTTAGCGCCTTAGCGGCAACTGTTGGATATTTTTCTAATCCATAAAATGTTTTAGTCGGATTTAATCTCGCTAATTCCACAATCATTTCACCTTTACCCATACCAATTTCAATAATACAATTTTCATCTAGTTTAATAGGATATTGATTTTCTTTAATCATATAAGGTGAAGCCTGTAATTTAGGTTCGGCATTTTTATCGTATCTTAATCTCATAAATTTATTTTAATTTATAAATTAATATTATGAAAAAAAATAACACAAAATAATAGTGTAAACGTTTTGGGTTTAAAATAATTGGAAAATTCATAATTAGTTTAGAAAATATGAAATTCCAGAAAGTTTATTTTAAATAAAATAAAAAAAATTAGCAGATAAGCAATTAGAGTGCTAAAATATAATTGTATTGAATAAGGAGGTATTATGGATTTTAATTTTGATGATATCTTTGGTAATTTAAACCCAAATCAAAAAAATAATGGAGAAAAAGAAGATGCATTAAAAAAATATGGTCGCAATTTAACTGATTTAGCAACCAGAAACGAATTAGAACCAATCATTAATCGTGATGATGAAATTCGTCGGATGATTCGTATTTTGAGTCGTAAAACAAAGAATAATCCAGTCCTAGTTGGTGAACCCGGAGTTGGTAAAACGGCAATTGTTGAAGGTTTAGCTAGAAAAATTGTTGAGGGACAGGTTCCAGAAAACTTAAAAGGTAAGGATATTTTTGAATTAGATTTAGCTGCATTAATAGCCGGCGCATCGTACCAAGGTCAATTTGAACAAAGATTGAAAGCAGTTTTAAAACGTATTGAAGAAAGCAATGGAGATATTATTTTATTTATTGATGAAATTCATATGTTGATCGGAACAGGTCGCAATCAGGACAGTGCCATGGACGCAGCCAATATCTTTAAACCGTTAATGGCTCGTGGTAAATTGCATTTAATTGGTGCTACAACATTTGATGAATATCGTAAATACATCGAAAAAGATGCCGCTTTGGAAAGAAGAATGCAAAAAATTGATGTATTGGAACCCAGTGTTGAAGATACAGTAGCTATTTTAAGGGGTATTAAGGAAAGATTTGAGAACTTTCATAATGTGAAAATTCAGGATGATGCATTGGTTGCCGCCGCTAGACTATCTTCGAGATATATTTCGGATCGTTTTTTACCAGATAAGGCAATCGATTTAATTGATGAAGCTGCTTCAACAATTAAAACTGAAATTAACTTTAAACCAGAAGAACTTGAAAAATCACAACAAAAATTAGCTATTTTAGAAATGGAAAAAATTGCATTAAGTCCAAATAAAGATGCTAAAGAGAAAAATAAAACAAGATTATGCGAACTTGATGAATTGATTAATAGTGAAAATAGTGTTATTGACGCATTACAAAAGAAATGGGATTTTGAAAAAGCTAGATTGGAAAAACTTTCAAGCGCTAAGTCGAAACTGGAAAACTTGAAACATATCTTGAATATATATCAAAAAGATGCGGACTACGAAAAAGCATCAAGAGTGTTGTATGTCGAAATTCCAAACCTAGAAAACGAAATCAAAGATTTAGAAAACGAAATTAACAACTCTAACGCGTCTTTAATTAAGGATACAGTTACGAGTGAAGAAATTGCCACCATCGTTTCAAAATGAACAAAAATTCCTGTAACAAAACTTCTTGAAAGTGATAAAAATAAACTATTAAATCTTGAAAAAGAATTAAAACAAAGAATTAAAGGACAAGACCACGCAGTATCATTAGTAGCCCAAGCAGTATTAAGAGCAAAAGCTAATATAAATGATCCTGACAGACCATTAGCTAGTTTTCTATTTTCTGGTCCAACCGGTGTTGGTAAAACTGAATTAGCTAGAGCATTAGCTTATTCATTATTTGATTCAGAAAAACAGATGATCAGAGTCGATATGTCTGAATATATGGAAAAACACTCAGTTTCTAAAATAATTGGTGCGCCTCCTGGATATGTTGGATTTGATTCTTCTACTTCTCTTACTGAAAGAATTAGAAAAAACCCATACACAATATTATTATTTGACGAGATAGAAAAAGCACACAGAGATGTATTGAATATTTTGTTGCAAATTTTAGACAATGGAGCTATTACTGATTCAAAAGGTAGAGTAATTAATTGTAGAAATTTAATTATAATTATGACTTCAAATATTGCTGCTGATGTTAAGGAACAATTAGAGCAAATGCCATCAGTCAAGGCTGAATTACTAAAATTCTTAAGTCCAGAATTTGTCAATAGAATTGATGAAGTAATTAAGTTTGCTCATCTAGAACAAGATTCTGTTAATGCTATTGTTGAGTTAGAATTGAACAAATTAGCCGCAAGAATTAAAGAATCTAAGTCTATTTCATTAAAATTTACAGAAAAAGCAGTTGAATTCATAGGCAAAGCTTCATATGATCATCAATTTGGTGCTCGTCCTATTAGAAGATACATTCAAAACAAAGTCGAAGGTCTAATTGCATACAAAATAATTGAAGGCGAAATGATTGCTGATGGCGAATATACCCTAGATATTTTTGCGGGCAATTTTGTTATTAAATAGGCTATAAAAATAAACACGTTTTTACCCCGTGTTTATTTTTTTTGTTCACTAAAATTTATTTCTTATTGAATCTTTTATTAAGATTTATTTCACTCAATTCCCTTTTTTACATTGTTAAAATCTGTTTCTGTGAAACCTTCTGGGAATACAGAAGTCTTAAATTGGATATTTGTTTTTTTAAACGCATTTGCCTTAATATGTTTAACATTAGGTATTTCAATTTTTGTTAGTGTTGAGTTAGCAAAAGCATTTTTACCAATGATTTCAACATTTGAAAAGACAAATTCACTTATATCTTTATCATCTTCAAATAAACTATCTGCTATCACCCTTGCCTCATTAACTTTGTTTATTTCGCCATATGCATCATAAGATATTAATATACCATTTATTAAAAATATTCCAGTTTCAGCATAATTTTCATCATTATCTTGTAATAAACTACCTGCAAAAGAGTTTTTACCAATTTCATTTAATTTTGGCGCTTCGAAAGTATTTAATGACTTGGTTTTTCCAAAAGAGAAGTCCCCAACTTTAATTAATTTAGGAGCACTTATTTTAGCTAGAGCCGTGCAACCATTGAACGCTGAATTACCTATTTCTGTAACGTTTGGTAATTTTATTGATGTAATTTTTGTGTTATCTTTAAATAAATTGTCAGGGACAGTTGTTAATGAGGATAAGGTAATTTCACCTGTTGCTTGGCTAATATCTAAAATTATTCCATTAACCACCGCAATTTTATTAGACGATTTATCAATTAATGATTGAATAAATCCTGAATTCTTAAACGCATTATTTCCCACTGAATTTAATTTTGGTGCTTCAAACGTATTTAGTTTTTCTGTGTTTTCGAATGCACTTTCACCTACTGTTACTAGGTTTGGGAGAATTAATTTAGTTAATGCTGAACAATTCTTAAAGCCTTGATTTTTGACTGTTACTACTGCTTGAATATTTGCTTCAGTTAATGAAGAACAATCTTTAAATGTTGATGAATTTATAGTTATCAAATTAGGAAAATCAACAACTTTTAGATTGGTGTTAAATTCGAAGGCAGAACTACCTAAATTAATTAACTTATTTGATTTTGCTTCCGTTAATTTATTAGTTTTGTAGAAAGCTTTTTCCCCAATTTCTTCAACATTAGGCATTTCGATTATTTCTAAGTTAATCGCTTCCGCAAAAGCAAATTTCCCGATTGTCTTTACTTTTGGTAATTTAACTCGTTTTAGTTTTTTAACTCGATTGAATGCGTGATCTTCTACAATTAATACGTTATCTAGTTCTATTGTTTCAAGGTTTAATATTTTTTCGAAAGCACTGTTTTCAACTTTTACAGCATTAGGCACAACAAGATTTAATAATTTGTCCATACCATTAAAACTGTCGGTAGATATACTTTCTACTAATCCGGTATTTAAATCGGTTATTGAGGTGTTTTCAAAAACTGATTTACCTAGTTCAGTGATTTTAGGCATTAGAATTGCTGTTAAATGATTTGCATTTTGAAATGAATGATCTCCGATGTTTATAACGTTCGGCAATGATATTTTAGTTATTTTATCAGCATTTTTAAATGCTTCCGGTGCAATTGTTAAAACGTTTGGTAATGTAATTTCACCAACAGCTTGTTTTCCATCTAACACAATATTATTATAGATACTAATACCATCATTATTCCTAATTGAATTAAGAAACTTCGTTTTAGCAAATGAATCAATACCAATTCATTTTACTTTAGGCATTTCAACATCTTTTAGTGAAACATTTTCTTTAAAAGCTCCATCTCTGATTTCAGTAACATTAGGCATTACAATTTTTGAAAGAGTTGTCCCAGAAAACATTTCACTATTAACTACTTGAATTAATCCTGTGTTAATTTCGGAAATTTTCGTATTTTTAAATGCATAAAATCCTATTGAGTTAATCTGTGGCATACTAATTTTGACCATAGATGTAGCATTCTCAAAAGCGCTTGCTCCCATTTCTTTAAGTTCTGGAGCATTAATTTCTTTCAATTCTTTTGCTCCACTAAAACTCTGTATTCCAACCTTTTGCAATTTGTTTGTGTTAATTTCAGATATTTTTGAATTGATAAAAGCTCCATCCTTAATTTCTAACAAATTAGGTGAGTCTATTTTTCTTATTGCTGAATTTTTAAAAGCATATTCCATAATCGCCTTTAAATTTGGCACATTTAAGCTAACTAACTGGCCAGTGTTTTCAAATGCGTTTTTTCCAATTAATCCAACTTTATTTGCAACGACTGTCTTTAAAGAATTAAAGTTTTTGAAAGCAAATTCTGGAATAATATTTGATTTCAATAATTCTATTTCGGTAATTGTGTTTAGTTTTTCGATATTTTCAAATTTTTTGAATGAAATTTGTTCTGGTGAATTTCAAATTAGTTTTTTTAGTTTTACTCCATTTTTTATATTTTTGATGTAGTAAATTCCATCCTTATGTTCATAATCAAAATATTTGTCAATATTATCCTTATCTATATTTTGTTTTGTGTTTTGACAACTAATTGCTGCAACGGGTAATAGCGCCATTGACGATATCCCCATGCTTAATAAAATTTTGTTTTTTGTTTTCATTTTTTTTATCTCCATATTTTTTAACATTATATTTTTAAATGAATAAAAAAACACAATTTAATAGTAAAAACCAGTAAAAAATAGATTTTTTGTGGAAAATTCTATATAATTTGTTAAATCCAAATATATCAACTAGGAGCCAAATTATGAGATTAAAATTCAAAAATTTTTTAAATTCATGCGCAGCGTTGAGTGTTGGAACTATTCCGTTTTTTTCTATTTCATGTAATAATAATTTAAAAAGCGGAAATAATTCTATAAATGACGCAGAAAATGATTTTTTATATACGGTAACATTTAATGAAGATAATAAAAATCTTGAGAAAATTGAATTAGTTACACAATCATTAAAAGACGCTTTTGAAATGAATGAGGAGCAAAAATCTAAATTTGGGGCAACTTTATTAAATAAAGATATCGATTTATGATGTTCTTATACTGATTTTGTAGTTATTTCAACAAAAACTGGAAATCACCCAGATTGAAAAAAATATGATAAAAATAAAGATATAGTTTTGAAATTGAAAAGCCCAGATTTATTGAAAGGATATCAAATCGTTAGTGCCTCTGACCCTTTTTGAATGAATAAAGATGGTGTAAAAAAGACAAACTTAAAATTAGATTACGAAGTCAAAATCCTAAGTAAATACGAGGAAAATAACAAAAAATTATATGATATCGAATTGTTACTAAAATACAAAGTTGCTAAGTATGTTGATTTTGGTGAAATTCCATTATCAAAAAATTCTTCATCAACTACTATAATCATCAATGGAGTTCAAGCAATCCTTAAAGATGACACTCCAATTGAAGTATCAGATGATGTTAAAAAAGTAAATGAATGAGCGCAAAAAATGACAGATAAATTTATGATTAATGACAATTCAAATAAAGACGAATTAAGAAAAGAATTATTAGCAAATAATTTAGACCTTTATTATGATTTTGAAAAATGCGCAATTATTTACAAGATTAAAAATACTCCATTAGATTGAAAAAACATCGACGATAAACATCGTTTTGTTGTTTTGAAATCTCAAGATGATAATCCAGGCAAAAACTGAAGATTAATGAACGAATCTAAATATACATATGGTGCACAAAAACGTGTAAATTCACAATTGTTATACTCTGTTACCAAATTAAATAATAATAATGTTCAACTTGATATACGTTATAAAGGCGTAAACATAAATGATGAAGTTAAAACATTTGGGAGTCAAATTAAACATTTAATTTTTGAAATTTAAAATTCAAAACATCAGCAATGATGTTTTTTGTGCAAATAAAAGAGTATTAGCAATTCAATTAATATATAATTAGAATTATGAATTTAACGCAACTTAAAACATTTAATTTATTAAAACAATTTCTCGAAATTGCAAATAAACATAAATTGAAATATTCAATTTTTTATGGGTCTATGCTTGGGGCAATAAGACATGGTGGATTTATTCCTTGGGATGATGATATTGATATTTTAGTACCAAAAGAATCGTGAGATTTGTTGATAAAAATTTATCCCAATCTTATCAAACATTCTAAAAACAGTAATAATCCATTATTATTTGGCAAGTTTACAAATGATTCTGAAACCGATGAAGATGCTACATTTTTAGATATTTTTGTTGCTGTTAAAACGTCGCGGAAAAATCTAAAAAAATATAATTCCTTATCAACAAAAATAAGATATTTAAAAAACTTTACTAAAAGAAAATTATTTAAACGACAATGAGGCATGCGAATTATTAAATTCTTGTTACTTTGAACCTGATTATGGCCAAAATTTTCCTTCGACCAAGCATATGAAATGCTAAATGTTCCTTATGGAGACATTGATTTTGTTATAACTTGACCTAGCAATAAGGAAGTTAAGCGAGCTTCTAAAGTTGCAATTGATTGGAATAATCTAATTTCGGTTAAATTTGAAGATGTTCAAGTTAATATATTTAAAAATTATGAGGAATTTTTTGTCTCAACATACGGGCCTAATTGGAATATACCTAAGAAATATTTTATGTCGGAGCATTTAGGGTTATACGACATGGATGTATTCACTAAAAAGAAGAAAGAAACGACAAAACATGAAAAATAAATCACTATGAAGACAAAAAGCACCATTAATTGAACTTAAATCAAGACCTTTAAGAGTTGTAATCATTGGGGATTCTTTCATTCCGATGGTTGATGGAGTAGTTCGAGTAATGGAAAACTATATCGAACAATTTCAAAATAAAGGTATTGAATTTTTGGTGTTAGCACCCGCTTATTCTGACTATGATTTGAAAAAGGATTTAGAATTAGACTACAAACCAATGCGAATTAAATGCAGTCTTATAAAATGAGGGGGCTATCAAGTTATTCGTACGCCTCTAGTTAAATCGGAACTACTGGATATAGACAAATTTAATCCGGATATTGTTCATGTGCACTCACCATTTTTCGCAGGAAATATCGGATTACAACTTAAAAAACGTTATAACATACCTTTAATAATCACTATGCACACTAATTTTAAAATGGCAATTTCAAAATCTGCTAACAGTGCAATAATTGGTCAAATTGGTGGATTAGTAGTTCAACAATTTATAAAAAATACAGATGGTATTTTTCACGTTTCTCGTTCTTCTATGATTGAGAGCGGTCTTGATTTAACTCAAAACAAGCATTTTATTGTGCCAAACGGAACTAAATTTAAATTTCCATATAACCATGAATTTTTAAAACATCAAGCGATTGAAAAATACAATATTGATTCAAATAAATTTAATCTCTTATTTGTTTCTCGTTTTGTTTGAGAAAAAAATATTAAACTAATGTTAGACTCATACAAAAAACTTATTCAAATTAATCCAAAATACCATTTAACTATGGTTGGTGGTGATTGAAAATATGATGAGGTAGTTGAATACGCAAAGTCAATTGGCGTTTATGAACATATTAATTTTACTGGCATAGTCAGAGATTGTGATTTACTAAAAGGCCTATATCTTAGTCATGATCTACTATTATTTCCGTCGGTTTTTGATACATTTGGCTTAGTTATTCACGAAGCCGCTTCCCAAGGGTTACCTAGTTTGGTGATAAAAAACTCAGCTGCTGCTGAAAGCATCGTAGATGGTTTCAATGGCTTTACTTGTATGGAAAATATTGATTCCTTAGTTGAAAACATTATCCATATTTTTTCTGAACCCGAGAAATTAAAAATTGTCGGCGAAGCTTCTAAAACAATGGTTTATGACTGGTCTAAAATAATTGATAAATCATTGAAAAATTATATTGATATTATTAAAAATTTTTATGACTCAGCAAGACTAAAAAGATTTGAAAAATTATCAGTAAAAATTAGAAACAAATTCAAAAAATAAAAAAACACGAATGCGTGTTTTTTTTAGTTTTGGTTTGGATATTTGATAAATAGTGAACTAATTATTAATAGAATCAATGTTGCTGAATCAATGAATTTAATAATAAATAATATATTAAGTAATGTTTGTCCAAACGTATATTGTGCTAGTCAAAATATATACAAAAGGAATAGAGTTGGGAAAAGTATATTCACTATAATTCCTATACAACTAGTAGCAACCAAGAGAGTTAATTTTTTATTTTCTTTTGTTCTATAGTTAGAGGACAGGCCTAATCAAACACTAAATAAGATTATATTGACAGCGCAAATAGAAGCTATCAGAGGTGATCATACGAAAGCAATCAACAAAATATTTGATAATATATCTAAAAAATCTTCACCCTGCATTAAGAACGGAATAATCAATATTCAGGCGAGTGAAAAATTCAAAAAAATTGCCACGTAAATTAGTATGTTTAGTTTTTTCTTCATTACTATATTTTATTAGTTTTTTTAAATATCAATCTTTTATTTAATTGATTCTAAATTATTTGCTATAGTATGTGGAATTATTTACGATAATTCAATGTTTGTTATGAACTATGTGGTGTAAAACGCAAATAAAAGTTATAGAATTAAAGTGATAAGCAGTTAGATTATCAAAAAAACGTATAAAAAATAAAAAACATTAAAGATAAGAAAAGAGGATATAGCTTATGGCTAAAATGAAAGCTTTTGTGGTACGCTCGCCACGTAATTGAAGCGTTGAAACAGTAGATGTTCCAGAACCAAAAGAAAAAGAAGTTCTAATCAAAATGGAAACAAGCGGTATTTGTCATACTGACTTACACGCTGCAAACTATGATTGATTAGTTGAACCTAAATACCCATTAATTCCAGGACATGAAGGAATTGGAATTGTTGAAAAATTAGGTCCTGGTTGTACACACCTAAAGGTTGGAGATAGAGTTTGCTTAGCTTGACTACATGACGCATGTGGACACTGTGAATTCTGTCTAGACGGTAAAGAAACATTATGTCCAAACCAAAACATGTCTGCATATACCAAAGATGGTTCATATGCCGAATATGCAATCGGACACGAAGACTTTGTGGGAATTGTCCCTAAAGGTTTAGATTTAATTACTGGTGCTCCAGTTGTATGTGCTGGTGTTACAACTTATAAAGCTATTAAACAAGCAAAACTACGCCCAGGTGACTTTGTTGCTGTGATTGGTGTTGGAGGGCTAGGACAATTAGCTATTCAATATGCAAAAGCAATGGGTTACCGTCCAATTGGTATCGACTTAACTGATGAAAAATGCGAATTAGCATTAAAATCAGGTGCCGAATTTGCTTTTAACTCTAAAAAAGTTGATGCAGTTGCAAAAGTTATCGAAGTTACGGAAGGTGGAGTTCACGGTGTTGTAAACACATCAGTTGCTACTCCTGCCGCAGTTCAAGGTATGGAAATGCTACGTCGTGGAGGTCGTCAAGTATTAGTTGGATTACCAGCTAAAGATAAATTAGGCAAAGACGAATTCCCTGTTTCAGTATTCTGAACAGTTCTATGTGAACGTGAACTAGCGGGTTCAATCGTTGGTACACGTAAAGATCTAAAAGAAGCATTAGACTATGCTGCAAGAGGTCTTGTTAAATCAGAAGTTACAAAAGTTGTTAAACTAGAAGATGTTGCTGATATCTTTGAAAAACTTGAAAAAGGCGAATTCATTGGTAGAGCAGTTATTGACTACAGAAAATAAGCCAATATTATTCTTATAAACACTCGTTTTGAGTGTTTTTTCTTTACGTTTTTTTAAATAAAAGTTAAAAATGGAAACAACGTTCCAGTTTGTTTCGGTAAATAATAAACAAAAAGCTAAAAACACGAAAATAATTCCTATTTAGTAAACACGAAAATTATTTTATTTATGATTGTTTTCATAATTTGCCAAAACTACACATAATAAGACATAAAAATAAATTAAAAATGATGAATTGCGAGTGTTTTTTTAATTTATTTTTACTTATAATATATATAGCTAAAAAAGCTAATTAAATCCAAATATATTTTTATGAAAAAAAGGAGCAAAAAATGAAAAAAATTATCGTCGTAGGACTTGGAAATGTTGGTTTTACATACGTTAATATTTCTGTATGTAGAGGCCTAGAAGCTGAATGAGTTTTTGTTGATAAAAGCGAAGATATTGCTTTGGCACACGCAAAAGATTTTTCGGACATGGTTGCAATCATGCCAAGAAACGGTTCAACATTTAGAGTTGGTTCATTAGAAAAAGATTCTGCTGATGCAGATATTGTTGCAGTTTGTGCATCAATTCCAGCAGATAAATCATTTGCAGATCGTCTAGCATTAGCTGGAGCAAACGCAAAACTAATGAAATCATTTGGGGACACATTAAAGAAAACCGGTTTCAAAGGTTCGGTTGTTGTTGCGGCTAACCCATGTGATGTAATGGCAGCAGTATTCCACTATGCCTCAGGATTACCAGCAGAAAAATGTATTTCTGCAGGTACGATTTTAGACTCAGCAAGACTTAAAAAACTTGTTTCACACCGTTACAATGTTGAGGCTGATTCTATAACTGTTTCAATTATTGCGGAACACGGTGCATCTGCCGTTCCAGTGTGATCAACTGCTAAAATTGGTGAAACATTCATTAATGATTTACCTCAATTTACAGAAGAAGTAAAAGAAAAATTATACGAAGATTCTAAAAAAGAAGCTTTCGAAATCTTCTCACGTAAAGGTAACACACAATTCGGTATTGGTACATCAATGTACGAAATCACAGCAGCTATCTTAAATAACAAAAGAAAAATTATGACAGTTGGTGTAAAATTGCCTAATGACTTTAAACACCCAGGAATTTATTTCTCAATCCCAGTTATTATTGGAGAAAACGGTTACGAATACTTACCTGAAAAAATGTCTCTAACCGAAGCTGAATGAGATAGATTTAACACAGCAGCTAAAAACTTCACTAAGGTTCATAATGACACACTTAGCCAAGTTGGCGTAACACACGAATTTAAATAATTTCATTAAAACACCAAATTGATGGTGTTTTTTTTATGAAATTTCTTTATTTCCTTTTTTAAAAAAATTTAAACGGATTAACACGTTTTTGAGTTCTTTAAGTATAAAAAAATATGGAACGGATATGCTATCAATTCCACAACTCTATATAATACTTAAATTTAAAACTATGAATAAATACTTTATTTACTATAATGTATAAGCATAAGCAAGGAGGAAAAACATGAAAAATAAAAATATCGATTTTGATTCAAAAGAATATTTAGCAAAAGTTGATGCTTGATGAAGAGCGGCTAACTATATTTCTGTTGGTCAAATGTACTTAAAAAATAACCCATTATTAAAAACCGAATTAAAAGCTGAAGATGTTAAAGTTTATCCAATTGGACACTGAGGAACAATTCCAGGACAAAACTTCATTTATGCTCACCTAAATAGACTTATTAATAAATATGACTTAAATATGTTCTATATTGAGGGCCCAGGTCACGGTGGACAAGTTATGGTTGCTAACTCATACTTGGATGGTTCATACACTGAATTATTCCCTAAAATTACACAAGATGAAGCAGGAATGAAACAACTATTCAAAATATTCTCATTCCCTGGCGGTACAGCTTCTCACGCAGCACCTGAAACACCTGGATCATTACATGAAGGTGGTGAATTAGGTTACTCATTATCGCACGCTACCGGAGCTATTCTAGATAACCCTTCATTAATAGCTGCTACAGTTGTTGGTGATGGTGAAGCCGAAACTGGACCATTAATGGCTGGATGATTCTCAAACACATTTATCAACCCTAAAAATGATGGTGTTGTATTGCCAATTGTTCACTTAAACGGTGGAAAAATTTCAAACCCAACTATTTTTTCAAGAAGAACAAATGAAGAACTAACTAACTTATTTAAAGGTTTTGGTTGAGAACCGATCTTTGTTGAAGTTGAAAAAGTTGAAGACTATCATCAAGAAATGGCTAACAAATTAGATTACGCTATTGAAAAAATAATGGCTATTAAAGCAGAAGCTGACAAAAAATCTGCTGACGAACAAACAAGACCTGAATGACCTATGATTATTTTTAGATCACCAAAAGGTTGAACAGGACCAAAACAATTTGGTGGAAACCAAATCGAAGGAAGTTTTAGAGCTCACCAAGTTCCAATTCCTGTCAAAGCTGAAGATCCAACACACCTACCTGAATTAAAAGCTTGACTAGAATCATATAGACCGCATGAAATCTTTGATGAAAATGGCAAAATTAAACCAGAATTTTACATCGCTCCTAAAAGCAACAAAAGAATGGCGATGAACCCCGCAACAAACGGTGGAATCGATCCTAAAGATCTTGTTTTAGGAAACTGAGAAGATTTTGCAATTAAATTTGACAAACCAGGTACTGTAATTTCTCAAGATATGGCTAACCTTGGTAGTTACTACGCACAATTAATGAAATTAAACCCAACAAGTTTTAGAGTTTTTGGACCTGATGAAACTAAATCTAACCGTTTATTTGATTGTTTAAAACACTCAAAACGTCAATGATTAGATCGTATCGACCCATTATTGGATGAAAATTTAGGTCCTGCTGGTAGAATTATTGATTCACAGCTTTCAGAACACCAAGCAGAAGGTTTTCTAGAAGGATATGTTTTAACTGGACGTCACGGAATCTTTGCTTCTTATGAAGCATTCTTAAGAGTTGTTGACTCAATGATTACACAACACTTAAAATGAATTAACAAGTGTAAACCACTAGATTGAAGAAATGATTTACCATCATTAAACCTTATTGCTACTTCAAACGCCTTTCAACAAGACCACAACGGTTACACACATCAAGACCCAGGTTTATTAGGACACTTAGCTGACAAAAATGCTGATGTTGTTAGAGAATACTTACCAGCCGACACAAACACATTATTAGCAGTGTCTGAAAAAGCATTTGCAGAAAAAAATGTTATTAACGTTATTGTTGCTTCAAAACAACCTAGAGAACAATTCTTTACAGTTGCTGAAGCTAAAGAATTAGTTGAAAAAGGTTACAAAGTTATTGATTGAGCATCAAATGTATCAGCCGATCAAACACCTGACTTAGTTGTTGCTGCTTCAGGTACTGAATCGACAATTGAAGCATTAGCGGCAATTTCAATCTTAAATAAACAATTCCCTGAATTAAAAATTAGATTTGTTAACGTAGTTGAAATCTTAAAACTAAGACATCCATCAGTAGATTCTCGTGGTTTAACAGATGAAGAGTTTGACAAAGTATTTACAAAAGACAAACCAGTTTTATTTGCTTTCCACGGTTACGAAAGTTTATTAAGAGATATCTTCTTTACACGTCACAACAGAAATCTATTAGCTCACGGCTACCGTGAACACGGTGACATTACAACTTCGTTTGATATTCGTCAATTATCACAAATGGACAGATTCCACATGTCAATTTCTGCTGCTAAAGCAGTTTATGGCGACAAAGCAAGTTCATTCATTAAGAAAATGGACGATACATTAGCTTACCATACCGAATACATTAGAGAACACGGTACCGATATTGATGAAGTTAAAAACTGAAAATGAGAAGGTATTAAATAATATTTAAAATCGCTTTTATAAGTGAATATAAAAAAATTAACATTTGCTTAAAAATGTTAATTTTTTTTCTTATTGTTTAAGACCTTTAATTTTATTAATTGCGTTTTGAATTAATGAAATCTGAATGTCTAATAGTTCATCAATTTCTTTATTTGTTTTTTTCGAAAGTGAATCAATGAATTTTGCAAACTCGGTATTAGTTAAATCAACACCGGTTAATTCTCCTAATTCTTTATACAATGATTTTAATTTATTTTTCTTTGTTGTTGTGTTATTACATGATGCCGAGATAACCGGTAAAGCACAAGCTGCTAAACCGGCAACGCCTAATGTTATTTTGCTTAGTTTTTTCATACTCATATCCACCTCTCCTTGTTTATATTTTATACCTTAAAATGTTAATTCACTAATTGTGATTTGATTTCAAAAAACAATTGTTCCAATGAAAACCAATCATAAATATGAAAAAAATATGAAAAAAAGCGTAATAACGCTTTTAATAATTCATTAATTTTTCATATTCATCTAAGGTTCCATGATAAATGAAACTTTTATCTGGGGCAATCTCTAATATAACATTTGCAACTTGATTAACTAAAGCTCTGTTATATGTGGTAAATATTGCGCCCCCACGATAATTTTTCAAACCTGAAATTAAAGAGTCAATACTTTCGGTATCTAAGTGGTCTAATGGTTGGTCTAAAATTAAAAAGTTAGCTTCTAAAAGCATCATTCTAGAAAACATTAGTCTTGCTTTTTCGCCCCCTGAAGTTACTGAAACTTTCTTAAATACAGAGTCGTTTGAGAATAGCATTCTACCTAAAAAACCACGCATTCTTTGATCGGAAACGTCACGTGTTTCTTCAGTGGTGTTTTCAAGTGGTCATTGAGATATTCATTCTAAAATTGACATATCTTCATTGAAGTATTTCTTATTATCATTTGGGTAATAAGTGGTTTTAATAGTTTGACCTCATTTAACACTACCACTGGTAGGTTTTTTTAGGCCTAAAATGCATTCTAAGAACCTTGTTTTCGCGATATCATCATCGCCAATCAATACCATTTTTTCTCCACGAGACAGTGTGAATGATACATTTTGGAACATTTTCTTGCCATTTTCCTCATAGCAAAGTCCTTCAACTTCTAAGATGTCCTTGCCTGGTTCGCGGTTTATTTCTCAATTAATATATGGGTATTTACGATTTGATGGCTTGATTTCGTCAAGTGATATTTTTTCAAGTGATTTTTTACGCGATGTAGCTTGACGAGACTTAGATTTATTAGCACTAAAACGAGCGATAAATTGTTTAAGTTTTTCAATTTGGACTTCTTTTTTAGCGTTTTGTTGTTTCATAAGTTCTAAAGCAAGCTGGCTACTTTCTTTTCAGAATGTATAGTTCCCAGTGTAAATGCGAGCTTCGTTAAAATCAATGTCCACTATGTGTGTACAGATATTGTCTAAGAAATCGCTATCATGACTAACAACAATAACAACATTTTCGTAATCTGCTAAAAAGTTTTCTAGTCATTTTATTGAACGTAAATCTAAGTGGTTAGTTGGCTCATCCATGATTAAAATATCAGGATTTCCAAATAAAGCTTTTGCAAGTAAAACTTTTATTTTTTGATTAGCAGTTAATTGGTTCATTGGTACATCTCATTTATCTTTAGGTATTTGTAGTCCAGATAATAATTCTTGAGCATCATTTTCTGCTGTTCATCCGCCCAATTCTCCAAATTTTTCTTCTAATTCACCAGCTCTTGTATAATCATCCATGGTTGCATCAGGATTAACATAAATTGCGTCTTTTTCATTTTTTATTTTATACAAATCCGTATTCCCCATTACAACTACTTCTGTGACGATTAAATCATCATATGCATTGTGATCTTGGCTTAAAACACTTAATCTACGGTTTTTTTCAATTATTATTTGTCCACTGGTTGCTTCAATTTCGCCTGATAAAATTTTTAAGAATGTAGATTTTCCAGCACCATTAGCACCAATAATTCCATATGTATTACCCTCAGTAAATTTCAAATTAACATTTTCAAATAGTTTTTTATCACTAAAGATTTTGCTTAAATTTTGTACTTCTAACATAGTTCCTCCCATTAAACTAATATTTAATTATTATATCAAAGATAGAATTTATATAAAGGTTAAAGCGTTATATATTGTATTCTATTTATTTCAATAACAATACTCATAAATCGACGAATATACTCATTTTTCTGTTTGTTTAGTAAAATAATTAAAAAAGAAGACCGAGCTTCATTTTAATTATATTTAATATTATCTAAAAATAACTTAGCAACATCAGGGTGCAGTATTTGAATTAATTTTAATGCAGCGAACTGTCTTTTTAAACCGCTGGCAATCATGTCTGGGTTTATATTAGCGCCACGAGATGTTTTATCTATTTTATTAATGAAAGTTATTTCATTTTGAATTTGTTCTTGTGTTGGTTCAAGGTCATAAAGATTACTCATTTTTTGCATTAAAATTATTGAAGAAACTTGGCTTAACACTGATTTATAAGCAATATCCATTAACTTTAAATGATCAGGATTTGTTTTATCTAATTCAGATATTGATTTTAAACCATCTAAAATACCCCCTGGACGAGCCTCTTGAGATGCGACTCTATCCAATGAATCATTTAGCAAAAATTGATGTATTTCAATATCATTAGAATTGGCTAATTCAGTTGCACAAACACTGAAATATTTAAATAGTTCATTTGAATAATATTCTATTCTAATATTCTTTTCGAACTCAGTTTTTAATTCCTCTAAACTGTTAATGTTTTCTTCAATCATTGGTTCAAAGTTTTCTTCTGTAACATTAATAATTTCTTCATGAAATGCTTTATTAATTGTGACTGTTCAATTATAGTTTGATGGATCATTAAAGGTGAATGTTTGACCAATATTTTTACCAATTAATTCCTGGTTAATTGAAAACGATTCTGTTGTTTGGGCTTGTAATTTAATATTTTTTTGGTTATCTTTTTCTTCACCGTCATATTTAGCAATTAGATTAACGTCACAAATGTCACCCTCTTCAATTGGGCGATTTTCAACTTCCTTTAAGACTGGATATTTTTTCTTAAATTCATTAAAAATTGTATCAAGCATTGATTGATCAATTCGTGTTGGTTGATAATCAAATTTAATATTATTTAAGTCAATTTTATTGATTTCTTGACCTGAATAGTAAACTAAAACTATTTCAGCTTTTAATTCTTCTTCAGCTTCCAAAATGTTAACGAAAGGTCTCCCTACCAAAACATTTGTTTTATCTTTGTTGACTTCTTCAATTAAAGTTGTTACTTCTCTATTCATTATTTCGTCTATTGCACGACCTTTTAAAACTTCGGGCGTTGATTTTATTTTATTAGCTAAGGCAAACATAAGTTGATTATGTTTTAAACTTGCAAATTTCTCTTTATTTAAGTTTACTTGCTTTTCAATTGTGTTGTATTTAATCATTTTATCTCCTTAAAAGATTTTGTATATCTATTATATATAACAATTCATAAATTAAGCTGGTTGTTTATTTTATTGTCATTTTTTCTGTAATTTCATTAATTTTTTGCACCTTTAAACTAAAAATAGGCAATATTTTTTATATTAAAACGTTATTTTACAGTTAAAAACAAAAAAAAATAATTTTTATTGATACGCACGGATGGGTTGTTGTATAATAAGTCCGCTATTATAAAATGGCAATATTGGACATTAATATATTTATTATAAAGAAAGGAAAAATAAAATGCCTACAACAAATCAATTAGTTAGTAGTGGTAGAGTGCAAAAAGTACGTAAGCAAAATGCGCCAGCATTAAACTTAAGTTTCAATACACTTACAAAAACAAGTCGTAAAGAATCTGCACCTTTTAAACGTGGTGTATGTACTCGTGTTGCAACTATGACTCCTAAAAAACCTAACTCAGCTATGCGTAAATATGCTCGTGTTAAATTATCAAATGGTATGGAAGTTACTGCCTACATTGGCGGTGAAGGACATAACCTACAAGAACACTCAGTTGTTCTAATCAGAGGTGGTAGAGTTAAAGACTTACCTGGTGTTAGATATCACATCGTTAGAGGTACACAAGACTTAGCGGGAGTAAACAACCGTAAACAAGGTAGAAGTCTATACGGAACCAAGAGAGAAAAATCAAGTAACTAATACTTAGAAAGAAAGAGAGAAAATTATGTCAAGAAAACACAAAGCTCCAGTTAGAGAAGTACTTGCTGACCCAATTTTTAATTCAGTTCTAGTTACTAAATTAATTAACTCAATTATGCTAGATGGTAAAAAATCCGTAGCGCAAGATATTCTATACTCAGCCTTTAACATTATTAAAGAAAAAACTAACAAAGAACCAATGGAAGTATTCCAATTGGCAATTGAAAACATTACACCTCAACTAGAAATCAGAACAAGAAGAATTGGTGGTACAAACTATCAAGTTCCAACCGAAGTTTCTGCACGTAGAAAACAAACATTATCATTAAGATGACTAGTACAATATTCACGTCTAAGAAACGAAAAAACAATGGATTTGCGTTTAGCTAACGAAATCATTGATGCATCAAACAAAACCGGTGGAGCAATCAAAAAACGTGAAGACACACACAAGATGGCTGAAGCCAACCGTGCTTTTGCTCACTTTAGATGATAATAAGATATTATGGCAAGAGAATATAAATTAGAAAACTACCGTAATATCGGTATTATGGCCCACATTGATGCAGGGAAAACTACTACAACCGAAAGAATTTTGCTACACACAGGTAAAATTCACAAATTAGGTGAAACCCACGACGGTGCTTCACAAATGGACTGAATGGCTCAAGAACAAGAACGTGGAATCACAATTACATCAGCTGCGACTACAGCCTTTTGAAAAGGCACAAGAATTAACATCATCGACACCCCAGGACACGTTGACTTTACTGTTGAAGTTGAACGTTCATTACGTGTACTTGATGGTGCCGTTACAGTTCTTGATGCGCAAAGTGGTGTTGAACCTCAAACAGAAACAGTTTGAAGACAAGCTACAAACTACAAAGTTCCAAGAATTGTTTACGTAAACAAAATGGATAAATTGGGTGCTGACTTCTTCATGTCAGTTAACTCAGTTAAAACAAGATTAAACGGAAATGCAGTTGCAATTCAAGTACCTATTGGTGCTGAATCAAACTTTAAAGGTATTATCGATCTTGTTGAAATGAAAGCATACATCTATGATGGTGCTCCAGAAGAAAACCCAGAAATCACTGAAATCCCAGCTGATTTACTAGACGTTGCTAAAGAAAGAAGAGCAATGCTTATTGATGCTCTTTCAACTTATGATGACGAATTTATGATGAAACTTTTAGAAGGTGTTGAACCAACAGTTGAAGAAATTAAATCAATGATTCGTAAAGCAACATTAACATCAACATTCTTCCCATGTATTTGTGGAACAAGTTTTAAAAATAAAGGTGTTAAATTAATGATTCAAGCAGCAGTGGACTACTTACCTTCACCATTAGACGTACCTGCTATTAAAGGTTACTTAGGCGAGGAAGAAGTCTCAGTACCTGCTACTGATGACCACGATTTTGTGGCACTAGCTTTCAAAGTTATGACAGACCCATTCGTTGGATCGTTAACTTTCTTCCGTACTTACGCTGGTGTATTGAAAAAAGGTTCATATGTTTACAACACAACTAAAGATGTTAAAGAACGTATTGGACGTATTATTAAAATGCACGCTAACTCACGTGAAGAAATTGACGAATGTTATGCCGGAGATATCAACGCTTTAGTTGGTCTTAAAGCAACCACAACAGGTGATACACTAGTTGCTGAAAAATCACCAAAAATTGTTCTTGAAAGAATGATTTTCCCAGAACCAGTTATTTCTCAAGCACTTGAACCTGAAACAAAAGATGCTATGGAAAAATTAGCGCTTGGTCTTCAAAAATTAGCTGCTGAAGACCCAACATTTAGAACTTACACTGACGAAGAAACAGGACAAACAATTATTGCCGGAATGGGTGAATTGCACCTTGACATTATTGTTGACCGTTTAAAACGTGAACATGGTGTTAAAGCTAAAGTTGGTGCTCCACAAGTTTCATACCGTGAAACAATTACTAAAGACGCAGAAGTAGAAGGCAAACACATTAAACAATCAGGTGGTAAAGGACAATATGGTCACGTTTGAATTAAATTCGAACCTAACAAAGACCAAGGATTTGAATTTGTTGACAAAATTGTTGGCGGTAAAATCCCTAAAGAATACATCAAGTCAATTCAAAAAGGACTTGAAGATAAAATGGCTAGCGGTATTTTAGCTGGTTACCCAATGATCGACATTAAAGCTACTTTATTTGATGGTTCATACCACGATGTCGACTCGTCTGAAATGGCTTACAAAATTGCTGCTTCTAAAGCTCTAACTAAAGCTAAAGATCAATTAGGAACAGTATTATTGGAACCGATTATGGACGTTGCTGTTGTTATTCCTGAAGATTACTTCGGTGATGTTATGGGAGACTTAACACGTCGTAGAGGACAAATCGTTGATAATGAAACACGTAATGACGGTGCTCACATTATCCGTGCTCACGTTCCTTTAAAAGAAATGTTTGGATATGCGACTGACTTGCGTAGTATGACTGCTGGTCGTGGAAACTACCAAATGCAATTCGATCACTACGAAAAATGTCCAAAAAATATTGCTGATCAAGTTATTAAAACACGTAATATTCAAAACAACGACGAAGATTAATTTAAAAAATAAGGCGCGGCCTTATTTTTTATTATTTTTAAAAAAAGTTTTACAACTTACTAAAAAAGTACTAAAATTTATATGCAATATTACATGCGCCCTTAGCTCAGCCGGTAGAGCAAATGGCTCTTAACCATTGGGTCAGAGGTTCGAACCCTCTAGGGCGTACCAAATCAAGAAATTGATCGTAAAAATAAGTCAACCGGTGACTTATTTTTATATTATTAGTTATTTTTGCATATATATATCGCTGGAATATTCAAAATCCAGAATGATTTCAAAATCCATATACCTGTTATTGTTAGCTAAATACGTCAAAAAAATATAAAAAAAACAACCATAATATGATTTCGGTTGTTAGGATGTATAAAAAATAAATTAAGATATGAAAAGGTTTAACACTTTTATTGTAACATAAGTTACGATATATATTCTAGCATGAAAAAAAATAATTCAAAGAAAATAAATATTTTTTTAATCATAAAATAATCGCCCATAAAACCTTAATTTATTTTATTTTGATCATAAAATATGTTAAAATAATTCCGTTAATTTCTGTTGTTATTAACAAATAAAAAAAATTAAAAAATATTTTGTTCATTTATAAAATGTCTTATAATTAAATAGCAATTTTCAAATGAAATTGCCCAGGTGGCGGAATAGGTAGACGCAAGGGACTTAAAATCCCTCGGTGGTAACACCGTGCTGGTTCAAGTCCAGTTCTGGGTACCAGATGACCGTAAGGTCTCCACAAGAAGATGCGCCCTTAGCTCAGCAGGTAGAGCAAATGGCTTTTAACCATTGGGTCAGAGGTTCGAATCCTCTAGGGCGTACCATGTCAAGAAATTGACCATTAATAAGCCGTTGGCTTATTTTTTATTTTTTAATAGATTCATATGTAAAAAAAATAATAAATTTGTTTGGTATTTAAAAATTTTATTATAGAATATTATCAGTGGTTAAAGCGCAAGGGATCACCTGATACCATTCCGAACTCAGTAGTTAAGCCTTGTAGTGCCGACGATACCAGAGATGGGAAAATAGGGAGCTGCTATTTTTTTTATGCTTTTTTTGAAAATTTAATATTTTAATAAATGGTAGTATTATGCATGAGATTGGCACACAAAATTACATATTAAGAATCTCTATGATTTTTTAATCTGTATATTTTTCTAGATATTTATTTTATTATCATAACAATAATTAATAAATGCGACGAGACAAATATTCTTTTAATAAATCATTTTTTATTCATATATAATTAATTTAATATTTTTTAATAAACTTTAATAGGCAAAAATAAAGTTTAAATTGTCTCTTAATATTATAATGGAGTGTAAAGGAGAAATATATGGCTTATAAAACAGACGGTAGTTCACATTACAATGGTATAAGCGGTGAAGATTCCTTGTTAAATTATTTTAATCATCCATCTCATTTTAATTATTAAAAAAAAACTATATCGAAGATTAATCCAAATATTGAAATAGATAAGCCTTTCCGTTTTATTAAAAAAGGCGGAACAAAGAATAGAAAAGATATTTTTGATGTTAATAATAAAATTTCAATATCTATTAAGTCAAAAAAAATTAAAAACGATAAATACAAAGGAACTTTTGATTTATTAAATACATCGAGAATTAAGAATTTTTTAAATGAACAAAATGAATTGTTTAAAACATCACTTGATGAATATGAATTTCTGTTGAAGGAGCTCGAAGAAAAGCAATTTATTAAAGAAGTTGAAAATGTTAGAACTGCTGTGAATAAATCAATTAACAAATTGATTAAATCAATGTCAGGTAATATTATTGTAGCGATTTTTAATAATATTTTGAATTCGGAAAAAGGTATTATAGATGTCATAAGAGATTATGAAACAGGAATAGATGAACCTATTAATACTAAGAATTTGCATTTTTTGGAGAGAGATTGGATTGTACAAGAAATAAAAAATATTGACCTAAATCATTGTCCGGAAACAAATAAAAAATCTTATAGAATTTTGAATAGCGACAATAGTAAAACACCTTTCCGACTTAGAATAGAACTCAATAATGGTGTTGAATCTTTAATGATCGGCTTAAAATTATTGCCCGAAAAAAAATAAAAATAATAATTCTCAATTAACATTCAAAATACAAGTTGACGATGTAAAAGGAATTGTCGACAAATATGACGTAAACAAAGAACAATAAATTCTTAATTTGTAAACACCATAGTGAGTGCTACGGTTTTTTAAATTACAAGTTGGTCATCTTTTACAAAGTATTATCTTTTTTTGGCATCATCTTTTAAAAATATTATTTTTGCATCCCGTATCATCGGTTTCTTTGAACTTATTTTCAGCTTCATCATCCTTTTTGGTATTTCACCAGTTATTTAATATTATCTTTTTGGTAATTCCTTCAAGTTAATTTCATTGAATTGCCCAAAATAAAATTCGATTTTTTCAAGTTATTTTTTTTCGGTTTTCGACACTTGTTTTTGACTGATGATATTTAATTATTCTTTCATCTGTTTGAAAGTTGTCTTTTCTTAAAAAACTCTGGTTGGAAAATGTCTTAATTCTTTTTTACAAATATCCTTAATTTAATTTGTTTATAATTCCATACGCTAAATCAAACCCTTTAATATTTAAGTGTGTTTACATTTTGAAATCATTTCCTTTTTATTGGGAATTCTTTGACTTAATAACAATGCCGATACATGCTCACAAAAAAATAACACCACGTAGATGTTATTTTTGTTGTCCGCCTTTATTTTTATTCTTTTTTCTGAAATTTCAAAATATTCTTTGTTTAACTCACAACCTACAATGCTACGATTATTTTTAATTGCAGCAACACCTGTGGAACCTGAACCTAAAAAACAATCTAACACTATGTCGCCTTCTTTTGAATACATTAAAATTAATTTTTCTATTAGTTCAAGTGGTTTCTGTGTCGGATGTAAATAGATATTTTCTTTAGAAATTTTTAAAATATTGTTTAAAGTCTTATTGTATAAACTAGAATTTAGCTTTACACCTTTGGTTCTTTCTTTTTCGTCACTCCAGATGGTTTTAAGCTGATTATAAGGTACAAATTCCTTTCACTGGTCTATGTTAAATTTTTCTATTAATTGCTGATAAAGGGTTTCACTTAATAAACCGAAGTGCTCTCCCGTGAAATAAAATCAAAATTCTAATTTACGGTGTCCTAATTTTTGATGGATTTGACGTCTGGGCAAGTCAATTCATTGTTGCATTTGCTGAGCATATCAACGACAAAAATGCTCTTGTTTATCCACTGCAATTTTTGTTGCAATATTATTAAAAGTTCTTTTGTGTTTTTTGTTTTCATTATGAATAAAAATTGCAATGTTTTCGGTAAAATTTAACGGCATTTTATCGGCGTGAAAACCTTGTGCTGCATTATTTTTCTCTCAAATAAGTTCATATTTATAATCTTTTAGATTCGCAAGTATCATTTGTGCGTATGTTGGATTTTGTCCAAAACAAACTATTGTTCCTCCGTCTTTGATTACGCGATTGAACTGCTGAAACATTATGCTTCAATTAATATTTTCATCTCAATCAACCTTCTTCTTTTGTCCTGAAAGTATCATTCCGTTAATTTTTCCATAAGGCGGGTCGATGCAAATTAGGTCTATGGATTTATCTGACAAAGAGGCTAACAAATCCCTATAATCACAATTCCGGATATCAATTATTAAATTATCATTGTTTTTCTTATTTATTTAAAATCTCCTTTTTGCTATCCCACTATGGTTTTTTTGATTTTAGGCAAATAAATTCATTCTGTTTTAATCACAGCAATATGTTTAATAAATTTTATGCTATATATTATAGAATAAGAACATTATTTAAAAAAATTTTCCAATATTGTGTTAACTACCCTGCTTTCGCTCATAGATTTTTCTTTTGCTATTTTTTTAACCTTTTCAATTACTGATGATTTAATTGTATAGTGAACCGAAACAGTCAAATCCTTATTTTTTTTAATATCAAAAATATCTTTTTCCATAATATAGATTATAGCCTAGTATTGAAATTAGAGATAGGTTTTATTCCGAGTATTAAAAAGTTTATTTTAAAAAATAATTTAACATCGATTTTATAAAGCATTTATAAGTCCGAAGCCAGTCATTGTTTAATTATTAAAATTTAATCTTTAGATAATTTTGTTTGAGACACAAAAAATTACGATTAATAATCATAGATTAATTATATTTGATATTAGTACTAATACAATTTATATCTATTATTATAAAATAATATCAGTGCTTATAGTGCAAAACTGTTCTGCCAATAAAAAACGAATCATAATTATTCAAATTTAATCTTTTGTCACTAATTAAATTAATTAATTCGCTAAACTATACTGAGTACTTATTATGAAAATGTTTTTAATCGCAAAAAGCATTTTCGTCTAATTTGGTTTCTTTTTGTAATTCAATATTTATAAGGAAACGCAGTTTTTAAATGAGCAGTCACCTATTATAGCTGCTTCTGGTACTATAACACTGGTTAAATTAAAACAACTACTAAAAGCATACGAGCGATTTTGGTCACGTTTTGCATAACAATATGTGTATGCTTTCATTAAAGATAAACGCTAAATCTGTTAATGTTTTATTTCATCAGGTAAAGTCACTTTACCTTCGGCATATTTGCCAGAAATAAAAATATCATTTATAACGGAAGATTCTGCGAGTTGGATTTAACTAATTTATCAAGAAATTCAGTTTCTGAGATGACTCTAAAAAATATTTTTTTAAATTGCTAATGAAATTTAGAAGACCAATACTTATGCATATCAACGATTGAAAAAAATAATAAATTTATTTGGTATTTCAAAATTTTATTATAGAATATTATCAGTGGTTATAGCGCAAGGGATCACCTGATACCATTCCGAACTCAGTAGTTAAGTCTTGTAGTGCCGACGATACCAGAGATGGGAAAATAGGGAGCTGCTATTTTTTTATGCTTTTTTTGAGATATGTATAATTAAATAGTAGTTTTGGAGGTAATGTGAAGAAAATTTTATTAGCTACTAGTATTGTTGTTCCGTCAGTTATGTCTGCTGTTTCATGTCAAAAATCAGAAACAATTCGCAGCGAGATAAAAGCCTATACTTATATTGATTTTTTAAAATTATTGCCAAATAATAACCAATTAATTATCATTGAAAATGACTTAAGCGCTACTGAAGCTTTTGCTAATTATTTTATTTATGATAAATTTATTCAAACTGAATCTATTGAATCTGATTGACCTGATAATATTAATGTGTTAAAAATTTCAAGTATTTTTAACAAAAAATTTTTCGAGAAAAAATTTCTTATATATGTTGGCGGAAAAAACACGAATTTTTTTACCTTAAATAATGGTGGAATTCTTGCTAAAACTCAAATACCATTCGATATTAGCCAAAATAATGAAGTAATTTGAAGCAATAGGGAACATTTATCATTGATTGAAAAATTTCCGAAGATAAAACTACCTAATGAATTTGATAATTATTTAAATCATTCAATTGATGAATTATATTTAGTGTTTGATCGTAAAGACTATGTCAGGGTTTTGAATTTAATAAATAAAAGTACCATAGAAAAAAATTCAAAATAAAATCTATGAAAGGCAACTATGAAAAAAATTAGGTTAGAAAAATTTATTTGTCATTCCACTAGATATACTCGCAAAGATATTGTCAGATTATTAAAAAATGGGATGATAAGCGTGAACGGACAAATTATAAATAAAATAGTTAATATTGATCCTTTTAAGGATAACGTTAAGGTTTGTGATAGCAAAATTAAATACGAAAAACACCACTATTATATGTTTAATAAACCTTCGGGTTATTTGTGTGCGAACAGCGATTTTAGATCAAAAACAATTTTTGATTTGATTGATTTAAAACCCACGCAATATTTTAGTGTTGGAAGACTAGACAAGGACACTGAGGGATTATTAATATTAACTGATGATGGTAAGTGAGCGAATTGGGTATTAAAGCCCCAAAATCATATTCCAAAAACATACTTCCTTGAAATTGATAAAGAATTTGATGAAAACATACTCAATCATTCTGGTCCTATAAAAATTGATGGTTATGAAGTGACTAAATATGATTTTAAATTCCTAAATAACAAACAATGCGAACTAACTATTTATGAAGGCAAATATCATCAAGTAAAACAAATGTTGAACTATTTCGGTTTCAATGTTGTTTATTTGAAAAGAATTAAATTTGGTGATTTGGAACTGTCAAAAAATCTAAAATCTGGGTCTTTAATTGAAATAAATACTGACCAAAAAACACTCTTGAAAATTATTTAACAAACATTCAGTAAGTGTTTGTTTTTTATTGACCATTACAATTGATTTACCACTTATTTTGGAAAATAAATTGTATATTTTTGGACAGTAGTTGTATAATTTTTTAGTTTCAAGGATATTCCTTGTTATTTTTCTCTTTTCAAAAACAATATATTTGTTATTTAACTTTAAAATAGGAGGTGTTATGAAAAAAAGACTATTACTGGTTAGTCCAATAGTAATTACATCTATTGCGAATGTTGCTATGAATATGAATGACTCAATAGATAAAAAGTTATATAAAAATGGTGACTTAACCTATGTTGCTGATAGTGGTGTGGTTAATGATATAAACAAAGTGCAAGCAAGTGATTGAATGTCACAAATCCCAGATAATAAAAGTTTTTTCTCTTTAAGTATTCCAGGGACACACGACTCAACGATGTACAATGGTTACGGAATTTCGTATGCTTTTGGTTGACAATACGCTTTGACTCAATACTACAATTTCCAAGACCAATTAAAACTCGGAATACGTGCATTTGACTTGAGAATGCAAAACGACGGAAAATTAGTTCATGGTCCAGTTAATTCAAATCAAGTATTTAGAGACGCTATTCGCGATTTCGCCACCTTTTTGGATAAGCATCCTACTGAATTTATTGTAGCTAGAGTAAAAGACGAATATTTTAATGTTGATAAAGATTGGCAAGCACAACAAGCAAATAAAATTTACAACGATGTTTTGAATGAATTTGAAAAATATCTATACAACCCGAGTGGAAAATCATTTTGAGATCTTTCTGATGAAGGTTTCAATGTTGAAAAATTTAGAGGCAAAATTGTTATTTTAAACCATTGACACCATAAGGTTAATACAAGTCCGAGAGGTGGATTTATGTATAAGTTTGTCACATCTTCACAAACTGTTCAAGATAATTATGACAGTATAAATTCTATTGATGAAAAAGTTAAATATGTTACACAAGCAATGGAAAAAGCAGATAATCGTAACATTCATGAAACTGATTTGCATGTAAATTTTTTGTCTATGGCTAGTGGTTGAAGACCTTTTTCATCTTCTCAGCAAGTTAATCCAGCAGTCAATAAGTGATTGAACGAACATAATGATTTGGGTACCTTAGGAATTGTATATATGGATTATCCAGGACCTGCTTTGATACAATCAGTTTACCGGACTAATTTTAATTACAAAGATGATTATTTAAATAATGGAGGTTTAGGACCTCTGATGTATCAAATTTCAACTGATAGTGTATATGAAGGTGATAATACAATCACGATAAACACTTCTAATAATCCATCTAGTTATAAAAACGCAACATTTGAAATAGTGGTCGATGAAAAAACAATCAAAAAAATTGTAGTTTCCGCTGAATTTGATTCTAATAACTTAATTATTGAGTTAGGTCCAGATTATAGTTTCAATATAAGCAATAAGTTAAAAGTTTTAGCGTATAAATTAACACCTAATTATGGTTGATATGAACCCAAAAAATATAATAAAAAAGAATTATCAATCGAAATTTTAAGAGATGATTTGCTTCATGATAAACTATCCTTAATCGATAAAATTAAGTCGACTCAAAGATACTACGAACAGGAATATCCTCAAATTTACAATTACATTGATGAAAAATTTATAAAAAGAATACAAGGTTTAAGCAGAAATCAAACTAATTCAAGAGCAGATCTAAACGATATAAACTCAAAATGAGACTTAATTTCTCAACAAATGGATTCGCTTATTGATGATTTAGCTAATTTTTCTGATAGCCAAAATGAACTTAAATACACTAATTTAACTTCGACTTTTAATAAGCAAAACACAAACAATATAACAAATTTTACTAAAGAAATTAACTCGGAATTGAATAGTATTTTTAATCCTGAAGAATCTGCTGTAATTACAGTTGTTAAAATTAGTAATTTTTCAAATAAATTAAAAAAGTACAGATGAATAAGTAAGTATTTACCAACAATTGTAAATGACTTTAAAATTTTAAATATAGCAAAAATAAAATCTGATTTTGAAAATAGTTTTGCAGAATATGATTTTGCAAAATTTTACTGAATTCAAAAATTAACTGAGGCAAATAATAAACCTAACGAAATATTTGAAGAATTAATCAGCAAAGAGAATCCTGATGAAGTTATGAATCTTGCAAGAAATTTAAGCGACAAAATGAGTACAGATTTAAGTTCACTTAAATTACAAATTAGGAAAGTAAACACCATTTTATCTGTTTTTTCAGAATATTTTAAAGAAGAAAATGAAATTTTGCTGCCTCATTTTGTGGACCAAATAAAAGAAAAAATCATTGATTATTGATACAATCCTGATTTAACTATTAGTGAAGCAGAATCCTTTAAAAAGAAATTAAATTTATTAAAAAAACTAACGAAAGATACCGATTCTTTTAAAGAACGAAATAATTTTATGTTAAATTCTTCTGATAAAAGTTCTTATTTGAAGCTAATTGAGGAATCCAATAATGCTTTAAGTGATAATAATCCGGATATACTGAATTTACAATTCATTGAGGAAAAAATTTCGGCATTAAATTTAGTTATGCAATCTATTTCGGACTCAACAAAAGTTTATAATCAAATTTTATCTTCATTTAATAATTCGCAATTAATTGTTGCTGGTCATAAAAAAATCTTAAAAGAAAAATTAGATAGATTAGAAATTTATACCGATTCAACCACGAACGAAATTAAAAATGAAATTAGTTCATTAATTTCAGATAATTATGTTGTGAAGTTAAAAGCATTTAAAAATCTAAATTCTCCTCAATCTGATGAATTTTTGAAACAAATTTCAATTACATTGAATGAAAAAGAGATTAATAATACATTTACAATTTATGAAATACTAAATCAAAAAATGAATGTGCTAATTATTGAAAAAAATAAATTTAATAATTTAAACACAATTAAAGGCTTCGAATTTTTAAACCCCACTGAACAAAATGATCTTAAAGCATTACTTTCAACAATTAATGAAGAAATGAACCATTTTATTGACACAGGCAAAATTGACGAATTTATTGCTAAATTGAGTAAATACGACAAAATATTCAATATTGATAAAACGATTTCGGACTTTAATAATTTAATTTCAGATTCATCGCAATTGTATCAATTTGAAAAGAATATTTTTATGGAGAAGCTGTCTTCAATAAAGAATTTTAATGAATTTAATGAATTAAAAACAGCTTTCAAATCAAGAGAAACTGCCAATGAGCCTTTAAAAGACAAACAAACATTTACTTCTTTTTCAAAGAGTCAGTTTGCCAAAGCAATTAATGATCTTTTAAGCACCAGATCCAAACAAACTTATGATGAAATAAAAAATAAATATTTAAATTTGTTACATTCAATTAATACAGGGAGAAACCTTATTAATCAAAATAGAAATTGATTTACTCAAACCGAGTATATAAATAATTACGATGCCTCAAAACGAGAATTTAAAGAGAAATTCGATAATTTAAATCGTTCGCTAGTAGAAACCACAGATTTTAATATTCTTGATACAGAAATTCAACAATTCAAAACTTCAATTAGTTCTTTAATTGAGAACTCAAGAAAATGCGAAACCGAAAAACAAAAAGAAACAGCATATAATAATTATTTACTTGATTTTGAAAAATTATCAAGTCTAATAAACCGCAATAATCCTGGAAGTATTTTGAGTCAAACATTTAATGAAATCACTCAGCAACTTAACGATAATAAAATTGATTTGAATACTAGTTTAGAAGTAATTATTCAAACCGATTCAAAGATAAAAGAATTAATAAATAAATATGAATTAGTTATTGATGAATTAGTTAATAATTACAATGAAAAACAAAAAGTGTTTAACAACTATGTTAAAGAATTCTCTTTTGGTGTTCCTGAACAGAAAAAGACACAATTACCAAGTACGATAAGTAATGACGATTTAATTGAAGTAAATAATAATGATAGTTTCAAGGTTACAAACTTGATACTTACTCCTTACGATGAAAATGGAACTTTATTAATTAATTACTCTATCGAAAATAATGATTTTAACTCAATAAAATCGCAAACTATAAACGGTTTTATGAATATTGCTCAGTTTAATTATTTAAAAGAATTATCATTAAAAAAACAATCATTATTTAACGAAATTGAGAAAGTTAAAAACCTTATAGATTTGTTGAATGATTCAATTTATTCAAGAATAATTAACGATTTAAATTCGGTAAAAACTAAATATAGTAACGCGGATTCTGATAATTTATCATGATATGATGATGCTATTACAGCAACAAAAAAAGCAATTAAGCAGGCAGAGTTAAATAAAACTGATATTGAAACAAAAGTACTCAATAAAAATATTGCCGATGCAAATCAACTAACTAAAAAAATAAATGGGTATTTAAATTTTGTTAATCGGTATGCTTTTGACGAATTTATCTCAAATGTCAGTTTTTTCGTTAAAGAAATGAATGAGTACAAATCAATTTTAAGTAAAATTAATCTTGATTCGAAACCAATAAATGAGATAGAAAAAAAATCGCAAAGTTCTTTCGAAAACATAACCCAAGCCGGTGAAAAATTTATATCAACTAAGTTTAACAATTTATTATCTAAAGTGAAATTTGATGTTTCTAAAGATTTAGCTCTAAAAGATATAAAAGATAAAGATATTAATATATCAAGCCCCGATGAATTAAATGTTTCAATTCAGTCAATTAACAAAAATTATGAAGATAGAAGTCTTAATATTAACTTCGCCGCTTCGTATAAATATTCAATATTACAAAAAAATTATTTAATTACTGATATAAGACTAATCACTCCTGCCGAAGAATTCATTAATAACATTGAAACTCATTTACCAAACATTGACATTGATTCAGTAGATAAAGTCAAAAATGATTATCAAGATATTGTAAATAGAATTAATGACGTAGATAAATTAATCCGCGGTGTAGAAACTAAAATTCCAAGTGTTGATATTGATTCATTGAACAAAACCAAAGCCACTTACGAAGATATCCAAGCCAGAGTTACCGAGGCCGAAGAATTCATTAATAACATTGAAACTCATTTACCAAACATTGACATTGATTCAGTAGATAAAGTCAAAAATGATTATCAAGATATTGTAAATAGAATTAATGACGTAGATAAATTAATCCGCGGTGTAGAAACTAAAATTCCAAGTGTTGATATTGATTCATTGAACAAAACCAAAGCCACTTACGAAGATATCCAAGCCAGAGTTACCGAGGCCGAAGAATTCATTAATAACATTGAAACTCATTTACCAAACATTGACATTGATTCAGTAGATAAAGTCAAAAATGATTATCAAGATATTGTAAATAGAATTAATGACGTAGATAAATTAATCCGCGGTGTAGAAACTAAAATTCCAAATGTTGATATTGATTCATTGAACAAAACCAAAGCCACTTACGAAGATATCCAAGCCAGAGTTACCGAGGGCGAAGAATTCATTAATAACATTGAAACTCATTTACCAAACATTGACATTGATTCAGTAGATAAAGTCAAAAATGATTATCAAGATATTGTAAATAGAATTAATGACGTAGATAAATTAATCCGCGGTGTAGAAACTAAAATTCCAAATGTTGATATTGATTCATTGAACAAAACCAAAGCCACTTACGAAAATATCCTAAACGGATATAACGTTCAAAAATTTAAAAAAGAGTCCGAAAATGCGGAAAATATTTCAAATAATGAAGAAATAATAAAAAATAAAAACACTGCTGATAATTTAGAAAAAAATAATGATAAAAATAATTTTAATAAAACTGAACAAACACCTACAAGTAAAGCTGAAAGTTCTAAGAAACAAGATGGTGCTTCAATACAACACATAACAGTTGGCGATGAAATACAAGTCAAAACTAAAAATGATTTCAATAAAAATTATCTATATTTATTATTATTACCAATATTGGGAGCACTAATAATTTCAGTTATTTTCATAGTTAAAAAATCAAAAAGAAAGAAATAAGCATATAAAACGGCTTATTTTTTTGTTTTTATGAAATTATCTAGAAAAACAGAAAAAATATTTTGAAATATTAAAAAAAATAGTAATATATTAACAGTGGTTATAGCGCAAGGGATCACCTGATACCATTCCGAACTCAGTAGTTAAGCCTTGTAGTGCCGACGATACCAGAGATGGGAAAATAGGGAGCTGCTATTTTTTTATGCTTTTTTTAGCTAAATTAATAGTTACTCCATTATTTCGCATTTGTTCATAATAATTTATAATAGATAGAATGAAAAACACAAGCAAACCCACATACTTTATTGACCTTGACGGAACATTATTTGACCAGCATGGCATTACGAGAATCTCTTATCGCAATCAAAGCGCTATTTTAATTATGCAGAATTTTGCTAATGTTGTTTTTTCAACTGGTCGTTCTTATACAGATATACGAGTTCAACAAGCGATGAAACAATTGTCAATTGATGATATTATTTGTTCTTCAGGCGCTGAAGTTTATATTGATCGTAAATTAGCTACTTATATTAATATTAGAGATAAAGCCGTTAATAATATTGTCAATTATGCTACTAAGCGTAAAGTGGTTTTTGTTGTTTATGATTCAAACGGAGAACACTTATATGTGCAAAACAAAATTCAACTCCGTTTAGGTAATTTGTTTTTTAAAAAATGAATGAATACAATATCGATTAATAAAGATTTTGACATTGACAAACATAGAAATATTACTAAAATTGCGTTCGTATTAAAAAGTTCTTTTAAAACGAAACGTATCATAAAAGAAATTCAAGAACTTTATCCAGACCAAGTGAATGCTTATGCCGCTAACCGAAACTTTATTGTTGAAATAACAGATATATCAACCAACAAAGCTATTGCCACAGTAGAGTACTGCAAGTTAAAAGGAATTGATTTATCTGATGCTGTGCATATTGGAGATTCAATGTCAGATGCGTGTCTTAAGGGTTACGTTGGAAAATTGGTAGCCATGGGCAACGCAACTAGTCAACTCAAAGCATTGGCTGACGAGGTGGCACCAAAACATAAAAATGGTGGGTTATACAAATATTTTATTCATCATAAAAGAAAATAAACACCAAGTGTTAATTTACTGGTGTTTATTTTATTTTTTTAATCGTTTAGCTTAAAAAGTATATGTTTGTTTTGCGATATCATCACTATATTTTAATAATTTGTCTATTTTTACTAATTTAATTTCTGTGATCTTATATGTTTTTCCTTTAAAGGTTTGAGGCGATATTGATGCTAGTGCATTGTTATTAAAATTGAACATTAATGGAACAGTGTATGTCTCTCCTGATTTTGTATCTACCAGTTTAATTGAAAGTAATTTTTCTCTGGAATTGTCTTTTGCTACATAAGTTGTATCCAGCGAATATTTTTTAAATTCTTCTTCATTAATTTTGGAATATTTTATATCAAAATACTGTCCATTACTAAATTCTATGCCATTAATTTCGGTGCCTCTAAAATAAATAGAATCAAAACTATCTTTGCTAATTTTTGCTGTTTTTCGTTCAGATTCATCTGTATCTTTAGAAACTGTATAGGTAACAGTGATTCCTTGGTTATCTTTTGCAGCACTAATAAATTTTGTGGTGTAACCGTTAACTGTTAAAACATAGTTAGCAGCTTTGTTTAGTTGTTCAGCTGTAATTTTTTCAAATGATTCTTTAGCAAATTCTTCATTTGGTTTAACTTCAGCATTGATGTTTGTAAAGTCAGTTAATTGGTGAAATTCACTAGCATTGATTACAAAAGTTTTAGCTTGTTCTTGAGTAACGCTTTCTTTTGATAATTTGTAAGAAATTGTAACTTTATCTTCATCTTTTGTTGCATTGAAGTCAACAATATTCACTCCTTCAGGTAAAACAGAGTTAGTGATATTGGTTTGAGTTAATTCATCTTGAGTAACTGCTTCAAAAGTTTTTGCTTTTAGTTTAGCATTCAATTCAAAAGTAACTTCTATTTTGGCTAATTCGTTTTTAATATCTTCATTTTTGATTGCTTGTTTTTCTTCATCAGTTAATTGGTGAAATTCACTAGCATTGATTACAAAAGTTTTAGCTTGTTCTTGAGTAACGCTTTCTTTTGATAATTTGTAAGAAATTGTAACTTTATCTTCATCTTTTGTTGCATTGAAGTCAACAATATTCACTCCTTCAGGTAAAACAGAGTTAGTGATATTGGTTTGAGTTAATTCATCTTGAGTAACTGCTTCAAAAGTTTTTGCTTTTAGTTTATCATTCAATTCAAAAGTAACTTCTATTTTGGCTAATTCGTTTTTAATATCTTCATTTTTGATTGCTTGTTTTTCTTCATCAGTTAATTCTTTTTTGAATTGATCTGCTTTAACTTCTGCGGTTTTGACATCTGAGGTTTCATTACCATTACTTAATTTATAAGCAATTGTAATTTTGTCTTCTTCCTTT